>NZ_JCADBL010000003.1:0-539629 GCF_059359015.1 Micromonospora sp. LZ37 | reverse complement strand
ACCGCAGGGAACTCCTCCCCCGTCAGCCACTTGAAGAACTCAGCAGTGGGCCCATCAATGTCAAGGCCCATAACCCCCGCTGCCCCCTCAATCAGTCAATGCCCAAGGCACGGGGTCAACCCCGCGGCCTCTCCGCCCGTTTCCGCGGACAGCCGCTCAGTGACGGCCGCTGCCGTTAGCGTTTACCGTGTTGGCCTCTTCCGCTCGCGACACGAGCTCGCGAAGCGCATCCACGGCCTCACTGCGGCCGCCGGCAACCAGTCCCAGCAACTCGAACATCTGCGCCGCCCCCCTGTTGAAGCTTTCGACGAGCGCCACGATCTCCTTGTCCTCTTTGGATCCTTCGCGAGTGGTCAGGGGCATGGCCGCCCTGACGTTGTTCACGAATTGCTCCTCGATCGCCCGCGCTGCGGCCTGCGAGGGGGCGAAGGCGCTGCCCCTGAGCTTGTCGAAGTCGGCACCCAGCACCTGCGTCACTTCGCACCTTCCTCGCTCGTGGGCTGCCCGTCGCTGGGCCTGAACTGCTTGAACGGGCGCATGGCCTCATCCATCATCGAGTCCAGATCGACCGGCCCGCTCAGCATCTCCATGATCGGCGTCCCTGCCGGTAGCAGGGACCCGAGCAGGCCGAACGCCTTCTCGCGAGCCTGCTCCCGCGCCGTGCCGATGGTGTCGACGAGCAGTTGTCCGAGCTCTGCCGGCGCCATCTTCCGGTAGGCGTTCGTCGGGAACTTCACCTCCTGCAGATCCCCTGCGGCGTCGACCGTCACGGTCAGTGCCCGGTTCTTGGCGCTCACCGTGCTTCTGCCTGCAGCCATCTCCCGCTCGAACCCAGCGAAGGCGGCCTTCTTCTCGGCGAGCTCGGCGTACGCCTGCTCCAGGTGGTCGTGCAGAGGGTTTGTCATGATCACTTTCCTCACTCAGTAACCGCGGCCGGTGCCGCGGGCCGGACGCTTAGGTGCAGCCGGTGCCGACGACGGGGCAGGCGACCAGGGCTCGAACTCTTCCGCCGGCATGTCCGGTACGTCGTCGCGGCCGATGACCGAGGGCATGACGTCCGGGTCTGTCCCCCAGACCTCCTCATCCTCGGCCAGCCACGTGGTGCGATCGCGGTCCTTGCTCTCGTTGCCGCCGCCGGCGCCCATTCCGCCCATCGGCGGCATCATGGGTGGGAACCCGGCACCCCCGGCAAAGCCCGCCGCGCCGGGAGCGCCGTCGGTGCCATTGATCCCCGCTGGCGCCGGGCCCAGAGGACCGACCATGAGCCCAGTCGGTGGCGGCGTGGTGTTGGAGGCCGGATTCCAGCCGCCGGTCGACGTGCCGCCACCCGCCGAACCGATGCCCTGACCGTCAAAGCCCGGCAGGGCGCCGCCAGCACTCGGCCCCGGCGTGCCATCCAGACCCGGCAGGAAGTCACCCGCACCTGGACCCTCGGCACCACCCAGACCCGGCAACGAACCACCCGCCCCCGGACCCTCGGCACCACCCAGACCCGGCAACGAACCACCCGCCCCCGGACCCTCGGCACCACCCAGACCCGGCAACGAACCACCCGCCCCCGGACCCTCGGCACCACCCAGACCCGGCAACGAACCACCCGCCCCCGGACCCTCGGCACCACCCAGACCCGGCAACGAACCACCCGCCCCCGGACCCTCGGCACCACCCAGACCCGGCAACGAACCACCCGCCCCCGGACCCTCGGCACCACCCAGACCCGGCAGAGTGACACCGCCCTGTGGGTTCGTGGCGCCACCGCCCGCACCGTCCTCAGCACCACCGAGGCTAGGAAGCTGTGCGCCGGCACCGGGGCCCGGCAAGGCATCACCATCGATCGTGGTGGGGCCGGGGTCGCCGGAGTCGAGGTCGCCCGTGGATCCGGAGCCGCCGCCCTTGCCGCCACCACTGCTTGTGGGCGGCTTACCCAGACCGCCGAGGGAAAGCCCACCAGGCGGTCCGAGGGGGGGCACGCCACCACCGGTTCCGAGGTTCACCGAGCCGCCGTCCGGGTCGAAAGCACCAATGGTGCCGCCGCCCGGCGGAAGGTTCAGACCACCCGGCGGACCGTCGGAGCCGCCGCCACCGGGCAGACCACCGAGGCTCCCGCCGCCCGGCGGAAGGTTCAGACCACCCGGCGGACCGTCGGAGCCGCCGCCACCGGGCAGACCACCGAGCCTCCCGCCGCCCGGCGGAAGGTTCAGACCACCCGGCGGACCGTCGGAGCCGCCGCCACCGGGCAGACCACCGAGCCTCCCGCCGCCCGGCGGAAGGTTCAGACCACCACCAGGTGGAAGGTTGGCACCACCAGGCGGAAGGTTGATACCACCGCCACCGCCGGGACCCGGCAGCCCGGGGGCGGGAGTCGGCGGCGGGACGTAGTCCTGCGGGTCGTGCATGTTGAGGATGGTGTTGTTGAAACTGTTCCTCAGATTGGCGAACTCCAACCGCATGGTGTCGTCCAACGCCGAGACTGCTCGGGCGAAGTACGCCTGCATGTCCCGGTTGAGCTCGCCGAGCGCCATCACCGGGTTCTTGAAGTCGTACGTCCTGCTGCCGTCACCGAAGTCAAGCGCCATGGGCCAACTGCTGACCTGTTCCCAGGAAGTCAGCAACCCCGCATCGATGGCTTTTTCGTTGTAATGATTGGTCTGCTGCCCGAGTTGATCGATGTGTTGCTCGATCTGCGCCATCACCCGGCGGATCATCTCGCTGGGTTGATAGGTCGACACGCTGGTGAACTGCTGCCACGCGCTGCCGATCCGACGCCAGAAGGATCGGGCCGCGTCCGCGTTCTCGTGCAGCATCTGCGTCCAGTTCTTACTGGTGTCGATGTCGCTGCGCAGCAGCTTCATCTCCTGCTGCAGGTTCTCCACGACCTTGGTGTAGGCCTCGGCCGCCGCTCCCATGAAATGGGATTCGCCGCCGCGGACCCGTTCGATGTGTCGCTGGAGCCGTTGCATCGTGGTCTCCAGCCACATCGACAGGTTGTACATCGTCTCCGCCGCCGTGTCGAAGCTCGCGGGGTCGAGCGGCAACGGGCTCGGTGGCATGAAGATCGCGTCGCGGGAGTTGTTCCAGAACTCGTTGAAGAAGTGCTCGTGGGGACTCGCCCCGGACGAGCCCGCGTACCAGTCGACGCGTCCCTTGATGACGTAGTAGGCCGAGTGTAGAGCCCCGCTGGTGCCACTCACCGTCCGGCGGTAGATCGTGAACTCGTTGGCGCCGGGCGTACCCATGGAGTCGTTCCACGGGTGGTTCTTCCGCGCGGTGATGTAACCCCAGCTGACCGCGCTGATCCAGGGACCGTTGGTGAACGTGCGCCGATCCATCCCCTTGGCACCGAGCACGGCGATGAGGCCCTGCTCCCAGGGAGCCAGTCCGTTGATGTCCGGGTTCGGCTGCGTCACCGTCGATCCTTCCGAAACAGATCCAGGGGTTACTCACGAAGCCGCAACGGCTTCTAGCGTTTGGGTCAGGGCAGGTTGGGCGGAGTGAAGCTGGGCGTCGTGAAGAGGTTGTTCTGCTCGGCGGCACCGGAGTTGGTGATGAGCTGCCCCAAGCCCTGGGCGTACCTGGAGAGGGTCTTGTCCTGCCCTTCCAGCTTGCCGTTGACCTTCTGGCCGATCGAGCTGACGCGGGTCTGGACGCTTTGCCCCGCGGGGAAGTTTCCGGTGCTGGGGCCCTCCTCGGTGCCGGACGACCCGCCCGCCCGCACTTTGATGGCGTTCAGCGGGAATCCCTGCGGGTGGTTCGGGTCGTTCGGGTTGATCCCCTCCCGGACGGCCTGTATCTGGTTGCGAATGTCCATCAGCTCCTTCTGCAGATCCCGAAGAAACTGCTCATGGACCTTGATCTTCGGCGGCATGTCCTAACCCCTTGGTCGATGTCGGTGCCCGGCGTGACGCTCCGGGTGGCGCGGGCTGGTGTCGCGCCACCCGGAGTCATCCCGCCTATCGGCAACTGTCAGGAAAAGAGCCCGGCACCGTTGCGGTCCGCCCGGAGATAGTTGCCGACGATTGTGCGGAGGGCGTGGGTGGCCTGCACATTGCCTTTCTCCACCTGGTCACTGCCCGTGTGCCAATTCTTCTGAACCTCGGCGTAAGCCTCGATGCTTTCACCCGCGTTCGCCTGGCGGTAATCGTTGACCCTAGCCTGCAGGGTCTCCACGGCGGCCCTCAACCCCATGCTGACGTTGTCCAGTTGATCGGCGGTGGCGTAGGCCCGCTGCGGCTCGATCTCATAGCCCATCGTCGTTCCTCTCATCAAGCTTTCTTCGGCAGAAATGCGCTCAGGTCCAGCTTGCCCCAGCAAAACCGGCGGCCGGGCTGGCCGCGCCACCGGACCCGGATGCCAGAGAGGCGCTGGCGGCCATAGCGATGGCGTCGTCCTCCGTTCTCGCCGTCAGGGCAGCGAAGCGCGCCATGTCGTCCGAGATCTGGTTCAGTCCGTTGCCGATATTGTTGATGCCGTCGGTGATTTCCTGGAGCCCGTTCCGAAAGCGATCAGCAGCCGCTCCCGTCCAGTGCGCCAAGTCGTTCCTGGCACCGTCGACCGTGGCCCTCGCTTGCGCCAGCTTCTCGACCGTGTCGCGGAACGCGTTCATGAGATTCTGGGTAGTCTGCTCCTCAATACTGAGCTGACCTGGCATTCGTTGCCTACCTTTCCTGGTTGAATTGCGTTCTGACCTGCGTTGCTCACACTCGGCTGGTGGTCACCCCCCTCCGGACGCGGTGGTGATGACCGGGCCGGTGGGCAGCATGTCCAGCAGCCGGCGCGGCACCGGCCAGGCCTGCTCCGGCTGGTAACCGAGCCGACGCGCCGCGTCCGCGGCGACCGGAAACTTCACCCCGGCGTCGGTCACGAGGAACATCGCCGGCCCGGCGGTCTGGCCGGGACGGCCGGCCACGACCAGCCCACCCAACCCCGCCGACACCCCGACCACATTCGCGCTTCGCTCGGTGCGGACGATGCCCGGTGCGTCCTGCACCGGGGCGGGTGGGGCGATGCGCTGGGCCGTCACCCGCACCGCGCCGTCGGCCAGTTCCTGCTCCACACACCACGTCCTACCCGCCGGCAGGTCCGCCACCGCCGGTGGCGTCTCGGGCAGGTCGGCCGGGAGCGCCGGCTGCGCTACGACGGGCGTACGGCTCAACGCGCCGGGCGTCAGCTCGGTGGGCACGACCGACGCGCCCGGATAGGCCCGGCTCGTCCCCGGGTCCCCCGCGGCGACGGCGTACGCCAACGGGCCGAGCTCGACCAACCCCTCGCGCCGCAGCAGGTAGCGACGCTCCGACGCACCCGGGGTACGCAGCAGGAACAGTTGCCCCACCCGGGTCGGACGACCGTCGATCAGCGGACCCCGGCCGCCCCGACCGGGCACCGGGATCGGCGCGAGATCCGGACCGACCGGCAGCGTCTCCAGCCAGGCCGCCTCCACCGCGACCGCGTCACGGTCGTAGCCGAGCACCCGCGCCAACCACTCGGCGCCCAACCGGAACCGGCGCCCCTGCCAGACCAGGTAGCTGTCCCCGCCCGCAGCCACCAGGACCGCGCGATCGCGGGCGAGCGGCTCGCCCGGAGGGGACTGCGACGACGTGGAGATCGTCAGCGTCGTTCCGGTGAAGAGCACCCCCGCCTGGTCGCGCCGGGAAAGCGCGCAGACGGTCCACACCTGCTTGGCCACCGTGCCCGGCGCGGGCAGCGCGTCGGGCGCGCCGACAATTCCGATCGGCTGCCCGTGGGGCACATCGCGCAGCGACCGCTGCGAGACGGAGACGGTCCTGGGTGCCTTGCCAAAGAGCAGCCGGGCGGAGGTGTAGTTGAGCAGCGGTCGCAGCGCACCGTCGACGTAGACGTAGCGGGTGCCGGTCTCCTTCTCCAGCACGAGCACGCCGGGTGCTTTCCAGCTGGTGGCGCCACCCGGTCGGAGCAGCCCGAAGATTGCGAACCCGGCCACCGCCAGCGTCGCCACGAGGAGGCCGATGAGGGTGCCGACGACCAACCGGCGGTGCGGACTTTCCGGGCCGTCCGGCTCGGCGCTGACCAGTGCCGCACTCAACCGGCCCAGCACGTACGTCTGAGCCTGCACCTGGTCGCGGCGTGACTGCACGGCTCAGCCCCCCAGTCCGCGGGCGAAGCCGTACACGCCGAGAAGCGTGAGCAGGATCGGCACCATGGCGATGGCGCCGATCCACTGCAGGAGGTCACCGATCCGTCCCCAATAGGGCATGATCCGCCGCCCGGGCAGGACCCGACCCACCACGAAGAGCAGGAGGGCGCCAACCGGCAGAAGCGCGGCGGCAGCGGCGAGCCGGATGGTGGCGGACGCTTGGGCTCCGGCCACGACCACGACGACGGCGACGCCGAGCAGGGCGGGCAGCGCGCAGGCGAACCGGTGCCAGGCGCTGGTCATCGGCCGTAGCGACAGCAGCCGGGTCGTGACCACCAGGCCGAGCAGCGTCGGCGGGGCCCAGCCGTCGGCCGCGCCGAGCAGGACCAGCGCGACCGCGGTGGGCAGCGCGAGGCCCAGGTACAGCCCGGTCATGTACCGGTCGGCGGCGGCCGTCCGGGCCAGCAGCGGCTCGCTCGGCTCCGGATCGATGTCCTCCTGCAGGTGCTCCGGAGCGGTCGGTAGCGGGGCCAGGGTGAAGCGCGCCAGCCGGAAGCCGAGCATCGGCACCGCCACCATGCCCACCGTGGCGACGACCGCCACCAGGCCGGCGCAAGCCGCCTGCGACAGCGGGAGGAACACGGCCAGTCCGGCGCCCAGGGCGGTGATGACACCGGCGGTGGCGATCCCGGCGAAGACCGGTCCCGCCCAGCCAACCAGGACCGCGGCGAGCAGCGCCGTGACCGCGCCGGTGACCGCCGCGGTGAAGACCTCGGGCGCGCCCAGCGCCACCGCCGGGTCCGCGGAGCGCAGACCGGGTGCGCTGGCCCCCGTCGCGGCGGCGAAGCCCACCGAGGCGACGGCGCAGAGCAGGCCGAAGGCCCGGTCACCGCCGGCGCGGGTGAAGCCGAGGGCACCGGCGAGGCAGCACACCGTGGCGACAGCGCCGAGAAGCATGCGCCCCAGCGCCGGCGCGGGCAGCGCGCCGACGATCAGGACGAGCAGAGCGACGAGACCGAAGAGGCCGAGCGCCACCCAACGGATCATCTCCGGCTGCCAGCGCCCTGCGCGATTCTGCACTCCGACGGCGATGCCGTCGGCCAGGTCGTCGAAGTGCACCGGTGGGATCTGGTCGGCGCGGGGGCGGAGGTGGACCGTCTCCCCGTCGCGGAGCCCGGCTCCCGCCACGGTGCTCGCCTCGTCGAACGGCGCGGAGCCGAGTCGTTGCAGGACCCAGCCGCCGTGCTCCAGGCCGGCGTCGGCCAGACTCTCGTCGAGATGGTGCAGCAGGGCCGGGAGCAGCTCGCCGATCAGCACGTCGGCCGGCACGGCGACCTCGATCCGCCCGGTCTGGGCGACAACGACGAGGCGGCACATCTCGGCGGGTGGGGTGGCGACGGTCACGCTCCCTCGACGGCGTTTGACCGCGCCCGGTTCAAATTCATCGCGAAGAAACTTTTCGCCCCGAGCCCCCCGCACCGTTGATCCGCGCACGGCCGGCATCCGTCGTACCCGACGCAGGGCTGAGCGACGGCGCCGGGGCAAGGACCGGCGCGCGCTCCGTAGCAGGCGGGCCACGCCCGCCCGATGGGGGCTGAGTTGTGAGTACGGTGCTCTTCCGCCGTCCGGCACGCCGCAGTGGGCCACCGATGCCCTCCGGCGAGATCGACCTTCAGGAGCCGCCCGAGCTGCCGGAGGCGCAGGGCGGGGGCATGCGCCAGGCCATGACGGTGCTGCCGATGGCGTTGATGTCCGGCGTCATGATGATGATGTTCGTCGGCGGGTCCCGGGGTCCGGTCACGTACGTGATGATGGGCTTGCTGGTCGTCGCGATGGGCGGCATGGTCGTCGGCCAGGTCGCCTTCGGCGGATTCGAACGCAAGCAGCGGCTCGGCGGCGACCGCCGGGACTACCTGCGCTACCTGGCGCAGAACCGGCGACGGGTCCGGCAGCACGTGCACGGCCAGCGGCAGGCCAGCAGCTGGCAGCATCCAGATCCGGCGTCGTGCTGGTCGGTGGCGATGACCTCGCGGCGGTGGGAACGCCGGGCGAGCCACCCCGATTTTCTCGAACTGCGGGTGGGCACCGGCGAGCAGCGCCTGGCGGTACGCATGACCCCGATGCAGACCAAGCCGATCGAGGACCTGGAGCCCCTGGCGGCCAAGTCGCTGCGTCGGTTCATCCGCGCTTACACCACCATCTCCGACCAGCCGTCGGCGGTGTTCCTCCGCGGTTTCGCCCAGATCCGGTTCTCCGGCGACCCGGCAGCGGTCCGCGCGACGGTTCGGGCCCTCCTCGCCCAGCTGGTCACCTTCCACGCGCCGGAGGAGGTCTGGGTCGCGTTCTGCGTCGCCGGGGACGGGCTGACCGCCTGGGAGTGGGCGAAGTGGCTGCCGCACGCGCAGCACCCCACCGCGCAGGACGCCGCCGGGGCGGTGCGCCTGGTCGGCGACAGCATCGAGGAGATCGAGCGGCTCTGCGGCGAGGCGTTCGCCGCCCGCCCCCGTTACGAGCCGGGTGCCACCCCCACCCGCGACGAGCCCTTCGTCGTGGTGATCCGCGACGGCGGCCGACTAGGCAACGGTAGCCGAATGGTCACCGCCGGTTACCGCAACGCCCTGCTCATCGACCTCGACGACCCGACCCCGCCGACCGGCAAGCAGATCCTCTGCCTGCACGTCGAGGGCGACGACCTGTTCGTGGTCCGGCGGGACCGGGTGGGCAAGGAGGTCCGTAAGCGGCTCGCCCGCCCCGACCGGCTCGGCGAGACGCAGGCCGCCGTACTGGCCCGGCTGCTCTCCCCGTACCGGCTCGGCGTGGTGACGGAGGCCGCCACGGACACCCTCAAGACCGACTTCCACCTGGGGACCCTGCTCGGCATCCCCGACCTGCGGGGGCTCGACCTGTCCGCGTTGTGGGCGCCTCGCAGCGCCCGTGAGCGGCTGCGGGTGCCGATCGGGATCGATGCCGACGGCAACCCGGTCGAGCTCGACATCAAGGAGTCCGCGCAGGGCGGCATGGGACCGCACGGCATCCTGATCGGAGCGACCGGATCCGGCAAGAGCGAGCTGCTGCGCACCCTGGTGCTGAGCCTCGCGGTCACCCATTCGTCGGAGACGCTCAACTTCGTCCTGGTCGACTTCAAGGGGGGAGCGACGTTCCTCGGGCTCGACGAACTGCCGCACACCTCCGCGCTGATCACCAACCTGGCCGAGGAGGCCGCGCTGGTCGGCCGGATGCAGGACGCCCTGCACGGGGAGCTGATCCGGCGGCAGGAGCTGCTGCGCAGCGCCGGCGGGTACAGCTCGCTGCTCGACTACGAACGGGCCCGCAAGCAGGGCGAACCGCTCGATCCGATGCCGACGCTCTTCGTCGTCGTCGACGAGTTCAGCGAGCTGTTGGCGACCCACCGCGACTTCATGGACCTCTTCGTCATGATCGGCCGGCTCGGGCGCTCCCTCGGCGTGCACCTGCTGCTGGCCAGCCAGCGGATCGACGACGGCCGAATCGGCCAACTCGAATCCCACCTGTCCTACCGGATCGGGTTGCGGACCTTCTCCTCGATGGAGTCCCGCGCGGTGATCGGGGTGCCCGATGCCTACGAGTTGCCGGCCGCGCCCGGCAACGGCTACCTGCGCGCCGATGTCGCCACGCTGATCAGGTTCAAGGCCGCGTACGTCTCGGGCCCCTACCGCGCCGCCGCCACCCGCATCCGGCAGGAGATCGTGCGGCAGCAGGTGGTGCCGTACCGGCTCGGCCCGGTCGCCCTCCGCACGATCGAGGCACCGCAGCCCGAACGGATTCCGGAGGAGACGGCGGGCGAGGTCACCATCCTGGCCACGGTGGCGGCGCAGCTGGTGGACCAGGGTCCGCCGGCCCACCAGGTCTGGCTGCCGCCCCTGGACGTCCCGCCCACCCTCGACCAGCTCCTGCCGACGCTGGCGCCCGACCCCGATCTCGGACTGCGGGCCGTCGACTGGCCGTTCACCGGTCAACTCGTGACCCCGGTGGGGTTCATCGACAAGCCGTTCGAGCAGCTGCGCGACCTGCTGGCCGTGGACCTGTCCGGGGTGGGTGGGCACGTTGGCATCGCCGGTGGGCCCCGTAGTGGCAAGAGCACCCTGCTGCGTACCGTGATCTGCAGCCTGGCCCTCACGCACAGCCCGCGGGAGGTGCAGTTCTACTGCCTCGACTTCGGCGGCGGCGCACTCGGCGCGTTGGCCGACCTGCCGCACGTCGGCAGCGTCGCGGGACGATTGGACGTCGACCGGGTCAGCCGGACCGTGGCCGAGGTGAGCGGGCTGATCACCGACCGCGAGCAACGCTTCGCCGCGCTGGGCGTCGAGAGCATGGCGGCATACCGGCGGATGCGTGCACAGGGGCAGCTGGACGACGACCCGCTGGGTGACGTGTTCCTCGTCGTCGACGGCTGGTTCACCCTGCGTCAGGACTTCGAGGCGCTGGAGGCGACGGTCCGGCAGATCGCCGCGCAGGGCCTCAACTACGGCGTCCACCTGATGCTGACCGCGTCACGGTGGTCGGAGGTGCACCACGCGATGCGGGACCAGATCGGCACCCGCCTGGAGCTGCGGCTGGGTGATCCCGTCGACTCCACCATCGACCTGCGGCTTGCCGCCACCGTGCCGCAGACGCCCGGACGCGGCCTAACTCCGAACAAACTGCACTTCCTGGGCGGACTGCCCCGGATCGACGGCGTCGCGGACGGGAACGACCTCGCCGACGCGGTACGCCACGTCGTCGCCACGGTCGACGACTTCTGGACCGGCCCGCCGGCGCCGGCTGTTCGGACCCTGCCGGCGGTGCTCCCCGCCGCGGACCTGCCCGCGCCGACCGGTGACCTACGGATCACCCTCGGCCTGGAGGAGTCGCGGATGCAGACCGTCTGGCACGACTTCGCGGAGCTGCCGCACCTCACGGTGCTGGGCGACAACGGCAGCGGCAAGACGAACCTGCTCCGCCACGTCGCCCGGTCGGTGACCGACCGGTACTCGCCGGAGCAGGCGCGCATCATGCTGGTCGACTTCCGCCGACAGCTCTTCGACGACATCCCCGAGGCGTACCGGCTCG
Organism: Micromonospora sp. LZ37; assembly: GCF_059359015.1. Lineage (NCBI taxonomy): Bacteria > Bacillati > Actinomycetota > Actinomycetes > Micromonosporales > Micromonosporaceae > Micromonospora > Micromonospora sp. LZ37. The sequence goes on along the minus strand of NZ_JCADBL010000003.1, from coordinate 528,432 downwards.
GCTACTCCGTCTCCGTCGACGCCACCCGCCACACCGTGGCCGACGCGGTCACCGGCCTCGCCGGCCGGATGCCCGGCGCCGACATCACCCCCGAACAGCTCCGCCGGCGGGACTGGTGGACCGGGCCCCGGCTGTTCGTCCTCATCGACGACTACGATCTGCTCGCCGGCCACGACAGCCCGCTCCAGCCGTTGCTGCCATACCTGTCGCACGGCGCGGACATCGGCTTCCACCTCGTGCTGACGCGGGGCGCGGCGGGGGTCATGCGGGTGTCGATGGACCCGTTGATCCGTCGCCTGCAGGAGACCAACAGCCCGGACGTCGCGCTGTCGTGTCCGCCCAACGAGGGCCCGCTGCTCGGCAACACCAAGCCCCGGCACCTGCCGCCGGGGCGGGCGCTGCTCTGCACCCGACGCAGTGCCCGGCTGATCCAGACCCCGTATCTCACGCCGGCGGGGTCGACGGATCAGCCGGGGGTCACGGTCGCCAACGCCGACGGCGGCCCCACCGGACGGTGATCACCGCCACTGTGGTGAGCGCGGCGAGGACGACCGTGCTCACCACGGTGGCCAGGGCGATCACGGTCGACGACGGGGTCGGCGGCCGGGTCGGCAGGACCACCGGCGGGGCGGACCCCATGAGCACGGGGGCGTCGTCCGGCTCGAGAGCGGTCACCGCGGCGTACAGGTCCAGCGCACCGCGGCCGACGGCCTGGCCAGGCCGGCCGGGCAGCGGCTCGGCGGTGCCCTCCAGCCGGCGTCGCACCTCGGCCTGGTCGAGATCCGGGTGATAGGCGCGCACGAGCGCGGCGGCCCCGGCCACCTCGGCCGCCGCCACGGCCGGCCCACCCACCGTGAAGTGCCCGTCACCGGTCGGGCTGAGGCTGACCGCCCCCGAGACCGGTGCCACCAGGTCCACGCCGGACTCCGGCGACGACGCTTCGGTCGGTGTGCCGTCCCCGGCGACCCCACCGACGGCGAGCACGTCCTCGTACCGGGCCGGGTACCACGCCGGGACCGGTCCTGAGCCGCCCGACTGCGACGTCTTCGCGTCAGCCACGGGGGCGACCAGCACGATGTCCCGGGCGATCGCCGCCCGGACCGCGGCCGCCAGTTCGGCGTCGGCGGTCGGAGTACCCACGCCGATCAGGATCACGTCCGCCTTCGCTGCGGTCGCGGCCCGGATGCCGGCCGCGAGCGCCCCCGGGGCGACTCGGCCGTCACCGTCGACGATCCGGATCGGCAGGATCTTCGCCGCCGGCGCGATGCCCAGGAACGCGCTGCCGCTGACCGGACGGGCGGCCACGATACCGGCGAGGGCGGTACCGCGCCCCACGCAGTCCCGGTCGGCCCGCTGCCGGCCCGCCACGCCACGTCCCGTCAGCACGGCGCCGTCGGTGAGACCACGGGCGAGGGCGCTCACCCCGCTGTCCACCACGGCCACCACCACGCCCTCACCGCGGGTCAGCGGCCAGACCAGCGTCGGGTTCAGCCGCGCCAGGGGCGGCGGGGTGGCGGTCGCCCGGACGCCGCTGGGCGGTACGCAGCCGTCGGTCACCGTCGGGAGTTCCGGCGGACCGCCGTTCGGGGACCGGGTCGGCAGCAGGTCCGGCGCGGCGAGTGCGACCGACTGCGGCCCGAGAGGTGGTACGGCGAGCACACCGGTGAGCACCGAGCAGGCGAGGGACGCCCTTCTCCGGCTCCGCCGTTGTCCGCCCCGCCCGGACACCCCACTGCGGCTCACCGCGGACCGTGCCCGGGCTCGGCGGACCGCGACGGGGCCGCCGACGGCGTGCGCCGGCGCAGCAGCAGCGCCACCGCCCCCATGCCCAGCAGGGTGACCAGGGCGAGGGCGACGACGCGCTGGACGCCCCACCCCGAACGCGGTACGGCGGCCGGGGACGGGGCCTCCGGCAGGAGCAGGGTGACCGCCGCCTTGACGTTGATCATTCCGTGCCCGGTGGCCGGTTCGGGTGCCTGCGCACCATCGGCGCTGGCCTTGACGCGGTGCACCACCTGGGCCGCGTCGAGGTTCGGAAAGCCGGCCCGCACCAACGCCACCGCGCCGGCGACGAACGCCACCGCGTACTGGCTGCCGCTGCTGGCCCGGATGCCGACACCTTCCACACCCAGGCTGGCCACGTCGATGCCGGGTGCCACCACGTCGACCGCCCCCGGCCGGTAGCCGGCAGCGGGCTGGCCCTGTGGGCCCACACCGCCGACCCGGATCAGGCCGGGCACGGCCGGCTGCTGCGCTTCGGCGCTCTCGCCGGCGTTACGGGTCGGCGCCGCGACCACGACGACGACGTCGTGTTTGAGCGCCGCCGCCACCGCCGCCGCAACCTGCCGGTCCCCGAGGTCGACGTACGCGCCGAGGGCGATCACCTTCGCCCCGGCGGAGACCGCGACCTCGACGCCGGTCGCGGCATCACTGGCCCGGGCCCGCGGCGCGTCACCGATCACCCGGATGGGAAGGATGACCGCCTCCGGGGCCACCCCTGCCACGCTCGGACCGGCGCCATCGCCCGGATCGGCAGCGACGATGCCGGCCATGGCCGTGCCGGAGCCGAGGCAGTCCGAGTTGCCCTTTCCGCTTCCGGCGACAATGTCGGCGCCGGGCGCTACCCGGCCGGCCAACTCCGGAGCCCGGCCGTCCACGCCGGAGTCCACCACCGCGACCAGCACACCCTGTCCCCGGGTCCGTTGCCAGGCCTGCTCCGCCGCGATCCGCTGCTGCGCCCAGTTCGCCCCGTCGCGAGGTGCGGCGGTCGAACGGCACGGCCCCTGCTTCCCCCGGCCGGGTCGATCCGCCGGGGGGCGCTTGGTCCCGCCGCGGGGCGGGGACTTGACCGCACCGGTGGGGTCGGTCGCCGGGGTGGTACGCGGCAAGGCTCCGTACCGCACCCCCTCCCCGACGGCATCCCACGGCAGGATCAGCGACCAGCCGGGCCGCAGCGTGCCGTCGGCGCCGAGGGCACCACCGTCCGCCTGCCGGCGACCCACGTTCAGGTTCACGATGTCGCTGGCGCGTCCGGGGCTGTCGAGGAACCGGGCGGCGATGGCGTTCAGGTTCTCCGGCTGCCCCTGATAGGAGGACTGCACGGTGTAGTACTTGACCCAGGTGTCCTCGGCCGGTGCTGAGGCAGCCGCGCGGGCGGGGCCGGCGACCGGCACAGCAGCGAGGGATCCGAGCAGTACGGCGAGCATGACCCAGGCCCGCGCTCTGACCGTCATAGACCGTCCTCTCTCACCTGTCCCGCCGGTCGGCGGCACACCTGCCACGACGACGCGCCGGCCCTCGTCCCGGTTCAACGCCGCCGCTCTCCCTGCCGGCGCCGGTCCGCCTGACGCCGTCACTGTCCGGAAATCTTCGGCTGCGGGACGTGCACGACGCCGGCCCCCGGCGAGGGCCGGCGTACCGTGGGCTGGCCGACAGTGGCCACGGGCACCGCGGTCTCCGGGGTGACCAGCACCGACCAGCGGGCCCGCAGCACCTTGCCGACCAGCACCGGGACGACCCGGTGTCCGTTGTGCTCGGGCAGCGCCCGGGCCACCGCCAGCCCAGCGCCCCGCAGTCCCCCGCAGAAGACCACTCCCGGGCCCCTCATTCGCTCGGCTTCCGCGGCGGTACGCGGGAAGGCGCTGATCCGTTCGCACCCCTGCGGCAGGTCGTCACCGAGGACGTCACCCACTACGGTCACCGCCAGGCCGGCGTCCCGGAGCCGCCAGGCCATGCGTAGGGCGTGCTGCCGGGCCACGTCCGGCGTGCCGACGATGGTGAAGACCCCCGGAGTACGGGCGAGGTCTACCCAGAGCACCTCCGGTCCTCGGCGTCCCACCGCCACCGGCACGGTACCGGCCAACGGCGCGCCGTCCGACTCCTGCCACGCGTACGGTGCTTCGTCCATCTCGCCGACACCGAGCAGCCGCACGCCCAGCCGGTCAGCTGGATCCCCGTCCAACGCCACCAGCTCGGCCATTACGTCCGCGGGGCGCGGTTGCGGCACGAATCCGTCGACCTCCACGTGCCGCTCCGGTTGCGCGGTGGTCGGGCCGGAACTCGCCATCGGGCCCAGCGCGGCGGCCTCCGATGCCGGCGTGCTCAAGTGCCCGGTCTCCGCCAGCGCCTCGGCGCTCGGGGCGGGCGCGGCCGGGGCGGGCTGCGCCGCACTCGCGGCTGCGGGAGTCTCCGGGGCGTCGGCCCGGACGTGCGCCCGCTCGCGACGACGTCCTCTTGCGCTGCCGTCGGCCGGCCCCGCACGCCGGGACACGAGCGCCGCGGCCCGTTGTCGGGCCGGGGCCAGCCGCAGGATCAGCGCCAGCAGCAGGGCCATCACCACGAGCGCGACGACCGCGACGGCGATCCGCGAGGTCATGCCGGTGCTGGCCGCAGACCGGTTCGGCGCGGCAACGTCGACCTGACCTGTGGGGCTCGGCGCGGTCGGTGCGACGGTACGCACGTGCGGACCCCGGGCATCCGGTGGCAGGCGGAGAACCCAGCCGGGTCGGACCTGGGTCGGATCGGTGAGCGCCCCACCATCCGGCTGGGGACGCCCCTGGTTGAGCTCGAAGATCTCCCGGTACCGGTTCCCGTCACCGAGGGTCCGCACGGCGATCTGGAACAGGTACTCCCGCTGCCCGTCGACAGGCGGCGGCACCACGTAGTAGAGCTCCTTGCCGGCGCCCACAGCGCTGGGTCGCGGCGTCGGGGCGGACGCCGAGCTGGCGGGTGCCACAGGGGCCGAAGGTTGGGCTGACGCGGGTGCCGGGGCAGCGAGAGCAACCGCCACCAGCGCCACCGACGCGTATCGGCCCATCCGGGTACGCGCCCGGTCGGCCGGTTCCCGCCACCGCGCGACGCGGTCAGTCATGTACGCCTCCTCGATCGAACACCGTCGCCCGCACGGATCCGGCCGCCCGGCCCCTGCGGCTGCTACCGCCGCCCGACGGCAGTCCCGGCAGTACAACGTGCGGGAGCGGTTCCGGTTCACCGTTAGGTATGTTCGGGGTCGGCACGTCGACCGGGTCGGTGGGTGGCACAGGCGCCTTCGGGGAGGAATCGCGGTGTCCGAGGGTGAGCAGTGAGGGGTGCCCGTCCGGGCGGTCGGTTGTGCCTGGTGCTCGTCACCGTGCTGTCTATGGTCGCGCCGTCATGGGCGCCGCCGGCCTTCGCGGCGGGGCACCTCGCCCGTGCCGCACAGGCCTCGACCTACGTCAAGTACTACGTGGTGCGCGAATTGTTCGGCGGAAAGCCGGAACAGCTGCCGGACATCGCCGAACGGACCCTCGGCAACAGCCGGCGCTACGCGGAGATCTTCGAATGGAATCGCGACCGCATCCAGCCCGACGGCCAGGTACTCAGCGATCCGGCGGTGCTGCGCGCCGGGTGGTTACTGGTGCTGCCCTGGGACGCCGTGGGCGACCGCGTGGTTCACGGCCTGCTGCCGGCGGAGCCGCCGCGCTCCCCGTCGCCGCCCCGCGCCCGCCGGCCGAACGCGGCCTGCGCGCCGGTCTCGGACTGGCCGGGCAGGGCAATGCCGTGGGCGCAACTGCGGCTGGCTCCCGAGGACGCGTGGACGCGCAGCCGGGGCGAGGGGCTGATCATCGCGGTAGTCGACTCCGGGGTGGACAGCAGCTCGCCCGCCCTGGCGGGACGCGTGCTCCGCGGCACCGAGGCGGCCGACGGCCGGCAGCGGGGGGACATCGACTGTCTGGGGCACGGCACCGCACTGGCGGGCATCGCCGCCGCCCGCCCGACGCCCGGTCGTGGGCTGGTGGGCGTGGCACCCGACGCGACCATCCTGCCGATCCGGCTGCGGCCCAGCGTCCCCACCTCCGCGGACGAGGCGGCCCGGGGCATCGCCATCGCCACGGCGAACGGGGCCGGCGTGATCCTGCTCGGCGCTGAGGTGGACGGATCGGATCCGCGGCTGATGCGCGCCATCGAGGAGGCGGTGGCGAGGAACGTCGTGGTGGTCGTTCCGGCACCCCGCGGTGACCTGGCACCCGTACCGCCCGTTGACGGCCTGCTGCGGGTGGGCGCCGCCGGCACGGACGACAGGCCCCTCGGATCCGCCCCTGGGACGGTCGACGTGCTCGCCCCAGGGGTGGGAATCGTGGGCCTCGGCGTCGGTGGCGCGGGCGCTGTCGAGGGAAGCGGACCCGACTTCGCCGCCCCATTCGTGGCCGGTCTGGCGGCGGTGCTGCGGGCGAGCGCTCCCCACCTCTCCGCCACCGAAACGGCCGAACGGATCATGCGGACCGCACAGGGCGACGGCAGCGGCGCCAGCCCAGCCCCGGCCGCCGGTTGGGGGATCATCGACCCCCGGGCGGCGATGGCGTCGGTGCTGGCCGATCAGCCGGAGCAGCCCACCCCCGCCAGCCGCCGCACGGCGGTGGTGGAAATCCTGCTGGCGATGCTGGGCCTGGTCGCCCTCCTGGTTGGCATCCGCCTGCGACCGCAGCGGGGCGATCGGTCGCCCGGGCGGGATCCCACCGGGCCACGGGACGAACCTTGACGACAGCTGTATCAGCGGCCGCCGCTTCACCACGGCAAGCCACCGACGGGCCGCTGGCGGCCGCCGATTCGGCGACCAGCCCCCCGCCTCGACCAACCGGCCGACGCTGGCGTCCCGGGCAGTGAGAAGCCTGGTCGAGCAGGACCGCCCTTAAGGGCCCGTGGTGCGCCTCGTCATGAAGCTGCCGTCGCGTGACCGCGGCGTACAGGCTACGCTTCGTGGCCGGTGGCCATGGTGGAGCCCCTTCCGCGTCACGAGTCGCGGGTCGCGTCCCAGGGTGCGTCCTAGCTTGAATCGCTGGTCCTGGAATTTAGCCGGATGGTGGTCCAGACGCAGCTGGAGCGCGGATGGAGGTGAGCTGCGCCAGGGTACCCGGCGGTTGTTTCGCCTACGACGTGGAGCGCGATGGTGTTGATCCGGGTGCTGGGCCCGTTGGCGGCCGACATGGCAGACCGCCCGATCAATCTTGGTGGTCCGAGGCAGCGTGCCGTTCTGGCGTTGTTGGTCGCTGCGCGGGGTCAGGTCGTGTCGATCGATCGGCTGATTGAGGACCTGTGGGGCGGGCGGCCTCCGGCCCAGGCGTTGAAGACCTTGCAGTCTTATGTGTCGAATCTGCGGAAGCTGCTCGAGCCGGGTCGTGAGCCGGGGGCCCGGGCTCGGTTGCTGGTCAGCGCGTCGCCCGGCTATGCGTTGCATCTTGGGCAGGATTCGGTCGACGCGTGGCGGTTCGAGCGACTGTCGAATGAAGCCCGCAGTACCCTGTCCGGCGATCCCGCGGCTGCCCGCCTTCTGTTGGACGACGCGCTGTCGTTGTGGCGGGGCCGGGCGTTCGCGGAGGTGGCGGACGAGCCGTGGGCGGCGGCGGAGGCCGGACGGCTCGAGGAGTTGCGGCTCTCCGCTCGTGAGTTGCGGGTTACGGCTGCCCTGCGGTCCGGTGACGTTCTCGGGGCTGCGCTCGAGGCGGAGCGGCTCGTGGGTGAGGAGCCGTTACGGGAGGAAGGGTGGCGCCTCTACGCGTTGGCCCTGTGGGGTGGGGGGCGCCAGGCCGACGCACTGGCCGCCCTGCGCCGGCTTCGTTCCGTTCTGGCCACCGAGCTTGGTCTGCATCCCGGTCCTGCGCTGGCCGAGCTCGAGGAGGCGATCCTCACTCAGCGCATGTCGGTGCTGCATGCCCTTGTCGGGCCGGCGCCGACCGTCGACGTGCCGCCCCCGATCCGCTCTGGCCTTCCCCCGGAAGAGGCGACGCACCCGGCGGGGAGCGGTGAGCACGACGGTTCCGGGGTGGTCCGTCCGGCGCAACTGCCGCCGGCGATGCCGCTGTTCAACGGACGTCAGGCAGAGCTTGCCACGCTGGACGCGCTCCTGCCCGCCGGTGGTGAACCGCCCGAGACCGTCGTGACCGTGGCGCTGGACGGCATACCCGGCGTCGGCAAGTCGACGCTAGCGGTGCACTGGGCGCACAGCGTGTCCCGCCGGTTTCCCGACGGTCAACTCTTCGTGAACCTTCGGGGCTTCGACTCCCGGGGCTCGATGGTCAGCGCCGAGGAGGCGCTCAGCGGCTTTCTCTATGCGCTGGGCGTGCCACCCAGAGACATACCGACCGGTGTTGAGGCGCAAACCGCGTTGTACCGGAGCACGACGGCCGGCCGCCGGTTGCTCGTGGTCCTGGACAATGCGAGAGATGTCGAGCAGGTCCGGCCACTCATTCCCGGCTCCCCGGGCTGCCTGGTGATCGTGACGAGCCGGAACCGGCTCAGCGGCCTCGTTGCCCGCGACGGCGCCCACGCCCTCACCCTCGACGTGCCGTCCATGGACGAGGCGCGAGCCGCGCTACGCCGCCGATTCGGCCCGGAGCGCGCTGCCGCGGAGCCCGACTCGCTCGATGAGATCATCGAACGGTGTGGCCGACTGCCACTGGCGCTAGCCATCGTCGCCGCACGCGCGGTGGCGCATCCCGGCAGTCCCCTGCACGTGATCGCGGCCAATATCCGCGCCAGCCGGGGCAGCCTGGACGCGTTCACCGGCGACGACCCGGACAGTGACGTACGCAGTGTGTTCTCCTGGTCCTACCAGATGCTCAGTCCCGCGGCGGCCAGGCTGTTTCGGCTCCTGTCCCTGTTTCCGGGGCCCGACATCGGCCTGCCCGCGGCGGCCAGTCTCGGCGGTATTCCGCCACGGCAGGCGGCGGCGCTCGTCGGCGAGCTCACCCGGACCCGGCTGCTCACCGAAGACCAGCCTTATCGGTACACCTTCCACGACCTGATCCGCACCTACGCCATGGAGCTCGCCGAGGAGCTGGAGCCGGCGGTCGAACACCAGGCCGCGATGCTGCGGATCCTCGATCACTACCGGCAGACCGCACACGCCGCGCACCTGCATCTTCAGCCCAAGCTCGCATCGCCCACACCGCCGGCTCCGCTGCCGGACGTCACGCCGCAGGGCGTCGTTGACGTTGCGGAGGCGATGGCCTGGATCATGACCGAGCGGAAGCTTCTCCAGATCGCCGTGGAAAGCGCCGGCCGCCGCGGCCTCGCCACTTCCTGGGAGCTCGCGCTCACCCTGCTACCGTTCTACCAGCGCACCGGCATGTATGTCGCCTGGGCCAGCACCGCGCAGACCGCTCTCGACGCGGCCTACGCCGTGGACGACCTCCTCGGACAAGCACACATGCACCGCATGCTCGCTGGCGCCCATCACTTCAGCGGGAACAACGAGCGCGCGTGGGACCACCTCGAGCGCGCCCAGCGACTGTTCGATCAGCTGAACTACCCCGTGGAACACGGCAATGTGCACTGCAACATGGGCTGGGTCCGTTACAGCCAGGGCCACCACGAACAGGCACTGAGACACTACGAGCAGGCATTCGACCTGTTCGTGCGTGCCGAGGACCACCGGGGTCAGGCTCAAGCGTTGCAAGGCATGGGCTTTTGCCAGATCGGGTTCGGCAACCACGAGGAGGCCATCGACCTCCTCCAGCAAGCCTCGAGCATCTTCAGCGACTGCGGCGATGAGTACAGCAGAGTCAGCACCTGGTCCTTCATCGCCCAAGCATTCAAGCTGCTCGGGAAGTACGGAGAATCCATCGAGAGTTTCCAGCGGGCACTGCCGTTTGCGCAGGTCACCGGCAACAGGATGGATATCGCAATCACGAACGTCGAACTGGCAGAGGTGTTCCTGCTCGCAGGCGACGCCCCCAGCGCACGTCAGGCCTACCAGGTCGCCCTGGCCGTCTACCGGGAACTCGACCTGGCCGAGGATGCCGCCAAGGTACGCAGTTGCCTGGCGGAGCTCGACCCACCCGAGTCATGACCCGACGCTCGCCCGCATTCCGCTCGTGCCCCTGCGACAGACACCGCCGCCACGTGCACCACCCCCGGCCCGCCGACGGACGTCGGGCATCGTGACCCACCGCGAGGACCCGTCCCGGTCGTCATCGCGGTGGCCGTCACGCCGGGCCTGCGTCACGGCCACATTCCGTGTGCGCAGAGCCGACAGCGGCGTGCAACGCCCGTAGCGCGTCGTGGGCACGCGCCTTGACGGTTCCCTCTCGAATTGCGCGGCGAGCAGCCGCCTCATCAGTGGAATGACCGAGGGTGAACACTTCGATCAAGGCCGCCCGGTGAAAGTCACTCAACCCGGCCAACGCTCGCCGCACCGCCTGCGCCGGTACCACGCCCTCCACCGGGTCCTGGTCCACCGATAGTCGCCCGGAGTCGGTGGCCGTGACCTCGGTGGGGCGCGTTCGCTGGGCACGACCACCACCGATGGCGATCCGGCAGGCCACGATAGACAGCCAGCGGTGCACCGCCGCTGGTTCGGTGGGCAGACTGTCGAGGTGACGCCAGGCTCGCAGCATCGTCTCCTGCAGCAGATCCTCCGCCCGACGCCGATCGCCCGACGTCAGCCGCAGGAGAAGCCGAAAGACGGAGTCGGCGTGCGTCTCGTACAACATCCGCATACGCGGGTGCGCCGCCATCACCGTCCCGCTCGGCGCGGTGTCGTCCGCGCCAGCCGGGGATCGATGCATCGCTTGGTTCATGTCGACCACAATCACGGTTGGTCATCAACCTACGAGGATTGACGAGGCAGAGTTCGATTGTCGATGCACGCGGGTCGATGTCGGTCCCGATCGGTCTTGCGGGTCAGCCAGTCGCGGGGAACCGACACCGACGCCGCTGCGGCGGTCGGTGGACGCAGGCATCAAGTCGCCGCCATCCACGCATTCGGGTACGGCGTCGAGCGACCAGACCCGAGCGAGGGCTGATCAGCCGGACGGGACGCTGTACCGGCACCCACCGGGCGCACCGTCTCGGCCGGCTCCGCGACGCACAGCGGCGGACACCCCGGCAACGACTCCCGACACAGCAGAAACCCCTGCTGCGCGTGCACCCAGCCGTAGAGCGAATGCAGCTCGATGCTCTGCCGACACCATCGGCAACCGCTCGCCGCCACGATCCGACCCGGACCGGGAAGCGGTGCGTGTCGGATGGTCCCCGCACAGGCATCGATCAACGCCCGAAGGGCAATCCGGTGCACCGCACACGGAAACGGCTCATCACAGACCCGTAGCGCGCACTGGCCGTAGCGGCCGGCTTCATGCTGGCGGTAGACCGCATACGCCCGACGCCACTTGTCCTGGTCACGGCAGCCCGGCGGGGGTTCGCTCGGCGGGTCGTTCTGATCGAACGGGAAGGGATGCATGCCTGCGGAGGCAACGACATCGACGGGAGCTGCCGCCCTGTCGACCTGAGTGTCCCGTGCCCGGTCGAGGCCGCCGCCGCGCCAGGCGGGATCCGGTACCCGCCGCTGGTCGACCAGCCCATACCCACTGTTGTCAACCATGCCGCGGGCGCGCGGTCGCACGACCCCGACGTCCGGGACACCTCTCGTGGCGACATCGATCACGGCACGTACTCCCTCGCTCGTCGCAGTCTCGGGTCGTGCAGCATGCGAGGTGCAGCTTCGTCTACCGTTCCTGGAATACGGCTGGAGGGCAGTCCAGACGCGTCTGGAGCACGACTGGGTGAGACGGAAATCACGCGCCGTATCAGCGAACCTCAGCCCGCCGGGATGCTGGTTTTTGTCCGAGGCGTGACACGGTCCACAATCGCTGTCGCGGTGACACCCCAAATGGAGCCTGCATGGACTTCCACGACGAGGAACCCGACGAATGGGATCCGAGTTCGGCGGCCAGCTGGCCCGGCCACTGGTCCGGCCAGCGTGGGTCGGGCAACCAGGGACCAGCGGCGCAGTGGCGCGAACACTGGTTCGACCACCAACAGGTCGTGCAGCTCGCCTGCTATGACGACCAGGTCGCGATCTACCTCGACGGCGACGTGGACCGGGCCCACAGCCGGTGGCTGCTGGCCTACCTCAGCGACGCCTGGCTCTACTCGAAGGACGTCTACGGTCACGGATTCGGCCCCGACCCGCGGCTGTACTCAATCCACCACGGGCACCGTCACGCGGGCGGGCATCCCGGTTACCACTATGACCCCACGCACGACCACCGTAATGTCATCGACTGCGGCCTCAGCCCCTGGTCACGCAGCAACGAGATGTCGATCGACATGCTCAGTCACGAAATTGCACACGTCGTGGAGAGTGCCAACAACTCGGCGCACCGTTCTCCCGCGTTCCCGATCTGGCGGGACAGCAAGTGGGCCGAGTTCTTCCAGTACGACCTGTATGTGGGACTCGACCTGGGCCGGGACGCCCGGCGGTTGCACGACCGGTTCACCAGGCAGACGGAGGACTTTCCGCGCCCGGGTACGCACTGGTTCCGCGACTGGTTCCACCCGCTGTGGGACGCTCGCCAGGGTCCCGGGCTGATGGTCGACTTCTTCCGACTGCTCGCCCGCCACTTCCCCACCGACCACTCGAACCGATACCTGCGCGACCTGAACTGGGGTGAATACCTCCACTTCACCAGCGGCGTGGCCGGTGCGGACCTGTCCGGGCTGGCCAGCCGGGCGTTCGGCTGGCGCCACGAGTGGCACGACGAACTGGACCGCGCACGCGCCGAGTTCTCCGAGATCAGGTACTAGCCGTCCGGAATCCTGCTGGCTGGGTGGGGTGGACGCCCGGCGGCCACTGGAGTGACCCCCTGAGACCGGACACCTCCTGACTTGGCATCCTGGCGGGAAGGAGGAAACCGCTGTGGCTCGACAGAGCAAGTACCCCGTGGAGTTCCGCCGCCAGGCCGCGGCGTTGGTGCTCGACTCCGGCCGCAGGATCCGAGACGTCGGCCGGGAGTTGGGGGTCAACCAAGGGACGCTGCGCAACTGGGTCGAGCGGCTGCGGCAGGAACGCGACGCGGCCGCTCCGGTGAGCTGGCCGTTGACGAGCGGGCCGAGCTGATCCGGTTGCGGCGGCAGGCCGCCCATCTGGAGCTGGAAGGGAGATTCTGAAGGAAAACCGCGGTCTTCTTCGCACGCGGGACGGAGCGGACCGACGTTCCGTGCGAGAAAGTTCTGGCCCGGCCACATCCGGAAGTGAGGACCGGCGCGAAGTACGGGTGAACGGCATCCCAGCCGCAACCCAGTACTCAGAAAAGAGGCACGTAGATGAGGATCATCGGACTCGGCAAGCGGGCCGCCGCTGTCGCCACCGCCGCCGTCGTCGCCTCCGCCCTCGCCGCCGCGCCGGCCGCCGCCCACGGCAAGACCAAGCCGCTGGGCACCAAGTCCCTCGCGGCGGTGCTGACCGCGGACAAGAAGGGCTTCGACCACAACGGCCACGACTACGACATCCTCACCGCCGCCGTTCAAGCGGTCCTCAAGGCCAAGCCGTCCAGCCCGGTCAAGGTCCTCGCCGACGGCAACACCGCCCTGACCGCTTTCATCCCCAACGACCGCGCGTTCCAGCTGCTCGTCGCCGACCTGCAGAAGACCAAGCGGCTGCCCGGCGAGATGAAGGCCTTCACCGACGTCGCCGGCCTCGGCATCGGCACCGTCGAGTCAGTCCTGCTCTACCATGTCGTTCCCAACTCGACGATCGACCGCAAGGCCGCGCTCAAGGCCGACGGTGCCAAACTCAAGACCGCCACCGGATCCACCACCAAGGTCGACGTGTACGGGCCGCGCTGGCACAAGCGCATCGCCCTCATCGACGCCGACCGCAACGACCGCAACCCGCGCGTCAACCGGTTCGACGTCAACAAGGGCAACAAGCAGATCGCCCACGGCATCGACCGGGTCCTGCGCCCGATCAACCTGCCCTGAACCTGACACACCACCCACGGGCGCGGTCCACCCCGGACCGCTCCTGTGCGACGTCGATCGCTCGGCGGTTGTGCATGTCGAGCAGCACGGTGGAGTACCGGTGCCCACGACGGCGGGCGAAGTCGTCAAGCCCAGCGCTGTCGGTGTCACCGGCGACGGATGGGGCATCCGCCGGATTATTCGGATCAACGTCATGCGAGACACCGACACGGCCAACCGCTGCGCGAACCGGCTGCCCGGTCTACTGCCCAACACCACCGTGGAAGATTCCTCCTGACCACCATGCGATCGCGGCCCGCACCGGCCAGCCGCCTGACCGCCCTGGCGAGGGTCACCAGGTGTCGACGGCGCCGAGGTGTTCGCCCGCGAAGTGCTCGGGTCGGGGGCGCACCCCCGCGATCAGACAGGCGATCTCGACCGGTGGCGGCAGGAAATGGTCGTCATCACGGGTGTCCCGGTAGCGCCCGAGTCCGATGGTGCGCATGAACGGGATGATCGCGTCCGGGCTCGTGCCATCGTCGGCCGGCCCGCCGGACTCCAGCGCGTCGCTTTCCGATTCCCATTCGTAGAGTGCCAAGGGTGTGCCGTCGGCAGACCAGCCGAGGAACTCATCGCCGTCGTAGTTCAGGGCGCAGACGACTGCCTGGGTGCCTCGGGACATTGATGTGATCTGGTCGGCGCCGTCCATGCCGTCCAGCTCGATAACCATTACCCAGTCGTCGATCTGTGCGGTGAACACCCGCTTCGGCAAGCCACCGTCGGCGTCCTGGACCATCGTGAGGTCCGTGTACGTCACCGGTGTGATCCGTCCGGCGTCGACGCCCAGCCGCAGCAACGCCTCCCTGGCGGAGATACCCCGCACCAGCGTGATCGAGTAGTTCTCGTCGATGTCGAGCAGGTCGAACCAGTCGGTAGGCAAGCCGCTCCCACGCGGCCGCGACGGTTTCGCGCGATCCTCCCGCTCACGGCGGGCGTACTCCCGCTCCAACCGGTCGAGCCGGGCTTCCTCCGCGGCGGTGCCGCTGCGATACACCTCCGAGCCGTCGTCCGAGACCAACACGACGTCACCGTCGTCGCCCACGACCAGGGCCGAGAGCACGTACGCCGCCGGATCCACACGCCGGCCGGTCCACTTGGCCAGCACCGTCGAGTCGGTGCCGGTCCGCAGCACCCCGTCGTACCCGAGGGTCAGCTCCGCGCCGGGGGCACCGGCCCGCCGCGACCAAACCATCCCGCCCCGAGAACGGGCCAGCACAGTCTCTCCGGCCGGGGCGTGCGAGAGGTGAAACCTACCGTTCGGGGAGGTAAGCGTTCCAGCCAGACGCTGCCCCCGGGTCATCCGGCCACCGGAGGCCGCCTGGTAACCCGCGAGGTCGGCCTCCGCCAGGGGATCCCGGCTCCAGCGCTGGAAGCCGTCCGGATCCACCAGAACCAGCCGACCGTCGTTGGTCACCACCGCGGCACTCACCCGCCGGTCGACGCCACCAGAACACCAGAGCGGGCGGCCATGCCCGTCCTCCAACACCAGATAACCGTCGGGCACCAGAACCAAGCGACCCGCGTCCTTCGGGGCAGCACCAACCCCACCAAGCTGCTCGCCGAACTCCTCGCCACCTGTCAGCAGTCCCGCGGGCACCGCACTCGATGCCATCGACAAGGCCGGCTCCCCGGAGAAGGCAGCAGAGACCTGGCCAGCGGCTTCATCCCAGCGGTGGACGAACTCAAGCCCACCGTCACGCCCCTGGACCCTCCAGAGGTCACCGGCATGTCCCCGGTCCCGCAAGGCCAACTCCCCGCCGCCGCGGTACTCCAGCGCGAAAGCCCCGTTGGCCGACACGAGCGACCCTCGCGACAGGGCCTCCCCGACCCGCAGAACATCCCGATCATCAATGCCCACGCGCACACTCCCCCTCCAAAAGAGCACGGAGAAGCCAGTCATACCCCCGCGCACAGCCAACAGGTCAGCCACCTACAAGATCATATTTTTGGCGGGCTGGGACAGCTACCCAAGCACCGGGCCAGGTAGGGGCGTAGCAGTAGCCCCTATTTAGAACGAAGAGCATCTTCTCTACACCGGACGTGTAGGTGTGCTCGCTCCCCACGGCTGCGCTCCACTAATCAGGACCACGGCTCGATGGCTGCCGCGATCTACAAGGGACGATGAGCACGTAGAGCCTACGGGTGCACTCTGACATCCTTAACCGAACGGCAGCCTCTACGCAGGCGTCGATGTCCTCTAGGCTCTCGCTGCTATCGACTTCTGCGTTCGGGCCGAAGGCATCCGCTCATGCCGCCGACCGGGCGCAACGTGACTCGACGAGGCGCGGTGTGCCGAATGCTCGGCAGTCACCGTGGCTCCGACCAGTTGGCGTTCTGCCGCCGCAGCCGGGCACATAAGCCCGCCGGTCACCGCCACCTCGAACACCACGATATTTGGCGGCTCCGCCTCGTTCGCGGCTCTCCCAAGCCATCCGGCGCTTACAGGCGCGTTTGGGGTGCCATGGTGGCTGTCGGATCGGGAGATTAGGACGAGGATGAGCCGGGCGGCTTTGAGGGCGAGCCAGGCGGCGGGCGGGGCTTGTATGCGCCGAGAACGGCGTCAGGGTCGGAGATCACCTTGGGTGCCGCCGTTGCTCTACCCGCGCGGCTAGTGCCATGACCAAGAAACGTTTGCGGTGTTGGGTGACACGGCGCCCGGGCTGACGGCTGGGCGGTCGCCGCGAGTCCGGTCGGCGAGCATCTGGGCGCGGCCTACGATTCGGCGGTAGGTTCCTGGGCCTGCCCCGTTTCGCATGAGTACATCGTCTTGCAGGCATTGGCTCCCTGGCCGGTCGCTCAGCAGAGCGTCCAGTCTTCAACAGCAACGACGCGCGCCTCAGCCTGGGCTGCCGAGATGCGGTGCCGCTTCGCGAGGTCTGCTAGCACGGCTTCCTCACTGACGTCGAGGTTGTCCTCCGTTGCGTCATTGAATTCGGCGTTCAGCACGTAAGCCTGCTCCGTCGGAACCCTGCACTCGCTCGGTTCTACCAGCTTCTCCCGAACCTGCGCAGGGTTGAGCCTGTACCCCCGCCATGACAAACCGTCGCCCCTCGCGGCATCCGCCCAACGTCCGTCCGGCGCCCACTCGAAGACCGCAAAGCTGGGCACAACCTCTCGCCGGTCGTAAGTGATCACGACTGACAGCGCCTGCCAGCCCTGCCCTCGGTGGCTTTCCACGATCTGCGACGCCGCATCCGTAACCTGCTGTCTCGTTACAGGAAATGCGTGAAGCTCAGCGCGGACGGCCAGACGGCGAGCGCCGGACCCGCCGCTCACATCCCGTCGCTCGAAGACTTCATAGGCGGGCGAGGCTGGTACGCCGCCAGGTGTCGCTGCCGCGGGTGGCGTACCAACCGTCTCGGGTGGCCGGGTGGGCGATGGAGCGGTGACCACAGGTTCAGCGACCCGCGTGCCGGCCGAGGTCCTTGAGGCGGTAGTAGGGCTGGCCTGAGCGGCTTGCGGCGGTGCGGTGTCACCGAGGATGAGTCCGATGGTGGCCACGATGCTTCCGCCGGCGCAGCACATGACCAGCACGCCTACAGCAGCCAGTATCAAAGCAGTTCCCGACTTCAACGTCGGGCCTGTCCTTCCAGGGGCGGCAGGGGGCGCAGGCGGTACTGGCGGCCGCCATCCGGGCGTGTCGCCGTGGGCCACAGTCGGCTGCTGTTCCGAGGGCCCAGGCGAACTACTCGGCGACTGTGGCATGGCGCCTCCGATGTTGATGGCGTCCTCTGATTGTCGTCGCCAACCTGGTCGTGTGCGTTCCACCAATCGGGGAACAGGGACCAACCGCATGGTGCGGCCGCCAGTAGGGTCGCATTCAGACAGCTCGCCTGCTCGCCGACTCACCGACGACTGGGATCATCAAAACTCGCCCTGGTCCGGACGTCGGTGGCGCAACTCGCTTCCGGCGGAGACCAGCCGGAACAGCCTTGGCCCGCGGAGGCGGGTCGCCTCCTCACCAGTCCCACGCCCCCGCAACGTGTACCTGCGGGAGGACGCCCTTGCCGACCCGTTTGACACCTGGCTGGCCTCCGCCTTCGCGCCCCACCGCATCGAACAAACGATCACCGCGATGGCCCAGGCCCAGGCCCAGGCCTCTGGATCATCCGGCCGCAACCGGCACAGCAGCCCAGACGATCATCACCGAGTGCGACGCCAAGCTGGAGCGCTACCGCGCCGCCTTCGATGCTGGCGCCGACCCCGCGGTAGTCAGTCACCGGCTCGCTCGCCCAGACACAGGCCGAACGCGCCCGTGCGGAAGCAGATCTCCACGCAAACGCGGGCACCACCCCGCGCCGGATAAGCCGAGCAGAAACCACAACCCTGGTGACTGCGCTCGGCGACATCACCACCGTGCTCCGCGACGCCGATCCCGCCGACCAAGGCCGAGGTCTACCGCCAACTCGGACTTCCGGCTCACCTCTGGGCCTGAAACGCAAACGGTGCGCGCTGCAGTGGATCTCAGCGCGCACCATTGGGGCAATGATTTGTGTCCGAGGGGGGACTTGAACCCCCACGCCCTATACGGGCACTAGCACCTCAAGCTAGCGCGTCTGCCATTCCGCCACCCGGACTTGCTCGTTCAGCCTACCCTGTCGGCTCCGGCCCCCTTCGGACCGGTCAGCCGCCCTGGCGGGCCGCACGGGGCATTACTGTACACGGCCCGGGTGGATCATGCACATCGCCGCTCGGCGAGCCAGCACCGGCAGCGTTTGCCCAGGTCAGTGACGTGCCGGCCGCGTACGGACGGGCGGCTGCGCCGGGCGGGTAGCGTCCGGGCACCGTCTACCGGCAGCATTGCTCAGGTGTCACAGCCCTCACCCCTCGCCGCCGCCCAGCACCGGGCGCTCGCCCTGCGCTCCGCCGGTGATCTCTCGGCCGCCCGCCGACTGCTCGCCGACACGATCGCCTCGGCGCGCCCCGCGTACGGCGAGGACCACCCCGAGCTGCTCGGCACCGCTCACCTGTTGGCCAGGTTGCACCGGGAGGCGGACGACCCGGCCGCCGCGCGGCGGCTGCTGGAGGAGGCGTACGCCGCCGGCGAGCGCCGGCTCAGCGGCGCCGACCCGCTGATGCTGGCACTCTGCTTCGACCTCGCCGCCGTCGCCGAGGAACTGGGCAACCGGCACGAGGCCCGCCGCAACTACACCCGCGTCGCCACCGCCGGGCCCGCCGTACTCGGCGAACACCACCCGGCGGTACGGACGGCCCGGCAGTACCTCGACGCGCCCGCCCCGCCCGCCCCGCCCCAGCAGGTCGCGCAGCCCGGCCCGGCGCCGCGCCCCGGTCCACCCTTCCCGCACCAGCCCGGCCCGGCCCGGGTACCCTCGCCGCCCCAGCTCCCTGTGCCCCCCGCACCGCAGACCGGACCGGCGACGTACGGGCCGGCGCGACCGGTCCCGCCCGCGCCGCCGATGCCCCCGGGGCCCCGCCAGACCCCGTTCCCGCCCGCGCCGCAGATCCCGGCCCCACCCGCGCCGCAGGTGTCTCCGCAGCAGCCCCGACCGGTCTCCGCGCCGTACGCTCCGGGTCCACCCCGACCGACCCCCGTGCCGCCCCCGCCGCACGTCCCCCCGCCGAGCCGGCAGGTGTCGGTGCCGCCCGCCCCCCAGGTCCCGATGCCGCGATCGGCGCACACTCACGCCCCGCCCCCCACGCCCGCGCAGCCGGGGCCGGCGACCGACTCCCCGTGGGCGCCGCCGCACCTGCGCTCACCGGCCGTGCCACCCGCACCGCCACGTCAGGTGCCCCCGGCGCCGGTCGTACCACCCCCACCACGTCAGGTGCCGGTGGCACCGGTGCCGCCTACTCAGGTGCCGGTCGCGCCACCGCGCGCCACCGCGCCCGCCTTCCCGGCACCGCCGCAGCCGCAGCCGTCCCAGGGCGCCGCGGCGTCGCAGCCGGCTCAGGCCGCCGCATCACCCGCTCCACCGCACTCCCCCGCTGCTCCCCCGGTCAGTCAGGCCGCCCGGCCGTCGCACCACGCCATGCCGCCCGCGCCGCACGCCGCCCCGCCCACCGCGCCCGCGCCACGGCCAGCGCCCGTGCCGCCGACGCAGGTGCCGCCAGCGGCGACCCGGCCGGTGTCGGCCCCGCCGGTCAGCTCGCCACCGGCCTCCTGGACGCCGCAGCCGGACGCGGTGCCCCCGGCGCCGGTCGTCACGCCGCCGCCGGCTGTGACGTCGCCGCCGCCCGCCCCCGACGCCGGTACGCCGCAGCGGATCGCCCCGGCGGACCGCGCTCCCACCACCCCGTCGGCTCCGGCGCCCCAGTCGGTCCGGCCCGCCACCCCGGACAGCACCGCTCAGGCGCCCCGACCCGCTCAAAGCTGGGATCGGCCCACGATCCAGGTGCAGCAGATCGATCCGCTGCTCCGCGAGGAGGCCGAACGAAGGACCCAGTCGGCGGCCCCCGCCACCGCAACGACCCGCCCGCAGGCCACACCGGTAAGCGCACCGCCGGTCAGCGCACCCCCGGTGAGCGCCGCACCCGTCGCCGCGCAGCCGGTCAGCACGCCACCGACCGCCCCGGTAGCGGTCAGCACACCACCGGCCACCCCGCACCCCGTCAGCGCGCCACCGTTCAGCGCGCCCCCGGCCGACGCGCCGCCGTCCCGGCCGGTCAGCACGCCGCCGACGGCGAGCGTCGTGCCGTCGCCGAGCCACCCGGTCAGCTCACCCCCGGCGACCATGCCCAGCCACCCGGTCGACGCGCCGATGAGCGCGACGCCGCCCAGCACAGCACCCGAGCGGCCGGTCAGCGCGGCACCCTTCAGCCCGTCCGCGCCGGACACGCCAGCGGCACCCACCCAGCCGGTCAGCGCCCCACCTCGACCGGTCAGCACGCCGCCGGCACCACCCCACCCGGTCAGCACGCCACCCGCACCGCCCCACCCGGTCCCCATGCCACCGGCACCGCCCTACCCGGTCCCCACGCCACCGGTGCCGCCCCACCCGGTCCCCACGCCACCCGCACCGCCCCACCCGAGCACGCCTCCGTGGCCCGCGCACCCGGTGAGCACACCGCCGCACTCCCCACACCCCGTCAGCACGCCGCCCGTCAGCACACCGCCCTACTCCCCGCACCCGGTCAGCACGCCGCCGTGGGGGATGACCGCGCCGCCGTGGAGCAGCGCCGCCCCGCCGCAGCCGCTGACCACCACGACCCCGGACGAGACCGGGCGGGCCAAGGAGCACACCGCGCCCGCGCAGACCGACGCCGACGGCGCGACCGATCTGGTCGACGGGTCCGTCGTCGCCTACGACGTGCCGGAGCGGCGGGCGGACGGCGGCGACCCGTCGACGCCCGTACCGCCGTCACCGGCGGAGGACGGGCCGTACCCGGCGGTCAGCCCGGTGTTCGCACCGCCACCGCCGCCGGCGTACCCGGTGCCGGCCGAGCCGGAGCGGCGCGGCCGGGGCCGCACGGTGGCGGCCGTCGTGGCCGGGGTGGCCCTGGTGGCCACGGCCGGTGTTGTCGGGGCGATCGCGCTCGACCGCGACGCGCCAGCGCCGACCTCGGGTTCGGCGGCCACCCCGGGTGCCCCGAAGGCGACCGGCGCGCCGCCCGGTGACCTGAAGCTGCGCGACGACGGCACCGCCATCACGATCAGCTGGTCCGACCCGACCGGCGGGGCGGTGCCCTTCATGGTCGCCGGTGGGCGGGCCGGCCGGTCCCTCGGCGTGATGGCGACCGTCGACCCGGGGCAGACGAGTCACACGGTGAACGGGCTGAACGCCAGCGTGGACTACTGCTTCACCGTGCTGGCGGTCTACTCCACGGACGCGTTCGCCACCTCCGGTCAGGTCTGCACCGACCGGGAGCGGCCCAGCCCGTCGAGCTGACCCGCGTCCACTCCGCACACGCTCAGTGTCCACAGGGGGACGGTACGGGTTCCCTCGTCCCGGGCCGGCCCATATGATGTCCCACGGCTCAGGGGAGGGTCGCCGGGCACGGCGCGCCACCTGGGACGACCGGACGGGGAGGCAGTTGGCTGTGGCCAGCATCGACGACGCCGTGAGCACCGACACCGCCGCAACCCCGCGCCGCTCCCGGATGCGGGGCGGTCTGGTGACCGTCGGGCTGGTGGCGGCGCTGCTGGCCGCGATGGGGCTCACCGTGCTCGGGTTGGGCGCCGCGGACAACGCGGTCGCCAACTACGACGCCAGCAGCTGGTTGTGGAGCGCGGCGCGGGGCGAGATGGCCCGGGTCAACGGGGTCACCGCGCGGGTGGACACCCGGGTGGAGATCCCCAACGCCCGGCGGCATCCGGTGCAGGTCGCCCAGACCGACCGGCTGCTCATCCTGCGGGACCTGCACACCGGGCAGGTCAGCTCGCTGGACCTGGCCACCCTCCAGATCACCGCGAGCACGCGGACCACCCCCGGGCTGGGGGTCAACGTGGTGCTGCACGAGGACGCGGCCTTCGTGGTGGACGCGGTGCAGGGCGTCGTCCGGCAGCTCGACCCCCGGTCGCTGACGCCGGTCGGCGAGCCGGTGCGCTACCCGCCGGGCATCACCGGTGGCGCGTTCGACGGCAAGGGTCGGCTCTGGGTGGCGATCCCCGGCGAGGGCACCGTCTCCGCGATCACCGCGGCGGAGCTGCCCTCCGCGCCCGCCACGACGGCCCCCGGCGGCGGCCTCAGCCCGAAGCAGGTCGAGACGTACACCGTCGCGGAGCCGAACCACGAGCTGGTGGTCTCCACCCTGGACGACGGGGTGGCGGTGCTGGACCGCACCTCCGCCTCGCTGGTCACGGTCCGCGCCGGCACCACCCGGCGCACCCCGCTCGGGACCACCGCCGCCGGCACGCTACCGGCCCGGACCAGCGGCCCGGCCGTGCCCGTCACGGTCAGCGGCGAACGCCGGGTGCACGTCGTCGGCGACGGCGGCGAGCTGACCCGGTTCACCGTGCCGGGTCGCGGTGACCGGCTCAGCCCGGCGGTGGCCTGGGCGGGCAGGTTCTACTGCGCCGACGAGGTCAACGGGGCGATCTACGCCTTCGACGGCGCCGGACAGCTGGTCGACACCATCCGGGGCCGGGGCACCACCGGCCCGCTGGAGCTCGACGTGCGGGAGAACCACCTCTTCATCAACAATCCCGACTCGTCCACCGCCCGGGTCGTCGACGACAAGCACCAGGTCCGCGAGGTCAACAAGTACGCCAACGACGTGCTCGGCGGGGACCCGCCGCCGGTGCCCCCGCCGCCGCCCCCGCCGAAGAAGCCGAAGGTGGGCAAGCCGAGCGCGCCGCGCAGCGTGACGGCCTCCGCCGGCAACGCGCAGGCCCGGGTGAGCTGGAAGCCGGCCGCCGCGAACGGCGCCGAGATCACCCGGTACGTCGTCGAGGGCGGCGGCCAGAAGCACGAGGTGGGCGCCAACCAGCGCGCCATCGAGGTCACCGGCCTGACCAACGGTCAGGAGTACACCTTCGCGGTGCGCGCGGTGAACGCCAAGGGTGACGGTCCGGCGCGCCGGAGCAACCCGGTCACCCCGACCGCGGCGGTGCCCGATCCGCCGGCGGCCGTCACCGCCGAGGCCCGCCCCGACGGCACGGTGCTGGTGAAGTGGCCGGCCGCGAACGGCCAGGGCAACACCATCGCGACGTACGCGGTGACGGCGACCTCGGCCGGCGCGACCGCCCCGGCCGGTGAGTCGACGAAGACCGAGCTGATCGTCTCGGCCGGCGAGCTGGAGTACGGCACCCAGTACGCCTTCACGGTCGTCTCCGTCAACGACAAGGGCGCCGGCTCGGCGGCCTCCCCGGTGAGCAACAGCGTGGTGCCCTTCGCCGCGCCGGAGCAGCCCGCCGACCTGCGGGCGACCACGGTGCCCGACCGGCCGGGGACGATCGCGGTGCAGTGGTCGCCGGCGGTGGAGAACGGCCGCCCGATCACGAAGTACCTGGTCGACGTGGGGGGTCGGGTCAGCGAGGTGACCGACACCCGGACCACGGTGGAGGGCCTGGGTGACGGGCGGAACGTCACGGTGAAGGTCAAGGCGGTCAACGAGGCCGGCCCCGGCCCGGAGGCCACCGCCACGGCCCGTACGGTGGCCGCGCCGCGGGTGACGGTGACCGGCTCCTCGGCGACCGCCACTTCCGCCACCGTCACCTTCACCGTCGACGCCGGCGGCGGTCAGGCCACCTGTTCGTTGAGCGTCGCCGGGGAGAAGCCCAAGGCGGGCCCCTGTTCCAGCATCACGATGCCGGGGCTGACCCCGGGTACGGCGTACACGTTCACGGTCACGGCGAGCAACGCCGCGGGCCAGGGCACCGCCACGCGGGCCCAGTCCACCGACGCGCTGTACGGCGTGGCCACCTGCCGCAACGGCTCCTCCGGCGCGGAGGCGAGCTACTGCACCCGGGAGATCCCCCGGGAGCGCAACGGCAACGAGATCTTCGAGGTCACCCGGCAGGACGACGACCGGCAGGCCGGTTGGGTCGCCAACGGCACCCGCCTCAAGGCGTACTGCAAGAAGTCGGGCGAAGAGGTCTACGCCTACATCTACAACAACGACAAGCGCAGCACCTGGTGGGTGCAGGTCGACTACCGGGGAAAGAACTACATCCCCTGGGCCTGGCTCAACCTCGAGGGCGGCGACGACATCAAGATCCTGCCCACCTGCTGACCGCACCGCAGCCGAGGAGCACCCGCACCGTGAACAGCACCCACGAACCGCTCACCCAGCCGGAGGTCCAGGGCTTCGCCGCCCTGGCCGCCCGGCTGGCGGAGAACGTCAACGCGGTCGTGCTGGGCAAACCGCAGGTGGTCCGGCTGGCGTTGACCGCGCTGTTCGCCCAGGGGCACGTCCTGCTGGAGGACGTGCCGGGCGTCGGCAAGACCACCCTGGCCCGGGCGATCGCCGCCACCGTCAAGGGCGAGTGGCGGCGCATCCAGTTCACCCCCGACCTGCTGCCCTCCGACGTCTCCGGGGTGACCATCTTCAACCAGGCGACCCGGGGCTTCGAGTTCCATCCCGGCCCGGTCTTCGCCAACATCGTCATCGCCGACGAGATCAACCGGGCGTCGCCGAAGACCCAGTCGGCGCTGCTGGAGGTGATGGAGGAGCGCACCGTCACCGTGGACGGCGTCCGGCATCCGGTGCCGCAGCCGTTCCTGGTGGTGGCCACCCAGAACCCGGTCGAGATGGACGGCACCTACCGGCTGCCCGAGGCCCAGCTGGACCGCTTCCTGGTGAAGCTCTCCGTCGGCTACCCCGACGAGGCGGTCGAGGTGGAGGTGCTGCGCGGGGCCACCGTCCGCTCCCCCGAGGCGCTCACCGCGGTCACCGACACGGCCACCGTCGGGGAGATGGTCCGGATGGCCCGCCGGGTGCACATCGCCGAGCCGCTCTACGCGTACGCGGTCCGGTTGGCCGCGGCGACCCGCACCCACCCGCAGGTGCGGGTCGGGGTGAGCCCCCGGGGCGTGATCGCGTTGACCCGGGCGGCGTGCGCGTACGCGCTGATCGACGGTCGGGGCTGGATCATGCCGGAGGACCTCAAGGCCCTCGCCGAGCCGGTCTTCGCGCACCGGCTGCTGCTCACCCCGGACGCGCAGGTGCGCGGGGCGACCGCCGCCGAGGTGCTGCGCCAGGCCATCGCTTCGGTGCCGGTGCCGCTGCCGTCGGGCCAGCCGGCCCCCGTGCACGGCTGACCCGCGGTGGGGATCACCGCCCGGGGCGTCGGGCTGGCCGTTGCCGCCGTGCTGCTGCTCGTGGTGGGTTTCCGCTTCGCGTACCCGGAGTTGACGTTGCTCGGCGCGGCGGCCGCGGTCGCGGTCGGGCACGCGGTGGGCACGGCGGCCTGGCGGCCCCGGCTGGAGGTGACCCGCCGCGCCGACCCGGACCGGGTGGCCCGGGGCGAACCGGCGCACATGACGGTGACGGTGCGCAACACGGGACGGCTGCGGGCGGCGAACCTGCTCGCCGAGGAGCGGTGTGGGACGACGACGGTGCCCGTTCCGGTGCTGCGGCTGCGCCCGGGCCGGGACACGACGGTCAGCTACGAGGTGCCGACCCACCGCCGGGGCGTGGTGCCGGTGGGGCCGCTGCGGGTGACCCGGCGTGACCCGCTGGGCCTGGTGGCGCTCTCCCGCCCGTACGGCGCCACGGTGCCGGTCTGGGTGCACCCGCGGATCCACCCGCTGAGGGCGGTGCCGACCGGCGCGGGTCGCAGCCTGGACGGCCGGGTGGACAGCGTCCCCCACGGCTCGATCACCTTCGACTCGCTGCGCGAGTACGTGGTCGGCGACGAGCTGCGCCGGGTGCACTGGCGGACCAGCGCCCGGGTGGGCGAGCTGATGGTGCGGGAGAACGTGGACACCAGCCTGCCCCGGATCGTGGTGCTGCTGGACAACCGGGCCGCCGCCCATCCCGACCGGGCCGACGGGGTGGCCGAGTCGTTCGAGGCGGCGTGCGAGGCGGCCGCCTCGGTGGTCACCGCCGCGGTGCGGGAGGACCTGCCGGTGGTGCTGCTGCTGGTGACCCCCGGCGACGACCGGGCCGGCGCACCGCCGCTGGACCGGCTGGCCGCCGTGGAGCTGGGCGAGGGCGACGCCGGCACGCTGCACGCGGCGGCGGGCCGGCTGCGTCACGACCGGCTCGGTGACACGCTGGTCTTCCTCACCGGGCCGGGTGGCCGCGACGACCTTGGGCAACTGGGCGCGCTGCGCCGGGCGTACCCGTCGGTGGTGGGGGGGGTCTTCGGCGCGGACGGGCCGACGCCGGCCGCGGCGGCCGGCCTGGTGGTGGTGGACGCGGCCGACGGCGCGGCGTTCGCCGCCGAGTGGGACGGGGTCCGCCGGTGGTGACGGTGACCGACGCGGCGCCGGCCCGCGACGGCGCGGCGCCCGACGGTGCCGGGCCGGGCGGGCGTCCGGGCCGGACGGTGGGGGCGGTGCTGCGCGCGGCGCCCGTGCCGCTGGCGCTGGTCGCGATGATCGGCCTGGCCGGCGTGGTGCTCGGCCGGGTGTACGCGGGCAACCTGCTGACCACGCTGATGTGGGGCGCGGCGGTCGGCTCGGTGGCGGTGAGCGTGGCCGCCCGCCGGCTGCCCTCCTGGCTGGTGGCGCCGGTGTCGGTGGTCGTCATGGCCGGCTGGACGGCCTGGTCGCTGCGGGTGGCCGCCCGGCACGCCGCGCTGCCCGGCGGCTTCGGTGAGGTGGTCGCCGACGCGGCCCGCAACGGCATCCCCCGGCTGCTCACCGCGATGATCCCGGTCGAGCCGGCGCCGGACACCGTGCTGGTGCCGCTGGTGGCGGCCTGGCTGGCCGGCCTGGCCGGCGCGGAGGTGGCGCTGCGGGCCGGGCGGGTGCTGCTCGGGCTGCTGCCCCCGGCGCTGCTCTACGCGGGCGCGCTCTACGTGGTCGGGCCGAACGCCGACCCGGCGGTCCGGCCCACGGTCGCCCTCGTCGCGGTGGTGGCGCTGGCCCTCGCCGCGCCGGGCGGGCGGTCCGGCCCGGCCGGCGCCGACCCGAGCGCCGGGCTGGCCCCGGCGGTCCGGGTGGCCGTCCGGGCGCGCCTGGCGGCGACCGCCGCCCTCGGCGTGGCCGTGGTGGTGGGGCTGACCGCGCTGCTCGGCCCGGTGCTCGCCGCCCGGGTGGACGGGCGGCCGGTGGACCCGCGCCGCTACGTCGAGCCGCCGCGGGTGGAGTCGCTGGACGAGAATCCGCTGATCCGGATCTCCGGGTGGGCGTTGAACCCGGACCAGAAGCTGCTGGAGGTGGCGACGGAGACCTCCGGTGGGCCGGCCGGCGAGCAGACCCGGATCCGGTTGGCGGTGCTCAGCGACTACGACGGGGTGACCTGGCGGGTCGGGGCGACGTACCGCAACGCGGGGCGGATCCTGCCGGCGGCGGCGCCCGGCCCGGGGCGGCTGGACACGGTCCGGCAGGAGATCACCGTGGCGGACCTGACCGGGCGGCTGCTGCCGGCGGTGGCCACCCCACGGGAGGTCAGCGGCGCGCGGGTGGCCTACGACCCGGCGACCGGGACGCTGATCCGGCCGGAGGGACTCTCGCCGGGGCTGCGGTACGAGGTCGACTCGGTGCGGGAACGGCCGGACGTGGACCTGCTCGCCACCGCCGACGTACCGGCCGGGGACGAGGTGGCCCGGGTGCTGCGGGTGGCCGACGGGGTGCCCGAGCCGGTGCGCCGGCTCGCCGGTCAGCTGGCCGAGGAGAACGGCGCCCCGTACGCCCGCGCGGAGGCGATCGAGCGGTTCCTCGCCGAGCACTACCGGGTGGTGGCGGACGCGCCCAGCGGGCACGCCTACCCGAACCTGAGCTTCTTCCTGTTCGGGCCGCGCGACGGCGGTGGGCAGCGGGGCACGTCGGAGCAGTTCGCGGCGGCGTTCGCGGTGCTGGGCCGGCTGGCCGGGCTGCCCACCCGGGTGGTGGTGGGTTTCGAGTCGCGGGGTGACGGGCCGGTCCGGGCCGCCGACGCGTACGCCTGGCCGGAGGTGCTCTTCTCCGGGGTGGGTTGGGTGCCGTTCGACCCGCTGCCCCGCCCCGACGACGAGCCCCGCCCGGTGGAGGAGGATTTCCGCCCGACGCCGGAGGACCCGCCGCCGTCGGAGGTGCCGGAGCCGACCCTGGAGCCGACCGCGACCCCACCGGCGGTGGCGGCGTCGGGCGGGGCGGCCGGTGAGCGGGGTGTGCCGGTGCCGTTGCTGGTGGGCGGCGGGGCGGGTGGCCTGCTGCTGCTGGTGGGGGCGGTGCTGGTGGCGTTGGCCGGGATGCGCCGGGCGCAGGCCCGGGCGCGGTTGGAGCGGGGCGACCCCGGCGAGCGCATCGCCGGCGCCTGGCGGCAGGTCACCGACGCGTTGCGGCTGGCCGGGCGGCCGGTCGGGGACGACCTGGCCGCCACGGAGGTGGCGGCACGCGCCCGGGCCACCCTGGCCGAGGCCCACGCCGCCCACACCGCCCCGGCCCGCGCCGGGACGGCCGGTGAGCCGACGGGCGGTGAGCCGACGGCGGGACGGAGTGGGACGGTCGGCGGCGCCGCCGCGGTGGGCCCGCCGGACGGGCCGGACGTCGACGAGCTGGCGGGGCTGCTCAACCAGGTCGGCTTCGCCCCCGGCACGGCGTCCGGCGAGCAGGCCGCCCGTGCGGCGGCGGTGGCCACGGCGTACGTGGGCGCGTTGCGCGACGCCCGGCCCTGGTGGCGCCGGGTCCTCTGGTCGGTGCGTCCCGGCCCGCTGCGCTGGCGGCGCTGACGCTTGCCGATGGTCGTTACCGTCGGAACATGCCTGGGTCTGGCTGCTCGTCGCGCTGACCGTCGTGGCCGTGTCCGTGCCGGCCACCGTGCTCCTCGTCCTGCGCCGCACCCGCCGACGTCGGCCCCCGACCCGGCAGGAGCGGCTGGCCGCCGCCGCGCGGGCGGCGCGGCAGCTCCGGCGGTCGTCGCCCCGGCCGCACCGGGACACCTTCGAGCGGGGCGCCGATCCCCGGGACCGCTACTCCGCCGGGTTGCTGGAGAACAGCGCCTACGGCGACGCCGCCGGGGGCAGCGGCGGGGGCGGCGGAGGCGGCGGGGGCGACTGAGTCGATCCGGCCTGGAGCCGGCGGACGAGTTTGCGCAGGCCCGCCTGCCAGCCGTCCGGGTCCTCGGCGCGGCGCAGCGCGTAGCCGGCGACCTCGGCGTGCGGCAGGATCAGGAAACGCTCCTCGGCCAGCCCGGCGATCGCCGCGTCGGCGACCTGGTCGGGGGTGAGCACCGCACCGGAGGCGGCGATCACCCGGGCGCCCAGGTGGCCGGCGGCGAGCCCGTCGGCGAGCATCGGGGTGTCCACGCCCTGCGGGCAGAGCGCGCTGACCCGGATCCCCCGGTCCCGGTAGGTGATCGCCAACCACTCGGCGAAGCCGACCGCCGCGTGCTTGGTGGCGGTGTACGGGGCGTCGCCCACCGCGGTCAGCACGCCCGCCGCCGAGCAGGTGTTCAGCAGGTAGCCCTCGCCGCGTTCGAGCATCGCCGGCAGGACGGCGCGGGCGGCGTACACGTGAGAGAGGACGTTGACCCGCCAGGCCCGGTCCCAGACCGGGTCGGCCGCCTCGACGCCCGCCCCGGTGGCCACGCCCGCGTTGGCGCAGAACAGGTCGATCCGGCCGTACCGGCGCTCGGTGTCGGCGACGAGCTCGCGGACCTGGTCCTCGTCGGCGACGTCGACGCCCACGGCCCGGGCGACCGGGCCGATGCTGGCGGCGACCACGGCGACCGCCGCGGCGTCCAGGTCGGCCAGGACGAGCGCGGCCGCGCCCTCGGCGGCGAACCGGCGGGCCAGCGCGGCGCCGATGCCGCCCGCGGCTCCGGTGACCACCGCCACCCGGTCGGTCAGGTTCATGCCCGCTCCTCCCCCGCCACGCCCAGCCGGGCGATCAGTTCACCGAGCGCCGCCGCGCCCCCGCCGGTCAGCTCCGGGGTGGGCAGCAGCGCCAGCACCGGCACGTCCACCCCGGCCTCGGCGTACCGGCGCGCCTCGGCGCGGCAGTGCTCGGGCGAGCCGTGCAGCACCAGCGCGTCGACCACCTCGTCCGGCACTGCCGCGCCGGCACCCCGCCGGTCCCCGGCCGCCCAGGCCGCCCACATCGGGCCGAGCGCGCTCTCCCGGCCAAGCCAGCGGTGGAACTGCGCGTACGCGGGCACGGTCAGGTAGCTGGTGATCAGGCGGCGGCCGAGGGCGCGGGCGTAGCCGGCGTCCTCGGTGGGGCAGACGAAGATCCGCGCGACGACGTCGAAGTCGGGCCCGCGCCCACCGAGCTCGGCCAGGGCCTTCGGCACGTCGTCGGCGGCGAGCCAGTTGAGGATGACCCCGTCGGCCTCGGCCGCGGCGAGCCGGAGCATCCCGGGGCGCAGCGCGGCCAGCAGCACCGGCGGCGGCACGGCCGGCGGGCGTTCCAGGCTGAACCGGCGTACCGCGAAGGTGTCGAACGCGCCGTCGACGGTCTGCCCGGCCAACGCGGCCCTCAGGAAGCGCAGGACGTCCCGGGTCCGCCGGAACGGCTCGGTGAACGGCACCGCGTTCCAGTCCTTGACCAGCACCGGCGAGGAGGCGCCGATGCCGAGCGCGAAATGGCCCGGCGCCGCCTCGGCGAGCGCCGCCGCGCTCATCGCCAGCAGCCCCGGCCCCCGGGTGAAGACCGGGGTGATGGCGGTGCCGAGGCGCAGCCCGGGCTGCCAGGCGGCGGCCAGGGCGAGGGGGGTGAACGCGTCCGCCCCGTTGACCTCCGAGGACCAGACGTCGGTGAAGCCGGCCCGGGCCAGGGCCGCGTAGACCGCGGCGTGGTCGGCGAGCGGGATGCCGCCCAACGGCACCGTCATGCCCCATCGGTTCGTCATCCGGTCGATCGTGCCCGTTCGACCGGATCGGGACAAGGGCGCAAGCGGCGGGGGCGACCATCGGCGACCGCCGTTGCGCGACGGTGGCAACCGTCCGTCACCGCGCTAGTCTTCTGCCGTGACTTTCTCCCTCGTCGCCCGCTCCGCCGACGGCCGCCTGCACGGCATCGCCGTGGCCAGCAGGTTCCTCGCCGCCGGTGCGCTGGTGCCGGCCGCCGAGGCCGAGGTGGGGGCGCTGGTCACCCAGGCGCACGCCAACCTCGCCTACCGGCCGCAGGGGCTGGCGCTGCTGCGCAGCGGGACCGCCGCCGCCGACGTGGTCGCCGGGCTGGTCGCCGCCGACCCGGGCCGCGACGACCGGCAGCTCGGAGTGGTCGGCCTCACCGGGCACGGCGCCACCTGGACCGGCTCGCGCTGCGGCGGCTGGGCCGGTGGCCAGGCCGGGGACGGTTGGGCGGCCCAGGGCAACATCCTGGCCGGCCCGCACGTCATCGACGCGATCCGGGACGGCTGGCTCGGCGGCGCGGCGCTGCCGTTCCCGCAGCGGCTGCTCGCCGCGCTGCGCGCCGGCGAGGAGGCCGGGGGCGACCGGCGCGGTCGGCAGAGCGCGGCCATCCTGGTGGTCCAGCGCGGCGGCGGGTACGCCGGCACCGGAGACAACCTGGTCGACCTGCGGGTGGACGACCACCCCGACCCGATCACCGAGCTGGCTCGGCTGCTCGACATCCACACCATGCTCTTCGGCCGGCCCGACCCGGCCACCCTGCTGGACCTGACCGGCCCGCTCGCCGACGAGGTCGCCGCGCTGCTGTCCGCCGCCGGCCATCCGGTCGGCGACGGCGGGCTGGTCGCCGCCGGTCACCCGGCCGCCGACCTGTCCGCCGAGGTGCGGCCGGTCACCGGCACGACGCTGGAGGAGGCCCTGGCGTCCTGGGCGGGCTGGGAGAACCTGGAGGAGCGGCTGGTGCCGGGGCGGATCGACCCGGTCGTCCTGGCGCACCTGCGGCGCACGGTCGCCCCCATCCCCACCCCCCGCACCGGCGCCTGACCCGGCCGGTCGGGTCGTTCCCGGCACCGAGCCGGGCGTCAGCCGCCGAAGGAGAGCCAGCGGAAGCCGGCGGCGCCGATCACGGCGCGCTCGGCGTCGCTGAGCGGCGTCCGGCCGGTGGTCTTACCGATCAGCGTGAGCGGATCCCAGCCGAGCCCCGCCGGCGCCGGCCGGCCGCCGGTGAGCAGGCCGGTGATCACCTGGGCGGCGGCCGGGGTGAGCCACGCCTTTCGGTCCAGTGCCACCGCCAGGTCCAGGCCGTGCACGCCGACCTCCACCACCCGGGTCAGCAGGAACTCGGCGGCCGTCATCGCGTCGCCGTGGCGGGTGCGTACCAGCCGGCCGGCCGGGGCCGCGCCGACGGCGGCGTCGGTGGCCCGCCAGGCGGCGGTGAAACCGGCGGCGGTCGCCGCCACGTCGGGCCGGCTCGCGGGCCTCCCGCCGGGCGCTGTCGATCCGCGCGGCGTCCACCTCCGGGGTGAACTTCGCCGCGCCGAAGGAGCCGGCGGCGTCCACCTCGGCCCGGGGCGGGGCCGGCGCGGCGAGCATGTCGGCCAGGCGCCCGGCCCCGGCGCGCACGTGCGCGACGAGGTCGCGTACCGCCCAGGGCGGGCAGGGGGTGGGGCGGTCCAGGTCCGCCGGGGAGAGCGAGCGGAGCACGCCGTCCAGCCGCGCGCACTCGTCCCGCAACGCCGTCCGTGCCGTCTCCATCGCGCCTCCCGCCGTCCCGCCGGCCCCACCCTCTCATCCGGTTTCGGCGCTGCGGTCCCGGGTACGCGCCGGGCCGACGAGAGGGGGCGGGCGACCGATGGCCGGCATCATGCTGCGGAGCACCGCGTTCAACGACCACGACCAACTGCCGGGGCGCTTCTCCCGGGAGGGCGGGAACGCCTCACCGCCGTTGGAGTGGTCGGACGTCCCGGAGACCGCGACCGAGCTGCTCCTGCTGGTGGAGGACCCGGACGCCGGGCGCAGTCCGTTCCTGCACTGGCTGGTCACCGGGATCTCCCCGTCGTCGGACGGGGTGGCGGAGGGTACGGTGCCCGAGGGCGGCCGGGAGTGGCCCAACGGGTTCGGCACCGTCGGCTGGGGTGGGCCGCAGCCACCGAAGGGCGAGGAGGCGCACCGCTACTTCTTCCGCATCTACGCGCTGGAACGTCCCCTGGACCTGCCCGACGCGCCGCAGGCCGCGGACGTGCACGCGGCGTTGGCGGGTCGGGACATCGCCAGCGGCACCATGGTCGGGACGT
The DNA here is from genome assembly GCF_059359015.1 of Micromonospora sp. LZ37. NCBI lineage: Bacteria > Bacillati > Actinomycetota > Actinomycetes > Micromonosporales > Micromonosporaceae > Micromonospora > Micromonospora sp. LZ37. The sequence goes on along the minus strand of NZ_JCADBL010000003.1, from coordinate 495,015 downwards.
ACCGGCGCTGATCAGCCCTTCCAGCGGGGCACCAGGCGGTGCACGGAGACGAGCACCAGCGCGGCGACCACACCCATGGTGCCGGCGATGCCGGCGGCGCTGCCCGCGTACCCGATGAAGAGCGGGCGCCGGCTCAGCTCGTCGGCCGGGACCTGCTGCTGGTCGAGCAGCGAGGCCAGGGCCAGCCCGGAGGCGAGAACGGCCAGCAGCCCGCCGACGCCCAGCACGGCGGCGGCCACCCGGTGCGCGTCCTCGCCGGAGACCTGCGCCTGCTCCCGCTGAAAGACCAGGAGCAGGAAACCGGCCAACGCAGCCCACGCGCCGACGACGAGGAACGCGGCGACCGCGTCGCTGGGCCGGTGCCAGCCGGCGGAGAGGGTGGCCACGCCCGCGACGGCCGCGTACGCCGCGCCGAGGAAGGCGCCGAGCGCGCGGACCCGGGCCGGCAGTACGAGGATCAGCGCCACCGCCACCGAGGCGGCGACGGTGGTGTGCCCGCTGGGCAGGCTGTTGCCGGCGTAGACCCGGTCCGGGTCGATGCCGAAGTCGGGCCGGCCGAGGCCGTACTTGAGCAGTTGGGTGGTGACGTTGGCGCCGGCGATCAGGAGGGTGGCGGCGACGGCGAGCGCCTTGCGGCCGCGGATCAGCGCGATGAAGCCGATCGTCGCGGTGGCGGCCAGCAGCGACAACAGCGACATGGCGTTGAGGACCCGGCTGACGAGACCGTCGATCCGGTCCTGCCCGATCCGGTTGCCGGTCAGCGCGACGGTGTCCAGCCACTGCCCGGTCCCGGTGTGCACGGCGAAGCGCCACAGCACGATGAACGCGGCCGCCTGGGCCAGACCCAGTACGACCATCCAGACTGCGGTCCAACCCCTTGCCGTCGCGTGCACCCGCACACCGTAGCGGCACGGCCCCCGGGCCGCTCGGCGGCCCACCGGTCCGTCCCCGCTACGTTGGCACCGAAGCTCGGGAGGTGACGGTGAGCGGCGGACGGGAACACGGAGGCGGACCGGCGGGCCGGCCGGAATCGTTGGCGGACCTGCTGGGTGGACGCGGCGGGGCGGTGGACGCGACCCTGCCACCGGTGGCCTTCACCGTGGGCTGGCTGCTGACCGACCGCTCCCTCGGCGGTGGGGTCGCCGCGGCCGTCGTGGCGGGCACGGCGGTGGCGCTCTGGCGGCTGCGGCGGGGCGAACGGCCGCGGTCGGTGCTGGTCGGGCTGCTCGCCGTCTGCGTCGCCGCGCTGATCGCCCTCTACACCGGACGGGCCGCGGACTTCTTCCTCGTCCAGCTCTTCTCCAACGCGGCGAGCGCGCTGGTCTGGGTGGTGAGCATCGCGCTGCGCCGGCCCCTGCTCGGGGCGCTGGTCGGCGTCGCGCTCCGCCAGCACGGCCGGTGGCGGCGCGACCGGGCGCTGCTGCGGGCGTACGCGCGGGGCAGTTGGGTGTGGGCGGCGACGTACGCGCTGCGGGTGGCGGTCTTCCTGCCCCTGTGGCTGGGCGGTCAGGTGGTCGCGCTGACCGTGGCCCGGGCCGCGCTGACCTGGCCGCTGGTGGCGGCGGCGCTGACGGTGAGCTGGGTGGTGATCCGGCGGTCACTGCCGGCGGGACATCCGGGGCTGCGGCATCCGGTGGAGCCGGCACCGCCCGGTGCCGTGACGGGAAACCCGGAAAGATAAAGGGAGAGGCCGCCACGGGGGGAGCGGCCTCTCCGAGGAACACGGTACTCCGTCCGGCGGCGTCGCGTGATCCCGCGACGCCCTCTTTTTTCGCGGTTCTCCCGGGCCGGGGCGGCGGGGTGGGCCGGCGAGTCCGCTGCGTCGTCCGGACGGCCGGCCCACCCCCGGCCCGACCGTGATGATCGGGCCGCCCCACCGACCGGGCGGTCCGCTCCCCCGGGCCCGGTCGGCCCCCGGGTGGGCGGCGCCGCGCCGCCCACCCGGGGTGGTCACCTCATCCGTTGGGGAACAGGTTGCCGTAGTCGGCGTACGCCATCGCGACGTCGGCCTGCGCCCAGAACCGGTGGTAGTTGAAGGTCGGCTCGGGGCCGCCCTTCAGGTAGGCGTCGACCTTCGGCCAGTCCGGGTCGTTCTTGTAGAACGACCGGATGTCGAGGAAGCTCCGGCCGGCGGCGATGGCGTCGCCGTTGGGCATCTTCCCGGTCCACCCGGCCGGGACGTAGAGGCCCTGGCCGGTGGCGGCGTCGTAGACGTCGTCGAAGCGCTTGTAGTCGCCGCGCTTCTCGGTGGTCGACACGCCCTTGGCGTCACTGGCCGCGTGGAGCGCGTCGAGCAGGCCCTTGGCGGTGTTCTTGGCCGCCAGGTCGCCGGACTTCGCCGCGTACGCGATCAGGGTCCGGGCGTAGGCGGCGGCGACGCCGACGTCCTGGCCCTTCACCGTCACCTCGACGTGCAGGTTGGTGTTGGGCTGGGGGTTGGTGGGGTTCCAGTTGGCCGGCTGGCCGGTCCACTTCATGTCCGACGGGATCGACCAGTTGGCGCCCAGCGTGGTGTTGGCGATCGCCCACGGCACCCACCTGTCCAGCAGCGCCTTGGCCCTGGCGTTGCCGGTCTGCAGGTACAGCTCGGCGATCCGCTGCATCGACCAGGCCTGCATGCCGAACCACTGGTTCGACGGCGGGTCGTTGTAGACCGGGTCGACGTCGTAGTACATGCCGTAGAAGGTGGCGGTGCCGGCCGGCGGCTGCGCGTAGCTGCCGTCCCAGCTGTTGGTGGCGCCGCCGGCGATGCCGCCCTCGGCGGACTGGAGCCAGGTGTAGAACTCCAACTGCCGGTCGAAGCTCTTCTGCCAGTCCGCGGTCGCGGTCGGCGACTTCGGCTTCAGCTCGGCCACGTTGGTCAGCGCCCAGGCCGCGAAGGGGTTCTGGTAGCCGAAGTGGTTGTGGCTGGAGCCGATCCGCCAGGACCAGTTCTGGTTCGGCTCGTACGCGCCGCCCCAGGCGTAGTACCAGGACATCAGGTAGTGCGCGGAGTCCTTGCCGGTGCCGGCCGGGCAGGTGGTGGCCCCGACGCAGTTGCCGATCTTCTTGAAGTACTTGTCGAACATCGCGTAGCGCAGGTAGTCGCCCATCTTGGCGGCCTTGGCCACGGTGGCCGCCACGTCGGCCTGCCTGCCCTGGGCCTTGGCCCAGGTCAGCGCCCAGTACGCGGCCTGCACGGCGCGGGCGTCGGCGTCCGGGGCGTTGGTGTACTTCCACTGCTTGGCCGGGGCGTTGCCCTCGGAGATGAACAGGTCGAGGTAGCCGTACCGGCCGCCGTGGGCGAAGGTGTCGCAGGACGGCTGCGGCACGGTCTCCCACACCGACTCCTGGGTGCCCCGCTGGAAGGTGTTGATGTACGCCGGCCGGGTGGTGCCGTCACCGCAGCGGCCGAAGCCGTAGGTGTTGTCGACGTCCAGCAGCCAGTGCATGCCGTAGATGTCGCCGGTGCCGTAGGTGCTCTGCAGCTCGCCGCGCAGCGGGTCCTGGCCGACCGGGACGGCGGGCTGCAGCTGCGACGGGTACCGGCTGGGCAGGTTGTGCTCGGCCGCGTACTGCGGCGTGCCCGGAGCTCCGGCGCTGGGCTGGTCGGCGTGGCTGGGGATGATGTACTTCTCCATGACCGTCCACGCGTTGTTGAACGGGGCCCAGTTCTGGGTGACCCGGCCGTACTGCGCCTCCAGCCAGAGCCAGAAGCTGAAGGCTTCCGAGGTTGTCTCGTGGCCGTGGTCGGGCGCCTCGACGATCAACGTCTCCACCGAGTGGTACGGCACGCCCTCCGGGCTGAAGTACCCGGAGTTCTTGATCTTGCCGTACTGGTCGAGGAAGCGCTTGACGTAGGTGTTGTCCCCGCCGGGGGTGTCGTTGTCGATCTCCGTGGCGGTGATCGCGAGGGGGGCGAAGCCGGCGGCCGAGGCGGTGACGGTGGCGGTGCCGCCGAGGGTGTCGGCGTCCTCCGCGGCCGCGACCGCGACCGTCACCCCGGTGTTCCAGTTGGTCGGGGTCAGCGTCACCGAGGCCGGCGAGACGGTGATGTCGGTGTCCCCGGTGCGGGCGAGGGGCACCGGGACGTCGGCCGTCGGGGCGGCGCTGAGCTTCAGGTTGACCGGGGAGCTGCCGCCCTCGGTCACGCTGACCGCGGCCGGGGTGGCGACCAGCGTCGGGCCGGTGGCGGGGCCGACGGTGAAGGACTTCTCCGCGACCGCGATGCCGTTGGCGTTGTCGTACGCCTTGGCCTGCACGGTGTAGCTGCCCGCCGGCAGGTCCTGGAGGGTGTAGCCGTACGGGGCGGTGGTGTCGGTGTCGACCAGCAGGCCGTTGCGGTAGAACTCGACCTTGGCGATGGTCCCGTCCGGGTCGCCGGCGGTGGCGGTCAGCGGCACGTCCGCCGGCGCCTGGAACGGCCCGGCCGGCACGCCGAGGGAGACCGTGGGCGGCTGGTTGGCGGGGGTTCCGTTGCAGGTCACCCCGTTGAGGGTGAACGCGGTGGGCTTCGGGTTGGCGCCGGAGTACGCGCCGTTGAACCCGATGGTGGTGGAGGCGCCGGTGCCGAGACCGCCGTTCCACGACTCGTTGGTCGCGGTCACCTCGGCGCCGGTCTGGCTCCACTTCGCCGACCAGCCCTGGGTGAGCCGCTGGCTGCTGTTGGGGAAGGCGAACCTCAACGTCCAGGCGTTGAGCGCGTCGCCCAGGTTCTTGATGGTGACGTTGGCGGTGAAGCCGTTGCCCCAGTCGTTCGTCGCGTAGACCACGTCGCAGGCCGGGGCGGCCTGCGCGGCGCCGGCCGGCAGGGCCACCCCACCGACCGCGAGCGCGGTGGCGGCGAGGATCGCCGTTCGGCGGCGTCTTGCCATGAGTCTCATGTGCGCGGTGTCTCCTCGGACCGGGCCGGGGCCGTACGGGCCCACGGCGGGGCGCCTCCACACGCGACGGGGGTGCGCGGGGGGACGGAAGCGCCCGGGAATGGTGGTCGGTCGGTGGGGCGGCAGGGGTGCCGCCTCCTCGGGTGGCCGTCCGGTGATCCCGGATGCCCTCGGCGACCCGCGCTCGCGCGAGCTGGCTCCGCGTCGCGACTGGATGCCAGTGTGCCATGGAAGCGCTCCCACGACAACCACCGCCGAGTCACGCACACCGATGTTTCGATCTCGTGTGGGGGCTTTCACAAAGTCGTGACGGGCGTTACAGTCGCAGCATCGTCGATGGGAGCGCTTCCATCGACGGGGATCCACCGAATGGATCGACCGTGGTCATCCGGCCACGGCATACCGGCCCAGGAGGCTGACGACGGGCCAGCCCGGACGCCGTCGCCAGCCGGCTCCTCACCAGCACGGAGGGAGGTGGGTACCAGAGCCACTCGCGTGGCCCGGCTCCCGCGCGACACGCACGGCGGACGCCAATTCCACCCGTGCGCGTGTGCACCACGGTGGGGACGGGGGTTGCCCTCCCCCGTCCTCACACTAAGCCCCCGTACTCCACGGGAAAAGAGGCCGACGGGATCAGGCGCTCCGCGCGCCACCCGGCCGGCCTCGCTCGCTGTCGGCACCCCGGCCGGCGCGCCGCCCACCGCGACGCCGCTGCCGCACCCCATCCCCGGCCGCCCGCTCGGGTCCGGCCCTCTAGGCTGGCAGTCCGCCCACGTTCACGGCCGGACCGTCGTGCGCCCTGCCCTGGGAGCGCTCCCGGCCGTCGGGTGGCCCGCACCCTGAGGAGAATGCCCATGTCGACACTCACCCGACGGCGCCTGCTCGGCCGCGCCGCGCTCTCCGCCACCGCCACGGCCGGCGCCGGACAGTCCGCGCCGGTCGCCACCGCCCTGACCGCGGCGGCGGGCGCCGTGGCCACCGGCTGCGACGCCCCGCCCGGCGAGAAGCCGGCGGCCGGCCCCACCCCCGCGGGGCTGCGCTTCCCGGCCGGCTTCGGCTGGGGCGCCGCCACCTCGGCGTACCAGATCGAGGGCGCCGCCAAGGAGGACGGCCGGGGCGAGTCGATCTGGGACACCTTCAGCCGCACGCCGGGACGCACCCGCAACGGCGACACCGGGGACGTGGCCGCCGACCACTACCACCGCTGGGCCTCGGATCTCGACCTGATGCGCGAGCTGGGCCTGCGCAGCTACCGGTTCTCCGTCTCCTGGCCCCGAATCCAGCCCGACGGCACCGGCCGGCCCAACCAGCGGGGCCTCGACTTCTACCGACGGCTCGTCGACGGGCTGCACGAGCGCGGCATCGCGCCGATGGTCACCCTCTTCCACTGGGACCTGCCGCAGGCCCTCCAGGACACCGGCGGCTGGGAGAACCGGGACACCGCCGAGCGCTTCGCCGACTACGCCGACGCGGTCTTCCGCGGCCTCGGCGACCAGGTGCCGGTCTGGCTGACCGTGAACGAACCGAAGACCGTGGTGCAGAACGGCTACCTCTGGGGCCACCACGCCCCCGGCCGGCAGGACCCCGACGCGGCGTACCTCGTCGCCCACCACCTCCAGCTCGCCCACGGCCTCGCCGTCCGCGCGCTGCGCGCCACCGGCTCCACCGCCCGGATCGGCCCCGCGCTCAACCTGCACCCCTGCTACCCCGCCGACGACACCCCGGCCGCGGCCGAGGCCACCCGGCTCTACGACGGGTACGAGAACCGTCTCTACCTGGACCCCGTCCTCACCGGCGCCTACCCCGAGGACGTCCTGGCCGACCTCGGGCCGGCCAGCCGGATGGTCCGCGGCATCCGCGACGGCGACCTGGAGATCATCTCCAGCCCGGTGGACCTGCTGGCCGTGCAGTACTACACGCCGATCTACGTCACCGCCGACGGCGACACCGTGCGGCGCTGGCCCACCTCCGAGGCCGAGTGGCAGCAGATCCACCCCGAGGGGATGTACGACATCCTGACCCGGGTCACCCGCGACTACGGGCGGATCCCGATCACCGTCACCGAGAACGGCCTGCCCTGCCCGGACACCCTCGGCGCGGACGGCACCGTCGACGACGCCGGCCGGATCGCCTTCCTGCGGGACCACTTCGCCGCCGCGCACCGGGCGATCGCCGCCGGGGTGCCGCTGGAGAGCTACCACGTCTGGTCGCTGCTGGACAACTTCGAATGGGCCGAGGGGTACGACCAACGCTGGGGGCTCGTCTACGTGGACTACCCCACCCAGCGTCGGATCCCCAAGCGCAGCGCCCACTGGTACCGCCAGGTGATCAGCGACAACGGCCTCTAGCTCGGCAGGACCCAATACGGCCGGACCGCGCCCGCGGTCCGGCCGTATCACCACCCGACCCGCCCGGAGGCGGCCCGACCGGAGGCCGGGCCGCCGGCCCGGTCAGCGGGGCAGCGCCTGCTGCAACTCGGCGCGCAGCGCCGGGGTGAGCATCTCGCCGGCCTGCTTGGCCAGCCGGGCCATCTCGTAGCCCACCACCCCGATGTCGGCGTCCGCCCCGGCCAAAGTGGCCAGGATCGAACCGTCGCGGATCTGCATGACCAGAAAGTAGCCGCGCCCCATCTCCACGACGGTCTGCTTGACCACGTCCCCGTCGAACATCTGCGCGGCACCGGCGGTGATGCTCATCAGACCCGACGTCACCGCCGCCAACTTGTCAGCGTGATCGCGGGGCAGGTTGGCGGAGATCGCCACCAACAGCCCGTCGGAGGAGACCACCACCGCGTGGGCCACCCCCGGAACGCGTTCCGCGAACGCGTTGACCAGCCAGCTCAGGTCACGGGCCTCCTGGCTCAACGTCATCACTGTCGTCCCCCTTCGCTGCGCACACCGGCCGGCGGCAAGATTATCTCCGTGGTCTCCTCGGCCTCCGCGCGGCGCACGCCGCCGTAGTACCGGGACAGCATCCCGCCGACCGCCTCCGGGTCCGGGTCGTGCCGGACGGCCGGGGTCTCCGGCCGCGCCGACTCGGTGACCGCGGCGAGCTGCGCCATCGGCACCCGTACCGGCAGACCGCGCTCGGTGGTGCCGGCGGTGACCGGCGTGGCGGGCGGCGCGGGCGTGCTCCCCCCGGTGCTCGGCGTCGACCCCGGGGCCGGGCCCTGGCGGGACCACCAGCCACCACCGGATCCCGCCGGCGCACCCGCCGCCGGGGTCAGCACGTCCTCCGCCCGGACCGGCACCGGCCGACCGGGCACCGGCACCGGCCGGCCCTGGACCGGCACCGGCCGGCCCGGGACGGGCACGGAGGTCGGGTCGGGACGGCGACCGGCCACCGGCAGCTCCGTCGTCGGCCCGCCGGCCTGCGCCGCACCGGGCCGGGTGGCCCCGGCGACCGCGGTGGTCAGCATCCGCGGCGAGGCGGGCGGGCCCAGCTCCGCGGCCGACGCCGCGGCCAGCAGCGTGGCCGGCAGCACGATCCGGGCGACCAGCCCCTCCGCCCCGCCGGCGAGCCGCACCCGCACCGCGTGCCGGGCGGCCAGGTGGCTGACCACGAAGAGACCCATCCGCTCGACCGCGGCCACGTCGGCGGTCGGCGGCGAGGCCAGTACGGCGTTCGCCTGCTCCAGCGCCGCCGGGCTCATCCCGAGCCCCTGGTCGGCGATCTCCACCACCGCGCCGCCGCCCTCGGCCCGGGCGGTCACCCGGACCAGGGTGTCGGGCCGGGAGAAGGCCGTGGCGTTCTCCAGCAGCTCGGCCAGCAGGTGCACCAGCTCCCCGACGGCGTGCCCCACCACGTACAGGTCGGCCACCGAGTCGTGCCGTACCCGCTGGTACTGCTCGATCTCGGCGCTGGCGGCGAGCAGCACCGCGCCGAGCCCGACCGGACGGTTCCACCGCCGGGTGGACTCGGTGCCGGCCAGCACCAGCAGGCTCTCGTCGTTACGGCGCATGCGGGCGGCCAGGTGGTCCAGCCGGAACAGGTTCTCCAACTGGTCCGGGTCGGCCTCCTCCCGCTCCAGGTCGTCGAGCAGCTCCAACTGCCGCTCCACCAGCACCTGGCTGCGCCGGGCCAGGTTCACGAACATCGCGTTGACCGTGCGCCGCGTCTCGGCCTGTTCGACGGCGACGCTGACCGCGCTGCGGTGCACCGCCACGAACGCCTCGGCCAGCTCACCGATCTCGTCGGAGGACCGGACCACCGCCGGCGGCACGTCGATGGTGGGCACCCCACCGCTGACCGTGCGGAGCCGGTTCAGGGCGTACGGCAGGTCGATCTGGGCGATCCGCAGCGCCTGCCCCCGCAGCAGCTGGATGGAGTTCGCGACGGAGCGGCCGATCAACAGGGCCAGCAGCACGGCGAGCCCGAGCACCACCACGATGACGCCGACGACCAGCAGGGTGGTGCGCAGCCGTTCGCTGCTGACCTCGTCGGCCTGCGCCACCGCGTCGTCGAGCACCCGCACCTCGAGCTGGCGGAAGAGCTCCTGGCGCTGCTCGCTGGCCGCCCACCACTGGGCGGCGGGCAGCACCTCCGGCTGGGCCCCGCCGGCCGGCAGGCTCTTCTCCTCCAGCCGGGCGGCGGTGACGAAGGCGGGATCGCGTGAGGTCCGGTCGTACAGCTCGATCTGAGCGGTGGTGGCGGCCACCCGGAACGCGCCGAGCGCGGCGAGCTGCTGGGCCCGCAGGTCGGTGAGGGCCACCTCGTCGTCCAGCCCGTAGCGGCCGGCCCGGGCCGCCTCGTAGAGCTGGCCCCGGATCCGCGACGACAACTCCTTGACCCGCGCCAGCTGCACGTAGCGCAGCACGGCGTCGGTGAGGGCCGGCTGCGGCTCCCCCGGTGACGGCTCGGCCAGCAGGTTGAGCAGCGCCTCCACGCACCGGTGGTAGTTGCCCAGCACGGTGTCGGTGCTGAGCACCGCCGGTGGGATCGCCGCTCGAATGTAGACCACCTGGTCGTAGGCCTCCAGCACCTCCGCGTACGCGACGCGCCAGGCGGCGTCGGAGTCGGCCAGCGGCGCGGCGGCCCGGCGCAGCTCGGAGACCGCCTGGTCGGTGGCGGTCTGCAACGGTTGCAGCGCGGCGGCGGCCGCCGACCGGTCGGAGTCGGCGCCGTCGCGGCGCAGCTCCGCCAACTCGCCCGCCGCGCGGTCGCGCTCCTGCTGGAGCCGGTCCACCACCGTGGTGATCTGCCGTCCGATGCCGACCTGCCGGGCGAAGTCGCTCAACGCGGTGGTCTGCCCGACCAGCGCCACGGTCTGCACCCCGGCCAGCACCAGGAAGGCGACCGTGGGAATCACCAGGACGGTGGCCAGCTTGGTCCGCATCCGCCAGTCGCGCAGCCGGAACGGCGAACGCCGCCGGTGCGGTACGAGCCGGACTTCGCTCTCGTGTCGACGGTCCTGCTTCGTCGCGTCCTGGCTCGGGTCGGGACCAACGCCCACACCTGCCTCCTCGGTCCCCGCCTCCCCCTCGTCGGGGAGCGGGCTCCATCCAACCAGGCCCGGGAGCTGTGTCAACGGGCCGGAGGGGCGGCAGCGCTCAGGAGTCCGGCGCAGCGGTCACGAGCGACCGCCCGACCGCCACCGTCCGGCCCGCCCCGGCGAGCTTCTCCGCCTCGGCGACCCGGCCCGTCGCGACCAGCGCGGCGCCGATCGCGCCGATCTCCGGCTCGGAGCGGTGCCGCACCGTCCGCGGGGCGAGCGCCGTCGCGAACGCCGCGCGCCACCACGGGGAGGCGCTCACCGCTCCCCCGCCCAACACCACCTCGACCGGGGCGTCGACACCGAACTCCAGCACGGCGAGGTCGTCGGCGACGAGCCGGCACAGCCCGGCCATCAGCCCGGCCAGGATCTCCACTCCCGTGGTGGAGAAGCTGAGCCCCCGCAGCTCGCCGACGCCGGCCGGAGCCAGGCCCGGTGGCCGGTCACCGCCGAACCTCGGGTTGGTGGCGACGCCGCCGTCCGGCTTGATCCGGGCCAGCGCCTCCTCCAGCCCGGCGCCCTCGGGCAGCCGCAGCTCCCGGTTGGCCCAGGCGAACAGGTTGCCCCCGCTGGAGTACGCCGCGCCGGTCACCACGTACTCGTGGTCGGCCCGGTAGCGCCAGAGCTCGTTCGGCAGGGGTGGCGCCTCCTGCCCGACCGGGACCCGCTGCACCAGGCGGGCCGCCGCGGACGTCCCCACCGTCACCGCCACGCGACGCGGGTCGACGCAGCCGGAGCCGACGTTGGAGGCGGCCCCGTCGCCGACCGGGGCGGCCCAGCGCGCGTCGGCCAGCTGCGGCCACCGGCGGGCGTGCTCCCGGCGGAGCCGGCCGTGCCAGCCCAGCGGAGCCAGTTCGGGCAGCTCGCCGTCGCGGACCCCGGCCAGCTGGCACGCCTCGGCGTCCCAGTCCGCCGCGCCCAGGTCGAGCAGACCGGTCCCGGAGGCCATCGAGATCGACATCGGCGCCGCCTCGAGCAGCTCAGCGAGCACGTACTCGACCAGGCCGACGAAGCGGACGGCGGAGCTCCCGGCGCGCTGCCGCAACCAGGGCAGCCGGACCGACCAGTAGCTGCGGTGCCACCACGTGCCGGTACGCCGGTGGTACTCCGCCGGGTCGGCCGGTCCGGCGGCTCCGGCCAGTGGCCCGGGTCGGGTGTCCAGCCAGGTGAGAACCGGGCCGAGTGGCGTGCCGCCGCCGTCGAGCGGGACCACCGAGTGCCACTGGGCGGAGAGCGCGACCAGTTCGACGTCCCGCAGGTGCCCGCCGTCGGCGAGCTCGTCCAGACACTCGACCAGGCAGGCGAGGTAGCCGACGGGGTCGAGGGTGCCGGCGCCGTCGACCCCGACGCTCAGGTGCACCTTGCGCCGCGCCAGCGCGCCCGGGAGCGGATCGCAGTCCCCGTCCAGCACGAGGCCCCGCACCGAGGAGGTACCCAGGTCGAGAGCGAGAATGTTCATCGCCGGTCACGGTACCCGCCACCCGGGTCGGTCACCCGATGATCGGCGGGCGGTGGGGCGCGTCCTGCCCGGACAACCGCTTCCGGACCGGCCGCGGGCCGCGTAGGGTGATCGGCATGCTCGCGCTGTCGTCCTGCTGGTGGCCCGCCGACCCGGCGGCCACCTTCCGCGCGTAGCTTTCCACGCGGCCGCCCGACGAGGCGGCCGCCGGTCTCTCCCCGGCCCCGGGCCGCCCCGACGGGTGGCGCACCGGCCCTGGAGGAGACACCGATGACCCGCCCGCACGACCTGCTCGCCGCCGTCGCCGACGGCGTCGACCCGGGTCCGTTCGCCCTCGTCCGCCGTGAGGGCGCCGACCACCTCGACCTCTTCACCGGGACGGTGGACGTCGCCGACCGGCTCGCCGACCTGCCGCTGCCCGACGACGCGGCGGCCGGGGCGCACACCCTGGCGCTGGTGCCCTACCGGCAGGTCACCGAGCGCGGCTTCGACTGCGTCGACGACGGCACCCCGCTGGAGTACCTGGCCATCGACGGGCACCACGTGATCCCGCTGGCCGCCGCGCTGGCCGCGCTGCCCGAGGCGCCGGTGGTCAGCGACGGCGCCGCCTTCGACGTCACCGACGAGGAGTACGCCCGGACGGTCGAGCGGGTGCTCGCCGAGGAGATCGGCCGCGGGGAGGGCGCCAACTTCGTCATCCACCGCACCCTGCACGCCACCGTGCAGGGGTCCCCACTGCGGGCCGGGCTGGCGGCGCTGCGCCGGCTGCTGTGCGGGGAACGGGGCGCGTACTGGACCTTCCTGGTCCACACCGGGACCCGGATCCTGGTCGGCGCGAGCCCGGAACGGCACGTCAGCGTCGACGACGGACTGGTGATGATGAACCCGATCAGCGGCACCTTCCGGCACACCGGCGCGACGGCCGACCGGGACGCCCTGCTGCGCTTCCTCCGCGACCCCAAGGAGGTCGAGGAGCTGTACATGGTGCTCGACGAGGAGCTGAAGATGATGGCCACGGTGGCCGAGCACGGCGGCCAGGTGGTCGGGCCGTACCTGAAGGAGATGGCCCACCTGACCCACACCGAGTACCTGCTGGCCGGGCGGGGTTCGAAGGACGTCCGGGAGGTGCTGCGGGAGACGATGTTCGCGCCCACCGTCACCGGCAGCCCGATGGAGAACGCCTGCCGGGTGATCGCCCGGCACGAGCGCACCGGGCGGCGCTACTACTCCGGGGTGCTGGCCCTGCTGGGCCGCGACGCCGCCGGCCGGCAGACCCTGGACGCGCCGATCCTGATCCGCACGGCGGAGCTCTCCCCCACCGGTGAGCTGCGGGTGCCGGTCGGGGCGACCCTGGTGCGGCACTCCACCGTGGCCGGTGAGGTCGCGGAGACGCACGCGAAGGCGGCCGGGGTGCTCGCCGCGCTCGGGCTCGGTCCGCAGGCGCCGGCCCCCGGCGCCGCCCCGGTGGTACGCCCCGACCGTCCCGGCCCGGCGCGTCCGGCGCCGCGCCCCGGGCCGGAGCGGCCCCTCGCCGACGACCCCGAGGTACGGGCGGTGCTCGCCGAGCGGAACGAGGCCCTCGCGCGGTTCTGGCTCGACCAGCGGGTGCCCGGGGCGATCGCGCTGCCCGGGCTGGCCGGACGCCGGGCGTTGATCGTCGACGGCGAGGACACCTTCACCGGGATGCTCGCCCACCAGCTCGGCGCGCTGGGCCTCACGGTCGACGTCCGCCCGTGGCACCGCCCCGCCCCGGTCGACGGGTACGACCTGGTGGTGGTCGGCCCGGGCCCGGGCGACCCGGGAAACCTCACCGAGCCGAAGATGGCGGCGCTGCGCGCGCTGCTGGCCGCGCGGCTGGACGCCGGGCTGCCCACCCTCGCGGTCTGCCTCGGCCACCAGTTGCTCGCCGGGCTGCTGGGGCTGCCGCTGCACCGCCGCGCGGCGCCGTACCAGGGGTTGCCGCGGGACGTGACCGTCTTCGGCACCCCTCGCCGGGTCGGCTTCTACTCGACCTTCACCGCCCTGGCCGACGCCGACCGGGTCCGCACCGGCCACGGCCCGGTGGAGGTCTCCCGGGACCCGGCGGACGGCGCGGTGCACGCCCTGCGCGGTCCCGGCTTCGCCGGGGTGCAGTTCCACCCGGAGTCGGTGCTCAGCCGGGACGGCCTGGCGGTCCTGGCCGACCTGCTCGGCCACCTGCTGGAGCGACCGGCCCGGCCGGTGCCGGCGCATGCTTCGCCCGATCGGGGGTAGGGGTCAGGGCGACCGGTGGCCCGGACGGGTTGAGAGCCCCCGCCCGGCCACCGGTCGTCCCGTTCCGCCGTGACCGCCGTCGAGCGTCAGCCGGCCGTGCCCTTCTTCAACCTGGTGGCGATCTGCACCGCCCGGCGCGCGGTCAGCGCGGTCGCGCCCAGCGCGACGTGGTCCGGTGCGATCTCACCGTTGTTGCTGGTGTGCGAAGCGCCGTACGGGTTTCCGGCGACGAACTGGCTCGGGTCGGTGTATCCGGGGGTGACCACGAGGCCACCCCAGTGGTAGATGACCGTGAACAGCGACAGCAGGGTCGACTCCTGGCCGCCGTTGGAGGTGGCTGTCGAGGTGAAGCCGCTGTAGACCTTGTCCACCAGCGCACCCTGGGCCCAGAGCGGGCCGGTGGTGTCGATGAACTGCTTGAGCTGCGCGGCGATCATGCCGTACCGGGTGGGCGAGCCGAAGATCACCGCGTCGGCCCAGGCGATGTCGTCGATCTGGGCCTCGGGGACGTCCTGGGTCTCCAGGTGGTGCGCCTGCCACCCCGAGTTGGAGCGGATCGCCTCGGCGGGGGCGAGCTCGCGGACCTTGCGCAGCCGCACCTCGGCGCCGGCCTCCCCGGCGGCCTCGCAGGCCGCCTGCGCCATCTGATAGGTGATACCGGTCGCGCTGTAGTAGATCACCGCTACCTTGACCTGGCCGTCCATCGTCACGCTCCTCCTCGATCCGAATCAGCTCCGGCGACTACCCGTTGACCACGCCGGCAAACACACCCCGTGTCATGATCCGGACATGCAGATCAGGCCGGCCACCAGCGCGGACTGGCCCGGCATCTGGCCCTTCCTGCGCGACATCGTCGCCGCCGGGGAGACGTACACCTGGCCGCGCGAGGTCACCGAGGAGCAGGCCCGCCGGCTCTGGTTGGTGCCGCCGCCGGGACGCACGGTGGTGGCGGTGGACGCCGACGGCACCATCCTCGGATCGGCGAAGCTGGTGCCCAACCAGCCCGGTCCCGGCGACCACGTCGCCAACGCCAGCTTCATGGTCGCGCCGGCCGCCGCCGGTCGGGGCATCGGCCGGGCGCTCGGCGGGCACGTGCTCGACCTCGCCCGGGCCGACGGCTACCGGGCGATGCAGTTCAACGCGGTGGTGGCGACGAACTCCCGGGCGGTCGGGCTGTGGCGGTCGCTCGGCTTCGACGTGGTCGGTCGGGTGCCGGAGGGCTTCCGGCACCCGACCGAGGGGTACGTCGACCTGCTGGTGATGTACCGGCGGCTCTGACTCAGCCGATCGCGTCCAGCGCGGCCCGGCAGTACCGGAGCAGCTCCTCGTCAGCGGCGACCTGGTCGGTCATCCACGTCCCCTCGCGGACGTTGTGCCGGCGTACCCGGGCCAGCTCGGCGCGGAGCAGCGGCGCGGCGTCGGCGGCGAGCGGACCGAACTCGACCAGGTGCCGGACCACCTCCCGGGCGGTGTAGCTGTTGGCCCGCCAGACCGACAGCAGCGTCGGCAGGGTCGCGGCGGCGTCGCCGGTCACCCGCCACAGCGCCACGGCGGCGGCCAGCGGCAGCCAGCCGGTGCTGTCGGCGGCGGCGCACAGCTCGCGCAGCCGGGGCGCGGTCCGGGCGGCGGCCGGGCCCAGTTCGGCGAGCCCCCGGGCGGCGTCGCGCGCCTCGAACGTCGTCCCGTCGAGGGACCGGGCCAGCACCGGCAGAACGAGCTCCGCGTCGCCGGTGACCTGCCAGAGCGCCGACGCGGCCGACAGGCGTTGACGCCACTCGTCGGAGCCGATCGCGCCGCGCAGCGCCGGCACCGCGTCGACGGCGGCCGGGCCGAGCGCGGCGACCGCCCGGGCCGCTGCCTCGTCGGGCAGCAGGGCCAGCAGCTCCGGCAGGCAGGGGGCGGCGTCCGGGCCGATCCGCCCCAGCGCGTACACCAGCGAGGAGCGGAACCGTTCGGGCGCGTCGGGCAGGTCGCGCAGCCGGTCACGGATCAGCGGCACCAGCTCGGCGGCGGCGGGCCCGAGCGCGGCCACCGCCTGGCCGACGTCCTCCGGCGGCTGGTCCTGTTCCAGGGCCCAGCGCAGCACCGGCAGCACCCGGCGGTCCGCCAGGGCCGCCAGCGCCACCGGCACCGGACCGAGAGCCACCTCGCCGCCTTCCCATCGGATGATCCACGGCGGGGCGCCGGCGCGGTCGTGCCGCGCCTCCCGGGGCGCGGCGTCCAGGGCGCGGACCATCGCGTCGGCGGCCGGCGCGGCCAGCACGTCCAGGTGCCGCAGGCTCGCCGCCGCGGCCCCGGCGAGGCGGGGTTCCGGGTCGAGGAGCTGCTCGCCCAGCCGGGCGACCAGCTCCCGGTACGGCCCCCGCCAGCCGTCGACGAGCCGTTGCGCCGGGGCGATCGCGTCGTGGCGGCGGTACCACTCGGGCGCGTCCAGCAGCGCGGTGAGCAGCCGCGTCCGCTCGCCGATCCGGTCCCCCAGCGCCGCGCTGAGCTGGTGGACCAGCGGCGCCGCCTGCGGGGACGGCCGCCCGGCCAGCTCCCGCTCCCCCAGCTGCCGTACCGCGCCGCGCAGGGTGTCGGTGGTGAACCCGGCCGGGCTCGGCGACGGCGCGTTTCGCGCGTAGAGCGTGTCGAACAGCGCCAGCGCGGTGGCGACGACATCGACGCCGGGCGGCTCCGCCGCGTCCTCGACGAGCTGGGCCAGGGCGGCCAGCCGCGGCTGGGGAGGCCCGTCGGCGGTGAGCGTGTCCACCAGCGGCGCCAGCAGCCCGGCCGGATCGACGCCGGCCAGTCGCCCGGTCCGGGCCAGCCGGCCCAGCCGCCCGAGCAGGTCGAGCAGCGCCTCCCGGACGTCCTCGTCGGACTCGACGGCGAGCCGGTCGGAAAGGACGGCGCTGATTTCCGCGTCCGGCCGGACCATCAGCGCTCCGGCGGCGGCGGCGCGCACCTGTGGATCGGGGTCGTCGACCAGGGCCAGGAACACCGGCCGGGCGTCGGCGATCGCCGCCCGCGCCGCCAGGTGGATGGCCACCTCCTCCTCGTCGGCGTTCCCGGCGTCGAGCTCGTCCTCGATGTCGTCGTACTCCGCGCCGGCGTAACTGCCCAGCAGTTCGACGATGCCGTCCCGGCCGGGCAGCCCGGGGCGGCCGGCGGCGTCCAGGAGGAACGGGATGGTGGCGAGGGTGCAGTCGTACACGTCGCCCTGGTGGTGCACCGCGCCGTACATGCCGTCCAGCGCGGTCTCCCGGGCCGCCGGATCGTCGTCGACGAGGCCGCGCAGCAGCTCGGGCACCTCCACCGCGGGCCCGTACGCGTGGTGCAGCGCAGCCCAGTCGACGTCGTCCAGGCCGGCGAAGAGGCTCGAATCGTTGATCACGGCGCGGATTGTGCCGTGCCCCACCGACAGTGGGCCACCCCGGCCGCGGCTCAAGATTTGCGCAAGTTCCGGGCCACGCCGGTGCCCCGGTCGGGACCGGAGGAGGATCCTGATCGCAACCGGCGCCGGCTGCACGGGCAGCCGCCCCCGCGCCGGGCGCCTGAACGGGGGATCGCGCTCCGCCGGCAACGGCGCTGGCGTAGCGCGATCAGGGGACGCTCAGTGGACCAGGGTCGCCATCAGCCGGTCCAGCTCCGCCCCGGGATCGAGGGTCAGCCCGGTGTGCACCGGCCCCGCCTGGATCATGGTGCTGCGCGGCGCGGCCAGCCAGCGGAACCGCTCCCCCAGGCTCATCCGGCTCGCCGGACCGTCACCGCCGCAGGTGCGGCCCCAGGAGCCGAGCACCGTCGCCACCGCCTCCAGGTCCACGTCGGGTGCCAGCGCGCGGGCCCGCGCCGCGTCCAGATGGGTACGCGCGCCGAGGAAGTCCCGCTGCTGGCAGTAGAGCAGCACGCCGACGTTGATCAGCTCGCCGCGCTCGACCCGGGGCACCAGCCGGATCATCGCGTACTCGAAAGGGGTCCTCATGCCGCGCCCCCCGGCAGCCAGTCGGCGGAGCGGGTCACCCGGCGGGCCAGGTGGTCGACGTACGCGGCCCGGGCCGCGTCGGCGGAGGGGAAGTCCGGGCCGGCCAGCCAGACGTCCGGCACCAACGCGAGGACCTCGGTGAGCAGCTCCCGGGTGACCCGCGGCGACAGTTCGGCGTCGGCGGCCGGCAGGTCGCCGGCGTACGGGGCCAGCACGTGGTCGTCGGCCCGGTAGGCGCGCCCCACCGCCGCCTCGGCGCGCGGCCAGTTGTGGTGGAAGTAGAGCGTCGCCCCGTGGTCGATCAGCCAGAGCTCCCGGTGCCAGACGAGCAGGTTGGGGTTGCGCCAGCTCCGGTCCACGTTCTCGGTGTACGCGTCGAACCACAGCACCCGGGAGGCGAGCGCGGCGTCGACCGGGTGGGCCACCGGGTCGTAGCCCAGCGCGCCGGGCAGGAAGTCCATGCCCAGGTTCGCCCCGCCGCTGTTGCGCAGCAGCTCCTGCACCTCCTGGTCCGGCTCGGCCCGCCCGATCACCGGATCGATGCCGAGCACCACCAGCCGGGGTACGGCCAGCCCGAGCCGGCGGGCCAGCTCCCCGCTGACCACCTCCGCGACCAGCGCCTTGGGCCCCTGCCCGGCGCCGGAGAACTTCGCCACGTACGTGCCCAGGTCGTCGGCCTCCACCACGCCGGGCAGCGAGCCGCCCTCACGCAGCGGAGTGACGTACCGGATTCCGGTGACCTGGCGGAGCACGTCGCCCACCCTAGTCAGCGCTCGGCGGACGGCCCGCGCCGGGCGTCAGTTGTCGAGCTTGTCGCGCAGGTCGTCGACGCCCTGCTGGAGCCGGTTCACGGCGCCCTCGTTGTTGACGAAGGTGGAGATCCCCGCCGCGAGGGCCAGCCCGAGCAGCACGGCCAGCGCGCTGAGCACCAGGCCGCCGATGGCCACCCCGCGACCGGTCACCCCGGGCCGGCGGCTCATCTTGAGTCCCACAACGCCGAGGATGATGCCGATGATGCCGAGCAGCAGACCGATCCAGGCGAGGATCGCGGTCAGCACGCTCAGCAGGGCGGCCACCCCGAACACCAGGGCGAAGGTGGCCGCCGCGCTCGTCTTGGCGGCGGTGCCGGTCTGCACCGGCTGGACACCGGACCTGCCGGGGCCCCCAGCGGGCTCTCTGGACGCGGTCATTGCGTTACCTCGCATTCCTCGCGACGGTGGACGGCGTCGCATTCCCACTGTCCGGGGACCTATGCGTCGTCGCGGCGCTGTCCTGCACCCGTGCCGGGGCCCGGCGGCGGCCGGACGAATGCGCTCGGGCCCGTCGGGTATCCGCGTCGTGACCCGCAAGAGGAAGGACGAACCATGCGTATGACCGAGCAGCAGATCGCCGCTCTGTACGGGCAGGACGTCCAGGACCGGTCGGGCGCGAAGATCGGCAGCGTCGGCCAGATCTGGGCCGACGCCACTGGCGAACCCACCTGGGTCAGTGTCGCGACGGGAACCATGGGCCACCACGAGGCGATGGCTCCGCTCGCCGGAGCCGGCGTGCGCGAGGGCCGGCTCACGGTGCCGTACGACAAGTCGACCGTGCGGAGCGCCCCGAGTGTGGAGGCGGGTACCCAGCAGCCGCTCAGCAACGAGCAGCTCACCCAGCTCCAGCGGCACTACCGGCTCGAGCAGCAGGCGGGCCCGCCGCCGCGGACGTCCGGTGCGCCGGACCTCGTCCGCTCCGAGGAGCGGCTGCGAGTCGGCACCGAGAGCGAACCGGCCGGTGCGGCCCGGTTGCGCAAGCACGTCGTCACCGAGGACGTGCATACCACGGTGCCCGTCGAGCACGATGAGGTGAGCGTGGTGCGCGAACCGATCACCGCGGCGAACCGGGGTGACACCCGGGCGCGGATCGGCGAGGAGCAGCGCGAGGTGGAGCTGCGCGCCGAGCGGCCGGTGGTCGGCAAGGAGCAGGTCCCGGTGGAACGGGTGCGCCTGACCAAGGACGAGGTGGTCGAGGAGCAGCCGATCGACGCGGAGGTGCGTCGGGAGCGCGTCGACGCGGAGGTGCCGGAGCCGGCACGACGGCGACGCTGACACGGCAGCCACGGCGCTGACCGTGGACGCCGGGCGGGTGGGCGGCAGCCCCCCGCCCGGCGCTGTCGTCTCCGGGTACGTCGGGACTCGCCGGGGGGCCGCGACATCGTCTGCGCAGGTCGTCGGGGCGCACCAGCCGTCGTCTCCCGGAAATGTCCGAGCCTCGGCCTATGCTCACCGGCGTATCCGGGGGAGGGCGGCGGCATGACGGAGCTGACCGGCGCTGAGGCGCTGGCGTTGCGGATGACCAGCCTGCTGCTGCGGGCGCACCCGCGCGGCGGGCCGACGGACGTCGCCGGTGTGGTGGAGTGGTTCGGCGCGATGCAGGCGCAGGACGCGGCGAGCGGAATGTGGTCGCTGGGCGTCCGGCTGCCCGGGCGGACCCTCGCGGACGTGCGGGCCGCTCTGGAGCGCCGGGAGGTGCTGCGCACCTGGCCGATGCGGGGCACCGTGCACCTGGTGCCGGCCCGGGACGCCCACTGGATGCTGGCGGTGACCGGGGTCCGGGCGCTGGCCGGGGCGGCGGCCCGACGGGCCGCACTGGGGCTCAGCGAGGGCGACGCCGACCGGGCCGCCGACGTGCTCGGCGCGGCCCTGGCCGGGGGCGGGCGACTCACCCGTGCCGAGTGCCTGGCGGCCCTCACCGCCGCCGGCATCGACACCACCGGCCAACGCGGCTACCACCTGCTCTGGTACGCCAGCCAGCGCGGCGTCACCTGCATCGCCCCGCACGTCGGCACCGAACAGACCTTCGCCCTGCTCGACGAGTGGGCGCCCGAGCCGCACCGGCCGGACCGTGACGAGGCGCTGGGCATCCTGGCCCGGCGCTACTTCCGCGGCCACGGGCCGACCACCCGGCAGGACTTCGCCGGCTGGACGGGGCTGACCGCCGCCGACGCGAAGCGGGGCATTGCCGTCGCCGGCGCCGACCTGGCCGCGGTCGGAGTCGACGGCGTCGAGGCGTACCTCGATCCGGCCCTGCTGGACGCGCCCCGCTCTCCGCGCGACGACGTGTGGACGCTGCCCGGGTTCGACGAGTACCTGCTCGGTTTCAAGGACCGGGCGTTGATGCTCGACCCGGAGCACGGGCGGGCGGTCGTGCCCGGCGGCAACGGCGTCTTCCAGTCGACCGTGGTGCGCGGCGGCCGGGTGGTCGGCACCTGGAAGCGCACGATCGGCCGGACGGCCGTGACCGTGTCGGTGCGACCGCTGGTCCCGTTCGACGCCGACGTGCGGGCCGGGGTCGAGACGGCGCTGGGCGGGTACGCCCGGTTCCTCGGCCTGCCCCTTCGTCACTCCTGGTGACGCCGCCTACGAGTCGGGGCCGGTGGCGCACCGCCACCGGCCCCCGCTCTCGCCCGCGATGGTTCAGTCGGCGAGCGCGCCCTCGGCCCGGCCCTCGTGCAGGGTCAGGTTGCGCCCGCTGGACGGGTCGAACAGGTGGATCTTCTCCAGGTTGAACCAGACCCGCCGGTGCTGTCCCTCGGTCACCGGCGACTCCGCCGACAGGCGGGTGACCAGGTTGGCTCCGCCACCGGAGAAGTCGGCCCCGGCGTCGGCCGCCAGTTCCTCCAGCTCGGCGGCGCTGGCCCGCTCCCCCTCCACGCTGAAGTAGACGTACTTGTCGGAGCCCATCGACTCGACGATGTCCACCGGCGCCTCGAACTCCATGCCCCGGCGGCGGCTGTCGTCGTCGACCAGCTCGGCGTCCTCGAAGTGCTCGGGCCGGATGCCGAGGATCAGCTCGCGCGGGGCGTCGGCCCCGGCCAGCTGGCGGCGGACCCGCTCGCCCAGCGGCACGTCGCCCAACGCGGTACGGAGCTTGCCGTCCTCCACGGCCGCGTGCAGGAAGTTCATCGACGGCGAGCCGATGAAGCCGGCGACGAAGAGGTTGCGCGGGTGGTCGTAGAGCTCCTGCGGCGGGCCGACCTGCTGCACCGCGCCACCCCGCATGATCACCACGCGGTCGCCGAGGGTCATCGCCTCGGTCTGGTCGTGAGTGACGTAGACGGTGGTGGTGCCGAGCTGCTTCTGCAGCCGCGACACCACGGTCCGCATCTGCACCCGCAGCTTGGCGTCCAGGTTGGACAGCGGCTCGTCCATCAGGAACGCCTTGGGCTGCCGGACGATCGCGCGTCCCATCGCCACCCGCTGCCGCTGGCCGCCGGAGAGGTTGGCCGGCTTGCGGTCCAGCAGCGCGGTCAGCTCCAGGACCTTGGCCGCCTCGTCGACCTTCTGGTTGATGGTGTCCTTGTCCAGCTTCGCCAGCCGCAACGGGAAGGCCATGTTCTCCCGGACGGTCATGTTCGGGTAGAGCGCGTACGACTGGAACACCATCGCGATGTCCCGGTCCCGGGGAGCCTTGTCGTTGACCCGCTGCCCGGCGATGCGCAGCTCACCGGAGCTGATGTCCTCCAGCCCGGCGATCATGTTGAGGGTGGTGGACTTCCCGCAGCCGGAGGGGCCGACCAGGATGACGAACTCGCCGTCGGCGATCTCCAGATCGACGTCCTGCACCGCCATGGTCCCGTCCGGGAACCGCTTGCTCACCTTGTCCAGCACGATGTCAGCCATTGTTGTCACCTATCCCTTGACTGCGCCGGAGGTCAGGCCGGAGACGATGCGGCGCTGGAAGAAGAGCACGAACAGGATGATCGGAATGGTGATCACCACGGCGGCGGCGCAGATCGCCCCGGTGGGGTCCTCGAACTGCGACTCGCCGGTGAAGAACGACAGCGCCACCGGCACCGTGCGGGCCCGCTCGGTCGAGGTGAGCGTGATGGCGAAGAGGAAGTCGTTCCAGCAGAAGATGAAGACCAGGATCGCCGTGGTGAACAGGCCCGGCGCGGCGAGCGGGGCGATGACCCGCCGGAACGCCTGACCCTGGGTGGCACCGTCCATCTTCGCCGCCTTCTCCAGGTCCCACGGGATCTGCTTGAAGAACGCCGACAGCGTGTAGATCGCCAGCGGCAGGGCGAAGGTGATGTACGGCAGGATCAGCCCCGGCCAGGTGTCGAAGAGGCCGAGCTGCCGCTCGATCTCGAACAGCGGCGACACCAGCGACACCTGCGGGAACATCGCGATCAGCAGGGAGACCCCGACCAGCAGCCGCTTGCCGGGGAAGTCCAGCCGGGAGATCGCGTACGCGGCCATCGCCCCGAGCACCACCGCGATCAGCGTGGCGATCAGCGCGATGCCGATCGAGTTGACCAGGGCCCGGACGAACTGGTCGGTGTCGAAGATCGTCCGGTAGTTGTCCAGGGTCCACTCCTGGGGGATGAACTTCCCGTCGGTGATGGTGGCCGGGGTCTTGAACGACAGCGAGGCGATCCAGAGCACCGGGACGAGCGCGAAGACGACGACGACGACGTCCAGCAGGCCCCAGCGCAGCTTCGCCCGCGTGGTGGTTTCGGCCATGTCAGCGCCTCTCGGAGTCGTCGCTGCCGGGGGCAGCGGTGCCGAACAGCTTCACGAAGACGAAGGCGATGATCGCCACGGTGATGAAGATCAGCACCGACATCGTGGAGCCGATGCCGAGGTTGAGACCACGGATCAGGTTGTTGTAGGCGAGCATCGACACCGAGGAGGTCTCGTTGCCGCCGTTGGTGAGCACGAAGATGTTGTCGAAGACCCGGAACGCGTCGAGGGTGCGGAACAGCAGCGCCACCAGGATCGCCGGCTTCATCACCGGCAACATCACCTTGGTGAACCGCTGCCAGGCCGTCGCACCGTCGGTGGAGGCGGCCTTGAGCAGGTCCTCCGGCACCAGCGCCAGCCCCGCCATCAGCAGCAGCGCCATGAACGGGGTGGTCTTCCAGATCTCCGCCAGCATGATGATCGCCAGCGAGCTGGCCCGCTCGGTCAGCGGCGCGCTGCCGTCGAGGAGGTTGGCCAGGTAGCCGGTGCCGGGCGTCCAGGCGTACCGCCAGGAGAAGGCGGCCACCACCGTGACGATGCCGTACGGGATGAGCGCGGCGGTCCGGACGATGCCCCGGCCGACCAGCGTCCGGTGCATGATCAGCGCCAGGCCCATGCCGAGCACCAGCTCGATGGCGACGGTGACCACCGTGATGAGCATGGTGACCCCGAACGCCGTCCACCAGAACTCGTTGGTCAGCACGGTGACGTAGTTCTCCAGCCCGATGAACTCACGCTGGTCGGGGAAGCGCAGGTCGAAGCGCTGGAGGGACAACCAGATCGAGTAGAGGATCGGGTACGCCGTCACCAGCACCATGACCAGGGCCGCCGGGGCGCAGAGCAGCCAGCCCAGCTTCCGTTCGGCCTTCTTGTTCTCGCTCAGCGGGGCCCGGCTCCGGCCGGCCCGCTGGGCCGGCACGGCGGCGTGCCGCCCGGTCGACTTGGTCGCGGTCTCGTCGGCGCTGACGTCCGCGCCGGCGGGAGTGGCGTTGATGCTCATGCGGTCGCCTCCCGCTGCTGGGCGACGAGCGACGGCGTCACGCCGAGGCGGTGGATCCGGGCGGTCACGGCAGGACCCCCTTCGACTCGAGGGCGTCGGCGATGGCGTCCCGCAGCTCGTCGGCGGTCCGCTCCGGCTCGATCGCCGACGGCGGCGACAGGATCGCCGACATCACCGTGGAGATGCTCTGGTACGCCGGGGTCAGCGGACGGACCGCCGGGTCCTTGAGCTCCTCCAGGATGGTCTCCTTCATCGGGTACGCCTCGGCCATCTCCGGGTCGTCGTAGACCTTCTCGATGGTCGGCGGCACGCCGTCGTTGATCGCGGAGAACTTCTGGTTCTTCTCGTTGCGGATGCACTTCGCGGCCTCGAAGGACTCCGTCGGGTGCTCCGAGTAGGCGCTGACCGCCATGTTCACCCCGCCGATGGTGACCTTGCTCGGGGTGTTCGCGTCGACCCCGGGTATCCGGGCCCACTTGACCTTCTTGGCCAGCTCCGGGTCGGCCTCCTGCAACGCCGGGTAGACGAAGGGCCAGTTGACCTGGAAGGCGCCGGCGCCGGACTGGAACTCCAGCCGCACCGGGTCCTCCGTGGCGTTGCTGAACGACGCCGAGGTCACGCCCGACGTGGCGAACCGCTTGAGCTGGTCGAGGGCCTTGACGGTGCCGGCGTCCATCACGGCCTGCGTGCCGTCGTCGCTGAGGATCCGGCCGCCGGCGCTCTCGGCGAGGGTGTTGTAGAGGACGACCAGGCCCTCGTACTGCGCGCCCATGGTGAGCACCTGGTACGGCTTGCCCTGCTGCTTCAGCTGCTGGGCCGCGGAGATCATCTCGTCCCAGGTCCTCGGCGCCGCCGGGGTCAGGTCGGTGCGGTACCAGAGCAGCTGGACGTTGGTGTTCTTCGGCGCGGCGTAGAGCTTGTCCTCGTAGCGGGCGGTGTCCAGCGGGCCGGCGAGGGTGCCCTGCTCCACCTCGGCCCGGTCCTGGCCGGTCCACTCGCGGATCCAGTCGGCGCTGGCGAACTCCTGGGTCCAGGTGACGTCGAGACCGAGCACGTCCATTCCGGTGTCCTGCGCGGCCAGCCGGCGGACCATCTGCACCCGCTGCTCGTCGGCCTGCCGCGGCAGCACCCGATAGGCGATCCGGTAACGCCCCTGCGCCTGGGCGTTGCACTCGTCGACCACCTTCTGCAGGTTCTGCTCGGGCGGGTAGTACAGGTTGATCGTGGGCGTACCACCGGCTCCGCCGTCGGAGCCGCAGGCAGCCAGCGGAGCGACCAGCGCCAACGCGGCGGCGGCCGCACCGATCCGCATGCCCGGCCGGCGTCGATGTCGGGTCGCTCCGGGGTGTGTCGTCATCGCCCTCCCCCTTTCTTCGGCGAGAAACCGGGGAAAGGCCCGTGCCCCGGCGCACGGCGGAACGGCCCGGCATGGGGACGGTGGAATCGCGCCAACTCCGGGCGTTTCGTGCGCCCACAGTGCCCGACCCGCCACGCCGCGAAACCTCACCGTGACGCAGCACCCCAGCCGCCCCGAGACGGGAGGCGGACCACCCCACCGCGCCCGGTGCACCCGCACCGCTCGCCGCTCGCGGCCGCACCCGCGATGTGCGGCGAGTCGGGGTATCCCGCCCGAGCGAGACACCGACACGCCGCAATGCGCGTGGATCATGGCCGAGGCTGCGGCGCCTTGCGACGCACGGTGCGCGCTCACGTGCGCGCTCGCGGTTTGCGGCATGTCGGGGTGTCCCGGCCGCGCGAAGCCCCGACACGCCGCAAAACGTGCGGATCATGACGGGGGCGAGGCGCGCACCGCCTCAGGGGCGGCGGGATGCCGGGGGCGGCCGGCATGATGGCCGCATGATCGCGCGCTTCGAGGACCTCTGCATGGACGCCGCCGACCCGCGGGCCCTGGGAGACTTCTGGGCCCGGATCCTCGGCGGGGAGGTGGTCGACACCGGCGACGGCGACGTGCGGGTCGACCGGGGGCCGGGTGGGGCCGGGCCGGAGTCGATCTGGGTGAACCGGGTGCCCGAGCCGCGTACCGGCAAGACCCGCGTGCACCTGGACCTGCGTCTGGCCGGCGCCGACCCGGCGGCGCTGCTCGCCGCGGGGGCGCGGCTGGTCCGCGAGCCGGACTCGGAGATCAGCTGGTGGGTCCTCGCCGACCCGGAGTGCAACCAGTTCTGCGCCTTCGCCCCCCGCCCGGCGGCCTGAGCGGGGCCGTCCCAGGAGGTGGACGCGGCGGGCTGTCCTACGCCCGCCGCGTCGACTAGCGTCTGAGGGGCTCCCCGCCGGCGCGTCGCCGTCGAAGTCGATACGCCTCCGGCCGACCCCAGCCCGCCCGATCGGTTGGTTCTCGCGCGAACTCCCCTCTGCCGGATCGCCGGTTGGGCAGGATCGTCCCCAAGGAGGAGGTGCTCCGTGGTGCAGGACACCCGCGCTCTCGCCCTGACGTTCGAGGTGAGCGGCCTGCCACCGGTCAAGACCGAGGCGCTGTCCATCTTCGCCGCCGGGCATCGGCAGGCGACGAGGGTCCGTGCCCTGCTCCAGGCGGCCTGTACCGCGGCCCAGCGCACCGGCTGGACCCCGCTGTCCGGGCCGATCGAGGTCGACGTGACCCTGCGTTGCCCGCCGGGGCACCGCACCTCCGACGCCAGCACCCTGCTGGGCGGGGTGTGCGCGGTGCTCCAGGACAAGAAGCGGGTGGCCAACATCGGCCTGGCCCACCTCGGCGTGCTGGTCGACGTCGCGCTCTACGGCGACGATCGGCAGATCCGTCGACTGTCGTACGGGGAGGAGCCCGCGGAGGACTTCTCCTACCAGGTACGGGTGGCCGCCCTGCCGACCGTGGTTTGACCGACGCCCGTGGTGGGGTACCGCGGACGCCGACGAAGGGAGCGCCGATGTCGGAGCCACATGTCACGCTCGACCCGAGCGGGCTGGACCCTGTGCAGCAGAAGCTGCGCGGCCCGCTGGAGGACCAGCTGACCTCGGCCCTGCAGGCGGCCACCGATCGGATCCGCGCCAGCTACGCCGGCGAACCGGTCGAGCAGGTCTGCCAACGGCTGCTCGACGAGACCCGGTCCGGGTTGCACCCGGACATCGCCGCCGGCTTCAATCCGGACATGGACGAGTTCTGCCGGGTCGCGGTCGCGATCGTCCGCGAGGTCTCCTGAGATCGTGAGGCTGGTTCGCCTCATCGCCTCCGCGGTCCCGCCGGGCGGCCCGGAAAACAGCACCGGAACCGGTGCCGGAACCGGCACCGGAAATGACGGCTCAGGCATGTAACGAAAATGGCGCGGGAGACGCTTCACATCATTTGGAGATGAGGAACCGATCCGGCCGGCAATTTCGCTGGCCGGGTCAGGACCGGGTCCGCAACTCCCCGGTCCTGACCCCCAGCCGTCCGGGATGGCAGCGGAATTCGCCTGCGCGGGCACGGCGGGACGTGGCACGCCGCTCACGCCGGCCCAGCACGGCGAGCCGGCCCGCTTGCACTCAGCTCCACGGTGCCCCACCACCGGACTTCGGTGCGTTCCCGACTCACCCCGAAGAGCCGTGAACGCGCGCCCAGATTAGGCAGCCCGGCCGGAGTGGGACAAGCATTTCGGGGCCCGGCTGAATGTGATTCAAACCAATCATGAATTGCGGCATGTCCGCGTAACGCGCGCCGCCGCGACGGCGCTGTTCGTTGTCGAAACGGCTTCTCGCCCGAGGCTCGATCGACGGCCCGAGCCGTCGCCGGGTCCGGGCGCTCTCGGGCCGGGCACCGCCACGGGCACGCCCGCGACGTTACCCGCCCGGCGGCCCTCAGAAGTGCCGGAGCAGGTCGGTGAACTCCGTCAGGCGGAGCACGCCCTCGTCGTCCGGGTCGACGTCGTCGTGTTCGAGGATCCAGGTGTTGTCGTTGGGGATGAAGACGGCGCGCATCCCCACCGCCCGGGCCGGCAGGATGTCCGACTTCGGGGAGTTGCCGATCATCCAGGCGACGGCCGGGTCGAAGCCGTGCTCGCCGGCCAGCCAGCCGTAGGTGTCGGCGTCCTTCTCCGGCACGATGTGCGCGGCGCGGAAGTGGGGCAGCAGCCCGCAGGCGTCGAGCTTGCGCTGCTGCTCCTCGCGGTCGCCCTTGGTCAGCAGCAGCAGGTCGTACCGGCCGGCGAGGGTGGCCAGCGTCTGCGCCACCCCGGGCATCAGCTCGACCTGGTGGGCGACGAGGGCGGTGGCCAGCTCGTCGATCTCCCGGCGTTCCCGCTCGGTGGCCGGCCGCTCCCGCAGCCGCTCCAGGCACTCGCCGAGGCTGCGCAGGAAGACCTTGCTGCCGTACCCGTGGGCCACGGCGTTGGCCCGTTCGATGTCGTCCAGGACGGCCCGGATCTGCGCGCGGTCCAGGGTGGGGTGGTCCAGCCACTCCAGGAAGTCCTCGATCACCTGCTCGAAGACGACGTTGTTCTCCCAGAGCGTGTCGTCGGCGTCAAAGATGAGCACGCTGGTGTCCGTACGCTTCCCCATTGGTCCCTCCCGGTCTCGCTCGGGACACGCTACTGCGCGCCGGCGGCGAGATCATCCGGGTTGCGGCGGCTGCGGCGGCCGTCACCGCGCCGCGGGACCGGCCCGGCGAGCAGCCCGAGCGCGATCATCTCCTCCCGCTGCTCCTGCCGGTCCGGCCGCAGCCGCCCGCCCCGGGTCAGCATGACGACGCCGTGCAGCAGCGACCAGCCGACCTCGGCGAGGGTGTCCAGGTCACGGCCGTCGGCCAGCGGCACCAACGCGGCGCGCAGCTCGGCGAAGGCGGCCCGGGGCGCCCCCGGTTCCGGGTCACGGCCGAGGGTGAGGTCGGAGGTGTGGGCGAGCATGGCGTCGTACACCTGGGGGTTGGCGTAGGCGAAGTCCAGGTAGGTCGTCACCACGGCCGGCCAGGCGCCGCCGGCGCGGGCGGTGGCGAGCGCGGCGGCCAGGTCGGCGAAGCCGCGCAGCGCGACCGCGGACAGCAGCGCCGCCGGGTCCGGGAAGCGGCGGTACAGCAGCTCGATGTCGGTGCCGGTGCGTTCGGCCAGCCGGCGGTGGGTCACCGCCGCCCACCCCTCGGCCTCGGCCAACCGCCGGGCCGCGGCGACGACGCCGGCGGGCCCGGCCGGCTCGGCGTCTCCCTCGGCTGCTGACGACACCCCGTGGATGCTAGTGAACGTCACCTTCCGCATCCGGTCGATGACGGATTGGCGACTGCGCGGGCGGCGTCAGCGGCGCAGGGTGAGGATCAGGTCGGCGACCAGCGCCGTCCACCCGGTCTGGTGCCAGGCCCCGAGCCCGGCGCCGTTGTCGCCGTGGAAGTACTCCGGGAAGGAGATCAGGTCCCGCCAGTCCGGGTGGGTCTGGAAGAGCTGGGCGGCGCCGTAGATCGGCCGCCGGCCCCAGTCGTCCCGGGTGAACAGCGAGATCAACCGGGCCGAGAGGTCGTCGGCGATCTCGTCCAGGGTGCACTTGCGCCCGGAGCGGGTCGGGTACTCCACCTGGAGATCGTCACCGAAGAACGCGGCGTAGTCGCGCAGCGCGCTGATCAGCAGGAAGTTAGTCGGCATCCAGATCGGGCCACGCCAGTTGGAGTTGCCGCCGAAGAGGCCGCTGGTCGACTCGGCCGGCTCGTAGCCGACGCAGAACTCCTGCCCACCCAGGGTCACCGCGAACGGCTTGTCCAGGTGCGCCCGGGACAGGGTCCGCAGGCCGAAGTCGGAGAGGAACTCGTCGCTGTCGAGCATCCGGGCGAGCAACCGGACCACCTGCTCCGGCCCCACCATGGAGAGCAGCCGCTGCTGGCGGCCGTCCGGGCCGAGGCGGCGGGCGCCGATCACGTCGGCGTACTCGGGGCGGTGGGTGAGGAACCAGCGCAGCCGGGCTCCCAGCTCGGGCAGGCGTCGGAGGGTCTTCGCGGTGAGCCGGGTGGTGGCCGCCAGCGGCAGCAGCCCCACCACCGAGCGCACCTTCAGCGGCACCTGACTCCCGTCGGCCAGCCGCAGCACGTCGTAGAAGAAGGCGTCCTCGGCGTCCCAGAGCCCCTGCTCGTAGGCCGCCGCCGCGATGTACGCGAAGTGCTCGAAGAACTTGGTGGCGGTGTCGACGTAGGCGTGGTCGTGCTCGGCCAGCACGATCGCCATGTCGAGCATGTTGAGCGCGTACATCGCCATCCAGCCGGTGCCGTCGGACTGCTCCAGCACCCCCGCCACGGGCAGCGCGGCGGAACGGTCGAACGGGCCGACGTTGTCCAGTCCGAGGAAGCCGCCCTCGAAGACGTTGTTGCCGCCGGTGTCCTTGCGGTTGACCCACCAGGTGAAGTTGAGCAGCAGCTTGTGCATCACCCGGGCGAGGAACTGGTGGTCCCGGCTCCCGTCGATCTCGAAGACCTTCAGCGCCGCCCACGCGTGCACGGGCGGGTTCACGTCGCCGAACGCCCACTCGTACGCCGGGATCTGCCCGTTCGGGTGCAGGTACCACTCGCGCAGCAGCAGCAGGAGCTGGTCCTTGGCGAAGCCCGGGTCGACCCGGGCGATGCTCACGCAGTGGAAGGCCAGGTCCCAGGCCGCGTACCAGGGGTACTCCCAGGGGTCCGGCATGGAGATCACGTCGAAGCTGTTCATGTGCCACCAGGCGCTGTTGCGCCCGTGCCGCCGCCCGGCCGGCGGGGGCGTCGAGCCGGGATCGCCCTCCAGCCAGCGCTTGACGTCGAAGTGGTAGAACTGCTTGCCCCACATCAGCCCGGCGATCGCCTGCCGGGCGATCAGGGCCTCGTCCGCGCTGGCCGCCGGCGGGATGACCCCGGCGAAGAAGCGGTTCGCCTCGGCCCGCCGGGCCCACACCACCGCGTCGAACCCGGCGCCGAGGTCGGCCGGGGGTGGCGGCGGGGCGGCCGGCGGCGGGGCGGTGCGGGTCAGCCGCAGCCGGATCTGCCGCTGCCCGCCGGCCGGCACGTCGAGGACGTAGTGCAGCGCGCCCTTGGTCCCCTCCCGGTCCGGGTTGACGGTCGCCGCGCCGGCCACCACGTGGTCGTTGATGCCGTCCTTCGGGTACGGCGACCGCCCGGGCAGCCCCCAGAGCCGCTCGGCGTTGGTGTCGTTGTCGCAGAGCAGCGGGACCGGGGCGCCGTCGCCCTCCAGCAGGATCTGGCCGAGCACCCCGTGCTCACCGACCAGCCGGGAGCCCTCCCCCACCAGCCGGGGCACCCGGCCCGCGCCGGGGGGCCCCCAGGCCCAGGTGTTGCGGAACCACAGGTGCGGCAGCACGTGCAGGGTGGCCGCCTCGGCGGCCCGGTTGGCCACCGTCACCACCATGCACAGGTCGGTGGGGGACGCCTTGGCGTAGTCGACGGTCACCGCCCAGTACCGGTCGTCGTCGAAGATGCCGGTGTCGACCAGCTCGTACTCGGTCTCGTCCCGGCCGCGCAGGGCGTTGACGGCGACCAGCTCGTCGTACGGGAAGGCGGCCTGCGGGTAGTGGTAACGCCAGCGCATCCAGGAGTGGGTGGGGGTGGAGTCCTCGTACCACCAGTACTCCTTGACGTCCTCGCCGTGGTTGCCGCCGTCCCCGCCGAGGCCGAACATCCGCTCCTTGAGGATCGGATCCCTGCCGTTCCACAGCGCCAGGGCGAAGCAGAACGTCTGCCGGTCGTCGCAGACGCCCGCCATGCCGTCCTCGTTCCACCGGTAGGCTCTGGACCGCGCGTGGTCGTGGGGAAAGTAGTCCCAGGCCGTACCGTGTTCGCTGTAGTCCTCCCGGACCGTCCCCCATGCCCGCTCGGACAGATAGGGACCCCATGCGCGCCAGTCCTGCTCCCCGGCGTCGGCCTGGGCCAGCCGGAGCCGTTCGGCGTCGGGAGACGGTGCGTCGGAGGGCGATCTGTCGGTGAACACGTGCACATCTTCGACGCCGCCGGGGTACTTGACCACAGCGCCCATTGTCGTCGTGGCGTGTTCCACCCCGCGGCCGCAGGAGGAAAGTAGTTGATCGAGATCGGTTTCGGCCCCCAGGTCTGCGGTGAGCTGGCCGCTGGGGCGACCCGGGAGTGGCTGGTCACCGACGGCCGCGGCGGGTACGCCATGGGCACGGTCGCCGGGCTGCGGACCCGGCGGTACCACGGGCTGCTGGTGGTCTCGGGCGAGACGCCGGCGTCGCGTTCGGTGGGGCTGGTCAGCCTGGACCCGGCGGTGACGTGGCCGTCCGGGCAGCGGGTCCGGCTCGGCGCGCACGAGTGGTCCTCGGGGGTGGTCGACCCGCGCGGCTTCGAGCTGCTGGAGCGCTTCGACCTGGTCGACGGGCTGCCGCGCTGGCGCTGGCGGATCGGTGACGTGGTGATCGAGCGGGAGATCGCGATGACCCACGGCCGTCCCCTCGTGGCGGTGGTGCACCGGCTGGTGGCCGGCGGGCCGGTCCGGCTGGAGCTGGCGGCGGCCTGCACCTGGCGGGACGCGCACGGCGAGCGCCGCGCGGACGGCCCGGAGCCGCGGATGGAGCCGGTCGCCGACGGGGTGGTGGTGGAGGGCGCGTTCCGGCTGGCCGGGCCGGACTGGGCGCCGGCCGGGCAGTGGTGGCTCGGCGTGCACCACCGGGAGGAGGCGGCCCGCGGGCTGCACCCGGACGAGGATCTCTGGCACGCGGGGCGCTTCGCCGGCGCCCTGGACCGCCCCGGCGACACGGTCTCCGTGCTCGCCTGGGCCGACGACCTGGCCGCCGAGCCGCCACCGGCGACCGAGGTGGTCGCGGCGGCCCGGCGGCGGCACCGGGCGGTGGCGGCGGCGGCGAAGCCGGCCGACCCGGTCGAGGCCACGCTGGCCCTGGCCGCCGACGCCTTCGTGGTGGGCACCGCGACCGGCCCGGACGTGGTGGCCGGCTACCCGTGGTTCGGCGCCTGGTCGCGGGACACCATGACCTCCTACGAGGGGCTCTTCCTCTGCACCAACCGGGCCGACGAGGGCCGGGAGCTGCTGCGGTCGTACGCGGCGACGCTGTCGGAGGGGATGCTGGCGAACACCGCGGACACCGGTCGGGTGGAGTACAACACCGTCGACGCGACGCTGTGGTTCCTGCACGCGGTGAGCCGGCACGTGACGGTCACCGGCGACACCGACCTGGGCGACGAGCTGCTGCCGGCGCTGCACGGGGTGGTCGAGGCGCACGTGGCCGGCACCCGGTACGGCATCGCGGTCGACCCGGCGGACGGGCTGATCACCCAGGGCGGCACCCCGGGCACCGCGCTGACCTGGATGGACGCCCGGGTGTACGGGGCACCGGTGACGCCGCGCACCGGCAAGCCGGTGGAGGTCAACGCGCTGTGGGTGAACGGGCTGGCCGGCCTGGCCGAGCTGACCGAGCTGGCCGGGCGGGACGCCGGCGAGCTGTGGCGGCTGCACGGCCGGGCGCGGGACGCGTTCCGCAAGCGCTTCCCCGCGCCGACCGGCTGGCTGCACGACGTGGTGGACGGGCCGGCTCCGGCGTACCCGCTGGGCGGGGCGGCGCACCACGACGACGACCTGCTCCGCCCCAACCAGCTGCTGGCCTGGTCGCTGCCGTACGCCCCGCTGGAGCCGGACCCGGCGGCGCTGCGCCGGGTGGCGGCCGGGCTGCTGACCCCGCTGGGCCCGCGCAGCCTCTCCCCCGACTCGCCCGGCTTCACCGGCACACACCGGGGTGGGCCGGCCGAGCGGGACGGCGCCTACCACCAGGGCACGGTCTGGCCGTGGCTGACCGGGCCGCTCGTCGAGGCGTACCGGAAGGCCGACCTACCCACCGATGACCTTTTGGTCGGACTTGAGGGACATTTGGGGGATTACGGACTAGGATCGGTAAGTGAGACGGCCGACGGCACCGCGCCGCACGCCGCCACCGGCTGCCCCTTCCAGGCCTGGTCGGTGGCCGAGCTGCTCCGCGTCCGGCGGTCCCGCTAGGCACGCGTTACACACCGGCAACGACGGCGTCGCCGCTGGTTATCCAGCGGCCGGCAGGATTGGCCCCGACCCCGGGCACGCGACGGGCACCCCTCACGGTGTCGACCGTCGTGCGCCCAGGACACCACCCAGAGGGGGCCTTCATGTCACCTGACGCCGACGTGATCGACATCCACCCCGCCCGGCACCAGCGCGTGCTGATGCTCTCCTGGGAGTATCCGCCCGTGCTGGTCGGTGGGCTCGGCCGGCACGTGCACGCCCTCTCCGCCGCCCTGGCCGCCGCCGGGCACGAGGTCACCGTGGTCACCCGGCACGCCGAGGGCGCCGCCCTGGAGGAGTACGCCGACGGCGTGCGGATCCTGCGCGCCGCCGAGGACCCGGTGACCTTCCCGCTGGCCACCAACTCGCTGCTGGCCTGGACCATGGCGTTCAACCACACCCTGACCCGCACCGCGCTGCGCGCCGTCGCCTCCGGCGCCTACGACGTCATCCACGCCCACGACTGGCTCGTCGCGCACACCGCCGTCACCCTCGCCGAGCACCTCGACCTGCCCCTGGTCACCACGATCCACGCCACCGAGGCGGGCCGGCACCAGGGCTGGCTGCCGGAGGAGATGAACCGCACCATCCACGGCGTCGAGCACTGGCTCAGCAACGCCTCGGCCCGGGTCATCGCCTGCTCCGGCTATATGCGGGAGCAGGTCACCCGGCTCTTCGAGGTGCCCGCGGCCCGGGTGGACGTGGTGCCCAACGGCGTCGACGACCGGGCCTGGCACGCCCGTCCCCGGGCGGTCGCCTCCGCCCGCGCCCGCTACGCCGGGGACGGCCCGCTGGTCGGGTACGCCGGCCGGCTGGTCTACGAGAAGGGCGTCCAGCACCTCGTGCACGCCGTGCCGCGGTTGCGGGAGCGGCACCCCGGGCTGCGGGTGGTGATCGCCGGCGACGGGCCGTACAAGGAGGAGCTGGTCGACCAGTCGCGGCGGCTGGACCTCGGCGACACCGTCCGCTTCGCCGGCTTCATGGACTCCACCCAGCTGCCCGCGGTGCTGGCCGCGACCGACGCGACCGTGGTGCCCAGCCTCTACGAGCCGTTCGGCATGGTGGCCCTCGAAGCCGCCGCGGCCGGCGCGCCGCTCGCGGTGGCCCGCACCGGCGGCCTCGCCGAGATCGTGGAGCCCGGCGTCACCGGAGTGACCTTCCCGCACAGCGACCCGGACGCCCTCGCCGGCGCGGTCGACCAGCTCCTCGGCGACGAGGTCTTCGCCCGCCGGGTGGCCCGCCGCGCCCGCACGATGGTCAGCCAGCGGTACGGCTGGTCGGCCATCGCCGCCCGCACGGCCGGCAGCTACGCCACCGCCCGCCGGGAGCACGGCTCGTTCCAGGCCCGCCGGGCGGCCGCCCAACTGGTCGGCGGACGGACCCGGATCGCCATCCCCGAGGGCAACCTGCTGGCGCTGGACGGCGCGGCCTGCTGACCGGATCGGCACCCGGCAACCGATAGGTCCGCCCCGATCCATTGGCTACGGTGTACGTCGGCCGATGGTGAGGAGCAGAGTGCAGCAGGTAGTGATCGCCGGTCGGTACCGCCTGGTGGAGCTCGTGGGCCGGGGCGGGATGGGTCGGGTGTGGCTGGCCCGCGACGGGGTGCTGCACCGCGAGGTCGCGGTGAAGGAGGTCGTCCCGCCGCAGTGGCTGGCCGAGACCGAACGCGACGAGCTGCGGCTGCGCACCCTGCGCGAGGCCCGTACGGCGGCCCGGCTCAACCATCCCAACGTGGTCCGGATCTACGACGTCATCCGGGTCGACGACCGCCCCTGGATCGTGATGGAGTACGTCCCCTCCCGCTCCCTGCAGGCCGTGCTGGACACCACCGGGCCGGTCGACCCGCGCCGCGCCGCCGACATCGGCCTGGCGCTGCTGGCCGCGCTGCGCGCCGCGCACACCGCCGGGGTGCTGCACCGCGACGTCAAGCCGCACAACGTCCTGGTCGCCGACGACGGACGGGTGATGCTCACCGACTTCGGCCTGGCCACCTTCGACGGTGGGGACGGGCTGATGACCGGCCCGGGCCTGGTGCTCGGCTCGCCCCAGTTCGTCGCCCCGGAGCGGGCCGCCGAGGGGGTGTCCAGCGTGGAGGCGGACCTCTGGTCGCTCGGCGCCACCCTGCACGCCGCCGTCGAGGGGCGCTCCCCGTACGCCCGCAGCACCGCGATGGCCACCCTGGCCGCGCTCGGCTCCTCGCCGCCGGACCCGGCGCCGCACGCCGGGCCGCTGCGGCCGGTGCTGGAGGGGCTGCTACGGCGTGACCACCGGGAGCGGATCGGCCACGACGAGGCGGAGCGGCTGCTGACAGCGATCACCCGGCAGGCCCCGGAACCGCCCGCGGTGCTGCCGGCGGCGGCCCGTCCGGCGGCCGTGGTCGCCCCGCCGCCGCCCTGGCCGGGCCTCTCCCCGACCGCCGTCGGAAACGACCGGACCGACGCCCCGGCGGCCGGCGCCGGGGGCCGGTCGCCCTCCGGTCCCGGCCGGGCGACCGGGTCGACATCGACCGGCGGCACCGGGCACCGGTCCGCGACCGAGCCGCGGTACGGGACGACCGGCGGGGCCGGCGGGGCCGGCCTCGACTGGGGTCCGCCCGGTCGACCCGACGCCGGGCGGGCCGTCGACGACGGTGGCCTGGTCGACCCCGGCACCGCGTCCGGCGGCGCCGGGGTGGCCGGCCCGGGTCCCGGCGGTCGGGCCGGTTTCGGCACGCGCGCGGCGCGTACGCTCCACGACCTCGGCGGCGGCGCCCGGCGGTGGGCGCTGGCGGGCGCGGCGCTGGTGGTGGCGGTGGCGGCCGGCGTCGGCACCGCGCTCGCGGTGACCCGGCCCGACGGCTCCGAGCCGCGGGTGACGGCGACCGGCGACCCCCGGGTGGCCCGCCCGGAACCGCCCCCGGGCTACGGCCCGAACCGGCCCGGCCCACCCATCGGCGGTCCCGGCGTGATCCCGCCACCGTTCCCGTGCCTGCGGCCGGACCCGGTCGGCGAGCCGGTCACCATCCGCCCCGCCACCGAGGACGACGGCTTCCGGCCACCGTCGGGGTGGACCTGGTACGTCTCCGAGCGCTACCGGGTCGCCGTGCCGGTCGGCTGGCTGCGGGCCGGGGAGGGTACGGTCGACTGCTTCCGCGACCCGGGCAGCCGCCGGACGCTGAGCGTCGAGCCGCTCCTCGCCGACGTCGGCGATCCGTCCGCGTACCTGCGGGCCGAGGAGCGCCGGCAGCTCGCCGCCGGCACCCTACCCGGCTACGACCAGGTGCGGCTCGCCACGGTGGACGGCGGGGACGCCTGGTGGGAGTGCCGGTGGACCACCCCGTTCCAGGAGCGCGCCCACGCGCTGCGCCTGCTGCCGGGGCGCGGCGCCGGTGGCGCGCTGCTCGGCTGGAGCACCGCCGACCACGACTGGTCAGCCGCCGCCGGTCAGTTCGAGGTGGCCCGGAAGAGCTTCCGCGGCACCGGGTCGGAGCAGGTCGCCCCGACCTGAACCGCCGCCCGCCCGCCACGTCCCGCCACGGCTGAGAAACGACTCCCGGCTCGATATCGTGTACCCGGGGCAGCCGAGGGGGAACGTCGTGCAGCAGCTGCTGGTCGCCGGACGGTACCGGCTGCTCGATCTGGTGGGCACCGGCGGGATGGGCCGGGTCTGGCTGGCCCGCGACGAGATGCTGCACCGCGACGTCGCGGTCAAGGAGATCGTCCCGCCCAGCTGGCTGGCCGAGTCCGAACGCGACGAGCTGCGGCTGCGGACGCTGCGCGAGGCCCGGACGGCGGCCCGGCTCAACCACCCCAACGTGGTCCGCATCTACGACGTGGTGCACGACCGGGACAGCCCGTGGATCGTGATGGAGTACGTCCCCTCCCGGTCGGTGCAGCAGATCCTCACCACGGACGGGCCGCTGGAGCCGGGGCCGGTCGCGCGGATCGGGCTGGCGGTGCTGGCCGCGCTGCGCGCCGCGCACGCCGCCGGGGTGCTGCACCGCGACGTCAAGCCGCCCAACGTGCTGGTCGCCGAGGACGGGCGGGTGGTGCTGACCGACTTCGGGCTGGCCACCTTCGACGGTGGGGACGGGTTGATGACCGGGCCGGGCCTGGTGCTCGGCTCGCCGCAGTTCGTCGCCCCGGAGCGGGCCCGCGACGGCGTCTCGAACCCGCGCACCGACCTGTGGTCGCTGGGCGCGACGCTCTACGCGGCCGTCGAGGGGCGCGCGCCGTACGCCCGGGCGACCGCGATGGCGACGCTGAGCGCGCTGGCCACCGAGCCGCCCGACCCGGTGCGCCGGGCCGGGCCGCTGGCCCCGGTGCTGAACGGCCTGTTGCAGCGCGACCCGTGGCGGCGACTCACCGCCGCCGAGGCGGAGCCGCTGCTGCGGGCGGCGCTGGCCGCCGAGACCGACCTGCCGGTGGCGGGCCGGCCGTCCCTCGTCCCGGATCCGGTCGGCCCCGCGCGGCCCGCGACCAGCGCCCACCCGGACCCGGTCGGCCCCGTGCGAACCGCGACGAGCGCCGACCCGGACCCGGTCGGCCCGGCGACGGGTGGGTCGGACCGGTCCGCGCCGGCGGCCGACGGCCGGGCGGAGAACCGCGCGCGACGTCGCCGGGCCCTGGTCCTGGCCGGGGCCGCCGCCGTGCTGCTCGCCGCGACCGGCGTGGTGGCGCTGGAGCTGACCGGACGGGACGAGCCGGGGCGCGTCCCGGGTGGCGGCGGCGCGACAGTGGCCCAGCCGGCGGCCTTCCCCTGCGGCAGACCCGCGCCGGCTGACGCCACGCCGGTGCCCTCGGTGCCCCCGCCGGCCGGCGAGCTCGCCCTGGTCACCGGCTGGACCTGGTACGAGGACCCGGCCGGCTTCCGGATCGCCGCGCCGGCGCGCTGGCTGCGCTTCGCCGACGGTCCGGTGACCTGCTTCCGGGAGCCCGATGGGTCCCGGGTGCTCAGCGTGGCCGCTGGCGCGGCCCCCGCCGACCCGGTGGCGTACTGGGAGTCCGAGGAGCGCCGGCTGACCGGGGCGGGGAAGCTGGCCGGCTACCGGCGGGTGGACATCTCCGCACTGGACATGTTCCGGGGCGGGGCGCTGTGGGAGTGCGTCTGGACCAACGGCGCCGGCGACCTGGTGCACACCGCGCGGCTGATCGTGACGGTCACCCCGACGCTGGCCTACACCGTCTCATGGCTGACAGAGGAGTTCGACTGGCAGGTCAACGCGACATACTTCCTGATGATCCGGCAGAGCTTCCGGCCTGCCGCCGCCTGACGATCCCTAGTGGACCGTCCGGGTGATTGCCCCCTGCGCGACGGCTCTGACACAGTGGCGTAGCTTGTCGATCAAGAACCCGGGGAGGGGCGAGCGAGATGATGGGACCGTCGCACGCGCTGTCTGGCGCGGCGGTGTGGCTGGCCGGTTCGTGGGCGCTGGACCAGTTCGCGGACTACCACCAGTCCCCGTTGGCCCTGGCGGTCGGCACCGCGGTCTGCGCGGGCGGCGCGCTCTTTCCCGACCTGGACCTCTCCGGCAAGGTGACCCGTAACCAGGGTGGCGCGACGGTGGCCCGCACGTTCGGCGTCTTCTCCCTCTTCCTCGCCGAGGTGATGGAGAAGATCTCGCTCGGCGTCTACTACGCGACCAAGCTGAGCCGCGACCCGCGCCGCAACAACGGGCACCGCACGCTGACCCACACCCTGCCGTTCACCGGGCTGGTCGGCTGGGGCACCACCGCCCTCTGCACGGCGTACGGCAAGTGGGCCGTGGTGGGCATCCTCTTCTTCATGATCGGGCTGGCCCTGCGGGGGCTCTTCGACCGGTGGGCCGAGCGCGCCGGCTGGGTGATCGTCACCCTCGCCTCGGCCGCCGCCGCCTGGTACACCTTCGCCAACCTGCCCGGCGACCGCGGCTATCCGATGATCGGGCTGGCCGTCGGGGTGGGCTGCTTCGTGCACATCCTGGGCGACATGATCACCAAGGCCGGGGTGCCGATCCTCTGGCCGATCCCGATCAAGCGCCGCATGTGGATGATGGTCGGACTACCCAACGGCATCGCGCTGCGGACCGGCAGCAAGGCCGAGGTGGTGGTGCTGCGGGGCGCGCTCACCGCGCTCTCCGTGCTCGCGGCGATCGGCCTGGTCGCGCCGTCGGTGCTGCAACGGTTCAACATCGAGGTCTGACCGGTGCCGGTCACCGAGACCGACCCGGTCGGCGACGCTGACGTTCCGGCGTTCTGGCAGCGGCTCGGGCTGCCCGGGCTGGCCGACGTGCACGTGCACTTCCTGCCGCCCCGGCTGCTCAAGCGGGTGTGGGCGTACTTCGACGCGGCCGGGCCGCTGGTCGGCACCGAGTGGCCGATCCGGTACCGGTGGGGCGACGCCGAGCGGGTCGACCACCTGCGCCGGATGGGGGTCCGCGCGTTCAGCGCGCTGGCGTACCCGCACCGGCCGGGCATGGCGGCGGAGCTGAACCGGTGGACGCTGGACTTCGCCCGGGCCACCCCGGGCTGCCTGCCCTCGGCGACCTTCTACCCCGAACCCGGCGCGGACCGGTACGTCACCGACGCGCTGGACGCCGGCGCGCGGGTGTTCAAGGTGCACGTCCAGGTCGGCGGGTTCGCCCCGACCGACCCGGCACTGGACGAGGTCTGGGGGCTGCTCGCGGACGCCGGCGTGCCGGTGGTGGTGCACGCGGGCCACGCCCCGGTCGGCACCGCGCACACCGGACCGGCGGGCTTCGCGGCCCTGCTGGCCCGGCATCCCCGGCTCAGCGCGATCGTGGCGCACCTCGGCGCGCCCGACTACACCGACTTCCTCGCCCTCGCCGAGCGGTACGAGCGGGTACGACTCGACACCACCATGGCGTTCACCCCGTTCTTCGACCGCTTCGTGGCCTTCCCCGCCGCCGAGCTGCCCCGGCTGCGGGAGCTGGGCCTGGCCGGCAAGGTGCTGCTGGGCAGCGACTTCCCCAACATCCCCTACCCGTACGCGGAGCAGCTGGCCGGGCTGGCCCGGCTCGACCTGGGCGACGACTGGCTGCGGGCGGTCTGCTGGGACAGCGCCGCCGCCCTGTTCGACCTGGACCGCCCGGTGGCGCCGCCCGCCTCCTGATCCACGGCGGTCGCCACGGTGGCGCTGCCGGTCCGGTGGGGCCGCGCGCCGTCGACGGCGCCGAGGCGCGCGGGCCGCTCAGCGGGTGACGACCGGCGGCGGGTCGACGGCGGCCGCTGCGTTCCCGCGCAGCCGGGCCAGCAGTCGGGGCACCTCCCGAGTGCCCCGGACGATGCCGACGTGCACCAGGGTCGGCGGGAGCACCAGCAGCACCGCCACGGCGCAGGCCACCGCGATGCCGAACGGTATGCCACCGGCGACGAGCGCGACAGCGACGACGGCGAGCAGGGTGAGCACGCCGGCCGTGCCGGCGGCGACCAGCGTCCCGGCCAGACCACCACGACGGCGGCCGACCAGCTCGGCTACCACCCCGGCCGGCACGACGACCAGCGGCACCACGACCAGGCCGGCCAGCGCGGCCAGCACCACCATCACCGGCCCCGCCAGCGGGCCACCGATGCCCTCGCCGCTGACGAGGGCGTAGCCGAGCAGCAGCAGGTAGCAGGCCAGACTCTCGACGGGGAACACGACCCAGGCGACCACCGCCCCGGCCACGTGCCGGGCCACCGCACCGGTCATCGACCGCCCCTCCCCCGTGCCGCGGACGGGTCGTTCCGTCCGGGTCCCCAGACGGTAGTCCGGCGGGTGGTACTCCGGGGAACCGGTCAGACCCCGACGCGCTGCGG
Source organism: Micromonospora sp. LZ37 (assembly GCF_059359015.1). Lineage (NCBI taxonomy): Bacteria > Bacillati > Actinomycetota > Actinomycetes > Micromonosporales > Micromonosporaceae > Micromonospora > Micromonospora sp. LZ37. The sequence continues at coordinate 452,736 of NZ_JCADBL010000003.1, read as the reverse complement.
CGGGACGGTGAGCCCGTAGAGCGCCATCAGCTCCGGGGTGTCGACCCGGCTGCCGTCGGCGATCGAGTCGCAGGCGATGTCGACGATCTGGTCCTTGTGCGCCAGCAGGTACGGCCGGGCGCCCACGTCGGCGCTGGCCAGGGTCGCGATGCCGGACCAGTGCCGGCGGCCGAAGAGCATCGGGTAGCCGCGCAGCCCGCCGTAGGTGGCGCAGACCAGCACGTCCGGGTACGGCAGCGCGGTGACCCGGCGTACCGCCGCGGCGGTGAGGCCGGGCATGTCCACCGGTACCACCACCACCGCCTCGATCCCCGGCTCGGTGAGCGCGGCCAGACCGGCCCGGATGGACGAGCCCACCCCGGTCCCCCAGGCCCGGTTGACCACCACCGTGGCGCGGTCCAGGTCGGCCGCCTCGCGGACCTGGTCGGCGGCCGCGCCCAGGACGACCACGATCTGCTCGCAGCCCGCCTCGGTCATCGTGTCGATCATCCGGCTGACCAGGGGCTTCTCCCCCTGGTGCAGGAGGGCCTCAGGGCCGCCGATCCGGCGTCCCCCGCCCGCGGCGATGATCATTCCTGCGATCCGGTTCAGCTGCGCCACCTCCGTCGTGAAGACGGACCGGGGCAGAGCCGCCCGGTCCGTTCGCGCACATCGGACCCAACGAGCGCGCCGGGGCGGGGGTAGCGGGGCAAATCGGAAAATCGTGCGCTATGCCGCGCCGTGGGCGGCGGCTGCGGTACGGCTAGGCGGCGTCGGCGTAGCAGTCGACGATGGACAGATCCAACGGGAAGCGGACCGGGGTGTCCCCGAAGAGCAGGCCCGACGCCCGCACCCCGGCGCGGGTCACCGCGTCGGCGACCGCCTCCGCCTGCTCCGCCGGACAGTGCACGATCACCTCGTCGTGCTGGAAGAAGACCAGCTCGGCGGCGGTGCCGGCCAGCTCGCCGCGCAGGGTGGCGAGCAGGGTGGAGGCCCACTCCGCGGCGGTGGCCTGGATGACGAAGTTGCGGGTGAACCGGCCCCGGGAGCGGGCGGCCCGGGCGCGCGGCGACTGCGGGTCGGCGCCGGCGTCCGGATCCGGGGCGCCCTCGTCGCCGTCGGCGAAACCGGCCGTCCCCGGCGGGCAGGTCCGCCCCAGCCAGGACCGGACCAGGCCGCCCGCCTCGCCGGTGCGGGCCGCCGCCTCCACGTACCCGAAGGCGGTCGGATAGCTGCGCTTGAGCACCGCCAGCGCGGGGACGGCCGCCCCGCCGGTCTGGCCGTACATCGCCCCGAGCAGGGCCACCTTGGCCCGGGCCCGGTCACCGCCGAAGGCGTCCTGGGCGAGGGCGGCGTAGAGGTCGCCGGCGCCACCGGCGGCGGCGAGCCGGACGTCGCCGGAGACCGCGGCGAGCACCCGGGGCTCCAGCTGGCCGGCGTCGGCGACGACGAAGCGCCAGCCCGGGTCGGCCACCACCGCCCGCCGGATCACCTTGGGAATTTGCAACGCGCCGCCGCCGCGGGTCGCCCACCGGCCGGAGACCACCCCGCCGGGCACGTATTCCGGCTGGAAGCGGCCGTCGCGCACCCACGCGTCCCGCCAGGCCCGGCCGTGCGCCGTCCAGATCCGGTAGAGCTCCTTGTACTCCAGGACCAGCGGCACCGCCGGGTGGTCGACGCCGCGCAGCACCCAGGCCCGGGTGTTGGGCACCTCCACCCCGGCCCGGGCGAACGCCCGCAACAGCTCCGCCGGGGAGTCGGTGTGCAGCTGGCGTACGCCGAAGGCGTCGGCGATCCGGGCGGCCAGCTCGGCCAGCCGGCGGGGCGGCCCGCCCATCGGGGAGGCCTCGCCGAGCAGCTCGGCGAGGATCGCGTCGTGCACGTCGGCCCGCCAGGGCAGGCCGGCGACGCCCATCTCCACCGCGATCAGCGCGCCGGCCGACTCGGCGGCGACCAGCAGCCGGAACCGGCCGGGGTGTCCGGTCGCGGCGATCCGGGCGAGCTGGTCGGCGTACACCTCGACCAGCGCCTCGATGCCCGGACCCGGCGGCCCGGGGACGGCGTCGAAGAGCGCGCCCTGGCCGTGGCCGGGCGGGGCCGGCGGACGCGGTGGCGGGTCGGGTGGCACCGCGGCCCCGGTGAGCCGGGCGTACGCGGCGGCGAGCGAGCGCGGCTCACCCCAGCGGCCGGCGTGCCCGAGCAGCAACGCCTCGGTCAGCTCCACGTCGTGGCAGCGCTCCAGCCGGACCCCGGAGCGCAGCAGGGCCGGGTAGGTGGTCGCGCCGGACGCCCAGACCCACCGGGGGTGCCCGGCGGCCTCCCGCGCGGCGACCGCGGCGGTGAGGTCGGACACCGGCTCGGCGGGCCCGGTGGGACGCCCGTCACCGCCGAGCGGTTGCAGCACGCCCCCGCCCCGCTCGTCCGCCACCACCGCCACCAGCACGGACGTGATTCTGCCTCGCCCCTGTGACAGCGCAGCTCCGGACGACGTCGGTGGCGCGTCGCCCACCCTGCCCGAGCGCCGACGGGTCGGTGGATCGCCGACCGGCTCGGTAGCGTTACCGGGTGCCCCCGCAGATCCCCCACGCCGACCCCGGCGTCCCGGACACCCGGGGGCCGTTGCGCTACATCTGGTGGCTGGTCCGCTGCCAGCCCTGGCGGGTGCTGCGTGGCAGCGTGATCGGGACGGCCTGGATGATCGGGCTGTCGGTGCGGCCCTACCTGATCGCCCGCGCCGTCGACGACGGTCTGCGCGCCGACGACACCCCGGCCCTGCTGCGCTGGGTCGCGGCGATCGTCGTCGCGGGGCTGCTCCTGTCGTACCTGGGCATCATGCGGCACCGCACGATGACGTTCGTACGGGAGGACGCCACCGCCCGCTCGGCGGCCGTCCTGCTGCGCCAGCTCTCCCGGATCGGCGCGGTGCTGCCGCGCCGGCTCGCCACCGGCGAGGTGGCCACCGTCGGCGGCTCCGACATCGGCTGGACGTCGCAGGTGCTCACGCTGACCGGTCCCGGGGTCGGCGCGGTCGTCGCGTACGCGGTCATCGCCGTCGTGCTCTGGTCGGTCTCCCCCCTCCTCGCGCTCTGCGTGCTGCTGGGCGTGCCGGCGATCGCGCTGGTCGTCGGGCCGCTGCTGCGCCGCCTCGAACGGGCGGAGTCGGTCTACCGGCAGCAGCAGGGGCTGCTCACCACCCGGGCCGGCGACATCGTGGCGGGGCTGCGGGTGCTGGCCGGCGTCGGCGGGCGCGGCCTCTTCGCCCGCCGCTACGCCGAGCGCTCCCAACGCCTGCTCGCCGAGGGCTACCGGGTCGGCGCGGTCAACAGCTGGATCGACGCGCTCACGGTGGCCCTGCCCGGGTGCTTCCTCGCCGCGGTGGTCTGGCTCGCCGCCCGGATGGCGGTGACCGGGGACATCACGATCGGGCAGCTGGTCGCGGTCTACGGGTACGTGGCCACCCTCATCGTGCCGGTCTGGTTCCTGCTGGAGGGCAGCTACCAGCTGATCCGGGGCCGGGTCGCCGCCCGCCGGATCATCGCCCTGCTCAACCTGACCCCCGACGACGTCGGTGGTCCCCGCTCCCGCACCGGCGCCGAGGCGGTGCCCGGCGCCCGCCGGCCGGAGGCGGCGCCCGCGCCGACCCGCCCCGCCGACCTGCACGACCCGGCGAGCGGACTGACCGTCCCCGCCAGCCGGCTGACCGGCGTCGCCGCCGACGACCCGGCCGAGGCCATCGCGCTCGCCGACCGGCTCGGCCGGTACGTGGTCAGCGACGTCACCTGGGGCGGGGCGCCCCTGACCGGGATCGGCCTGGACGAGGTCCGGGCCCGGATCCTGGTCGCCGACCACGACTCGTACCTCTTCGCCGGGACGCTGCGGGAGATCCTGCGCCGCCGGCCGGACGACCACCGGGACGGGCCCGGCGGCGGCGACGACGAGATCACCGCCGCCCTGCGCGCCGCGTCCGCGGAGGACGTCGCCGAGGCCCTGCCCGACGGGCTCGACACCCCGATCGACGCCCGGGCCCGCACGCTCTCCGGCGGCCAGCGCCAACGGGTACGCCTGGCCCGGGCGCTGCTCGCCGAACCGGAGGTGCTGATCCTCGTCGACCCGACGTCGGCCGTGGACGCGCACACCGAGGCGCGGATCGCCGAGCGGCTGCGCACCGCGCGGGCCGGACTCACCACGGTCGTGCTCGCCACGTCGCCGCTGCTGCTCGGCCACGCCGACCTGGTCGCCCACCTGCGCGCCGGCCGGATCGTCGCCACCGGCACCCACGCCGACCTGCTCGACGAGGACCTCGGCTACCGGCGGCTGGTGGCCCGGGACAGCACCGACGCCGAGTTCGACGAGCCCGCCGACGCCGAGGGGGCGTACCCGTGAGCCGGCTGCCGGTGGCGGACCGGGCCGCCGTACGCCGGGCGACGCTGGGCCTGCTCGGCCGGGACCGGCGGGCGGTCCTCGTCGTGCTGGCGCTGCACGGCGCCGCCGCGGTCGCCGGGCTCGCCGCGCCGTGGCTGCTCGGCAGCATCGTCGACCAGGTCGCCGCGGGCGCGAGCGTCGCCACCGTCGACCGGCTGGCGCTGGCGATCGGCGGGTCCGTCCTGGTGCAGGCGCTGCTCTCCCGGTACGCCCAGTACGCCGGCCACCGGTTCGGGGAGCGGGCCGTCGCCCGGCTGCGGGAGGACTTCGTCCGTGGCACGCTCGGCCTGCCCGTCTCCGTGGTCGAGCGGGCCGGCTCCGGGGAGCTGGCCACCCGCAGCTCCGTCGACGTGTCGACGGTCGGCACCACCGTGCGGGACGTGGTGCCCGCCATCGTCATCGCCTCGGTGCAGCTCTCGCTGCTCTTCGGGGCGATCTTCCTGCTGGACCCGCTGCTCGGCGTGGCCGCGCTGGCCGGGCTGCCGTCGATCTGGGCGGTGACCCGCTGGTACCTGCGACGGGCCGGCGCCGCGTACCTGGCCGAGGGCGCGGCCACGGCTGAGTTGACCGAGACGCTGACCACCACCGCCGAGGGCGCCCGCACCGTCGAGGCGCTGCGCCTCGCCGACGAGCGGATCGACCACGGCACCGCCCGGATCGCCCGGCTGTGGGCCACCCGGCGGGCCACCCTCGCGCTGCGCACCGTGTTCTTCACGGTGGTGGAGGCGAGCTATCCGCTGCCGATCGCCGCGGTGCTGCTCGTCGGCGGGTACCTCCTCTCCCGGGACATGGTCTCGCTCGGCGCGGTGGTCGCCGCCGCGCTCTACCTGCAACAGGCGATCGAGCCGCTGGACCGGATCCTCCAGTTCACCGAGCAGGCGCAGCGCGGCCTGGCCTCGTTCGCCCGGGTGCTCGGGGTCGGCCAGGTGCCGCCGGAGCCGCCCGGCAGGACGTCCGCGCCGCCGGGAGAGCGGCTCGTCGTGCGCGACGCGCGCTTCTCCTACGGTGGGGGCCGCGACGTCCTGCACGGCATCGACCTGGAGGTGCGGCCCGGCGAACGGCTGGCCATCGTCGGCCCGTCCGGGGCCGGGAAGTCCACCCTGGCCCGGCTGCTCGCCGGGATCGACGCGCCCCGGCACGGCGTGGTCAGCATCGGCGGCTGCCCGGTCACCGAGCTGGACCCGGCCGAGCGCCGCCGCCGGATCGCCCTGGTCACCCAGGAACATCACGTCTTCATCGGCTCGCTCCGCGACAACCTGGCCTTCGCCGCCCCGGACGCCACCGACGAGCAGATGCGGTCCGCGCTGGTCGCGGTGGGCGCCGACTGGTACGCCGAGCTGCCCGACGATCTCGACACGTCGCTCGGCGACGGGGCGCGGCAGCTCGGCGCGGCCGAGGCGCAGCAGCTCGCCCTGGCCCGGCTGGTGCTCGCCGACCCGCACACGCTGATCCTCGACGAGGCGACCGCCGCCCTGGATCCGACCACCGCCCGGCGTACCGAGCGGGCCCTCGCCGCCGTGCTGACCGGGCGTACCGTCATCGCGATCGCGCACCGGCTCAACACTGCGCACGACGCCGACCGGGTCGCCGTGCTCTCCGACGGTCGGATCACCGAACTCGGCAGCCACGACGAACTGGTCGACGCCGGCGGGGCGTACGCCGCCCTCTGGCGCTCCTGGCACCCCTGACGTGGCGCCGGGGCCCCGCGCGACGCGGGGCCCCGGGCTACTTGACGGCGCCGGAGGTGAGGCCGGACTGGATCTGACGCTGGAAGATCGCGTAGACGATGATCATCGGGAGGATGGCGATGGTCAGGGCGGCGAAGAGCCCCGACCAGTCGGCCTCGTAGCCGGCGTTGACCGAGATGTCGGCGATGCCCTGGGTGAGCACCCACTTGTCCTTGGCGCTGGAGAGCAGCAGCACGGGCAGCAGGTACTGGGCCCACTGTCCGATGATGTTGAAGATCGCCACGCTGATCAGGCCGGGCTTGGCCATCGGCATCATCACCTGGAAGAAGAGCCGGGTGTGTGAGCAGCCGTCGATCATCCCGGCCTCCGCCACCGAGGAGGGCAGCGTCCTGAAGAACGCGCAGAGGAAGAAGACGGTGAACGGCAGTGAGTACGCCGTGTAGACCAGGACCAGACCGGTGTGGGTGTTCAGCAGCCCCAGGTTCTTGACCACGAAGAAGAGCGGCACCAGGGCCAGGAAGACCGGGAAGGCCAGCCCCGAGACGAACATGTAGTAGATCGCCCGGTTGCCCCAGAACCGGTAACGCGCCAGCACGTACGCGGCCATCGAGCCGAGCAGCATGGTGAGGAAGGTGCTGCACGCCACCACGACGACACTGTTCAGGAAGTACTGGCCGACGTTCGCCTTGGTCCAGGCCCGCCCGAAGTTCTCCCAGCGCAGCTCCGCCGGCAGCGTCCACGGGCTGCTGAAGATCTCCGTGGTGTTCTTGAACGAGGCGAGGAAGACCCAGAGGATCGGTACCACCACGACCACCGCCCAGGCGGCGAGCGCGATGTGCCCGAGGCTGCCGAGCAGGCTCCGCTCCGACCGCCCTCCCCGCGACCGGTCGCCGGTGGTGGACGCCCCGGTGTGGGGCGGTAGCGCCGCCGGCGTCGGCGGCAGCGTCGTCTGCGGGTTCATCTCAGTACTCCACGCTTTCCCGCTTGGTGAGCCGCAGCGTCAGCGCCGCGAACGTGAGGGTGAGGAAGAACAGCGCCACGCCCATCGCCGAGGCGTAGCCGTACTTCGAGTAGACGAAGGCGTTGCGGTAGATCTCCACCGCGAGCACCGTGGTGGCGCCATCCGGACCGCCGCTGTCCACCGAGAGGACCGCGACGATGGCGAACGCGTCGAACGCGGCGATGCCGAGGTAGACCCAGGCCACCTGGAGGGTGTCCCAGAGCAGCGGCAGGGTGACCCGGAAGAAGAGCGTCACCCTGCTCGCCCCGTCCATCTCGGCCGCCTCGTAGATCTCGCCCGGGATGGAGGACATCCCGGCCGAGAAGAGCACCACGTAGAAGCCGACCGCCTGCCAGACCAGCACCGCGATGATCGACCAGAGCGCCAGGTTCGGCTTGATCAGGAAGAAGACCGGATCGAACCCGAGCTCCATCAACACGCCGTTGATCAGGCCGGACTCGTTCGGTCGGTACACCATCTGGAACAGCACCGCGATGATGGCCACCGCCAGGACCTGGGGGAAGAAGAACACCACCCGGTAGAACTTCGACCCCCAGACCCCCTGGCGTTGCCCGCCGCTGCTCTTGCCGCCCACGTTGAGCAGGAAGGCGAAGAACAGCGCGATGGCGATGGTGATCAGCGGCAGGGCAAGCAGCAGTACGCCGTGGTGCTGGACCGCCTTCCAGAAGCTCCCGTCGTCGAGCAGCCTCCGGTAGTTCTCGAAGCCCACCCACTGCGGGGCGGAGAGCCCCCGCCAGTTCGTCATCGAGATCTGGAACGCCTGCGCGTACGGCGCGATGACGAAGACCACGTACAGCGCGACCGGGGCGAAGAGGAACCCGATCACGAATGGATACTTGCCGTGCCGCATGATCCCGCTACTCCGTTCGGTCAGCGCTTGAACTTGGCGACGGAGCTGTCCTTCTTGATCGCGTCGGCCCGCTTCTGGATCCGCTCCACGAAGGCGTCCGCCTTGATCCGGCCGAACATGAGCTCGTTGGTGGCGGTCCGCGCCTCCGTGTCGAGCTCCTTGTACCAGCCGTCGAAGTACAGGTTGAACACGTCCTGGCCGGCCGCCTTGAGCGCGGCCTGCGAGCTGGCCACACCGGGCGGGAAGGCGAAGCCCTCGGAGCCCGCGGTGACCACGGTCGGGGCCTTGACCACCTCGGTGAAGCCCTTCGCGCCGGCCTTGGAGAGCATCTGGCGCATGTACTCCAGGCCGCCCCGCGGGTTCTTCGACTTCGCCGAGACGAAGTAGCCCTCGCCGGCGGTGGCCCGCACGGCGGTGGCCGGGAGCTTGTCCGAGGCGGAGAGGCTCGGCACCGGCATCAGCTGGTAGTCGAAGCCGGCCGGGGTGTCCTTCTTCTGCTCGCCCTCCAGCCAGTCGCCGCTGGGGTAGAATGCCAGCTTGTACTGGTTCTGCCGCAGCTGCACGTCGGTGTGCTTGAGCCCCTCGAAGCTCTTGTCGACGTACTTGGCGCCGATCTCGGCCCACGCCTCGGCGGCCTGCTTGATCGCGTCCTGCTGCCAGGCGCCGTCCTCCAGGTTGTCGATGTTCTTGAGGACGTCGGTGCCGCCGATCTTCGCGGCGTGGGTGAGGATCACGTTCCACTGGTAGTAGGCCGCGTTCGCGCCGGCGTAGCCGTACGGGGTGATGCCCTTGGCCTTGATCTTGTCGAGCAGGGCGGTGAACTCGGACCAGTCCTTCGCCGGCGCCCAGCCGTTGTCCTTGAACAGCTTGCCGGAGTACCAGATGCCGAAGACCGTGGAGACGTAGTACAGGACGTACGGCTTGCCGTTGAACGAGCCCGCCTCGACGGTGCCCGGCACCACGGTGTCGCGGACCTTCTTGGACGGGTCGTCGACCGACGGGGCGTCCCACAGCTCGGTGAGGTCCATCAGCTGGCCGTCGGCGACCAGCGAGCCGAAGTCGATCAGCTTCTCGCCGGAGTTGTTGACGAACTCCGGCGGGTTGCCCGAGGCGAACCGCGGCTGGAGCACCGTGGAGACCGCCTGGGTGGACTGGTGCTTGATCTCGGCCTTGGGGAACGCCTTCTTGTACAGCGGCTGGTGCACGTCGGTGGCGTACTTCTCGCCGTAGCCGCCGTTGAAGATGACCACCTCCAGCGGGGCGTCGTCCTTGACGCCCAGCGGGTTGGCGGCGCTCTTGGTGCCCTCCTCGGCCTTGCTCCCGCCCTCGTCGGAGCCGCTGGTGGCGCAGGCGCCGAGCAGGCTGACGGCCGGGGTGGCGAGCAGGCCCACCGCGGCGGCCCGCCGCAGCACGGTCCGCCGGCTCAGGTCGGTCGGGTTCTCGGGGGTAATCGACATCGTCGTGTCTCCTTGGGTGTTCGGGTCAGGCGGTGCGCCGGAGACGCCCGGCGTACCGCGACTCGAGGGCGAGGTTGTGCTCGTCCCCTCCGGGGACGTTGGCGGAGAGGTAGATGGGGGGTACCTCTCCGGCCTGGTGGAACCGTCGTACGACCTCGGCGGTCAGCAGCTGCGCCAGCAGCGCGGCGGTGACCGAGGAGACCGCACAGACCGCGCCGCCGCCCTCGAGCGGCAGCAGTGCGTCGCCGTACGGCGCGCCGTTGTCCAGCACGACGTCGGCGAGATCGGCGAGCCGGTGACCGGACGGGTGCCGGGGGGCCACCCGTTCGGTGTGGGCCACCGAGGTGACCGCGATCAGGGGGTGGCCGCCGGACTTGACCAGCAGCGCCAGCTCGACGACCGAGCCGTTGATGCCGGACTGGGAGGCGACCACGAAGACGTCGGCCGGGTGCGGGGCGGCCAGGGCGTGCAGCTGGTGGGCGACGGCCGGGTCGCGCTCCAGCTTGGGGTCGGCGAGCAGGTCGCGGGGGGCGTCGCCGTGCAGGACCAGGTCGTGCAGGGAGAGCCGGTTGGTGGGGACCAGCCCGCCGGCGCGGGCGACCAGCTCGGCGGCGAACGCCTCGGAGTGGCCGGCGCCGAACGCCTGGAGCACGCCGCCGGCGCGCAGGCTGGCCACGATCAGGTCGGCGGCCCGCCCGATCGCCTCGGCCTGCGAGTCGACCACCCGGTCGAGCACCGGGCGGACCGCCTCGGCGTACCCCTGAGCACTGATCATGAGGTGGCTCCCTTCGCGGCCTTGTGCCCGTCGACGGCCTGGGCGGTACGCCGGAAGGCCGCGTGGGCGCGGTCGTGGGTCCGCTGCGCCACGGCGATGTAGAGCAGGTCGAGCACGACGAGCTGCGGGTGCCGGGCCGACAGCGCGTCGGGCCGGAAGGTGGTGGCCTGGCTGGCGGTGAGCAGCACGATGTCGGCCAGTTCGGCCAGCGGTGAGCGGGGAAAGCCGGTCAGCGCCACCGTGGTCGCGCCCCGGCTGTCGGCCTCGGCGAGCATCTCGATGGTCTCCCGGGTCTGCCCGGTGTGCGAGATGCCGAGCGCGACGTCCCCGGCGCCGAGCAGCGCGGCGCTGGCCAGTCCCTCGTGGACGTCGCTCCAGGCCCACGCGGCCACGCCGATGCGGTGCAGGCTGAACTGCATCTCCTCGCCGACGAGCGCGCTGCCGCTGGCGCCGAAGATGTTGACCCGGTTGGCGCCGGCGATGGCGACGGCGGCCCGCTCCACCTCGGTCAGGTCGAGCAGGGCGGCGGTGTCGTGCATGGCGCGGGTGTCGGCGGCCATGATCTGGTCCAGCACCCGGGCGAGGGGGTCGCCGGGCTGGATCTCCCGGCCGATGTCGACGGTCCAGCCGGCGGAGCGCGCCCGGCCGGTCTCCGAGGCGATGCCCAGGCGCAGGTCGGCGTAGCCGTCGAAGCCCATCGCCCGGCAGAACCGGGTGATGGTGGCCGGCGAGGTGCCGCTGCGCTCGGCCAGCTCGACGATGGTGGCCCGGGCCGCCGCCTCCGGGTCGCTGAGCACGTGCTCGGCGACCCGACGCAACGCCCCCGTCAGCTCCCCCGTGCCGGCCCGGACCCGGGCCAGCACTCCGTCCGTGCTCCGCCGGTCGACCGCATCGGCGTCGACCACCGCGGTCCCCGCGGCGACGTCCACCTCTTGATCAACCATCGGGAGCCTTTCGGAAAAGAGTGTTAACTGTTAGTGGTAAAAGTTCTTACTAAAGGCCCCCCTGTGTCAAGAGCGTGGGCGAAGTTTTCAAACTGTTACCTGGCGCACAGCGCCGGGGCGGCCCTCCGCCTTGCCCTGCGGCACCCGGCCGACCAGCATGAACCCCGCCCGCACCGCCACACCCGGGAGGCCGTGAGCATGTCCGACACCGTCGTGGTCGGTCTCGACGTCGGGGGTACGTCCACCCGGGCGACCGCCCTGACCCTGAGCGGGGAACGGCTCGGCACCGGCCGGGGCGGCGGCGGCAACCCGACCAGCCACGGCGCCGAACGGGCCGCGGCCGAACTGCTCACCGCCCTGCGCGGCGCACTGGCCGACGTGGACCCGTCACGGGTACGGGCGGGCGTGATCGGACTGGCCGGGGCGGGCCGCCTGCGCGCCGACCCAGCCGGACGCGCCGCCTTCGACCGGGCCTGGGCCCGGGCCGGGCTGCGCTGCCCGTACGCCGTGCACGGCGACGCCCTCGTCGCGTACGCCTCCGGCACCGCCGCACCGGACGGCACGGTGCTCGTCGCCGGCACCGGCGCGATCGCCGCGCAGGTGCGCGACCTGCGGCTGGACCGGGTCGCCGACGGTCACGGCTGGCTGCTGGGCGACGCCGGCTCCGGGTTCTGGCTGGGCCGCGAGACGGTCCGCTCGCTGCTGGCCACCCTCGACAGCGGCGACCCGCCGGGCCCGCTGGGCCGGCGGGTGCTCACCGAACTGCTCGGCACCGCCGACGTGGCCGCCCGCTCCCGGGAGACCGTCGACGCGCTGATCCAGGCGGTGACCCGCCGCCCCCCGGTCGAGCTGGCCCGGCTCGCGCCGCTGGTGGTGGCCGCCGCCGTCGACGGCGAGCCGGAGGCGGTCCCGCTGATCGAACGGGCCGCCGGACATCTGGTCGACAGCGCCGGACGGATCCGGCCGGACGGCGCGGTCACGCCGATCGTGCTCGGCGGCGGACTGCTCACCGGGGACACCCCGCTGGCCGCAGCCGTCCGCGCCGAGGCGCGCCGGCGCTGGCCGGACGCGCCGGTGCGCACCGCCGGCGACGGGGCCGCCGCGGCGGCCTGGCTCGCCGCCCTGGACCTGCCCGAGGTGACCGACCCGGCCGCCCTGCATGCCCTCCTGGTCCCGACCACCCCCTGACCCGCCGCCCCGCACACCGCCGGTCCCACGCCGCCCCGGGCAACACCGGCCGCGGGGAAGACCACCTCATCGGCCGCCACCGCCGCAAGGTCGTGCTCGATCCTGGAAGTAGTCCCCTCACGGGGCCTGGCAAGCCACTGTTTCCAGGATTGAGCACGATCTTGCCGGTGGCCGGCGGGTCCGGCGGATCCGGGCAGGGCCGGCGGATGCGGCAGGGCCGGTGGGTCCAGTGAGCCGGGCGGGGTGGCGGGGGTCAGGCGCTGGCGAGGGCCTGCTCCAGGCGGGGCCAGACCTGGGAGCGCCAGCCGCCGCCCAGCAGGCGGGCGGTGCGCTGCTGCAACGGGTCGTCCGGGTCGAAGCCGGAGTGGACGACGAAGAGCCGAGTGCCGCGCCCTTCGGCGACCAGGGTCCAGGCGACCTCGGTGTCGAGTCCGCCGCCCCGCCAGGCCCAGCGCAGCCGGCGCGGCGGGTCCACCTCGAGCACCTCGCAGTGCACCACGCCGTCGAAACCCTGAGCGGGCCGCGGGTCGGTACGGAAGGTGAACCGGTGCCCGACGACCGGCGCGACGTCGTTCGGCATCAGCCAGCGGGCGAGCAGGTCGGGCTCGGTCAGCACCCGCCACACCTTCGCGGGCGGGTACGGCAGGAACTGGTCGACCCGAACCGTCGTGGTGGATTCAGTCATCGGGCATATCGTCCAGGACGTCGCGGATGCCGGCCAGCTTCGCCCGCCAGAACCGCTCGTACGGGGTGAGCCACTCGGCCAGTTCGCGCAGTGGCTCCGGGCGCAGCGCGTAGAGCCGTTGCCGGCCGACGGGTCGCTCGGTCACCAGGCCGGCGTCCTTGAGCACCCGCAGGTGTTCCGAGAGGCTGGGCCGGCGCATGTCGAAGTGGGTGGCGAGCCGCTGCACCGGCTGCTCGCCTTGCTCGCGCAGCAACCGGAGCACTTCGCGCCGGGTCGGGTTGGCCAGCGCCGCGAAGACGTCCGGGTCAGACACGGGTGGACTGGAGCACGATGCCGTTGCCGTCCGGGTCGTCGAAGGTGGCGTAGCGCCCCCACGGCGCGACCTGGATGCCGCCGTCGGCGAAGACGACGCCCCGCTCGCGCAGGGCGGCGACGTCGCCGTCGAGGTCGTCGGTCTCCAGCACGAGGCCCTTGAGGGAGCCGGGCGGCATGGTCGGGAACCAGGTGACCAGGGTGAGGCCGGTGGCCGCGCCCTTCGGCGCCACCTGCACCCAGCGCTGGCCGGGGCCCATCGGGTTGTCCGCCACCAGGTCGAAGCCGAGGACGTCGACGTAGAAGTCGCGAGCCCGGTCCTGGTCGCTGACGGGCACGGAGAGCAGCTGCACATGGGTCACGGTCACGCACCCACCATAGGTAGGACTTTCCCTACCGGTCAAATCGGTCAACCGGAAGGGCGAGCGCCGACCGCGCGGCGGCCCGCCCTCCCGGCCGGGGTCCGGAAACAATGATCGCTACCGGTCAAGACTCACTTGAGCTGACCGGCGGTCAGGCCCGACTGGACCTGCCGCTGGAAGGCGACGTAGACCGCGAGCACCGGCAGCACCGCGATGCTCAGCCCGGCGAAGAGCCGGGCGTAGTCACCCGCGTAGCCCTGGCTGACCGAGAGGGCGAAGAGCCCCTGGGCGAGCATCCACTTCGACTCGTCGCCCTGCATGAGCACCTGCGGCAGCAGGAACTGGTTCCAGTGGCTGAGGAAGTTGAAGATGGCCACGCTGATCAGTCCCGGACGGGCCATCGGCAGCATCACCCGGAAGAAGAGCCGGAAGTGTCCGCAGCCGTCGACCATGGCCGCCTCCGCCACCGAGGTGGGCAGGGTGCGGAAGAAGGCGGTCAGGAAGAAGACCGTGAACGGCAGCGAGTAGGCCGCGTACACCAGGATCAGGCCGGTCCAGGTGCCGAAGAGGCCGGCGTTGCGGACCACGAAGAAGAGCGGCACCAGGGCGAGGAAGACCGGGAACATCAGGCCGCCGACGAACAGGTAGTAGACGAACTGCCGGCCCCGGAACTCGTACCGGGCGAAGACGTACGCGGCGGTGGCGCCCATCAGCATGGTCAGGCTGACCGAGCCGGCCACCACGACGAGGCTGTTCAGGAAGTACCGGCCGATGTGCGCGCCGGTCCAGGCCCGGACCCAGTTGTCCCAGCGCAGCGTCTCGGGCATCCCCCACGGGTCGGCGAGGATCTCGCCGTTGCTCTTGAACGAGCTGACGAACATCCAGAGCAGCGGCAGCACGGTCAGCGCGGCCCAGAACAGCAGGAAGCCGTGCGAGAAGACGTTGGCGACGCCGAGGTCCCGACGTACCGGCCGGTCGGCGGTTCGCTCGGTCGCCGCGGTGATCGGGGCGACCTCGTCCAGGGTGGTCACGAGTACTCGATTCGGTCACGCCGGCCGGCGCGCAGCGACAGCGCCGCCACCGACAGGGTCAGGAAGAACATCACCACGCCGATCGCCGAGGCGTATCCGAACTTGGTCTCGCTGCCGAACGCCGTGTCGTACATCCGCACGCCGATCACGTCGGTGGAGAAGTTCGGCCCGCCGTTGGTCATCAGCTGCACCAGGATGAAGCCGTCCAGGGCGAAGATGGCGAGGTAGACCCAGGCCACCTGGACGGTGTCCCAGAGCAGCGGCAGAGTGACCCGGCGCAGCGTGGTCAGCCGGGACGCGCCGTCGAGCATGACCGCCTCGTAGATCTCCTTCGGCACCGCCGACATGGCCGCGCCGAAGAGCACCACGTAGAAGCCGACGTTGCTCCAGACCATCACGGCGAGCACGCACCAGAAGGCGGTCCGGGGGTCGCCGAGCCAGGTGGGCGAGCCCAGCCCCACCGCGTGCAGCAGGCTGGTGAGCAGGCCCTTGTTGGGGTGGTAGACCTCCTTCCACAGCAGCGCGATGATCACCACCGAGAGCACCTGCGGGAAGAAGTAGACGGTCCGGTAGAGCGCGGTGCCGCGTACCCCGGTGACCCCGGCGCGGCCCTTGCGCCCGCCCATGTTGAGCATGGTGGCGAAGAAGAGTCCGAGCACGATGGTCAGCACCGGCACCAGGGCGAGCAGGATCGCGTTGTTCTTCAACGCGTTCCAGACGTAGTCGTCGCGCCAGAGGGCCTTGAAGTTCGCCAGCCCGACCGAGTTGGCGTCGGCGGAGTAGCCGAGCCAGTCGGTGGTGGAGATCTGGAACGCCTGAAGGTACGGCGAGACGACGAAGACGACGTACAGCAGCACCGGCGGCACCAGGAAGGTGACGATCAGCGGGTACTTGCCATGTCTCACGATGGGACCTACCTACCTCGGGGGCCGGTGGGGACGGGTGGCCCGCCCCCACCGGCCGGGTGTCACACGGCCCGCTTGTACTTCTTGACCGAGCTGTCCTGGGCGATCGAGTCGGCGCCCTTCTGGCACTGGTCGAGGAACTCGGCCGGGCCGATCCGGCCGCTGAAGAACTCGCCGCAGGCGGCGTCGACCAGGTTCCGCTCCAGCTTGCGGTAGTAGTTGTTGTAGACCCAGTTGAAGCCGTTCGCGCCGGAGGCGTCCAGCGCCTTGACCACCGTGTCCAGCCCGTAGGGCAGCTCCACGCCCTCGGTCGAGCCGGCCACCACGGTCAGGCTGGAGACCTTGCGGGTGAAGTCCTGGGCGCCCTTCTTCGACAGCATGGTCCGGAAGAACTCCAGGCCGCCGGCGATGTTCTTCGCCTTGGCCGGCACCATGAACGGCTCGCCGGCGGTGCCGCGGATCGCGGCGAACGGCAGCTTGTCGCCGCTGCCCAGGCTGGGGGTCGGCGCGATGGTCATGTTGAACCCGGCCGGGGTGACGTCCTTCTGCTCGCTCTCCAGCCACGATCCGCAGGAGATGAAGGCGGCCTTGCCCTGGCACCAGGCGGTCTGCGACTGCTTGTGGTCCAGGCCCGGCGAACCCTCCAGGATGTACTTGTCCTTGACGATCTGGTGCCAGGCGTCGGCGGCGGCCTTCATCGCGTCGGACTTCCAGGCGTTGGGCTCCAGGTTGTCGATCGCGGTGGCGACCGACGGCCCGCCGAACTTGATCGCCGTCGAAATCAGCGGCCAGCTCATGTAGCGGGGGTGCAGGCCGGCGTACGTCCAGGGGGCGATGCCCGCGGCCTTGATCTGCTTGCAGAGCGCGATGTGCTCGTCCCAGGTCTTGGCGTACGCCCAGTTGCGCTCGCCGAAGAGCTTGGCGGAGTGCCAGATGCCGTAGACGGTGTAGGTGTAGTTGAAGACCAGGAACCGGCCGTCGTACGAGCCGACCTCGACCGCGCCGGGCAGCAGGGTGTCCTTGACGGTCTTGCCGGGGATGTCGAGGCTCGGCGCGGCGAGCAGGTCGCCGAGGTCGGCGAGGGCGTTCTGCGACACCAGGCCGTTGAAGTCGATCTGGCCGGCGCCGGAGTTGTTGACCACGTCCGGCGGGGTGCCGTCGACGAAGCGCGGCTGGAGGGTCTTGCTGATCTCCTGAGTGGCCGAGTGCTTGACCTCGGCCTTCGGGTACTTCTCCTTGTACATGGCCTCGTGGGCCTTGGCGTACTCCTCGCCGAAGCCGCCGTTGAAGATGACCACCTCCAGCGGCGCGTCCTCCTTGACGCCGAGGGGGTTCTGCTCGCTCTTGGTGCCCTGGTAGGTGCCGCCCTGGGCCTTGTCGTCGCCACCGCCGGTGGCGCAGCCGGCGAGCAGACCGGCGGCGGGGGTGGCCAGCAGGCCGGCGGCGGCGGTACGCCGGAGCATGTCACGCCTGTTCATCAGCTCTCCTCGGATCGGGTCGGGCGGGCGCCGGTGCATGGGGGATGGCGTCCACCGCGCGAGGCACGTCGAATGTCTTCAGTTCACGTCGTGTTGCTGAAGAATTCTTACGGCAGGAGCGCGCCGACTTCAAGCCCCGGCGGCCGATCGTTATCACCACCGGCCGTCCCCGGGCTGGCATAGCCTGATCCCATGCGCCGCCTGCGACAGCTCGCCGAGCGCACCCCGGCCAGCCGGGAACGCTACGTGGACCTGCTCCGCGCGCTGGCCATCACGATGGTCGTCCTCGGTCACTGGGCCGTCGCCGTGATCGGCCGCGACGCCGCCGGCCAGCCCACCGGACGGTCGGCGCTCGCCGACCTGCCCTGGCTGTACCCGTTCACCTGGCCGGCCCAGGTGATGCCGATCTTCTTCCTGGTCGGCGGCTACGCCAACGCGGCCTCGCTGACCCGGCACCGGGACCGCGGCGGCGAGGTGACGGGCTGGCTGCTGGACCGGGGCGCCCGCCTGCTGCGGCCCACCACCGCGCTGCTGCTGGTGCTCGTCACCGGGGCGGTGGTGGCCCGCGCGGCCGGCGTCGAGGCGCCGATGGTCCGCACCGTCGTCTGGTTCGCCAGCATCCCGCTCTGGTTCCTCGCCGCCTACCTCGTGGTGGTGCCGCTGACCCCGCTGACGTACGCGCTGCACCGGCGCTTCGGCCTGGCCGTACCGCTGGTGCTGGCGGCGCTGGTCGCGGTCGGCGACGTGGGGCGGGCGGTGGGCCCGGCGGAGCTGGCGCTGCCGAACTACCTCTTCGGCTGGCTCGCCGTCCACCAGCTCGGCTTCGCCTGGTACGAGGCCCGGCGGCCGGACCGGCCGGACGCCCGCGCACCGCGCTCCGCCGGGCCACCGCGACCCGGCGGCCTGCGGTCGCGCCGCCTGCCGCTGTCGCGCCGGGCCGGCTGGACGGCGCTGCTGGGCGGGCTGGCCGCGACGGTGCTGCTGACCGGCGTCGGCCCGTACCCGGTCGCCATGCTCAACATGCCGGGTGAGCGGCTGGACAACGCGGCGCCGCCCAGCCTGGCCCTGCTCACCCTGACCACCGCCCAGCTGGGGCTGATCCTGCTGCTGCGCGACCGGGCCGAGCGGTGGCTGCACCGCAGCCGGCCGTGGCAGGCGGTGATCGCGGTGAACGCCGTCGTGCTCACCATCTTCCTGTGGCACCTGAGCGCCGCGGTGCTGCTGGTCGGCACCCTGGACGCGGTGGGGCTGCTGCCGACGCCGCCGGTGGGCTCGGCCGCCTGGCTGGCCTGGCGGGTGCCCTGGGTGCTCATGCTGACCGTCGTGCTGGCCGTCCTGGTCGCCGTCTTCGGGCCCGTCGAGGCCCGCGCCGGGCGCCGCCGGACGGACCGCCGGCACTCGGGCGACCGGCCGGGCGACGCCGGCCGGCGGTGGGCCGGCGGATGGGCGACCGCGCGCACCGCGCTCGTCGCCGCCGGCTTCGCCGCCGTGGTGTACGCCCTGGTGGTCAACGCGGTGACGCCGAAGTCGGCGCCCGAGCCGCTCGGGATGCCCGTCCCGGCCCTGGTGGCGTACCTGGCCGGGGCGGGCACCCTGCGGCTGCTCAGGTCTGGGTGGGGAAACCGAGGTTGACCCCGCCGTGGCGCGGATCCAGCCAGCGGCTGGTGACCACCTTGCCCCGGGTGTAGAAGCGCACCCCGTCCTCGCCGTGCGCGTGCAGGTCGCCGAAGAGGGACGACTTCCAGCCGCCGAAGGAGTAGTACGCCATCGGCACCGGGATGGGCACGTTGATCCCGACCATGCCCACCTCCACCTCGTGCTGGTAGCGCCGGGCGGCGCCGCCGTCGTTGGTGAAGATCGCCGTGCCGTTGCCGTACGGGTTGGCGTTCACCAGCTCGACCGCCTCGTCGTACGAGCCGACCCGGACGACACCGAGCACCGGGCCGAAGATCTCGTCGGTGTAGATCGCCATGTCCGGGGTGACCCGGTCGAAGAGGGTCGGGCCGAGCCAGAAGCCGTCCGCCGCGCCGTCCGGTTCGACGTCGCGCCCGTCCACCACCGGCACCGCGCCGGCGGCCACCCCGGAGGCCACGTACGACCGGACCCGCTCGGCGTGCGCCGCAGTGACCAGCGGGCCCATGTCGCAGCCCCGCCGGCCGTCCCCCGTGCGCAGCCCCGCCATCCGCTGCGCGATCTTCGCGACCAGCTCGTCGGCGACCGGCTCGACCGCGACCAGCGCGGAGATGGCCATGCACCGCTCCCCGGCCGACCCGAAGCCGGCGTTGACCGCCGCGTCGGCGGCCAGGTCCAGGTCGGCGTCGGGAAGCACCACCATGTGGTTCTTCGCCCCGCCGAGCGCCTGCACCCGCTTGCCGGCCATCGCGCCGCGCTGGTGCACGTAGCGGGCGACCGGGGTGGAGCCGACGAACGAGACGGCCTTCACCGCGGGATGCTCCAGCAGCGCGTCGACCGCCTCCTTGTCGCCGTTGACCACGTTCAGCACCCCGGCCGGCAGGCCCGCCTCGGCGAACCACTCGGCCAGCAGCAGCGCCGCGCTCGGGTCCTTCTCGCTGGGCTTGAGCACCACCGCGTTGCCGCAGGCCACCGCGACCGGCACGAACCACAGCGGCACCATCACCGGAAAGTTGAACGGCGAGATCACCGCGACCACGCCGAGCGGCTGGCGCAGGCTGTACGAGTCGACCTCGCCTGAGACGTTCTCGCTGAAGCCGCCGCGCAGCGCCGAGGGGATGCCGCAGGCGTACTCGATCACCTCCAGGCCGCGCTGCACCTCGCCGGCGGCGTCGGCGAGGACCTTGCCGTGCTCGGCGGTGATCACCTCGGCGAGCCGGTCCCGGCGGGCGTGGACCAGCTCGCGGAAGGCGAAGAGCACCGCCGTCCGCCGGGACAGGGAGGTGTCGCGCCAGCTCCGCGCGGCACGCTCGGCGGACTCGACGACCATCGCCACGTCCCCGCCGGAGGCCAGCTCCACCTGACCGGTACGCCGGCCGGTGGCCGGGTCGAAGACGTCGCCGCGCCGCGGGGAACCGCCGGAGATCCGCTTGCCGTCGACGAAGTGGCCGATCAGGTTCACGCCGACACCTCGGCCGACGAGCGGATCGCGTCGACCAGGATGGCCAGCCCCTCCTGGGCCTCGTCCTCGGTCAGCGTCAGCGGCGGACCCATCCGCAGCACGTTGCCGTGCAGGCCACCCTTGCCGGCGAGCAGGCCGCCGGCCCGGCACGCCTCGAGCACCCGGGTGGCCAGCGCCGGATCGGGGTCGGTGGTGCCGGGGCGGACGAACTCGACGCCGAGCATCAGCCCCTTGCCGCGTACCTCGGCGACACAGTCCAGGCCGCCCACCTCGGCGCGCAGGCCGTCGGCGAGAATCGCCCCGGTACGGGCCGCGTTGGCCTGGAGGTCGTGGTCGAGCAGGTAGTCCAGGACGGCGTTGCCGGCGGCCGTGGAGACCGGGTTGCCGCCGAAGGTGCAGAAGCTGATGGCGGGCACCGACTCCAGCAGCTCAGCGCGGCCGACCACGCCGGCGAGGGCGAAGCCGTTGCCGATGCCCTTGGCGAAGGTGAGCAGGTCCGGGGTGACGCCGTGCGCCTGGTAGCCCCACAGGTGCTCGCCGGTGCGCCCCCAGCCGGTCTGCACCTCGTCGGAGACGAAGAGGATGCCGTGCTCGTCGAGGACCTTCTTCCAGGCGGCGAAGAGCCCGTCCGGCGGGTGCACGAAGCCACCGACGCCCTGGATCGGCTCGGCGATCAGGCAGGCCACGTCGCCCGCCGTCTGGGTGGCCAGCACCTCGCGCAGGTCCTCCACGGCGGCGTCGACCCGGTCGGCCTCGGGCAGCCGGGCGAGCAGGCCGCGCAGCCGCTCACCGGAGTGCAGCCAGGCCACCTGCAACGGGTTAAGCGCACTCGCCGACCAGCTCCGGTTGCCGGTGACGCCCATGGTGGCGTACGACCGGCCGTGGTAACTGTTGCGTACGGCGAGGATCTGGGACGAGCGGCGATGGTTGGTGGCGAAGAGCAGGGCCGCCTCGTTGGCCTCGGTGCCCGAGTTGGTGAAGAACACCTTCGCGTCCGGGATGCCGGAGTGCCGGGCGATCTTCTCGGCCAGCTCGATCTGCTGCCGCACCAGGTAGAGCGTCGAGCTGTGCACGATGCCGGTGCGCAGCTGCCGCTCGACGGCCTCCCGGATCTCCGGAATGTCGTGACCGATCATGGTGGTCAGCACGCCGCCGAAGAAGTCCAGGTAGGTGCGCCCCTGGGCGTCGGTCACCCGGCGTCCCGAGCCGGAGACCAGCTCGATCGGCTCGGCGTAGTAGAGCGGCATCCAGGACGGCAGGACGGCCCGGTGCCGGGCCAGCAGATCGTCGGTGGTCATCGTCGCACCCTTCAGCGGCTGATCGGTCCCCGCACGCTCTCACCACCCGACGACAGGGACAACTGTCACTGTGTAGCGCAGCGACCGTCCGCGCCTGACAGCGCGTCAACCGCGCCTCTGCGGTTTCCGCGGGCACGGCGACCCGCCGCTCGCGTTTCCCCCGCTCCTTGCGCTAATCGGCCACTCAATTCGCAGCGGTGTGCCGCGCTTCCTGCGGATCAGGAGACAGCCTGGTACAGCGCCTGCATCGATCGGATGGCCGACCGGACCTCCTGCAGGATCGCGAACGTCCTCGCCTGCGGGACCCAGGGATTCGACGTGTTGTCGAAGCCCACCGTCTCGACCTCGCAGCCGTAGGGCAGGCCCAGAAGCCGCACGGCATCGCAGTGCTGGAATGGGACGAAGATGTCGGTCGTGACCAGCAGCAGTCGCGATCCGACCCGTGGCGACTGCACGAGTTCCGCCCAGCCGGTCAGGGTGTCCGCGGTGTTGGCGCGCTGCCCGGGTCGCGTCGACGGCGCGGCCAGCACGTGCACCGGGGGGTGTATGTCGAGGTAGGAGCGCAGCCACCAGGGCTGACCGGCCTCGGTCCGGCCGGACCACCGATCGGTCGGACGTTCCGCGCCGAAGGCGTGGCGCAGCGCCTCGTCGACCGCGTCACCTTCGGTGGGACACTCACCCAACCCCAGCCGGCGGGCATCCTCGCCTTGATTGTCGAGCTCGCGCAGGCTGCCGAGGCCCGCGACCGAGGTGGTGCTGATGCCCTGCCGGAGGATCTCGGTGGTCAGATTCGCGCGGGCCATCATGGTGCGGACACCGCCGCCGAGAACCAGAATGTGGTCGTAGTGCTGACCCAGAGGCATCAGCCGGTCGGCCAACCCCAGCGACCGGGCGGCGGACCGGATCCGCGCGTCGACCGCGGCCGGGAAGCTCTCACCCGGGGCCTGATGCCGTTCCAGGCCCCCCTTGCGGTAGTCCCAGCGGGCGGCCGAGAAGCTCTCCAGCGCTTGCAGCCGGTCGACGAGCGGACCCGTAGGCAACGGTCCATGGCCGAACTCGTCGAGAAGCGCGGTCATTGCCGGGGAGCAGATCCAGGCATCGATGCAGCCCACGATCTCGGCGCGGTGGTGACCACCCGGCACCGTTGTGGGTAATGGCATTCGGGTGAAGACGGACGGTGTCACGCCGCCAGGCTCTCGGCCAGCGCGTGGTGCAGGCGTCGCATCGACAGGATGCCGGACCGGATCTCCTGCAGGTATCGGTCCGGACCGGTGGCTCCCGGCGCCATGGGAGTCGTGACCTGAGCCGGGTCGAAACCTATCGTGTCGATCGCGCACCCGTACCGCATCGCCAGCATCCGGATCGCGTCGCTGTGCTGGAAGGGCACGTAGATCGGAGAGGTGACGACGAGGATGCGGTCAGTCGAGCGGAGGCTGAACCGGCGGGCCCAGAACTCGTAGGTGTCCGGGGTGTTGGCGCGGCGGGACTCCGGCTCGCTGGACGGCGCTGCCAGCACGTGCACACTTGGGCAGCCGGCAGCCTGGTACGTCCGCACCTGCCAGGACTGATGCGTCACGGGGCCGTCTGAGGACTCCCGCAGCACGGGTTCCTCGAGCCCGAATCCCATCCGGACGCCGACGTCCATGGCATCCACTTCGTAGCAGCTGGTCGCGAGGGCAGGCAGGGCCGTCTCCTGCTCGTTGAGCGGCCGGAAACTGCCGAGCGCCGCCAGCTCAGGGACGACGACGCTGCCGTCGCGGACGAGTTGGGCCGCGTACTCGGTGCGCTGCAGACAGGCTCGGCCAAGGCCGCCCAGAACCAGCAGATGGTCGTACTTCGCGTGCGGGGGGCGGCCGGCGTAGACGAGATGGAGGGCAGTCGCCGCCGCGAGAATCAGATCAGCGGTGGCAGCGGTGAAGTGCGGGGCCTTCACCTGATCGCGCTCGACCACGCCGTCGCGCTTGCGGAAGTCCCAGTGCTCGTCGGAGAACGCCTCCAGCCACGTCAGTAGTTCGCCGACGCCGGCCGACGGCAGCGTACCGCCGTATTCCGCGACCAGCGCGCGCATCGGCGCCGACGAGGCCCAGCCGTGGATCTCCGCCGCCACCGTTTGAGGACGGAGGTTCGACTCGCAGGTCGGAAGGGCGACAGCGGCGAAGCTGACCATGCTTCTCCTTCACGGGCTTCGTGACGTGTGGACAGGAGGAGCCATGACGCCCGTCACGAATGCTAGTCGACAGTGACGTCGGTCGGTCAATGACGGAGCCGACGACTCGGTGGTCGACCGGCAGGGCCAGGTGGGCGGGAGACCGTCCGGCGCACCACGAGAACAACTCAGAACGAGCAGTTGACCAGATCGCATTCGGGACCCAGCCGGATACCGAAGCGAGATTCGACGCCCTCCCGAATGTGCGCGGCGAACTTCATGATCTCGGAAGTGGTGGCACCACCCCGGTTGGTCACGGCGAGCGCGTGGCGACTGGAGAGCGCGACCGTCCCGTTCCCCCACTCATGACCGTAGCCACGGGGAAAACCAGCATGCTCGATCAACCACGCCGCGGGCAACTTCGTGCCCTTGACATCGGGGTACCGGGGGCAGTCCCGGGCGCTGTCCGGCACGTCGGTGAGGACGGGGTTGATGAAGAACGAACCGACACTCCAGGTGTCGTGATCCTGCGGGTCCAGGACCATCCCTCTGCCGCGACGCAGGGCGAGGACCGCCTCCCGCACGTCGGCCGGCGCCGCGGTCCCCCCGACCTCGATCCCCAGTCTCGCGGCAAGCTCCGCGTACTCGATCGGCCTCGACTGGTTGCTCCGGCGCAGGCGGTATGTCACCTCCACCACGACCCACCGGTCGCTGTGCTTGAAGACGGACTGCCGATGGCTGCCGAAGCCGCAGCGATCCGGCGTCCACCGCTCCAGAAGGCCCGTCTGCCGGTCGTACACGGCCAGCGCCTCGAGGACGTCCGAGGTCACCGTGCCGAACGCACCGACGTTCTGCACCGGTGTGCCCCCGACCAGGCCGGGGATGCCGGACAGCGCCTCCAGGCCGGCAAGCCCTTCGTCGACGGTGGCCTTGACGAGGCGGTCCCACTCGACGCCGGCGGCCGCGGTCACCAGCTCGCCGTCGATGTCGAACTCGGAGGTCGCCATCTTGATGACGGTGCCGTCCCAGCCGGTGTCGCCCACCACCAGGTTCGACCCGCCCCCCATGACCAGGACCGGATCACCGACGGCGGTGCTCTGGTGCAGCAGTTCCACGGCTTCCGGAGTGGTCGTCGGGACGTGCAGGCGACCGATCGGACCACCGACCCGCATCGTGGTGAGATCAGCAAACGTGGTTGTCACCCGGCCAGCCTACTGACCGTCCGAACCACGCTCACTGCTCCTCGCCGCCGCGTGGCGCTGTCAGGATCCCGGTGCCGGCCGGAGCCGCCGCACGGCCAACTGCACCGCGCGTTCGCAGATCGAGTGCCAGTCGTCCGCCGGGGTCCGCCGTAGTCTGAGGCCCGCCAGAATGTTCACCGGCCACGAAGCGACGTCGTCCGGCTGCCTGCCGTTGACCTCGAGAAACAACTCCACGTCATGCTCGTTCGAGGTCCGCTCAAGGTACTCCTGCACCACGGCCAGGAGTGCGTTGGCGAGTGCCAGTGCCGCCACCCGTCCGTCGCTGACGTCGATGGTCGTTCGCGCCGCCGTCAGGATCCGGTCCTGCAGCGTCTTGGCGTCCATCGCCGCCACTCGGTACAGCTCGTCGAAGGGCATCGAACTGCCCGCTTCCTCGATCACAATTGGCACATCCCGTCGGACCGGGCGCCCGACGCCGCAATGCCACGACCTCCGAAAGCGAATGATCGTGGAGCAACGGTACGGTTGCGGGTCGGCGCGTGTGATGATGATCGTTCCGTGCGAACAAGAACGGCAGTATTGAACCGTCGTAGGCCCTGCTCGGCAATAGCACCGTCGGGATTCCGTCAGCGGCTCCGAGGACTTCCGCTACCGGTTCAGGACAACGACTGAAACACGGCAAGTGTCGCGTCGTCGTGGCGTTTGACCCGAGCACGGCCCGGCCGGGCAAGTCGCTCCGGGCAGGCCGCCTCGTACTTCCGGACGGCGTCGATCGCGCCGCGCGGGCCGGACCGCTCGACCAGCGTGAACACCTCTGCCCAGTCCAGCCGGAAGGACTCGGTGAGTCGTGAGATCCCGTCGGTGCACAGCAGCAGCCGGCGCAGACCGTCACGAGTCACGCTGCCCGTCAGCGCCTCCGCGGCCGCCCCCGGAACCGTCGACGCCACCCAGAACCCGCCCGGCCGGTTACGCAGTCGCGCCACTGTGTGTCGGTCGTAGGCCGGCAGGGTGTCGGTGCGATCGTCGTGGACGACGGTGATGCCGTTCCCGTCCTCGAACACCACCGACGAGTCGCACAGCACCAGGTAGTCCACCTCGTCGTCGCGTTCGCGCACGATCGCGACGGTGGCGGACGGGCTGTTCGGGTTCGCGAGGTCGCACTGGCCACCGTGCCGTCCGCGTACCTGCTCGATGGTCGTCGCCAGGATCAGGTCGAGCGGCGCCGCCGGCTCGATCGTCAACGCCTCCACCAGGGCGGCGCCCAACGCCCGCACCAGCCACACCGGATCGTGGACGCAGCCGGTGTCCAGGTCCGGTGGTTGGGTGACGCCGTCCAGGACGATCGCGAAGCCGGCCGAGACGATGACGTGATCCTCGTTGGGCCGGCCGGGGCCGGACTCGGTGGCGAAGGCGAAGTCCATGGCGTCCCCTCTTCGACGTGCGGCGGCGGATCGGTTGCGTCGACGCTGTCGAGCGGACCGGTCCACTGAAGCTGTCAGCCGCCTCGCGTCATGTCCTCCGCCGACGGGTCAGGATCAACGCCACCGATGTGCCCCCTGCCGCAGCGACCACGGCCAGGACAGCCGACCACGTCCGGGGTGCCGGGACGTCGCGTGCCAGCCACCAGCCGGTGCTGGCCGCCAGCCATCCGATGGCGGCACCGAGTACGACACCACCCGTGACGAACCACCGGCGTGGGGGCGCCGAGCCGGCGGCGCGCGGCCAGTGCAGCACAGCCGCGGGAAGCACCAGCGCCAAGATCCCCAGCACGCAGACCACGGGCGGCACCAGTGGCCCCGCCAGCGGGACCTCGTACTCAAGGCTCTGGATTGCGGTCAGCGCCATGACCAGAGCGCTCAGGACCGACCCCTGGACGAGGACCAGCCCCTCCTGGTGGCGACGCTGCCGATCCTCGATCACAGCCGCCGCGAGGCCACCGATCCGATCAGCTCTACGCCAGGCGGCATCGAGGTAGGCCAGCTCGATGTGTATCTGGTCGGCCAACCACACCGCGCAGTCCCGGTCCCGGTCTAACGGCCCCCCGGACCGACATCGCAGCTCACGGTCGAGGACGGCTTCCATGTTGTTGCGGATGCCCAGTACCGTCCCCGCCATCGTGCTGGCGTCGGCCGATGCCCAGACCAGGCCGCCCTGCTGGGCCTGCACCGTGTCCAGGTCCCGCGCCGCCGCCCGCAGCTGCTGCCTGGACGGCTCAACCGTTGTGCTGAGCAGGTCGGCGAGCGTCTCACACGCCCGTTCGGTCTCCTGCACCGCAGCGTGCAGGCTCGGCACGGCCGTCTCGAGCACGACCTGCTGATGCTGGAGTTCGGCCACGTTCAGCAGGTGCCGGGTCAACGGCGGCAGGACAGAGCTGTCGATCGGCCAGGTCAACCGGTCCAACATGCGATCGTCGGCCGGATCGGCCAGCAGGAGGTGTCGGCGTTGACCGTACCCTCCGTCCGCTGGCAGTTCCCACAGCAGTAGCCGGTCGGCGACGCGGCACCACGACTCCCCGTCCGGCTCCTCCGACGGTCCGGGCACCTGTCCACGCAGGCGCCTCGCCCGCCGGCCCGGGTCCCCGGCCCGTCTCCCGGTGCGGCCGACCCCCACCCCGTCCGCCACGCCGAGGTACATCGTCGTGGTGCTGAGCTCCGCACCCGAGGTTGCCGGGACCGCCGACGCCCACCGGTCGCTCAGCGCCTGCCAGCCGACCCGGTCGTCGTTCGGCGCGAACAGCACGCTCACCACGACGATGTCGCGCCGCCGGTAGGCCAGCGCCACGTACGCCGCACCGGGGACGACCTGCCGCCGGGCGGCGAGCAGTTCCAGCTCGCCCGCACCGGGGCCGCCGATCGTCGGTAGCTCCGTCGGATGCTGGTCGACGGGCTCCGTCATGCCGAGCGCCGCCGTACGGTGCCACAACGCCGACACGGCCTCGGCCGTCGGATCCGAGACCCCCTGGCGTCCGGAGGTCCTCACCTCTCCGACCACGAAGAAGGTGTGGACGATGAGCGCCGGTCTACGCAGAGTCATCGACGCGCCGCTCCTGACGGGGCACGTGACCGACCCGGTGCATCATGATGATCAGATGCTCCCGCGTCTGGCGCGGAGCCGGCTTGCCACTCCGTTCGGTCTGCGGGTCACGTCCGTCGCCCGGGCCGCTGGGCGAGCCGCCCAGGACCGAGCCGGTCCTCGTCGTCAGCAGGATGAACAGGTCGTTCCTGCCAGTGATCCAGTCCTCGCTGTCGGCTCCCGGCGACTTTTCGATCAGCGAGAGCGCTTGATCCACCTGATTCCAGCCAGAATCGTCCAACTCGCTCTCTAAGACTTGGTCCAACAGGGCGCCCAGATCCTGCAGATCCATCTCCTCCATGGTCATTTACTTCACCAGAATTGAGACTCCAGTCAATGGTGTGGACGTATCGGCAAGCTGACTATGGAGCCCTCCGCTCGCAGGATTGACGTGGTAACGGACCGATTCAATACTCGACCGATGCCCACCGAAGGCGCACTTCCCGCCGCCGTCCGTCGGGTCCTCGCCCGCGACGACCTGATGATGCTCGCCCGGGACGCGGAGGCGGCTGTCGGCGTCGTCAACGAAGGCATGACGGACGAGCATGTCTTCCGGCACGAGACCGAACTCTTCTCCGTCGCCCTGCAGATGTACTGCGACACCGCCCGCAACGCCGCGACCGATGTGGACCCGTCGTGGGTCCTGTTCGATTCCTGCGACAACGCGGGGGTCATCGTCCGCCTCTGCCGCCAGCTCAACCTCCGCCTCGCAGCTCCGGCCGATGTCGACGTGACCCTGTTCCACACCCAGGTCCTCGCCGGGTTGGCAGCCGCCCGCGAGACCCTGGCCGGCGAAGAGCTCGACCGGGACCTCTACCGGGGCCGGACACTTCTCTACCGCGCGATCCGTGATCTCCGGATCAGCGGCAATTTGGCGGCGGCCATTTCTCTCGCGGACCGGGACGACAAGGAGTTCGTCGGGGTCGGCGCAGACATCTTCCGCGCCCACTTCCACTACGAACTGACCGCTGCGCTTCTGCTCAGTGGCCGGACCGCAAAGGCCCGGCAGAAACTGCGCGAGGCCGAGCAGGGGTACTGGAAGGCGGTCGAGGCCAGCCAGTTCGTCAGCCGCCACCGCATCGACTACGCCTCGGCTCTGGCCACCTGGGCGGAAAACGACCGCGACAAGGCGGCCAGCCGGCTCGCCAAGGCTCAGCGGTATCTGCACCGAACCGGAGAGCGCGCCACGCAGTACGACATCGAAGACCTGCTGCTGTCGCTGGCGCGCGCGGAGCTGCTCATCGACGGCGACGGTCGCTCGCTGCCGACCGTCAACCGTGTCATCGACCATCTGGACGACGCACTCCGCACCATCGAGGGCCTCCGCGACCGCTGGCGGGTGATCTCGCGCTCGGGCAGCCCGCTGGCAGCGGCGATCCGACGCGTCTACGGCGACATCGCCCGCGCTGCCGGGGCGCTGGACGGCCGTCAGGCCGCCGAACTGGGCCTACGGGTGGCGCTGTCGGCGAAGCAGTCGGGCTTTGCCGGCCGGATGCGCGCCGACCGGCTCGACGTGGAGGGCCGGTGGATAGAGGGCCAGTGGCGGACGTGGCTGGAGGGCCGACGGCTGCGCAGCCTGCTCGACCAGGTGGTCGCGGCCGAATCTGGCCAACAGCTCGGGGGGGCGACCGCGGCGAGCGAGAAAGTCCTCCACGATCTGCGACTGCGCATCGAGCAAGCAGTCTCGCCGCTGCTCGCGGAGGCCGTGGTACCTGTTCCCGCGAACATCGCACGAGTGATCGACTCGATCGGCAACCGCTACGCGCTCGACTACGTCGGCCTCCCGGACACGGTCAGCGGCGACACCACCTGGTTCCGGACGCTCATCGAGCCGAGTGGCGCGATCTCCTTCTGCCAGCTTCCGATGAACGCAGCGCTCTCCGCGTTCATCACGGCGATCGAGCCGGCGACCGTCGCGCTGAGACGCGTCCTGAGCACCGGCGTCGACTGGGGGGCGCTCGGCGAGCAACTCCTGCCGGTGCCGCTCCGCGACAAGCTGGCCTCGGCTGCCGAGCCCGTCACACTGGTCATCTCGGCGCACTCCGCGCTCAGTCTGATGCCCTGGCCGGCGCTCGGAATCGACCAGCGCACCCGGCTGGTGGAGCGAGCTGTCATCACGCAGACACCGTTGCTCACCTGCCTGTCCGGTCGGTCGACCGCACCCGCGGCCGGACCTGCCCTGATCCAACTGGTCGCGCGGGCACACGCGGGCGGGCAGGGCGTGGATGTCGAAACGGAACGCGTCGCCTGGGGCATTCCCAGGCGACAGGACGGCCAGGTGCCGCTCACCGAGTGCGCGCTGGACGATGAGGGTGGCCCGACGGTCGCCCTGCCCGACACGCTCGCCGCCGCGCTGTCGCGGAAGAACGGACAGTGGCGGTACGCGCACATCGCCTCGCACGGCGAGGGCGTCGGCCTCGGCCAGACCCTTCTGCTGCCCGACGCCCCGATCAGCGCCGGAAGGGCCCTCACGCTCCACTGGCCGCAGTCTCTGCTCGTCGCGTCGTGTCAGGTCGGCCGACTGGTGAACATCGAGCACGCCGAGCCACTGAACTTCGTCATGGCGACGCTCGCCGGCGGCGCGGAGCAGGTGGTGGCCTGCATCGACGACGTGATCGACTTCTCGGCCGGCAGGACCGCGGCCTACATCGTGCGAAGGAGCCGAATGGAGGGCACCCGGCTGGACGTCGCCCTCCGCGACGCCCAGCTGGAGTGGCTGAGAGGAAAGTGGCCCGACATCGCCTGGATCCTCTTCGCCGCCTACACGCGCTGACCGACCGTCGTCCCCACGTGCCTGCTCAGCGGCACTCTCGGGGCGGCGTCGGCACCGAGTCAGGCGTCCAGGCGGGCGGGGTGACGGCGACGAACCGATGGGTGCCCGCCGTCACCCGCCCCACCTTTCGCGGTTGCGGGAGCGCTGCTGCTGGGCCTTGCCTGATCCGGCCGGGTCAGCAATCCTTCAGGACGCGGGTCAGCCGCTCGTGGCGGCCCTCCTCGTCGATGTAGCGGTCGAGGTGGAGCCAGGTGTGGCGCCACTTCCGATACCCGCGGTCGGCACCCCTGTCTTCGCGGCACGCCCTGACGCCCCGGAGGAACGCCGGCATCGTCGCGCTGCCAATGGCGTTCGCGTTTCCGTTGAGCCTTCCCTTGGCGTCCCTCTCGGCGAGCCAGGCCGACAGCGCCTCGGCCGCGGCGTCATCGAGCGGGTTGCGCTCGAGGCAGTCGGCGAATTCCAGAGTGGAGGGAAGATCGAGGCCGGGCAGTACGATCGCGGCGTTGAGCCGGAGCTGGGCCACCGACCGTCGATGGTCCATGACCAGAGGGACGCGCTTGCCGTCCTCGTCGTGCACGAGCTGCTCGATGGCCTGGTAGGCCTTGACGAAGCGCCGCACGGTCGCCTCCCGCATCTCGGACCAGTCCTCGTACTCGGAGCCGGGCCCCAACCCGAGCGCCTCCATCTCGTACGTCAGCGGCAGCAGATGCAGTGCCGCGCGGGCCGTCATGATGCCCGGGTTTCGGAAGGCTGTGTGCAGACTGAGCCGGTTGCGGTCCACCCGCTTGACCAGACCGTACTTGCGCTCGACCTCGGCGACCTTGTCCAGCGCCTCCTCGCCGATGACGACGCCGAGTGACAGCTGCTGGTACAGCAGCTCCACCCAGTGCTCCTCGTCGTCGGCGCTCCACTGCCGCTCCTGCTCTTCCTTGTCGAGCTCGTCGCACCACCGGCCGATGATGCGCTCCGCCGTGCGGCACGCCGTCCCGGTCTCGGCGAGTACCAATTGCACGAAGATTTCCTCGAGGCCCAACCATTCCCGCTCGCGGCCCGGGGCACGTCCGTGGCTCTCGACATAATGACCGCGCCGCTCGCGAGCCTCCTTGTGCAGCAGGAACGCCTCGTTGTAGCCCTGCGCCGTGTCCCGTTTGGACGCGACGAGCGCGTCGGCACGAATCGCGCCGAGAGCACGTGGCGCGAAATGCGGCCACGGCAGCACCCGAGCGAGCTGCGCCAATTGCCGAACGAGACGGGCGGCCCGCAGGTCGATCTCGGCACCACCGTCGGCGGGCCGCGCCCATCGTACGATCTGCCAGCTTGCCTCGTAGATCATCCAACCGATCAACCACAGGAGTTCCCGAAGCTCAGCCGGAGGCTCGACCGAGTCCTCGATGGGCTCGGACGCGCGGTGCTTGGCATACCACTCGCGGTACTCCTGCACCGCACGCTCCATGTCCTCAATGAGCGCCTCATCGGCGACCCGGCGGCCCACCTCGGGGTCGTCCCGGCCCTCGGATTCCGCGCGCAAGGCGCGGCAGATCGCTTCCATTTCCTCAGGGGTCCACATGAGCGAAACGGCTCCTTTTCCGATCGAGGGGACTGATCAAGAATGAGCTGTTCGACGCGCGTCTGAGAAAGACTAAGGATGGTGCGGCAGCGGCGGCATCCACCGTCAGGTTGATGCCTGCAAGCAATTCAGGCCGCCGTGAACCCCGTTGAG
This sequence comes from Micromonospora sp. LZ37, assembly GCF_059359015.1. Classification (NCBI taxonomy): domain Bacteria; kingdom Bacillati; phylum Actinomycetota; class Actinomycetes; order Micromonosporales; family Micromonosporaceae; genus Micromonospora; species Micromonospora sp. LZ37. Next base: position 420,334 of record NZ_JCADBL010000003.1, on the reverse strand, counting down.
CAGATTCAAAGGAGCCGTGATCATCGGTAGCGGTTCAGTTGTCGGAGATCCGTCGGCGCGAGGTACCGAAAACCGACTGTTCCACGGCAACGGTTCTGATAGGATCACTGCGTCTGCGGGTACCCGCCCTCATGACCGGCGCCCGAGCAGGCGCCGAAATACCGGACGGACGAGCCCCGCCACGACGCATGGTCCGGGGCGGACGCCGAGCCGCTCAGCGGGCTGCGGTCTCCACAATCGCCTCGCGGAACGCCTCGGAGCGGTGCTCGTAGTTGCGGAACCGTCCGTAACTGGGCGCGGCCGGTGACAGCAGCACGACCCCGTCGGCCGGGGTCAGCTTGCGGGACAGTCCCACCGCGGCGGCCAGGTCCTCTGCCAGCTCGGTGCGCACTGCGGGCAGCCCGCTGAGCGCCTCGATGATCCGCGGACCACTGTCCGGAATGCCGATCACGGTGATCTCCCGCTCGGCCAGGTGGTCGCGCAGCGGCGTGTAGTCCACCCCCCGGTCGGTGCCGCCCACGATCACCGTCAACGGCCTGCCGTCGTAGGCGTCGATGGCGTGCATGGCCGCGTACGGGCTGGTGGCCAGGGTGTCGTCGACGAAGACGAGGCCGGACGGGTCGGGGATCTCGGTGAGCCGGTGGGCGAGGCCCTGGAACCCGGCGACCGCGACGGCCAGGGTGTCCTTAAGCTCCACCACGTCGACGCCGAGCACGTCGAGTACGGCGAGGGCGACACAGAGGTTGCCCTCGTTGTGCCGGCCGACCAGCGGCAGCACCGCGCGCGGGAAGAGCGGCTGGTCGCGCAGGTGGAACCAGGGGGTGCCGTCCGGGCCCGTGGCGACGTGCGTGGTGTCCGGCGAGCCGGCGCGGACGGCCGCGCGGTCGCCGAGTTCCACGGCCAGCCGGGGATCCGACCCGTTGACCACCACAGCCTGCGGGCCGTGCGCGAGCAGGTTCAGCTTGTCCCGGTAGTACTCCCGCTCGCCGCCGTGCGCGTCCAGGTGTTCCGGGAAGAGCGCGGTGACCACGGAGACCCGCGGTGAGTCGGTCAGGTCGCTGCACTGGTAGCTGGAGAGTTCCAGCACATACAGCTCGGCCTCGGGCATCTCCAGCGTCGGCACGCCGATGTTGCCGCCGAACACGTTCGGCCGGCCGGCCGCGGTCAGCAGGTGGCTGATCAGGCTGGAGGTGGTGCTCTTGCCCTTGCTGCCGGTCACCCCGACGGTGCGGTCGGCGTGATCGGCCATCCACAGCGCCGTGCCCTGCGTCACGAGGACCCCGCGGCGCCGCAGTTCGATCATCCACGGGTGGGTCTGCGGCACACCGGGAGAGCGGACCACCACATCGGCAGCGGTGAGCGCGGCGAGACCCTCCTCGCCGGTGACCAGCGGTGCAGCCTCCGCCAGCGGGCCTTCCCAGGGCAGGGCCAGGAAGTTCGTCCGGTCGTCCACGGCGACGAGACTGGCCGGACCGTGCGCGGCGACGGCCCTGGCGGCGGCCATGCCCTCACGGCCCGTCCCCCAGACAGCCACGGAACGTCCGCGCAGGTCAGACAGGTGCACGTGTGATCTCCTCGCTCGCGTCCGGGTTGGCCCGGACTAGTATGACCTGTGCCTAACGGACAGCTTCGGCGGATGGACGCCTTCACCTTCCCGTCCTACTCGATCGATCTCGCCACCGGTGAGGCGTTGTTCGACTACGCCCTGACCGGCCCCGACGGCGAGCAGCGGTTCACCGAGGTGATCACGCTACCGTTGCCGGCCGACCCGCCGTCGGACGAGACGGTGGCCAGCCTGGGCCGGGTCCTGGAGCTGCTGCACGTGGTCGCCGGGGTCAGCTACTACAAGGCCGCCGCGCCGCGCCGGCTGGTGCTGCCGGCGCCGCTGGGCTCGGCCGCCGCCGAGCTGGTCACGGCCGTCTACACCAAGGGCCTGGCCGAGTACGCGTACCGCAACCAGCTGCCGCACGTGCTCGAGCTGCGCCCGGAGGTGCCGGCCGGGGAGGTCTCCCCCGCCCGGGTGCACGACGACTCCGACCGGCGTCCGCTCTCCGCGGTCGGCGGCGGCAAGGACTCGATCGTCAGCCTGGAGGCGCTGCGCCGGGCCGGCTTCGACCCGGTGCCCTTCTCGGTCAACCCGAACCACGTGATCGTCTCGGTGAACGAGGCGTCCAGGCTGGACGCCCTCGCCGCCCGGCGGCGGATCGACCCGGTGCTGTTCGACCTGAACGCGGCCGGCGCGCTCAACGGCCACATCCCGGTCACCGCGATCAACTCGCTGATCGCGGTCGCCACGGCGGTGCTGCACGGCCTCGGCCCGGTGGTGATGTCCAACGAGCGCTCCGCCTCGGATCCGAACCTGGTCTGGAACGGTCACGAGATCAACCACCAGTGGTCCAAGGGGGTCGAGGCGGAGGGGCTGCTGCGGGCGGCGCTGGCCGAGCACGCCGGTCTCACCGAGCCGTACTTCTCCCTGCTGCGTTCGCTGTCGGAGCTGCACATCGCCCGGCTCTTCGCCGGGATCGACCGGTACGACGCCGTGGTGACCAGCTGCAACGCGGCGTTCAAGCTGCGCGACGCCAGCGAGCGCTGGTGCCGCAACTGCCCGAAGTGCCGGTTCGTCTTCCTCGCCATGGCGCCGTTCATGCCGCGGGAGCGGATCGTCGGCATCTTCGGCGGCGACCTGCTGGCCGACGCCACCCAGCTCCCCGGCTACCGGGAGCTGCTCGGCGTGGACGGGCACAAGCCGTTCGAGTGCGTCGGCGAGGTGGAGGAGTCGGTGGTGGCGCTGGGCCTGCTCGCCGAGCAGGACCAGTGGCGCGACGCCCCGGTGGTGCGCGCCCTGGTCGACGCCGTCCCGGAGACCGCCTGGTCGGCCGCCGCCAACTCCGACGTCTTCACCCCCGGCGGCCCGAACTTCGTCCCCGCCCCCTACACCAAGTCCCTCGAATCCCTCACCTGACCCTCCCCACCCCCTCCCCCTCGTTCGCCCTCGTTGATCATGAAGTTACCGCCGCGACACGCCGCAGCGGATGAGAACAACTTCATGATCGACAGGGCGACGGGGCCGGGTGGGCGGGTGGGCGGGTCAGGGGGTGCGGATGGCGTCCAGGGCCAGCAGGGCGACGTGCAGTGAGAGGCAGGCGTCGACCGAGTCCAGGTCGACGTCGAGGATCCGGGCGATGCGGGCCAGCCGCTCGTAGAACGCCGGCCGGGACAGGTGCGCCGCGGCGGCCGCCGCCGACTTGTTGCGGCCCTGTTCCAGGTACGCCCGCAGCGTGCCGAGCAGCTGCTCGCGCGGGTGCCGGGCGTCGTGGGCGAGCAGCGCCCCCAGTTCCCGTTCCACGAAGGTCTGCACCCGCGGCTCGTCGCGCAGCAGGTGCAGCAGGCCGGCGAGCCCGACGTGCGGCAGCCGGAAGATCGGCAGGTCGCGCCGGTCCCGCCGGGCCGCGTCGGCGATCTGCCGGGCCTCGATCAGGGACCGCCGCGCCTCCCGCAGGCTGCCCACCCCGGATCCGGCCGCCACGATGACGGCGTTCGGCGTCGGGCCGCCCGCCCGTCCCGCGGCGCCCCCCGTCCCCGGCCGGACAATCCCGCCCGTCCCGGCGCGGGCGGGGCCCGGTCCCGCGTCCGCCCGACCGGTCACCGGCCCCGGATCGGACCGGACGGCGGCCGGCCGGCTCGCCGGCGGCTCCGCCCGCCCGGCGGTCGGCCGCGCGGTCCCCGCCGGTGCGGCGTCGGCGCGGCCGGCCGCCGGGCGGGCCGGAGCGGCGTCCAGCCGGATGCGGCGCAGGGCGGTGGCGAACGCGGCGAGGGCGCGCTCCTCGGCGGCCGGGTCGGCGAGGGCGAGCAGCGCACCGACGGCCTGGTCGTCGACGGCGCTGGTCAGCGCGGTGAGCTTCGCCTCCCGCAGCGCCTGGCCGACCGCCTCGGCGAGATCCCGCAGCCGGGCCGGACCGGCCTCCGGAGCGGCGTCGACGGAGAGGCCACCCTCCCCCGGCACACCGGGCTCCCCGGCCGGCTCGTCGAGGCGGTGCCGGACCACCACCCCGACCAGGTGCCGCCGGTCGAGGGTGACGCCGAGCGCCCTGGCCCGCAGCGCGACCTCGTCCACCGGGCGGGAATGGTCGAGCAGGGCGGTGAGCAGGGTGCGGTGCAGCTGCCGTTCCAGCCCCTCGGCGTCGCGCCGGATCAGCCGGCCCAGCGCCAGCGTGGAGGCGGCCCGTTCGATCAGGATGGTCAGCCGGGTCGGTGGTGCGCCGGCCGGGCGCGCGTCGACGCCTGCGCCGGTCAGGTCGCCGGCGCCGGGCCAGCGCAGCAGCAGCCGACCCCAGTCCTGCCCCCGGGCGCCCACCGTGGTCACCAGCCAGCCGCTGTCGGCGTCGTACGCGGTCCGCCCCGCCGGGCGGATCCGGCGGGAGTGCTGCTCCCAGCCGTCCAGCAGCAGCTCGGCGCTCTCCCCCGCCGGGTCGTACGCCAGCACCTGACGGGAGAGGTTCTCCAGCACCACCGGGCAGCCGGCCAGCTCGGCGGCCTGCCGGACCACCTCGGCGGGGCCGGCGCCCTCCACGGACAGCTCGGTGAACCGCTGGTGGATCTCCTCGGCGGCCCGCAGCTCGGTGAGCTGGGCGTCGACGATCAGCGCGTGCACCGCCTCGGTGATCCGCACGAACGGGGTGGCCCGACGCAGCTCGACCAGGGGCAGCCCGCGCCGCTCGGCGGCCGCCACCATCACCCGGGGCACCCCGCTGACGTACCGTCGGCCCAGCTCCACCACCAGCCCCGAGACGCCGACGTCGGCCAGGTCGCTGATGAACGCCCGCAGCCCGGCGTCGTCGGCGGGCAACCCGATGCCGGTGGTCAGCACCAGCTCCCCGCCGCCGAGCAGGGTGGCGATGTCGGGCACCTCGGCGACGTGCACCCAGCGGACCGGCCGGTCCAGGGCGGCGTCCCCGGCGACCAGGCGCGGAGCGCCGTGGCGTACCGGGTCGAGCGCCAGGACCTCACGGACGGTGGGGAACACGGGCGACACGCTACCGTCCGTGACTCCGTACGCCGACATCCCGCCCGGCCCGGTCAGAGCGGGTCGTCGCGGCCCAGCTCCCAGCAGGCCACCGCGGTCGCGGCGGCCACGTTGAGTGAGTCGACGCCGCGGCGCATCGGGATGACCACCCGGGCGTCGCTGGCCCGCATCGCCGCCGGGGTCAGCCCGGCCCCTTCGGCGCCGAGCAGCAGCGCCGCGCGGGCCCGCTGCGCCGCGTCGAGCCGCTGGATCGGCACCGCGTCCGGGGCGGGGGTCATCGCCAGCACCGTGAAACCGGCCGCCCGGACCTCGGCGAGCGCGTCCGGCCAGGGCTCCAGCTTCGCGTACGGCACGGCGAAGACCTCGCCCATGCTGACCCGTACGCTGCGCCGGTAGAGCGGGTCGGCGCAGGTCGGGGAGAGCAGCACCGCGTCCACCCCGAGCCCCGCTACCGCCCTGAAGATCGCGCCCAGATTCGTATGGTTGTTCACGTCTTCGAGGATCACCACCCGCCGGGCCGCGGCGAGCACGTCGGCCGCGTCCGGCAGCGGCTTGCGCCGGAACGAGGCGAGCACACCCCGGTGCACGTGGAAGCCGGTGGCCCGCTGGAGCACGTCCGGCGTGGCCGCGTAGACCGGCGCGTCCCCGGTGTCGAGGTCGGCGAGCTGGTCGGCCCGCTTGGCGTCCACCAGGTACGACCGGGCCGGGTAGCCGGCGCGCAGCGCCCGCCGCAGCACCAGCTCACCCTCGGCGATGAAGAGTCCGTGCGGGGGCTCCCAGCGGGTACGTAGCTCGACGTCGGTCAGCGCACGGTAGTCGGCGATCCGGTCGTCGTCGGGGTCGGTGATCTGGTGGACGGGCATCCGACGATTCTGCCGGGTACCGGTGACGCGCCGGGCGGGGCGGTGCCGCCGAGCGGCGCAGGCCACCCGGTTGTCGGCAGGGGCCCCTTCCCGTGGCGCGAGGCCCCGTTCCGGTTCAGCCGCGGCGCTCCTGGAGCCAGCGCAGGATGTCGGCGGGAAGCTCCCGCTCCCGCTGACGCTCCCGCGGGCTCGGGGACGGGCGCGGCGGTTCGGGGCGGCGCGGCTCGCCGGCCAGTTCGCGGCTGGGCGCGGTGAAGTCGCGGACCGGCTCGCCCTCGACGGCGCTGCGGATGGTGCGGGCGACCGCAGCGATGACCTGCGCCTGCACCGGGCCGCCGACCGCGTCGCTCGGGTCGTCCGGGTTGGCCGCGATGCCGGCGACCGCGACCTGCGGGGTGAACCCGACGAAGGTCTCGGTGGCGTTCCGCTCCGAGCTGCCGGTCTTGCCGGCGACCGGGCGGCCGACGATCCGGTCCACGCCGCTGGCCGTGCCGCCGTTGCACTGCCCGTACGCCGACTGCTGCCCGACCGGGCAGCGCGCCGCGTCGGTGGCCGCGCGGGCCACGTCCCGGCTCAGCACCCGCCTGCAGGACGGGGCGCCCACCGGCAGCCGCGTGCCGTCCGGCGCGGTCACCGACTCCACCGGCGTGGGCGTGCAGTACGTCCCCTCGGCCGCCACCGTGGCGTAGGCGTTGGCCAGGTCCAGCGGGGTGGTGGCGGCGACACCGAGGGTGAACGCGCCCCAGTCGGCCGCGTCGTTCTCGGCGAAGGACGCGTCGGCGTCGGCGCGGAACCTGATGCCCAGCCGCTGCGCCATCTCCACCACCTTGTCCTGGCCGACCTGCTCGGCGAGCCAGACGAAGTAGGTGTTCACGGAGCGGCCGAAGCCGTCCCACATCATCCGGTAGCCGTCCATCCGCGCCGGGTTGGCGTTCGCCGGGCACCACCTGCCGTCGCAGCTGGCCTCACCCTCGGCCGGGTACCGGGTGGGCAGCCGGCTGGGCGCGTCGAAGCCGGTGGAGAGCGTCCGGCCGGACTCCAGCGCGGCGAGCATGGTGAAGAGCTTGAACGTCGACCCGGCCTGGTAGCCCTCGACGCTGCCGCCGCCGGAGACCAGCGGGTTGACGGTCTGGTTCTCGCCGACGCCGTACCGGCGGCTGACCGCCATCGCGAGCACCCTGCCGGTGCCCGGCTCGACCGCCGCGATCGGCAGCGCCCGCTCGTCGTCGGCGGCGTAGACCTTCCGGACCTCCTCGACGGCGGTGGCCTGGACGTCCGGGTCGAGCGAGGTGACCACCCGGTAGCCGCCGCGGCGCAGCGCCTGCTCCCGCTCCTCGACCGTGTCCCCGAAGGCGGGCTGCTCCAGCCACCAGCGACGCAGGTAGTCGCAGAAGAAGCCGGCGCCGTCGGCGCGGGTCGCGGTGCAGCCGTTGACCTGCGCGGTGGGGCGCAGGGCGAGCTTCTCGACCCGGGCCCGCGCCGCCTGCGCGGCGGTGATCACGCCGGTGTCGGCCATCGCGTCGAGCACCTGCCCTCGCCGGGCCAGCGCCGCGTCCACGTCACCGTCGATCGGGCTGTACTCCTCCGGCGACTGCACCAGACCGGCCAGCAGGGCGGCCTCGCCGAGAGTCAGGTCGGCCGGGGCCTTGCCGAAGTAGCGCTGGCTGGCCGCTGCGATCCCGTACGCCCCGGAGCCGAAGTAGGCGATGTTCAGGTAGCGGTTGAGGATCTCGTCCTTGCCGAGGGTCTTCTCCAACGCGGTGGCGTACCGGATCTCCTGGAGCTTGCGGCCGACGGTCTGCTCGGTGGCGGCGGCCCGCTCCGCCGCGGTGCGGCTGGGGTCGGTCTTGAGCACGTTGCGGACGTACTGCATGGTCAGGGTGGAGCCGCCCTGGGAGGCGCCGCCGGTCAGGTTGGCGACCACGGCGCGGGCCAGGCCACGCAGGTCGGCGCCGCCGTGGGAGTAGAAGCGCCGGTCCTCGATCGCGACGATTGCCTGCCGCATCACCGGGGCGATCTCGGCCAGCGGCACGTCGGTGCGGTTGACGTCGTAGAACGTGGTCAGCAGCGTGGTGCCGTCGTTGGCGTAGACGTAGGAGCGCTGCGGGGTGGCCGGGGTGCGCAGCGCGGACGGCAGCTCGGCGAACGCCCCGAGGACCGACCGGGTGGCGAAACCGGCCAGCAGGTTGCCCGGCAGCGCGGCGACCGCGAGAGCGAGGCCGGCGAGCAGGCCGGCGAGCAGCACGGTGAAGAGCCGCGACAGCGGCGACCGGGGGTGGGGCATGACACCCAGGATTGCCAGGTGGGACCCGAGCGGGCCAGTTGGACCGACGATTGTCAGCCAACTCACCGTGACCGCGCGGCGACTTCCCCACTCCCGTCCCCGCCCGCACCCATCCGTCCCCTCCCGGACCCGCCGTCCCCCGCCGGGCTGATCAAGCGGTTTGCGTCATCCCGACGGGCCGGGCGGGGGTGGGGCGCGGGGTGGTCAGGCGGCGGGGAGGGGGCCCTGGGGGCCGTCCGGGCCCGGGGCGGCCGGGGTGGAGACGCTGGCGCTCGCGGCGTCCCGGGCGATGGCCGCCGGCACCAGACGACCGGAGCGGTAGCCGATGCCGATGCCGGCGATCAGCACGAAGATCGCGCCGAAGGTCTGCAGCGACCCGATCAGCGCCCCACCGAGTCCGAGCAGCGGCGCGGCGATCATCAGCATCGTCCCGTCGCCGATGCTGAACATCCCGGAGCGGGACACCGACCAGCCGATCAGCAGCCAGCCCGCGCTGTAGCAGGTGGCCCCGACCAGCACCAGCATCCGGGCGGTGGTGCCGAAGACCGGGGTCTGCTCGGCGAGCCCGGCGAAGGGCAGCATCAGCACGGTGCCGGCGATGCTGGTGAGCAGCCCGGCCACGGCGACCCGGCGGCTGCGGGTGGCGGCCAGCAGGCCGGTCAGCGCCAGCAGGGCGAGCAGGCCCAGCCAGACCGCGGCCACCCAGCCGACCAGGTAGAGCGGCTGCCCGTCGGCCGGGTACGGGTCGTTGCCGACCCCGCCGTCGCTGGCCATCGCGACCACGCCGTAGAGCACCGCGTACGCCGGCAGCAGCCAGACCGACGCCCGGGCGAAGCGCCGCAGCGACCAGGCCCAGCTGGCGTTGGTGGCCGGCGCGGCCGGCCCGGGGTCACCGACGAAGGGCAGCACCCCGAAGCCCCCACCGGTCCGCCGGGTGCCCAGCGGGCCGGCCGGGTCGTGCGCGCCGGGGACGGGAGTGCGGGAGAACAGGCTCTGCGCCGGATCCTTCATGCCTCACCTCGCTCGACTCCGACGAGCGGCGGGGGACGCATTCGGCGCCCCGGCTCCTGACCACCACCCGTCCATCAGGACCGATCGTGGCAGGCGCCGGAGCGCCGCATGAGTCTTTCTCGCATTTGTCGCCGGTGGGCGACGTCGCGTGGGTCAGCCCCGTTCGCGCTGGTCCGCCGGGTCGTTGACCAGGCTCGCCGGGGAGACCGGCTCCGGCGCGGGCAGCCCCTGCGGGGTCTTGCCGCCGCTGGCCTGCGCCTCCGCGACGCGTACCTCGTCGTGGATCTCCTGGGCGGCGCTGGCCGCGGCCCGCGCCGCCTCCGCGGCCTCGCGCTCCACCTGGCTGGCGTGGTCGGCCGCCTCCGGCGCCGGGAGGTCCCCGACCATGCCGGCCAGCCCGCCCAGCGCGCCGCCCATGCCCTCCAGTGCCTTGGTCAGCTCCGCCGGCACGATCCACACCTTGTTCGCGGTGCCGTTGGCGATCTGCGGCAGCGCCTGCAGGTACTGGTAGGCCAGCACCTTCTGGCTCGGGTTGGCCTGGTGGATGGCGTCGAAGACGGTACGGATCGCCTTGGCCTGCCCCTCGGCCTGGAGGATCCGGGCCTGCCGGTCACCGTCGGCGCGCAGCACCGCCGACTGCTTCTCGCCCTCGGCCGTGAGGATCTGCGACTGCTTGTGCCCCTCGGCGGTCAGGATCGCCGCCCGGCGGTCCCGCTCGGCGCGCATCTGCTTCTCCATCGAGTCCCGGATGCTGGCCGGCGGCTCGATCGCCTTGATCTCCACCCGGGTGACCTTGATGCCCCAGCGCCCGGTGGTCTCGTCCAGCACCCCGGAGAGGTGGCGGTTGATCTCCTCGCGGCTGGTCAGCGCCCGCTCCAGGTCCAGCGAGCCGATCACGTTCCGCAGGGTGGTCACGGTGAGCTGCTCGATCGCCTGGATGAAGTTGGCGATCTCGTAGGTGGCCCGGACCGCGTCGACCACCTTGTAGTAGAGGACCGTGTCGATCGACACGACCAGGTTGTCCGAGGTGATCACCGGCTGGGGCGGGAAGCTGACCACCTGCTCGCGCATGTCGACCTTGGTGCGCACCGCGTCGATGAAGGGAACCAGCAGGTTCAGGCCCGGGTTCAGGGTGCGCTTGTACTTTCCGAGCCGCTCCACCACGTCCTGACGCTGCTGCGGCACGATGCGTACCGCCTTGACCAGCACCACCACGACGATCAGCGCGACGGCCACCAACAGGACCGCTGCAAACTCCATACCGCTCACCTTTTCGCTTCCGGCAACTCGCCGGGGGAGGAAATGTCGTCCTGCCAGACCAGGGCGGTGGCGCCCTGGACCTTGATCACCTGCACCCGCTCACCGGGCTCGAAGGCCTGCGTCGCGTCGTACGGCCGCGCGCTCCACAACTCACCGTCGATCTTGACCAGCCCGCGCCCGGCGTCCACCCGCTCCAGCACCAGCGCGGTGACGCCCTCCAGCGCCTCCACCCCGAACGGCCGGTCGCCAGTCTCCAGCGCGCTGCCCGCGTGCCGCCTGATGACCGGCCGCACCACCGCCACCGACAACGCCGAGACCACGGCGAAGACCAACGCCTGCACGGGGATCGGGGCACCGAGCGCCGCGGCACCGGCGGCCGCGAACGCGCCCGCCGCGAACATGATCAGGAAAAGCGTCGTCGTAAAGACCTCGGCGACCGCCAACAGCACACCCAGCACGATCCACACCACGGCGTCCACCCCACGATCGTGACACGCCGATGCACGTCCCCGCCGCCCCACATGATCAGTAAGCTCGGGCGGACCCGCACCCGCCGAGGAGGACTCGTGCCCCTGCTGCCCGAAACCGCCCGCCAGGTCGACATCCTCGTCGCGGCGGCCCAGGCCACCGGCCGTGCGCCGTCGCTGGTCCTCGGCGTGGTCCGGGACGGGACGCTCACCCACCTCGCCGCCGCCGGTGACCACCCGCGTCCCGACGCCGACCTGCAGTACCGGCTCGGCTCGATCAGCAAGACCATGACCGCGGTGCTGGTGATGCAGCAGCGCGACGCCGGCCGGCTGGCCCTGGACGACCCGCTGGAGCGGCACCTGCCCGGCACCGCGGTCGGCGCGCCGACCCTGCGCCAGCTCCTCGGGCACGCCGGTGGCCTGCAACGGGAGCCGGACGGGCAGTGGTGGGAGCGGACCGAGGGCACCGACCTGGCCACCCTGCTCGCGGCGCTGACCCCGGCGAAGATCGCCTACCCGCCGCACCGCGCCTACCACTACTCCAACCTGGCGTACGGGCTGCTCGGCGGGGTGCTGGAGCGGGTCACCGGGACGCCCTGGGCCGAGCTGCTGCGGGAGCGCGTCCTGACGCCGCTCGGCCTGCACCGCACCACCTACCACGCCACCGAGCCGTACGCCCGCGGCTACGTCGTGCACCCGTGGGACGAGACGCTGCGGGAGGAGCCGCGGACCGACACCGGGGCGATGGCGCCGGCCGGGCAGCTCTGGTCGACCGTCGACGACCTGGCCCGCTGGGCGGCCTTCCTCGCCGACCCCGACCCGGCGGTGCTCGCCCCGGCGACGCTGACCGAGATGTGCGCGCCGGTGGCGATCAGCGATCTCGACTCCTGGCGCGGCGGGCACGGCCTGGGGCTGGAGCTCTACCGCGAGGGTGACCGGGTGCACGTCGGGCACGGCGGTTCGATGCCCGGGTACGTCTCGACGCTGACGGTGCACCGGCCCAGCCGTACCGCGGTGGTCGGCTTCGCCAACTCGTACGGCCTGCGCGGCACCCACCTCGGCGGGCTGGCGCGGCAGGTGCTCACCCTGGTGCTGGACGCCGAGCCGGCGCCGGTGACGCCGTGGCGCCCCGCCGCCGCGCCGCCGCCGGCCGAGCTGACCGAGCTGACCGGCCGCTGGTGGTGGATGGGGATCGAGTACGAGTTCCGGGTCGACGACGGCACCGGCGAACTGCACGGCGGGCCGGTGGGCCAGCGGTCCCTGCGGTTCACCCGGGAGGGGCCGGACCGCTGGCGGGGCCACTCCGGCGGCCAGGACGGGGAGATCCTCACCGTCGTCCGGGACGGGGCGGGTCGGGTGGTCGCCCTGGACATCGCCACGTTCGTCTTCACCCGCACCCCCGACCAGGCGCCCTGAGCCGGCCGGGACGCGCCCCGGCCCGACCGTCAGGCCGGCTCGGTGACGAAGTCGATCAACCGCTCCATCGCGTTGATCAACGGGGTCTCCACGTCGGCGAAGCTGTCCACCCGGGAGAGGATGTGCCGCCACATGGCCGCCGGCTCGGCCACCCCGAGCGCCGCGCAGACGCCCTCCTTCCACGGCCGGCCGGGCGGCACCACCGGCCAGGCCGCGATGCCCAGCGCCGACGGCTTGACCGCCTGCCAGACGTCGACGTACGGGTGACCGGTGACCAGCACGTACGGCGAGTTCACCCGCGCCACGATCCGGCTCTCCTTGGAGCCGGGCACCAGGTGGTCGACGAGCACCCCCAGCCGGCGGGTCGGGCCGGGGGCGAAGTCGCGCACCTCGGCGTCGAGGGCGTCGATGCCGTCCAGCGGCTCCACCACCACGCCCTCGATCCGCAGGTCGTCACCCCAGATCCGCTCCACCAGCGCGGCGTCGTGGACACCCTCCACCCAGATCCGGCTGGCCTTGGCGACCTGCGCCCGGACGTTGTCGACCGCGATCGAGCCGGAGGCGGTCCGCCGCCGGGCCGCCGGCACCGGGTTCCGCGCCGGCCGGCGCAGCGTGACCGGCCGGCCGTCGAGCAGGAACGCCGCCGGCAGCAGCGGGAAGTTGCGCCGCCGGCCGTGCCGGTCCTCCAGCACCACCGCCCCGGACTCGAAACCGACCACCGCGCCGCAGAACCCCGAGTCGGCGTCCTCCACCACGAGGTCGACCTCGGCGTCCACCTCGGGCGTGACCTTCCGCCGCCGCCAGTCCCCCGCCAACACGTCGTCGCCATAACGCCCCACCACGCCCACCACGCTAACCCCAGCGGCACCATCCGTCCCGCCGCCACCCCGAGGCAAGATCGCGCTGGATCCTGGAAGCAGTGGTGTCCGCGTCGGGGTCAGGCCACCACATCCAGGAAGTAGCACGATCAAGCGGCGGGCCGGGCCGGCCGCGGCGCGGTGGCCGTACGAAGGGCTCGGATCGGGGCGTTCCGCCCAGGACAATCGCATGATCGACAGGGGCGCGGCGGGGGTGGCGCGGCAGTCGAGACAGCGACGGCGGGAAGCACGTACCCTTTCCGCATGTCCTCCCCCGCTACGGGCGCGGCCACCCTGGCCGCACGCCGGTCGAGCCGCTTCGTCGCCTGGGTGCGCGCCTGGCGCGCCGGCCTGGTGCCCTTCGACGAGGTCGCCGAGGAGATCGCCGGCGACGAGGAGCACCTGGTCGCCGACGCCCCAGGCACCTGGACCGACGTCCCGCTGCGGGACGCGCTGCCCAGCCTGGCCCGGACCTCACCCGACGAGATCCGGCTGGTGCTGCCCGCCCCCGGCGACCCCCGCGGGCTCCCCGGGCCCGGCGACTTCGCCGGGGCCGCGCTGCTCGCCGGCGAGGCCGTCGTCGCCGGCTCCCTCGGGTTCATCCCCGAGGTGCGCACCCACACCTCCGGCTCCGGGGTGACCTTCGAGACCGTGCTCTGGCGGGTCTACCCGCTGCCCGTCGACGCGCCGAAGGCGTCGCTCGGCACGCCCGGCGCGGCCGAGGCGGAGGCGGAGCTGGCCACGGCGCTGGCCGAGACGACCGCCGCGCTGACCCGGCTCGACGTGGCGCAGTGGCGGCCCGAGCTGGCCGGAGCCCTCGCCGCGCTGCGCCGCCCGGACGGCGCCACCGACCTGCCACCCGGCTTCGACCCGCGCGCCCGCCGGCTCTTCGCCCGGGCCGCGGTGCTGGACCGGGTGCTCGCCCTGGCCGGGCACAGCGCCCCCGGCGGCGCGATCAACAACTACGAGGCCCAGCAGCGCGACGCCGCGCTCCGGCCGCTCACCACCGCCTGCCGGCAGGCCCTCGTCGCCGCCTGCAACGCCCCGCTGCGCCCCTGACGGCGGCGGCGTGAGCCGCTGCCCCCGGGGGCGTCAGATCTCGTCGATCAGGTCCGCGACCGAGTCGACGATCCGCGACGGCCGGTACGGGTAGCGCTCCGCCTCGACGCGGCTGCTGATCCCGGTCAGCACCAGGATGGTCTCCAGCCCCGCCTCCAGGCCGCAGAGGATGTCGGTGTCCATCCGGTCGCCGATCATCGCGGTGCTCTCCGAGTGCGCCTCGATGGTGTTCAACGCCGAGCGCATCATCATCGGATTGGGCTTGCCGACGAAGTAGGGCTCCACCCCGGTCGCCTTGGAGATCATCGCGGCGACCGAGCCGGCGGCGGGCAGGGCGCCCTCCACCGACGGGCCGGTCACGTCGGGGTTGGTGCAGATGAACCGCGCCCCGTCGTTGATCAACCGGACCGCCTTGGTGATCGCCTCGAAGCTGTAGGTGCGGGTCTCCCCCAGCACCACGTAGTCCGGGGCGAAGTCGGTCAGCACGTACCCCACCGCGTGCAGGGCCGTGGTCAACCCGGCCTCCCCGATCACGTACGCCGTGCCGCCCGGCCGTTGGTCGGCGAGGAACTGGGCGGTGGCCAGCGCCGACGACCAGATCGCCTCCTCCGGCACGTCCAGCCCCATCCGGACCAGCCGGGCCTGGAGATCGCGCGGGGTGTAGATCGAGTTGTTCGTGAGCACCAGGAAGGGCTTGCCGGAGACGCGCAACCGTTTGACGAACTCCGGCGCGCCGGGCACCGGCTGGCCCTCGTGCACCAGCACGCCGTCCATGTCGGTGAGCCAGCTCTGCACCGGCTTGCGGTCATGCATCTGTTCGTCCCAGGGGTTGTCGGGGATGGTCGGCTCAGGTCCGGCGGGCGGCGGGCACGCAGCACGGCGTGGGGCAGGTGTCCCACATCGGCAGCTCACCGAGGCGGCGACGCAGCCGCTCCCCGTCCGGCGTGGTGCGCTCGGCCACCAGCTCCCGGACCATCGCCACGAACCGCGGGTCGGTGCCGGGGGTGCCGGCGCGGACGAAGTCCAGGCCGAGCTGCTTGGCCGTCTCCAGCGCCTCGGTGTCCAGGTCCCAGACCACCTCCAGGTGGTCGGAGACGAAGCCGATCGGGCTGACCACCACGCTGGTCACGCCGGACCCGGCGAGCGCCGTCAGGTGGTCGTTGATGTCCGGCTCCAGCCACGGCACCTGCGGCGGGCCGGACCGGCTCTGCCAGACCAGGTCGTACGGCAGGTCCGGGGCGGCGGCCGCGTGCACCAGCCGGGCGGTCTCCGCCATCTGGGCGGTGTACCGGCCCCCGTTGGGGCCCGCCGTCGCCGCCGCCGAGCTGGGGATGGAGTGCGCGGTGAAGACCACCCGGGTGGTCTCCCGCTTCGCCGGGTCGAGCTGGGCCAGCGCGGCCCGCACCGCGTCGGCGTGCGGCTCGACGAAGCCCGGGTGGTCCCAGAACTGACGCAGCTTCTCGATCACCGGGGCGTCCGGGCCGACCGCGGAACGGGCCGCGGCGATGTCCTCCTGGTACTGCCGGCAGGAGGAGTAGCCGCCGTACGCGCTGGTGACGAAGGCCAGCGCCCGCTTCACCCCGTCGTCGCGCATCTGCCCGACGGTGTCGGCGAGCATCGGGTCCCAGTTGCGGTTGCCCCAGTAGACCGGCAGGTCGACGCCGTTGGCCGCGAAGTCCGCCCGGATCGCGGCGAGCAGCTCCCGGCACTGCTGGTTGATCGGGGAGACCCCGCCGAAGTGCAGGTAGTGCTCGGCGACCTCGGCGAGCCGCTCGGGCGGCACTCCCCGGCCCCGGGTCACGTTCTGCAGGAAGGGCAGCACGTCCTCGGGCCGCTCCGGGCCGCCGAATGAGACCAGCACCAACGCGTCGTACGCCATGGGTCCATTCTTGCCGGTCGGCCGGGGCACGGCGGCGACGCCCCCTGCTCCGGCCACGCGGTTCGCGCGGTCGGCGGTCGGGGACGCCGCCGGGTCAGGATCAGGCGCCGATGGCGTGGTAACCGCCGTCGACGTGGACGATCTCGCCGGTGGTGGCCGGGAACCAGTCCGACAGCAGCGCCAGGCAGGCCCGGGCGGCCGGCTCCTGGTCGGTGAGGCTCCAGCCGAGCGGGGCGCGCTCGGTCCAGGCGTCCTCGAACTGGTCGAAGCCGGGGATGGACTTGGCGGCGATGGTGCGCAGCGGCCCGGCGGCGACCAGGTTGCTGCGGATGCCCTGCTTGCCCAGGTGCAGCGCCAGGTAGCGGGAGGCAGACTCCAGCCCGGCCTTGGCCACGCCCATCCAGTCGTAGACCGGCCACGCCTTGGTGGCGTCGAAGGTGAGGCCGACCACCGCGCCGCCGGCGGACATCAGCGGCAGCGCCGCCATGGCCAGGGACTTGTACGAGTACGTGGAGACCTGCAACGCGGTCGCCACGTCCTCCCACGGCGCGTCGAGGAACCCCCCGCCGAGGCAGCTCTGCGGGGCGAAGCCGATCGAGTGCACCACCCCGTCCAGGCCGTCGACGTGCTCGCGCACCTTGTCGGCCAAGCCGGCGAGCTGCTCCGGGTTGGTCACGTCGAGCTCGATCACCGGCGCCGGCTCGGGCAGCCGCTTGGCGATCCGCTCGACCAGGGAGAGCCGGCCGTAGCCGGTGAGCACGACCTGGGCGCCGTTCTCCTGGGCGAGCTTCGCCACCGAGAAGGCGATCGAGGCGTCGGTGATGACACCGGTGACCAGCAGCCGCTTACCGGCGAGCAGTCCGGACATTGCAGTTTCCTCCGTCAGATCTTCTCAGTGACCCATGCCGAGGCCGCCGTCGACCGGGATGACGGCGCCGGAGATGTAGCCGGCCGCGTCGGAGGCCAGCCAAGTGACCACCCCGGCGACCTCGGCCGGGTCGGCGAACCGGCCGGCGGGGATGGCCTTGCGGTACTCGGTGCGGCGCTCCTCGGGCAGCGCGGCGGTCATGTCGGTGTCGATGAAGCCGGGCGCGACCACGTTGGCGGTGATGTTGCGGCTGCCCAGCTCACGGGTGATCGAGCGGGCCACGCCCACCAGGCCGGCCTTGCTGGCGGCGTAGTTGACCTGGCCGGCGCCGCCGTACAGCCCGACCACCGAGGAGATGAAGACCATCCGGCCCCACTTGGCCCGGAGCATCTTCGACGAGGCCCGCTTGGCGCAGCGGAAGGCGCCGGTCAGGTTGGTGTCCAGCACCCCGGTGAACTGCTCCTCGGACATCCGCATCAGCAGCGTGTCGTCGGTGATGCCGGCGTTGGCCACCAGCACCTCGACCGGGCCCAGCTCGGCCTCGACGGCGGCGAAGGCGGCGTCGACGGAGGCGGCGTCGGTGACGTCGCACTTCGCGGCGAAGAGCCCCGCCGGGGCCTCGCCGCTGCGGGTCGTCACGGCGACCCGGTCGCCCTGCTCGGCGAAGGCCTGCGCGATGGCCAGGCCGATCCCCCGGTTGCCGCCGGTCACCAGCACGGTACGGGCCACGGGTCCCCCTCTGCTCCTGATCTCTGCGTCGGTCGGAGCCTAGGCGTTACCGGCAGGTAAGCGCTAACTCCGACCACGTCATCGCGGGGCACGAGGCGTCGGATCCGCCCGACGGCGGGCGGGAGCGGAACCGCGGCCGCCCTGGCCCCAGCTGGCCGCGTCGTCGAGTGCCCCCTAGACGCGCACCGGGCGAGGCGGGGAACGCGGCGGCCCGAGCGGTGCAGCCGATCGGCCGAGTGCGCGCGCACGCTGTCCCCGTTGTACGATGATCGGCGTCTGCGGGCCGGTGTGCGGTCCGCGTTCCGGGCCCCACCGACCGCAGGAGGTGATCGCTGTGCGAGATAGCGATCCTCCCAGTCGTGGCCGGGCCGTCCGTCAGCCCCGCTGAGCCACGACTCAGTCGGCAGCTGACCCAGCTCCCGCTCCCCGCACCGCCTCCCGGCCGACCGCCGGGACGGCCGGCCTGCGCCGTTCCGGTCCGGAACGCGCCGCGGCGGAGCACCCCGGTCACGACTTCGTGTGCGCTTCCTGATCCAGCTCTGCGGTCCGCCCCCCGCACGCGGACCGTCCAGTCGCCACCCGGAGCCGTCCATGAGCCGTTACGTCGCCCCGCTGGGCTTCACCCTCGCCGCCGTCTGGGTGGCCGTCATCTTCATGCTGGCCGGCGGCGGTCACTGACCGTCGCCGGGCACCCGGCGTCCCCGGGTGCCCGGCACCCGGGCCTCACAGCATCCGGGACGTCCAGAGCAGACTCATCCCGCCCGCGCAGAGCGCCAGCAGCAGGGCCACCCCGGCGTACCACTGGGTGACCTCGCGAGGCTCGGTGCGGAACCCGATCGAGCTCCCCATGTCCTGGTAGACCTGCTTCAGCTCGGCGACCGAGGCCGCCTCGTAGAAGTAGCCCTCGGTGGTCTCGGCCAGCTGCGCCAGCGCCAGCCGGTCCACCGGCACCCGCTGGAGCTGACCGCCGATGTCCACCTGTCCGGAGTCGGTGCCGAAGGCGATGGTGGAGACCGGCACGTTCGCCGCCTGCGCCGCCGCGGCGGCCTCCTCCACCGACCGGCCGGAGGTGCGGAAGCCGTCGGAGAGCAGCACGATCCGGGCCGGCGGGATGCCGGCCGCCCCGTCGGCGGGCACCGAACGGATCGCCTCCAGGCAGGTGAAGACCGCCTCGCCGGTGGCGGTCGCCTCGGCCAGGGTGAGCCCGTCGATGGCCGCGGTCACCGCCGCCCGGTCCTTGGTGGGGGCGACCAGCACGTTGGCCGCCTTCGCGAAGGAGACCAACCCCAGGTTGTAGCTCGCCGGCAGCTCGCCCACGAACTGCTTGGCCGCCTCCTGCGCGGCCTCCAACCGGTTCGGCGCCACGTCGTCGGCCTGCATCGACAGCGAGACGTCGATGGCGAGCATGACGGTCGCCCGCTCCAGCGGCTCCCGGGTGTCCACCGCCGGCCGGGCCATCGCGGTGGCGAGCGCCACCAGGCAGAGCAGGAACGCGGTGGCGGCGGCGTGCCGCCGCCAGCCCAGCCCCTTCGGCGCCAGGGTCCGCAGCAGGTCGACGTTGGTGAACCGCATCGCGTACGCCCGGCGGTGACGCTGCCGCCAGACGTAGAGCGCGGCCAGGGCGAGCACCGGCAGCAGGGCCAGCAGCCACCACGGTTGCAGAAAACGGATCATCGAGTCGTCCCCCGGGTGCGGGCGTGCCGTTGCGCGGCCACGAAACGCACCATGTCCAACAGCCAGTCTCGGTCGGTACGCAGGCGCAGGTGCCCGGCGCCGGCGGCGCGCAGCTCGGCGGCGATCGCCTCGCGCTGGGCGGCGGCCGCGTCGGCGTACCGCTGGCGCAGCCGGGGATCGGCGGTCTGCACCTCGTGCAGCTCCCCGGTCTCCGGGTCGACCACCGGCAGCACCCCCACGTCCGGCAGCTCCAGCTCACGCGGGTCGACCACCTCGATCGCCAGCACGTCGTGCCGGACCCGCAGCTTACGCAGCGGCCGACCCCACTGCTGCGGCGGCGCGAGGAAGTCGGAGATCACCACGGCCAGGCCCCGGCGGCGCGGCGGCCGGTTCAGCAGGTCCACCAGCGCGCCGAGGTCGCTGCGGCCCGGCCGGACCGGGGTGCCGGCGAGCGCCCGCAGCAGGCCCTGCGCCTCCCGCCGCCCGGGCCGGGCCGGCACCCGGGTCAGCACCCCGGGCCCGGCCGGTGGCGGTGCGCCGCGCCACCGGCCCGCGGGCGCGGCCGGCTCGGCGCCGGTGCCGATCACCGCCCCGATCCGGTTGCCGCCCCGGACGGTGAGGTGGGTGAGCGCCGCCGCCGCCGCGATGACCACCTCCCGCTTCAGCCAACGTCCGGTGCCGAAGTCCAGGCTCGCCGAGAGGTCCACCGCCAGCCAGGTCTCCAGCTCCCGGTCGGCCACCGTACGACGCACGTGCGGCATGGTCGTCCGGGCGGTGACCGGCCAGTCCATCCGGCGCACGTCGTCACCGGGGCGGTACTCCCGGGACTCCCCCGCCTCGCTGCCGGGCCCCGGCAGCAGCCCGGCGTAGTCGCCCTGGAGCAGGCCGTCGAGTTTGCGGGTGACCAGCAGCTGCAACCGGGACAGCACGGCCTCGGTGCGCTCCCCACCCGCGTCGGCCGGCCGGACGGGAGAGGTCACGGCCGCTGCCCGGGCCAGCCGGCGGCCGGCGGCGCGCTGCCCGGGTGCACCGGGCCGGCCTGCTGCCGGGGCGCCACCGACGGCAGCGGGATGGTCGACATGACCCGGTGCACCACGTGGTCGGCCGGCACGTCGTCGGCGAGCGCGTCGTAGCTGAGCACCAGCCGGTGCCGCAGGATGTCCGGGGCGATGTCCTGCACGTCCTGCGGCAGGGCGTAGTCCCGGCCGCGCAGCAGGGCCAGCGCCCGGGTCGCCCGGATCAGGCCGAGCGAGGCGCGCGGGCTCGCCCCGTACTGGATGAGCCGGGCCACGTCCGGCATGCCGTGCTCGGCGGGGGCCCGGGTGGCGAGCACCAACCGGACGGCGTAGTCGACCAGCGCGTTGTGCACGAAGACCTGGTCGGCCCGGCGCTGGAGGGCGAGCAGGTCGTCGGTGGTGAAGACCTGCGCCGGTTCGGGCGGGGCCACCCCCATCCGGTAGACGATCTCCCGCTCCTCGGCGTCCGTCGGGTACCCGACCACGATCTTCATCAGGAAGCGGTCCCGCTGCGCCTCCGGCAGCGGGTAGACGCCCTCCTGCTCGATCGGGTTCTGGGTCGCCATCACCAGGAACGGATTCGGCACCCGGTGCGTCTCGCCGCCGATGGAGACCTGCTGCTCGCTCATCACCTCCAGCAGCGCCGACTGCACCTTCGCCGGGGCCCGGTTGATCTCGTCGGCGAGCAGGAAGTTGACGAAGACCGGGCCCAGCTCGACGTCGAACTTCTCGCTGGACTGTCGGTAGATCCGGGTGCCCATGATGTCCGCCGGGACCAGGTCCGGGGTGAACTGCACCCGGGCGAAGTCGCCACCGACCACCTTGGCCAACGTCTCCACGGCCAGCGTCTTGGCCACGCCGGGGACGCCCTCGAGGAGGCAGTGCCCGCGGGCGAGGAGCGCGACGAACATCCGCTCCACCATCCGGTCCTGCCCGACGATGACCCGTTTGATCTCGAACAACGCCCGTTCCAGCAGGCTGGCGTCCTGCGCCGGTGTGATCACCGGCGCGGGTGTCTCCGGGGCCGCCCCGTTCGGTGTCGGGGCGTCGGGCGTGGTCGGCTGGGCCACCGGTCCTCCAGCAAGATCGGTCGTCGCGGGTGGTGCGTACCAAGACTCGCATGCCCGACTGAGTGCCGACGCGGGGAGAAGGCGATTTGCGGCGCGGCGTCCGGTTGGCCGAATCGCTGAACGAGGGTGGACACGCAGGGGTCCGCAACGTGTACGATTCACCCCGTCGCCGGGCGGCTCCCCCCGTGGCCGCCCGGCGCTCAAGCTTCCGGCACCCGGGCCTAGACTGCCCCGGGTGACCACTCCCACCCCCGCCGACGAGGCTCCGAACTGTTCGTCCCGTGGGTGCCGCGCTTCCGCCGTCTGGGCGCTGCGCTGGAACAATCCCCGCCTGCACGACCCGGACCGGCGCAAGACCTGGCTGGCCTGCCCGGAGCACCGGGTCTCCCTCGGCGACTTCCTCGACGCGCGGGGCTTCCTGCGCGAGGTCGCTCCCCTGCCCGGATCGCCTACGCTCGAAGGGTGAACGCGCACAGCGGACGTACCCGGTGACCGACCCCGAACCGCCCCGGCCTCCGGTCAGCGCCCTGGAACCCTGGCCGGACACGGTGCGGTGGCAGTCGATCTCGCACGACCTGATCTGGGTGGAGCTGCTCCGGCTCGCGGCCGGACTCGCGGTGCTGCTCACCGGCCTGGGCCTGGGCTGGGCCTTCACCGGTCACTGGCTCTTCGGCGCGGCGCTCGGCGCGGTGGTGCTGCTCGGCGTCTGGCGGGCGGCGGCGATCGTCCGGGCCGTGCACGCCTGGGGGTACGCCGAGCGGGAGGACGACCTGCTGGTGCGGCACGGGCTGCTGGTCCGCCGCCTCTCCATCGTGCCGTACTCGCGGATGCAGTTCGTCGACGTCAGCGCGGGGCCGCTGGAGCGGGCCTTCGACCTGGCCACGGTGCAACTGCACACGGCCGCGGCGGCCAGCGACGCCCGGGTGCCCGGTCTGCGGCCGGCCGAGGCGGCCCGGCTGCGCGACCGGCTCACCGCGCTCGGTGAAGACCGCGCGGAGGGGTTGTGACAGACGGCCGTGGCCCGGTGCCGGCCCGGCCCGACACGGGTCAGCAGCCGGTCGGGGCGGAGCCGCCCGCCCCACCGGGCACGCCACCGCCGGCACCGGCGGACGGGCGACCGACCGACGGGCAGCCGCCCGGGCCGGTCGGTCCGGGGCCGTACCACCCGACCGGCGCGCAGCCGCCGGCGCCGATCGACGCCGAGCAGGTCGGGCCGGTTGGCGGGCAGCCCCACGGCCCGACCGGCGGGCAGCCGTCGGCCCCGACCGGCGCGGAGCCGCGACAGCGGCTGCACCCGCTCAGCCCGGTGCTGCACGGCGCCAAGTCCCTGGTGGTGGTGATCGCCGGGCTCTCCTGGTCGACGCTGTCCCGGGTGGGCTTCGGCTGGTTCGCCGCGATGGCGACGGCGCTGGCGCTGGGCGCCACCGTGCTCGCGGTGATCAGCTGGTGGAACACCGGCTACCACATCGTGGGGCGGGAGCTGCGGGTGCACGAGGGGCTGCTCTGGCGGCGTACCCGGGCCATCCCGCTCGAACGTCTCCAGGCCGTGGAGGTGGTGCGCCCACTGCTCGCCCAGCTGACCGGCCTGGCCGAGCTGCGCCTGGAGGTGGTCGGCGGCGGCCGTACCGAGGCGCCGCTGGCGTACCTGAGCGTCGCGGACGCCGAGCTGCTGCGGCACCGGCTGCTCGCGGCCGCCGGCCGGGCGCCCGGCGGGGAGGTCGCCCCGGCCGGTGCGCCGGCGGGGCCGCCGCCGGAGCCGACCGGCCGGCCCCTGTACGCGGTGCGCAACGCCGACGTGCTGGTCAGCCAGCTGCTCACCCCACAGGCGTTCCTGCTCCCCTTCGGCGTGGCGTTCGTGGTGATGCAGTTCCTGTCGAGAGGCTCCTGGTCGTTCATCGCGGTGGCCAGCACCCTGACCGCGATGGCGGGCGTCCTCCTGCAACCGGCCCGCCGGGTCCTCGACGACTGGAACTTCCGGCTCGACCGGGAGTCCGACCGGCTCCGGATCCGCAACGGGCTGCTGGAGACCCGGGTGCAGACCGTGCCGCTGGACCGGGTGCAGACGGTCGGGGTGACCTGGCCGCTGCTCTGGCGGGTGAAGGGCTGGCTGCGGCTGCGGTTGGAGGTGGCCGGCTACTCCGGCGGCGAGTCGGACGACCGCAACCGACCGGACCGGCTGCTGCCGGTGGGCGACCTGCCCACCGGCGAGGCGATCGTCGCCGAGGTGCTGCCCGGGGTACGGCTGGCCGCGCTGCCGCTGACGCCCCCGCCGGAGCGGGCCCGCTGGCGGCGGCCGCTGAGCGTACGGGTGCTCGGCGCGGGGCTGGGCGAGCAGGTCTTCACCGTCCGGTACGGGCTGATCACCCGCCAGCTGGCGATCGTGCCGTACGCCCGGATCCAGAGCGTACGGGTGGTGCAGGGGCCGGTGCAGCGGCTGCTGCGGCTGGCCACGGTGCACGCCGACACGGCGGGCGGCGCGGGCGCGGCGGCGTACGACCGGGACCTGGCCGAGGCGTGGGCCCTCGCCGCGGAACTGACCGCCCGGTCGCACGCGGCCCGGCGCCGCCGCTGATCGCGGCCCGGCCCGGACCGGCGGCGACGAACCTTGCCCGGCCGTCACCGCGAGAGTGCCGGGCCGGTGGCTGCGCCTCAGCGACGGACCGGGGTGGCCGGCTCCCCGGTGGGGCGGGACGGGACGGTCTCCTCGACCGGCGCGGCGGCCCCGACGAGGGCCTCCTCGGCGGCGGGGATCTCGGCCGGCGGGCGGCGGCGGGCCTGCCGGGCCGCCCACCACCGCTCGGCCAGCCCGACCGCCAGGAAGGTCATCCCCACGTACGCCCAGCCCACCAGCACGTCGATCACGTAGTGCTCGCCGGAGTAGACCAGGGTGAAGGTCATCGCCAGCGGGTACGCCAGCAGCAGCGGCCACCACCGCTTGCGGGTGGCCCGCAGGAAGAACAGCACCACGAAGAGCGCGAACGCGGTGTGCAGCGAGGGCATCGCGGCGACCGGGTTGGACGCGATCTGACCGGCGTTGAGCAGGTTGCCGGCGCCGTGCATGCCGAACGCCTTCCACCCGCGGGTGGAGATCCGGGCCACCTCGGTGAGCAGCCCGTTCTGCGCCGCCCACCAGGGCGGCGCCGCCGGGTACAGGAAGTAGGTGACCAGCCCGGTGGCGCAGAGGAAGCCCCAGCGCCGCATGAACGCGGCCCACCGTCCCCGGTCCCGCAGCCAGAGCACCGCGGCGGCGGCCAGCGCCACCACGAAGTGCGAGAAGTAGACCCAGCTGACCAGCACGTCCCACCAGTGCACGTCGGGCCGGTAGAGGTGCTCCTGGAGCCAGACGGTCGGCACCTCGCCGCCGGTGGCCCAGCCGAACATGAACCGATCGGCGACGATCAGCTCGTAGGCGTGCGGGGTCGCCCCGTTGTCGGCGAACCCTCGGGAGAGGTTGTACGCCGCCAGCAGCAGCACCACGGGCACCCAGTCCCGGGCGAAGCGCAGGTGGCTGCGCCACGGCCGGGACGAGTTCCAGGCGACGGTGGCCGCCCAGATCCAGAGGAACGCGTACGCCGGGTCGGTCGGCAGGCCGATCCCGAGCCAGGCGGCGACGAAGGCGACGCCCCAGACCGCCATCGCGGTCACGCGGCGGCGCCCGCCGTCGGGGGACGCGGGGGGTCCGGTCGGGGCGGGGGGCTGGGGGTCAGTCACGACGGCCATCGCGGTCAAGGTTAACGGCGGGCGACCGACCGGCCCACGCCGACCACCGGCCCCGGCTCCGCCGCGCCCGCCGAGGGCCGGTGGGTTCGCCCCCGCCGGCGCCCCGGGCCGCCGCGCGACACCTGATCCGGACATGACGGTGGCCGTACGCGCGGCAGCGTCCCGGCGTAGCGCAGCGGAGCCGGGACAGGGGTTGCTGGCGTGGTTGAGTGTGTCGATGTGGGCCCGCGGCGGACCCGTACTGGGTGGCGGTTGGTCCCGGATTCGATGCCGCCATCCGGATCAGCCGCCACATTGTCACCGGTCTTGCTCGCACCGCCTTGATCGGCGGTAGGCGTGCTCATGCTCACCTCTCAAGACTCGATGGCGTGATCCGTAAGAGATTCGGAAAGAGAGCCGAGACATGGACAGTGGCGCGAGCACCCGTCCGGACTGCGGCTCTTCCGGCGATAGGGTCGACAGCACTGTGGCACGGGGACGGGGACGGGGAACGGAAGCCGATCTGCTCGACGGCATGCTCGAGCGGACCGTGGGGGGAAGCGGTGGCGCGGCGGTTGTCGTCGGTGAACCGGGGATGGGGAAGACGACGCTGCTGGCCGATGTCGAGGCGCGGGCCCGGCAGCGCGGCATGCGCGTACTGCGGTGCCGGGGCGTGGAGTCGGAGACGGATCTGCCCTTCGCGGGCCTGCACGAGCTGTTGCGGCCCTGCCAGGATGGGATCGAGCAGCTGGCCGGGGCGCAGCGGGCCGCGCTGGACAGCGCGCTGGGGCTGAGCGACCGGCCCGCGGAGCGGTTCCTGGTGTCGGTGGCGGTGCTGGGACTCCTGGTCGCCGCGGCCGAGGAGCGGCCGGTGGTGGTCCTGGTGGATGACATGCACTGGCTGGATCCGGATTCGCGTAACGCGCTGCTGTTCGCGGCCCGGCGCCTGGCCCCGGAGTCGGTGTGCATGGTGCTGGCCGCACGACGTACCCCCGAGTGGGATGTGGGCCGGGCCGGGCCGCCGGTGATCGAACTGGGGCCGCTGTCCGACACGGAGGCGGCAGCCGTGCTGGCCGAGCGGCACCCGGAGATCGTTCCTCAGGTGAGCGAGTGGCTGCTGACGGCCGCCGCGGGCATCCCTCTCGTACTGTTCGAACTCGCCTCCACGCTCGACGCGGCCCAGCGGAGCGGGACAAGGGAGCTGCCCCCAGACCCGGTGGTGGGCCCGCGGCTGCGCGCGGTGCTGCTCAGCGATGTTCAGCGGCTCGGTCCGGATGCCCGGCGGGTACTGCTGCTCGCGGCCGCCGAGGGCGGGGAGGATATGGACCTCCTGCTGCGGGCGGCCAAGTCGCTGGGGATCGGCGCCGAGGCGTTCGACGCCTTGCAGGGTTCGGGAGCGGTGTGGATGGACCGGGGGCGCGTGCGGTTTCGGCATCCGCTGATCCGCCAGGCGGTGTACGAGGATGCCGGACCCGCCGCCCGGATGGCAGCGCACCGCGCGCTCGCCGAGGCCGGCGATCCGGAGCGCCGGGCCTGGCACCTGGCCGCCGCAGCCGAGGGGCCGGACGAGGGCATCGCCGTGCTGCTGGAGCGGCAGGCGGAAGTGTGCCTGCGCCGGGGGGCGACCGGTACGGCGGAACGGGCCTTGGTGCGGGCCGCCGAGCTGAGCGAGAGCGACGCAGTGCGGATGGCGCGTACCGTACGCGCCGCCGAGGCTGCCTGGCAGTCCGGGGAGAGAGAGCAGGCGCAGGCCCTGGCCGGCCGAGTGGACGAACGGCACGCCGACGCGCCGACGCGGGGACGGCTGCTGGCGCTGCGCGGCATGACCGAGTACTTCTCCTGCACCGGGGAGGCGGCCCACCTGCTGCTGGTGCGCGCGGCCCGGGAAACCGCGCCCACGGACGCCGCACGCGCGGCCGACCTGCTCGCGATGGCGGTGCGCGCGGCCTGGGCGGCGAACCTGCCCTCGCTGGTCGCGGAGACGGGGGTCCAGGGCGCTGCGCTGCTGTCCGCCGAGCCCTCGCTGGCCCGGCCGCTCGGCCATCTCGTCCAGGTGAGCGCGGCACGGTCCTTCCCCGACCGTGGGAGCAACCCCGGTCCGGGGGATCTGGGAGAAGGGGAGCAGTCGGCTGACCTGCGCGGGCTCTTCACCGAGCTGGCACCGGCCCTCGCCGACAGTGACCGGGACTGGGCGATCGCCGCCCTGCTCGCCCTGGCCTGCGGGACGGAGGACATCGTCCACCGCGCGTACGTGACACAGGAGCAGCGTTTGCGCAGTGGCGGCGCGGTGGGCCAGCTGGCGGTGGTCCTGTCCCAGATGAGCACGCTGGAAGTGGCCGCCGGACGCTGGACCACCGCCGTCTCGAACGCCGCCGAGGGGGGATGGCTGGCCGAGCAGTCCGGGCAGCCCGGGACGACGGCAGTCTCGGACAACGCACTGGCCTGGGTGGCCGCCATGCAGGGCCGGGAGCGGGACTGCCGGGAGCGAGCCGATCGCACCTTGCGGTTCGCGTCCGAGCACGGCATCAACGTCATCGCTGCGGGCGCCCGTTGGCACCTGGCGCTGCTGGATCTGGGGATGGGCCGGCCAGACGCGGCGATGGATGTCCTGCTGCCGGTGGTGGCTCCCGGGGGCCCGAGCAGCCACCCCTCGTTCGCCGCACTCGCCATGGCCGACCTGACCGAGGCAGCCGTACGCTGCGGACGTCTGACGGAGATCCGGGGCAGTGTCGAGGAGGCGGCCCAAGGTGGGCTGGAGTCGGACATCGCCTGGGCGCGGTCGGCCGGCCATCGCATGCTGGGGCTGCTGGCCACCGCCGAAAGGCAGACTCCGGTGGCGGACGAGACCGCTGCCGGGCACTTCACCGCCGCGATCGACGCGGCGACAGCGGCCGGGCGTCCGTTCGACCTGGCCCATACGCGGCTGCTGCACGGTGAGCTCCTGCGGCGCCGCAAGCAGCGCGGGCAGGCGTTGCCGGAACTGCGGGCGGCATATGAGACCTTCGACCGGCTGGGGGCGACACCGTGGCGGGAGCGGGCGCGGCGGGAGATCCAGGCCGCCGGCGACCAGGTGGCCAGCAGTACGCCGGACACCCTGGAAGATCTGACGCCACAGGAGTTGCAGATCAGCCGCCTCGCGGCGCGCGGGCTGACGAACAAGCAGATCGCCGACCGGCTGTTCATCAGCCCTCGCACTGTCGGCTATCACCTGTACCACGTGTTTCCCAAACTGGGTGTCACCTCCCGTTCCCAGCTGCGCGAGGTCCCCGAGCTGCGCTCCGAGTAGCCGGGCGTCACGCCCCGTTCCCCAAGGCCACGAGGCCTTCACCGTCGCATCGCAAACCGCCCGCGACAACGCCATCACCGCGACCGGCGTCACCGCCACCACCCTGGTCGCCACGACCGGCACCGCCGTCCTGGCCGCGCTGCTGCCCGCCGGCAGACCCCGACCCTCCGCCAGCAAGGTCAAATCACCGATCTCGCCCTACCACACCTCCAAAGCCGACACCCGGCCGCTGACCAGCACAACCATCACGAAATCGCGCTCACCATCAGGGAACCGGGCCGACCCCACCGCCGCCACTACCGCAGCCCACCGCACCGTGCCGGCGGCGCCCACCCGCGACCACAGCAGGCGACAGCACCAGCCAGATGACCGCGATGTCGCTGGCCGGCCATTTTCGCCCTCCTGAGCGGCGATCCCCAGAGAATCTGGAAGCCCGCGACATCGCCCGCAAGCAACCTCATCAGCTTTGTGCCCAAATGTCGCAACGGGCCATCTGAGGGCCGATCCGCAGGACCGCTCCAGCGACCTTGCCCCGTACACCAGTCATCGTGACTGATCCGGACAGCCACGTCCCGAGGCAAACTCGCCACATCGGTACAACGAGGTGGGCGACAATGAGCAGCAGGAGCAAAGTCTCTGATCGACCCCGAGTTGCGGGTGCACGGGATACGGGGCTGCGTGTCGCCGACGCTTCGGTCATGCCGCACGAGACCAGCGGCAACACCATCGCCCCCAGCATCATGATCGGCGAGAAGGTCGCGGACCTGATTCTCGACCGCAGCGCCGGCTGACCGGGGCACAGCTCCGGCACGATCCGGTGCCGTCCAGGCAGCCAGCCCCGTGCACCGGCACCTTCACAACCGCGAACCCAATGAGCAGAAGGCGAGAAGACCATGCCCACGACCGTCACCGCAGCAGTGGCCCGCACCGGACAGGACGGCTTCTCGATCGAGCGGCTGGAACTGGAGGACCCGCGTCCGGATGAGGTCCTCGTCCGCTACACCGCGGCCGGCCTGTGCCACACCGACCTGGAAGCCGCCGCGGGTCGTCTGCCCACCCCGCACCCGGTCGTCCTCGGCCATGAGGGTGCCGGTGTCGTGGAGGCCGTCGGCTCGGGGGTCACCGGCTTCAAGCCCGGCGACCGGGTCGTGCTCAGCCTCGACTCCGACGGCACCTGCCGCAACTGCCTGTCCGGGCAGCCCGCCTACTGCGAGCAACACGTCCCGCTGAACTTCGAGTCCCGCCGCGCGGACGGCTCGGTCGGACTCAAGGACAGTGCCGGGCCGGTCCATGACCACTTCTTCGGCCAGTCCTCCTTCGCCAGCCACGGCCTCGCCCACCCGCGCGGCCTGATCAAGGTGGACGACGAGGTGCCGCTGGCGACACTGGCCCCTCTCGGCTGCGGCATCGTCACCGGCGCCGGAGCGGTCTTCAACTCCCTCCGGGTCCAGGCAGGCAGCACTGTCGCCGTCTTCGGCGTGGGATCGGTCGGACTCTCCGCGCTGATGGCGGCCGTCGCCTGCGGCGCCACGCGTGTCATCGCCGTGGACACCAAGCCCGAACGCCTCGCCCTGGCCAAGGAGCTGGGTGCCACCGACCTGGTGGACGCGGTAACCGCCGACACCACCGAGGCCATCACCGACCTGACCGGCGGCCGCGGGGTCGACTACAGCGTCGAGTCGACGGGCGTCGTCGCGGTGATGAACACCGCCATCGCCGCCCTCGCCCCCCTGGGCTCCGCCGCCATCCTCGGCGTCGCCGCCCTGGACGCCACCTTGCACGCCAACGTCTTCGAACTGCTCAAGGGCCGCACCATCACCGGCTCGGTCATGGGACACCAGGCCCCCGGTGTCCTCATCCCCCGCCTGCTCGGCCTGCACCGCCAGGGCCGCTTCCCCTTTGACCGCATGATCAGCACCTACCCGCTGACCGACATCAACACCGCCGTCGCCGATGTGAAGACAGGCGGCACCGCCAAGGCCGTCCTCACCCACGCGGCCTGACCGAAGGGCCCCTTCCATGACGGTTGGCACGCAACTACGCAACAGAACCGAGTGCCTTCACGCCACAAATGGTTCAAGCGTCAATCATTCGGGTTGATGGTGACGAAGATGCGAATCGCAACTGCGGCCGGCGATGCCACGTCAAGTGGACGGCCGTTGTCTGCTGCGCACCGAGAACCCGCCCGTTCGCCAACTGGTTAAGCCTGCCGCTCAGCGGGAACTGCCAGTGACGCGCGCCAGATCGCGGCTTCGTTGTCATCAGCCTCCCCCGAAGTGGGAGGGTGTGCCCGCAAAGGTTCACTGACGGTGCACTGTTCACCGAGTTTGGAAAACTCCAGCTCTAGTTCTCTCGCGATGATCGATGCCGGCCTGACCGATGCCTCGCTGAGGCGAGATGCGGCGAAACCTGGCCATCGCGAAGGAGCGCCTGATAGAGGGGTAGATGATATGTTCACAACTTTCCGTTCTCCCGCACTTGTGGAATTTGGCGCCGACGGACTGAAGCGACTCGCCGAAATTTGCCAGTCGTTCGGCGTCAGCCGGCCGCTCATTGTCACAGATTCGTTCCTCGCTGCGAGCCCCCTGCTTGAGAAGGTAACTCAGCCGCTGGTCGAGGCGGGTGTGGAGTATGGCCTGTTTCGCGAAACCCTTCCCGAGCCGACCACGGGCTCGATTGACACACTCCGCGAAAAATTCGCGAGCGACGACTACGACGGCCTGATCGCCTTTGGTGGCGGCAGCGCAATGGATTCCGCCAAAGCGCTGGCCGTCACTGAGACGTTCGGAAAAGATTACCGGCGCTGGGTGGTGCCGAACACTCCAGCGGGTCGGGTTTCTGTGCCGATCATCTGCGTCCCCACCACCGCCGGCTCCGGGTCCGAGGTAAGCAATGCCTGCATTCTGAAGGAAACTGCCACGGGCGAGAAGCTCGTGTACCTCGGGCAGAGTTGTGTCCCGAGTGCTGCGGTCATCGACTACGAATTGACCTTGAATGTGCCCGCCTCGCTGACTGCATCCACAGGAATCGACGCACTCGCGCATTCGCTGGAGGCTTATACCTCCACGGGAGCCAACCCCTTCAGCGATGCCATGGCGCTGAGCGCGTTGAAGCTGATCGGCCCAAACCTGCGCACCGTCATCAGCCAGCCGAACGATCGTGAAGCGCGCCGACAGGTGATGCTGGGCGCAACACAGGCAGGTTATGCGTTCACCAGCGCTGGTGTCACCCTGGTGCACGGTATGACCGCTCCACTCGGGGGCCTGTTCGGCATCCAGCACGGGGTCTCGAACGCGATGGTGATGCCGACCGTGCACCGCTGGTCAACCAGCGCCGCGCAGAAACGATACGCCGCGGCCGCCAAGGCGCTGGGGCTCGCTGGGGACGACCACGACGACGCAACCGCTTCCAAGCTGGTCGCAGACGAGCTGACGGCGCTCAACCGGGATCTGGGACTGCCGTCCATGCAGGCCTACGGTCTCGACAAGCAGCGGTACTTCGAACAGATCGACACCATGACCGAACAAGCTTTCCTCACCGGTGGGCCGGCGTTGAATCCCCGTGTGCCGACGCCAGAGGAAATGGCAGATCTGTATCGAGCATCCTGGGAAGAGAAGTGGGACTGAGCTGAGGCAGCCGAGTCTGGCTCACAATCGATGGTTGAGGTGCGAGACGCCTTCAACTCGTCGTCGACCTGACGTACGGTGCGGTCGCGAGGGTGTCCAGATCGACGTGCACGTGGCCTCCATGGTCGCGCTGCCCAGGCAACGTCGATCATGGATGCCCTCGCGCCTGCGTACTGCCCGTGTCCCTTGGAATAGATCCTCTAGGCTGAGCGCATGCAGGAGCAGCCGGACCTTCCCTTCCCGCCCGGGCTGAGCGCCCGGGTCGAGCTGACCGTCACCGACGCCGACACCGCGCAGGCGGTGGGCTCGGGCGACGTGCCGGTGCTGGGCACGCCCCGGGTGCTCGCCCTGGCCGAGGCGGCCACCGTGGCCGCCACCGCCGGCCGGATGCCGGCCGGGTCGACCACCGTGGGGGTCCGGGTCGAGTTGGAGCACCTGGCCGCGACGGCGGTCGGGCGGACGGTGGTGGCGCAGGCCCGGCTGGCCGAGGCCGACGGCCGGCGGCTGGTGTTCGAGGTGACGGTCACCGACGACGGCGAGCAGGTGGCGCGGGGCCGGGTGGAGCGCGCGCTGGTCCACCGGCAGCGCTTCGTCGAGCGGGCGGTGCGCGCCTCATGACCGCCCGGTTCGTGGAGGTCGCCGACCGGGTCCACGTGCTGCGCGAGCCGCTGCTGGAGGTGAACGTCACACTGGTGGTCGGCGACGGCGAGGCGCTGCTGGTCGACAGCCTCTCCACCGCCGGGCAGGCCGCCGAGCTGGCCGCCGCCGCCCGCGCGGTCACGCCGTACCCGTGGACGGTGGTCAACACCCACCACCACTTCGACCACTGCTTCGGCAACGCCGCCCTCGCCGCCGACCCGCCCCGCCCGGTGTACGCGCACGAGCTGGCCGCCGCCGCGCTGCGCGAGCGACCGGACCGGCTGCGCCGGGAGGCGTACGAGGAGCTGCGGGACGAGCGGCCGGCGCTGGCCGCCGAGGTCGCCGAGACCGTGCTGCTGGCCCCGACGCACACCGTGCACACCGAGACCGTGCTGGAGATCGGGGGCCGGCGGGTGGAGCTGCGCCACCCGGGACGCGGGCACACCGACGGGGATCTGGTGGTGCGGGTGCCCGACGCGGACGTGCTGGTGGCCGGGGACCTGGTGGAGCAGAGCGGACCGCCGGCCTTCGAGGACTCGTACCCCCTGCAGTGGCCGGAGGCGGTCGCCGAGCTGCTGCGGCTCACCACGCCCGCGACGGTCGTCGTGCCCGGGCACGGGGATCCGGTCGACGCCGCCTTCGTCCGGACCCAGCACGCCCAGCTGGTCGAGCTGGCCTGGCTGATCCGGGCCGCGCACACCGCGTCCGCCCCGCCCGAGCGGGTCGCCGCCGAGGCCCCCTTCGGCGCCCGCCCCGCCCTCACCGCCGCCCGCCGCGGCTACGCCGAACTGGACGGCACCGCCTGACCCCGGCGATCCCGCACGGGGCGACCGGCGGCTTCCGCCGGGGCCACCCCGCGGGTTCAGGGGGTGTAGCGGCGGAGGACCTCGGCGCGGGTGGGCATGGAGACGGCGCCGCCGGGTGACTCGCAGACCAGGCCGGCGACCCGCAGCGCGAACGCCACCCGCTCGTGCCACCCGGTCGGCGTGCGGGGCTCGCCGTCGACCAGCAGCTCGGCGATGAGCGCCGCCATCACCGAGTCACCGGCGCCGGTGGCGTCGACCGCGCGCACCTTCGGCGCGGGCACGCGTACCGGATCGGCGCCGGCGGGGGCGACCACCGCGCCGTCCGCGCCGAGAGTGACCACAACGGTGCCGGCGCCCAACTCCCGCAGGTACGCGGCGACCCCCTCGACGGGCTCGCGGGGATAGAGCAGCTCGGCGTCGGCGGCGCTGAGCTTGACCAGGTGCGCTCCGGCGGCGAACTCGGCGACCACCTCCCGGAGCCCGGCCAGCGCCGCCGGGCCGTCGAGCAGCCGGGGACGGACGTTCGGGTCGAAGACCCGCAGGCCGGGGCTGAGCGACCAGGCCCGGCGCGCGGCGGCCAGCGCCGGCGGGCAGAGCAGCACGATCGAACCGCAGTAGACCACGTCGGCGCCCTCGACCAGGGCGAGGTCCAGGTCGTCGGCGGTGAGCAGCCCGTAGGAGGGCGGGTCGCCGTAGAAGCGGAAGTCCGGTTCGGGGCCGGCGTGGGTGGTCACCGCGAGGGTGGTGGCGGCGCCCACGGTGACCGCGCCGGCCAGCCCCACCCCGGCGTCGCGCAGGAAGGCCCGGATCCGGTCGGCCAGCACGTCGTCGCCGAGCGAGCCGACGAACTGCGCCGCGCCGCCGAGCCGGGACACCCCGACCGCGACGTTGAGCGGGCCCCCGCCGATCTCCTGCCGGAACACGGGCCGCCCCTCGCACTCGCCGTCGAGCAGGTCGACCAGCGCCTCGCCGAGCACCACCGCGTATCCCACGTCGCCTCCACCTCACCGAACCTGTCGGTCCAGGTTGGCACAGTGCCCGCCCCGGCACCCCACCGTCCCCTCATATCGAGGCTCACCTATTGCGTCGATCTTCGGGCCGTGGTGGGATGACGCTGCCGGACGGGCGCGGGGGCTGCCGCGCTCACCGGCCGGGGTGGGGAGCCGACGCGAGGGGCACCGGTCCGCCGGACGCGGACCGCAGGCGGCGCGCGTCCGCCCCTCAAAGATCCGGGGCCGCCGCGACGCCGCGCTCGTCGCATCCGCTCGTCACAGCGGGGCCGGCCGTGCCGCCCGCCCCGCGGGTCAGGAGAACCCCGTGATCCGTTCCCGTACGGCCGCGTTGCTCACCGCGGCCGCCACCCTCACCCTCGGCGCGGTCGCGCTGACGTCCGGCCCCGAGCCGGCCGCCGCGCACGGCGCCGCGATGACCCCGGGCAGCCGGACCTACCTGTGCTGGAAGGACGGCCTCACCGCCACCGGGGAGATCAAGCCGGTCAACCCGGCCTGCTCGGCGGCCGTGGCGCAGAGCGGCGCCAACTCCCTCTACAACTGGTTCAGCGTGCTCCGCTCGGACGCCGGCGGCCGGACCGTCGGTTTCATCCCGGACGGCAGGCTGTGCAGTGGCGGCAACCCCGGCTTCGCCGGGTACGACCTGGCCCGCACCGACTGGCCGCTGACCCACCTGACCGCCGGCGCCCGACTGGACTTCCGGTACAGCAACTGGGCCCACCACCCGGGCACCTTCTACTTCCACGTGACGAAGGACAGCTGGAGCCCGACCCGGCCGCTGGCCTGGAGCGACCTGGAGGAGCAGCCGTTCCTGACGGTGACCAACCCGCCGCAGCGCGGCGCGGTCGGCACCAACGAGGGGCACTACTACTTCAGCGGCAACCTGCCGTCGGGCAAGAGCGGGCGGCACATCATCTACTCGCGCTGGGTCCGCTCGGACAGCCAGGAGAACTTCTTCGGCTGCTCGGACGTCACCTTCGACGGCGGCAACGGCGAGGTGACCGGGGTCGGTTCCGGCGGCACCCCGCCGCCGAGCCCCACCACTGCCCCGCCCACCCCCACCACGCCACCGCCGAGCCCGACGACACCCCCGCCGAGCCCGACCACGCCGCCGCCGCACGGCGGTGACTGCATGGCCGTCTACAAGGTGGTCAGCGCCTGGCCCGGCGGGTTCCAGGGCGAGGTCATGATCATGAACCACAGCACCCGGACGTACGGCGGCTGGACGGCCACCTGGACCTGGCCCAGCGGTCAGCAGATCAGCAATCTCTGGAACGGCACCGCGAGCACGGCCGGCTCGGCGGTCACCGTGACCAACGCGGCGTGGAACGGCACGATCGCCCCGGAGGGCACCACCACCTTCGGCTTCACCGCCACCACCACCGGCACCAACACCCTGCCCACCCTCACCTGCACCGGCCGCTGACACCCCCTGCCCCGCCGGCGAACCGCCGGCGACGGGCCGCTGAAACGATCAAGAGGTTTGCGTCACCGGAGCGGACTCCGGCCGACGCAAACCTCTTGATCACCAGCGGTGGGCGCGTGGACGTCAGCGGACCATGCTGCCGACCACGGGCTTGGTGAGCAGGGCGGACTGGTTGCGCTGGATGCCCGGGTCGAGGGTCTTGGCGACGAAGATGGCGTGCCAGACACAGAAGATCAGCACGGTCCACACCTTGCGGGAGTGGTCCGCCTCCTCCCGCTTGTGCTCGTCCAGCAGCCGCAGCGCGTACGACAGGTCGATCAGGTCGCCCGCGCCGGAGGTCGCGATGACGTGCCGGGCCCACTCGTACATCTCGCCGCGCAGCCAGACCCGGGTGGGGGTCGGGAAGCCGAGCTTCTTCCGGTTGACGATCGCCGGCGGGACCACACCCTGGAGCGCCTGGCGCATGGCGTACTTGGTGGCGTCGGAGCGCGGCGGGAGCTTCAGGTCCACCGGGATCTTCGCCGCCACGTCGAAGACCTCGCGGTCCAGGAACGGCACCCGGACCTCCAGCGAGTGGGACATCGAGATCCGGTCGGCCTTGACCAGGATGTCGCCGCGCAGCCAGGTGTAGAGGTCGACGTACTGCATCTTGGTGACGTCGTCGAGCTCGGTGCACTCGGCGTAGATCGGCGCGGTGACGTCGGTGTAGCGCACCGCGGGGTCGTACCGGCGCAGCAGGTGCTGCTTCTCCTCCTCGGTGAACATCCGGGCGTTGCCGTAGTAGCGCTCCTCGATCGGGGTGGTGCCGCGCTCCAGGAAGCTCTTGCCCTTGACGCCCTGCGGGATCGCCTTGGAGACCGCCCGCAGCCCCTTCTGCACCCCGCCCGGCAGGCCGTTGACCGCCCCGAGGGAGAGCGGCTCCCGGTAGATCGTGTAGCCGCCGAAGAACTCGTCGGCGCCCTCACCGGAGAGCACCACGGTGACGTGCTCGGCGGCCTTCTTGGCCACGAAGTAGAGCGGCACCAGCGCCGGGTCGGCCACCGGGTCGTCGAGGTGCCAGACGATCTTCGGGAGCGCCTCGATCATGTCCTGCGGCCCGATCTTGGTCGGGATGGTGGTCACGTCGAGGTGCCGCGCCGAGTCCTGCGCGACGTCGATCTCCGAGTAGCCGGGCACGTCGTACCCGACGGTGAAGGTGAGGATGTTCGGGTTGAACTCGCGGGCCAGGGCCACCACGGCGGTCGAGTCGATGCCACTGGACAGGAACGAGCCGACCGGCACGTCCGAGCGCATGTGCATGCGCACGCTCTCCCGCAGCGTCTCCCGGATCTCGTGGTAGAGCTTCTGCTCGTCGGAGACCGGGGCGGGGCGGAACACCGGGCGGTACCACCGGCGCACGTCGAGCCGGCCGCCCGGCGACCAGGTCAGGTACTCCCCCGAGCCGATCCGGCTGATGCCCTTGTGCAGCGTGCCCGGCTCCGGGACGTACTGGAGGGTGAGGTAGTGGCTCAGGTTGGCCGTGTCGATGCCGGCGTCGCCCTGGTAGTAGGAGTGCGCGAAGGGCAGCAGCGCCTTCTTCTCCGAGGCGAGGTAGAGGCCGTCCTGGGTCTCCAGGTAGTGCAGCGGCTTGATGCCGAAGTAGTCCCGGGCGCCGAACGCGCGGCGCTCCTGCCGGTCCCAGATGACGAAGGCGAACATGCCCCGCAACCGGGTGAGCACCTGCTCGCCCCAGTAGTGGTAGCCGGCGACGATCACCTCGCCGTCGCCGGCCGTGGCGAACTGGGCGCCGTAGCTGCGTACCAGTTCGTCGCGCAGCTCGATGTAGTTGTAGATCTCACCGTTGAAGGTGAGCAGGTAGCGGCCGTCCGCGTAGGGCAGCGGCTCGTGGCTCGACGCCACGTCGATGATCGCCAGACGCTTGTGCGCGAACACGCCGTCCGCGTACCGGCCGGAGGCGTCCCCGACCACCTCGACCCCGGTCTCGTCCGGGCCGCGGTGGTGCAGGCATTCCAACGCCCCGGCGATGTTGTCGCGGTGAGCGGCGGCGTCGCCGCGCGCACTGAAGAAGGCCAGGAGTCCGCACATGGTGGTCATCTTTTCACGCGCCTGATTCGGACGTTGTGGCACCGCTGGCTCTGCCCCTCCACACCCTGCCCACCTGGCCGTCGCGGCACCGCGGGCACTCCTGTCGGTGGACGCGCGGTACCGTCTGGACCAGCGACGAGGCGGAGGGAGCGGTCCATGACCGAGGAACGTGGCAAGCCGGCGGACGGCACCGAATCGCACGACCCGGACTTTCCGGAGGCCTTCCTGGCCTTCATGCGCCAGGGCTGGCGGGACACGACCCTGCCGGTCGGGCCCCGCCCGGAGGTGCCGAACTACGCCAAGCGGCGGGCCGCGCTCTCCGCGGCGTTCCCGGGCGAGACGCTGGTCGTCCCCACCGGCGGCGAGAAGGTACGCGCCAACGACACCGACCACCCCTTCCGGCCGGGCAGCGACTTCGCGTACCTGACCGGTGACCACGACCCGGACAGCGTGCTGGTGCTCCGGCCGAACGGCTCCGGGCACGACGCCACGCTGTACATGCGGCCGCGGTCGTCCCGGCAGACCGACGAGTTCTTCCGCAGCCGGCACGGCGAGCTGTGGGTGGGCCGCCGGCACACCCTGGCGGAGAAGTCGACCGAGCTGGGCCTGCCCACCGAGGACCTGACCGAGCTGGACGCGGCGCTGGCCGGGCTGGCGCCGGGGCGTACCCGGGTGTTGCGCGGTTTCGACGCCCGGGTGGACGCGGCCGTGCGCCCCTGGGACGGCGCCCGCGCGGAGGGGCAGCCGGCCCGCGACCGCGAGCTGGCCATCGCGATCTCGGAGCTGAAGCTGGTCAAGGACGAGTGGGAGATCGCCCAGCTCCAGCAGGCCGTGGACGCGACCGTACGCGGCTTCGAGGACGTCGCCCGGGCGCTGCCGGCCGACCGGAGCGTCTCCGAGCGGCTGCTGGAGGGGATCTTCGCGCTGCGCGCCCGGCACGACGGCAACGACGTCGGGTACGGCTCGATCGTCGGCGCCGGTGAGCACGCCACGATCCTGCACTGGGTGCACAACCACGGGGCCACCCGTCCGGGTGAGCTGCTGCTGATGGACATGGGGGTGGAGAACCGCCACCTCTACACCGCCGACGTGACCCGCGTGCTGCCGGTCGACGGCCGGTTCACCCCGTTGCAGCGCCAGGTCTACGACGCGGTGTACGCCGCCCAGCAGGCCGGCATCGACGTCATCAAGCCGGGGGTGGCGTTCAAGGACGTGCACCAGACTTCCATGCGCGTGCTCGCCGAGGCGCTGAAGGACCTCGGCCTGCTGCCGGTGAGCGTGGACGAGGCGATGGACCCGACCTCGACGATCTACCGCCGGTGGACCCTGCACGGCACCAGCCACATGCTCGGCATCGACGTGCACGACTGCGCCAACGCCCGCAAGGAGCACTACCGCGACGGCGCGCTGGGCGAGGGCTACGTGCTGACGGTGGAGCCCGGTCTCTACTTCCAGCCGGAGGACGAGCTGGTCCCCGAGGAGCTGCGCGGCATCGGCGTCCGGATCGAGGACGACATCCTGGTCACCGCAGACGGCTCGGTGAACCTCTCGGCCGGGCTCCCGCGCCGCTCGGACGAGGTGGAGACCTGGCTGGCCGAGCAGCGCGAGGCGGGTCCCCGCCTGCCCGGCTGACCCCGTACGCCCCGAAGGGCCCCTTCCCGTACGCGGGAGGGGCCCTTCGTCGTCTGCGGGGATGCGTTTGTGCTGGTCACAGCCCTTCCTGTCGACCCCGGTCCGTTGCCGGGAACCTGGCTGGCACTGAGCGGAATACGTGCCTTTTTCGGATAAGTCCGCATCGCGAGGATCGTTCTCATACGGTGGGCCTCAGAGGCTGCAACCGATTTGTAGCTGGTCGCGCCGTCTCGTGCGGTGCGGCCCCGTCTGGTAGCAGGAAAGGGCGGAAGACTCTGATGTCCAACAACCAAACGACTCCCGACGATGGGGCTACCGCGGCCACGGCGGGTACAGGGCGGCGCAAACTCTGGGTGGCTGCCGGCGTGGCCGGACTGACCGGCGTGGTCGGCTTGGCGGCACTGGGCGGCCTGGCCGCCCGTGATGACAAGTCCGGTGGCCCTGATAGAAGCTCGGGCGCTCAATCGTCCACGAAGCAGCCCGTCAGCGACGCCGGCAAGGGTGACGGCGAGAAGTCCCACGTCGGCGCCGGCAAGCACGGTGGTCAGGGCTACGACTTCGGCGATTGGGACGACCAGGGCTGGCACGACAACGGCCGCGGTGAGCGCGGTAAGGATGACGACGGCCGGGGTGAGCGCGGCCGGGACGACGACGGCCGGGGTGAGCGCGGCCGGGACGACGACGGCCGGGGTGAGCGCGGCCGGGACGACAAGGGCCGGGGTGAGCGCGGTAAGGATGACAAGGGCCGCGACGGGGAC
The DNA here is from genome assembly GCF_059359015.1 of Micromonospora sp. LZ37. NCBI lineage: Bacteria > Bacillati > Actinomycetota > Actinomycetes > Micromonosporales > Micromonosporaceae > Micromonospora > Micromonospora sp. LZ37. The sequence continues at coordinate 379,891 of NZ_JCADBL010000003.1, read as the reverse complement.
CGGGTCAAGGAGGTGGACTGTGACGAGGAGGATCTCATCGAGGCCATCGATCTGCTCAACCGTGGTCACGGGGGCACCCTGAAGCTTGCCAAGAACTGCACCTACGAGCTCGACGAGTTCGACGACGAGGACAAGAAGGACGACGACAAGAAGCACGACGACAAGAAGCACGACGACAAGAAGGACGACGGCAAGAAGCACGACGGCAAGGACGACGGCAAGAAGCACGACGGCAAGAAGGACGACAAGGACGACAGGGACGACAGGGACGACAAGAAGTCCCGCACGGGCCTGCCGGTGATCAAGCAGGAGATCACCATCAAGGGTGAGGGCGCGACGATCAAGCGGGACTCCAAGGACGCGTTCCGGATCTTCAAGGTCGCCGACGGCGGTGACCTGACCCTGAAGGATCTGACCCTCAAGGACGGCAAGGCCGCCGACGACGAGGACAAGAAGAAGGACGAGGACAAGAAGGACGACAAGGGCGAGGAGAAGAAGGAGCGGCTCAAGGACCTCCTGGCCTCCGCGCTCAAGTCCCGCGGAGCCAACGTCTCCACCTACTCCTCGCGCAACGACAACGACAAGAACAACGACAAGGACAAGGACAAGGACAAGGACCGGGACCGGGACCGGGACCGGGACCGGGACCGGGACCGGGACCGGGGCGAGGACGGCGGTGCGCTGCTGGTCGAGAAGGGCGGCCGCGCCTACCTCGACAACACCAAGCTGACCCGCAACAGCGCCAGCGGCAACGGCGGCGCGATCGCCAACTACGGCAAGGTCACCCTCAAGCTCAGCAAGGTCGACCACAACCAGGCCAACGACAACGGCGGCGGCATCTTCAACGCCGGCCAACTCGAGATCGAGAAGTCGAAGATCACCGACAACACCGCCGGGAAGAACGGCGGCGGCATCGCCAACGGCAAGGACGACGGCAAGAAGCACGACCGCGACAAGGACAACGGCCGCCACGACCGCGACAAGGCCGGCAACGTCGAGATCGAGAAGAGCCTCATCCAGGGCAACAAGGCCGACAAGAACGGCGGTGGCCTCTTCAGCTCCGGCGGCTACGTCGAGATCAGCTGGACCTTCGTCAAGGACAACAGCGCCTGCGAGAACGGTGGCGGCATCTACGCCCGCAACACCGACCTCAGGCTCGACCACGTCACCGTCGCCGAGAACGACGCCAGCAAGGACGGCGGCGGCATCTACAACACCGGCGGAGACCGCAAGGACAACGACCGCAACGACCGCAACGACCGCAACGACCGCAAGGACGACGACCGCAAGGACGACGACCGCAAGGACGACGACAAGGTCGGCCGCGCCACCATCACCGACACCCTCATCGCCGCGAACCACGCCGGACGCTTCGGCGGCGGCATCTTCAACGGCGAACCGAAGAACGACAAGAACGACCACAGCAACAACGGCAACAAGGACAACAAGGACAACGACCACCGCGACCGCGACCACGACGACTTCGACGCGTTCCTGGTCCTGCGCGACAGCCTGATCAAGGAAAACATCGCCGGCGAGAACGGCGGCGGCATCTACAACAACAAGGGCAAGGTCACCCTCGACAAGACCAAGGTCAAGGACAACAAGGCCAACGGCGAGAACGACCACCACCGCAAGATCGCCGGCGGCATCTTCAACAAGAACGGCAAGGTCGAACTCGACGACAAGTCCACCGTCACCGACAACGACCCCAAGAACTGCGTCAACGTCAAAGACTGCCACGCCTGAACCACCACAGAACGCGGGAGTCCCTTCCGCCGCGCAACCAGCGGGCGGAAAGGGGCTCCCGCCTTCGGTCGCCCGCCTGGGGTGCAGGTCCGACAGGACGGCGTCGGGTGGTGGCGTGCGGCCTCCGCCGAGCTGAGTGTCGCGGCCGACCGCTGTGCGACGCCGCGAGGGCTTCGAGCTCGAAGCCCGGTATGGCGCCTTCGGTGCCCTCCTACGACGCCCGCACCGGGCGTCCGCACTCCTGCCTACCCGACCCTTCCATGCACCAAATGTGGGCTTCCTTCGGATACATCCACATGATGAAGAACATTCCCATACGGTGTTGTTCAGGAGCTACAACCGATTTGTAGCGAAGGCCGCTCGCGAAGGCGAAGCGACCTTGTCTGGGTACAAGGAGAGGGCAGAGAGCGCAGATGTCCAACTACCTTCGCAGTAACGATGACGCCGTTCGCCAGACCACGTCAGCGGCGGGCCGGCGCAAGCTGTGGCTCGCCACCGGCGTCCTGGGCCTGACGGGAGCGGTCAGTCTCACGGGAGTCGCATACGGGGGCGGCGGCGTCAATGGCCTGGCCGATCCGAAGCGGTCCACGGCGCAGCAGCTCAACAACGACGACAAGCGCAACGAGGAGGGTCGTGACTGGCAAAGTCAGGGCCCCGGCGCCGGCAACTGGAACGAGGATGCCTGGGGAGACGACCAGGGCTGGCACGACAACGGCCGCGGTGAACGCGGTAAGGATGACGACGGCCGGGGTGAGCGCGGCCGGGACGACGACGGCCGGGGTGAGCGCGGCCGGGACGACGACGGCCGGGGTGAGCGCGGCCGGGACGACAAGGGCCGGGGTGAGCGCGGTAAGGATGACAAGGGCCGCGACGGGGACCGGGTCAAGGAGGTGGACTGTGACGAGGAGGATCTCATCGAGGCCATCGATCTGCTCAACCGTGGTCACGGGGGCACCCTGAAGCTTGCCAAGAACTGCACCTACGAGCTCGACGAGTTCGACGACGAGGACAAGAAGGACGACGACAAGAAGCACGACGACAAGAAGCACGACGACAAGAAGGACGACGGCAAGAAGCACGACGGCAAGGACGACGGCAAGAAGCACGACGGCAAGAAGGACGACAAGGACGACAGGGACGACAGGGACGACAAGAAGTCCCGCACGGGCCTGCCGGTGATCAAGCAGGAGATCACCATCAAGGGTGAGGGCGCGACGATCAAGCGGGACTCCAAGGACGCGTTCCGGATCTTCAAGGTCGCCGACGGCGGTGACCTGACCCTGAAGGATCTGACCCTCAAGGACGGCAAGGCCGCCGACGACGAGGACAAGAAGAAGGACGAGGACAAGAAGGACGACAAGGGCGAGGAGAAGAAGGAGCGGCTCAAGGACCTCCTGGCCTCCGCGCTCAAGTCCCGCGGAGCCAACGTCTCCACCTACTCCTCGCGCAACGACAACGACAAGAACAACGACAAGGACAAGGACAAGGACAAGGACCGGGACCGGGACCGGGACCGGGACCGGGACCGGGACCGGGACCGGGGCGAGGACGGCGGTGCGCTGCTGGTCGAGAAGGGCGGCCGCGCCTACCTCGACAACACCAAGCTGACCCGCAACAGCGCCAGCGGCAACGGCGGCGCGATCGCCAACTACGGCAAGGTCACCCTCAAGCTCAGCAAGGTCGACCACAACCAGGCCAACGACAACGGCGGCGGCATCTTCAACGCCGGCCAACTCGAGATCGAGAAGTCGAAGATCACCGACAACACCGCCGGGAAGAACGGCGGCGGCATCGCCAACGGCAAGGACGACGGCAAGAAGCACGACCGCGACAAGGACAACGGCCGCCACGACCGCGACAAGGCCGGCAACGTCGAGATCGAGAAGAGCCTCATCCAGGGCAACAAGGCCGACAAGAACGGCGGTGGCCTCTTCAGCTCCGGCGGCTACGTCGAGATCAGCTGGACCTTCGTCAAGGACAACAGCGCCTGCGAGAACGGTGGCGGCATCTACGCCCGCAACACCGACCTCAGGCTCGACCACGTCACCGTCGCCGAGAACGACGCCAGCAAGGACGGCGGCGGCATCTACAACACCGGCGGAGACCGCAAGGACAACGACCGCAACGACCGCAACGACCGCAACGACCGCAAGGACGACGACCGCAAGGACGACGACCGCAAGGACGACGACAAGGTCGGCCGCGCCACCATCACCGACACCCTCATCGCCGCGAACCACGCCGGACGCTTCGGCGGCGGCATCTTCAACGGCGAACCGAAGAACGACAAGAACGACCACAGCAACAACGGCAACAAGGACAACAAGGACAACGACCACCGCGACCGCGACCACGACGACTTCGACGCGTTCCTGGTCCTGCGCGACAGCCTGATCAAGGAAAACATCGCCGGCGAGAACGGCGGCGGCATCTACAACAACAAGGGCAAGGTCACCCTCGACAAGACCAAGGTCAAGGACAACAAGGCCAACGGCGAGAACGACCACCACCGCAAGATCGCCGGCGGCATCTTCAACAAGAACGGCAAGGTCGAACTCGACGACAAGTCCACCGTCACCGACAACGACCCCAAGAACTGCGTCAACGTCAAAGACTGCCACGCCTGAACCACCAGCGCAGTGAACAGCCGAACCGCTGACGGCATCGGCTGAGGCGACCCCCTCCGGCCCGCCCGGGAACGGTCCAACCGGATCGGACCCGGCGGGTCGGAGGACCGCCGCCAGGAGAGACGAGCCGGCCCTCTTCCGCGTCACCGCGGGAGGGGGCCGGCCACTGCCGCACTACCGCCGCACAAGACCGCGACGCTTCGCGCCGGCACGGTGAACGCGCCGTGGTCGCGTTGATCTGGCCGTCCGCAGCACCGGGTGCAGCGCCACGTCCGCCCCGCGCAGCCCGGTCAGCTGCCGCGTCGCCACGCCTGGGATGGCGTTGAAGCCCGTCACGGAATTCCGGCGCCCGTCGAGGCCGCGACCGTCCAGCGTCCTGGTGAGCGCGCCGGGGGTCTACGCCTCGCCGCAGAGCGGGAAGGGTGCGCCTGCTGCACCTGCTCCGCCGTGGTCAGCCCGAACACCGGGCGAGGAGGCGCGAATCCTTCGGCAGCTCGGCGTACCGGGCGGCGCGGCCGCCGGTGCGGGCGGTGACGAAGCCGGAGCAGCAGCCGCGCGAGCTGGGCCGCGATGCCGACGACCTCGTCGCCGGAGCCGAGGCGCCAGGTCAGCCACCCTACGGGCCGGGCGGAACGCGGCCGACCCGGACCGACCCGTCCGGTGGGTGGGACGCGGAAGACGGTTGGTCGACGCCGTCACTCTGGCCACTACTCACCGGCATGCCGACGCTGGCCCCACCGTCCGAACGGGTACCCGCCAGTCTGCTCACCGCGACGGCCGAGTTCCAAGCGCCGGGCCGCGGCGACCGGCACGATCCGGCGCCGGATCACCGGTCCCCACCGGTGGACTCCATGCTGGAACGGCAGGGTGCCGACGAAGGAGAGCGCCACCGCCGCCAGGTGAACGAGAAGCTGCAGGGGCCGGCCATCACCAGCCCCGGCAGGGCGTGACAGCCGACGATCGGGGGCCACGTCACCAGCGGTCGGCGCCACACCGTACCGGTTGAGGACAGAGCCCCGTGCCACTCAAGCTCCTGATACTGATCGTCACACAGGTCCGAGCCCGGGCTGCCGCCGATGTCGGGTCTCAGGACGTCCGTGAACGGGTCGGTGTCGGCACGCGCGCGTGACAACCTCCGGCTGGATGAGTTGTTGTGCCAGGTAGCCGCTCAGGGCTCAGGCGGGTGGCTCGGGGTCGCCGGGAGCCGGGTCGATCCTGTGCATGGTGAGCATCAGACGCACCAAGAAGCGCCAGCGGCAGGCCACGGGAACCCGTGACCGCCGCTGGCGCTCCTGTCCAGGACGCGACGGTGGGATGCCACCGGGCGCGTTGCCGGCATGCTGGCCCACCGGCGAGCCGCACGAGCGGCCCAGCTGATGCTGGGACCCTCGAGCGACTCGAGCCGCTCCTAGTCCTCCACCGCCACGTCCACGTCCACGTCGCGGACACAGACGATGATGGTGTTGGGCTGAGTCCTGTTCTCGTTCGACGCGTCGACCGTCACCTCCTGCTCGAAGGTGACTTCGCTGTCCTCGATGTCGTTGTCGCTAATGATGTTGGCGGCGAACACCTCGTTGAACTGCTCGTTGGTCGCGCAGACGAACCCGCCGCGGTCCCTCTCCCCGTACTCCCCGTCGGACGCGGCGAGCGCGGCGGTGGGCGCACTGAGCAGCAGTGCGGCGCTGCCCAGCAGCACCCCACCGGCGAGCTTGGTCAGAAACTTCTTCGACATGTCCCTCACTCCCTCCTGATCGGCTCCGGAAGACGAGCCACCACGAACATAAGAGAGGTTCATGTTCGTTCGGAGCGCTTTTCAGGTTTCTGCGGAGAACATGCCCTCGGCTGCTATAAGAGGTCCTGACAAACCTCGGTCAACGTGTCGGCACGTGATGACGCGAGGAAGGCTTCCTGGACGTCGTGGCCGCCTTCCCACCGGAACGGCGCGATGCGCTGCCACAGCCCGTCCGGCACGATCCACGGCGGCTGCGCACGCGTCGCGACCCCACCTCGCAGGTCACCACCGACCAGGGCCAAGGAGCCAGGAGGTCACGGCACCAGCGTCGCGAACACCACGATGTTGTCCTTGTACGACCTCGCTGCCTTGTCGTACTTGCCACCACAGGTGATCACGCGGAGCTGCGCCTTGCCGGTGTGACCGTAGACCTGCTTCAGCGGAAGCTTGGTCTTCGGGTAGCGGACCACGCCGTCGACGACGAATCGAGCCTTCTTGCCATCCTTGCGAAGTACCTCGACGGTGTCCTTCGGCTTCAGCGCGCCCAGGCGGAAGAAGACCGCTCGCCCGGTGGCGCGTGAGTCGACGTGGCCCACCAGCACCGCGGTCCCGGTCTCGCCGGGACTCGGTCCCAGCTTGTACCAGCCGGCCGTATCGGGCTGGTTGACCGGCGGGACCGCGATCTGCTGGTTGCGGTCCAGCCCGAGCGGGACCGTTGGCGCGTCAACGCCGATCCGCGGGATCCTGATGCGGGTGGGCTGCGATCGCGGCATCCCGGCCAACGTCGGCGAGGAGGACGGCCGGGTCGCGGCGGACCTGGAATCGTTCTCGAGGCGGCCGCGCGCGCCACGGGCCTCGCCGCGGGGCGCCCCGGTGGTCGGCGACGCGTCGGCTCCGCTCGGCGTCGCATCTGGTGTGGTGGGCTCGTCCGCCAACGGTGACAGCAGGGACAGCGGTGCGGCGGCGGGGTCGGGCTGTGGTGGCGGTCCGACCGGATCGGAAGCCGTGGCCGCGTGCACGATCAATCCCGCTCCGGTGAGCGTGACGAGGACGACCATGACGAGGCCGGCGGCACGCCACGGGAGCCCGTGGCGGCCGCCGGCGCTCCTGGCCGCCCTAGGCGACAGTGCCATCGGCCGTCCGCCGACGCAGCAGTGCGATGCCACCGAGCACACCCGCGCCCATCATGCCGGCACCGGTCGCCGTCAGAACACCGGTGTTGGTGTCGGAGAACGCGCCACCGTCACCGGCCGCGACGCCAGCCGTGCCCGGGAGCACCCAGGCTCCGTCCGGACCCGCGTACGCGCCGCCAGTCGCGGCGGTGTTGCCGGCAGGCTTGCCCACCGGCGACCCAGCCCGGCCGAGACTGGCCTCGACCATCCTGAGCAGGTCGCCGAGCAGGTCGGTCTCCACGTCCACTCCCACCTCGAGGTCGCGGATGCAGACCACGATGGTGTTGGGCTGGGAGGTCCTGGTGTTCGTCGCCGACTGCGCGGCGCTCAGGTTGAAGGTGACGACGCTGTCCTCGATCGTGTTGTCCTGGATGATGTTGGAGATGTTCTGCTCGTTGATCTGCCTGGTGGTCGCGCAGGTGACCCCGTTCCCGTCCCGGTCCTTCAGGTCGAACGTCTTGGGCTTGTCGTCTGACTTCTTCGATTTCTGCCCCTGGGTCGAGGCCTTGGGCTGCTTGGTCGGCCCGTCGTCGGGCGCGGCGAGCGCGGTGGCGGGCGCAGCGAGCAGTAGCGCGGCGCTGCCCAACACCATCCCGCCGGCGAGCTTGGTCAAGAACCTCATCGACATGTTCCTCATTCCCTTCCGGTCGGCTCAGGAGGACGAGCTAAGACGAACGTTAGGCTGATTCATGCCGAACGAGAGGAGTTTCCAGGTTTCGTGACATCTAGGGCCTGGGGTGCGATAAGCAGATAGTTCACGTCTTCTGGGGCTTAACAGCCGTTATGTCCGCCCAGCGTCGACAGCGGCAAGGATCGGCTGACGCAGAAGGGCCGGCCCCTCCGCTCTCGCGGAGGGGCCGGCCCGGCCCGCGTTCGAGTCAGCGCTGCACGAAGACCGCCACGCTGCGGGCCGGCACCCGGAACGTGCCGCTCGCCGCGTCGAACGACGCCGTACGCAGCGCCGGGTCCGCGGAGTCGCGCAGCACCGGGTGCAGCGTGACGTCCGCGCCGCGCAGCCCGGCGAGCTGCTGCGTCACCGCCTGCGGGGTGGCGTTGAACACCACCGTCACCGACTTCCAGCGCCCGTCCAGACCCCGACCGTCCAGCGTCATGGTGACCACGCCGGGCGTCTCCTTCTCCCCGGAGAGCGGGAAGGCGACCCGCTTCTGCACCTCGTCGGCCGTGGCCAGCCCGAAGACCGGCGAGGAGGTCCGGATCCGCAGCAGCTCGGCGTACCGGGCGTCGGTGGTGTTGATCGCCGCGCAGTCCGGGACCAGCTTCGGATCGGCCAACAGCGGCTTCGCGTACGGCCACTTGTCCTTGTTGTCCTGCTCGGGCGGGAGGCCGGCGCCGAACCCGTTGCCCTGGGCGCAGTCCCAGCGGATCTGGTTGAACCAGTCGCCGGAGTTGTACGAGTTGCGGTCCAGCGACTTCGAGCGCAGCCGCTCGGTGCCGGTGGTGACGAACCCGGCGCCCTGCCCGAGGGCGGTGGTGGCCAGGGCCAGCACCTGCATCCGGGCCCGGTCGGTGGCCGAGGTGTCCTGCGGCAGTTTGTACGCCAGCGCGTCGTACAGGATCTCGTTGTCGTGCGCGTCGACGTAGGTGATCGCCTCTCCCGGAGCGGCGGTGTAGCCGGCCGGGGAACCGTTGTAGTCCACCTGGGCGCCGGTGACCTGCCGGCCGGAGGAGTCGGTGAAGCGGTAGCCGCGCAGGTTGCCGACGAGCCCCACCTTGATCAGGTCGTGCGCGTGCAGCAGCTTCTCGCGCTGCTCGTCCTCGGTGCCGTTGACCTCGTCGCCGTTCGGGTCGGTGTACAGCCCGGAGGCGAAGCCCTGCACGCGCGGGTTGGCGTCGAACGGGCCACCGCCCCGCACCGCGTCGCGGAGCCGGTCGTTGAAGGTGCCGACGCCGGTGCCGGCCATGTTGGCCTGGGTGGCCTGGACGAACCGGGCGTCGTCGGCGACCTCGCCGAAGTTCCAGCCCTCGCCGTACAGCAGGATCTTCTTCCCGTCCACGCCGTCGCGGGCGAGCGTGAGCCGGTCCAGCGCGGCCCGTACGGCCAGGATGTTCGCCTTCGGGTGGTGACCCATCAGGTCGAAGCGGAAGCCGTCCACCTTGTACTGCTTCGCCCAGGTGACCAGGGAGTCGACCACGAGCTTTCCCATCATGGCGTGCTCGGGGGCGGTGTTGGCGCAGCAGGTCGAGTTGGCGACGCTGCCGTCGGGCAGCAGCCGGTGGTAGTAGCCGGGCACGATCTGGTCGAGCACCGACTTGGGGTCGGTCCCGGCGGCCGAGGTGTGGTTGTAGACGACGTCCATAACCACGCGCAGGCCAGCGCCGTTGACCCCGGCGACCATCTGCCGGAACTCGGTGGTCCGCTTCGCCCCGGCCGGGTCGACGGCGTAGCCGCCCTCCGGCACGGTGTAGTGCAGCGGGTCGTAGCCCCAGTTGTAGCCGTCGGACTCGGCGACCGCCGCGACGCACTTCTGCTGCTCGTCGGAGTCCGGCGGCAGCGCGGCCAGGTCGCAGTTCGGCTGCGCCTGGTCGGCCCGCTTCTCGGGGATGGTGGCGAAGTCGAAGGCCGGCAGCAGGTGCAGGTGGTTCACCCCGGCGGCGCCGAGCGCCTTCAGGTGTTTCATGCCGGCGGTGGCCGGGTCGGTGAAGGCGAGGTAGGTGCCCCGCCGCTCGGCCGGCACCGTCGCGTCGGCGATCGAGAAGTCCCGCACCGACAGCTCGGAGATCTGCACCTTGGCCGGCGGCACCGCCGCCGGCTTGCGCAGCTTCGCCCAGCCGGCCGGCGCGAGCGACGGGTCGCTCAGGTCGACGATCTGACTGTGCGTCGAGTTCGGCGCGAGGGCCACCGAGTACGGGTCGGTCACCGCCGCGGTGACCACCTTCTGCGCCGCCGGCTGCCACGCCTGCACCTGGTAGCGGTAGTAGCTGCCGGTCCAGGACCGCGCACCGCGCACCGACCAGACGCCGGTGCGGTCGTTGCGGCTCATCGCCACGGTCCTCGGCTGCGCGGTGGGCGAGTCGAAGAGCTGCAGCGACACCGAACGCGCCGTCGGCGCCCAGACCGCGAGGGTGGGCACCCCGCCGGCGAAGGTCGCGCCGAGCCGGGCGTCGGTGGCCCGCCGGTAGACGTCGTCGAGCACGCCGGGGAGCTGCACGCCGGTCGCACCGAGCAGCGCGCCCTCGGCGTCCCGCTCGGTCACCACGAGCTGCCCGCGCAGCGCCGCCGGCACCTTGGCCAGGTCGGCCCGGTCGAGCGTGAAGGTGCGGTGTGACCACAGGTGCGGGAAGGCCGCGCGCTGGGCCTCGGTGAGCCCGTTGCGCTGCGCCCGCAGCGGCAGCGAGGTGTACGTCCCGGACAGCTCGCCGTCGGCGATGCTCAGCCCGCCCGCCGGGGCGGCGACCAGGGCGTACTGCTTGCCGTCGGTCGGCCCGACCGGCCAGGCGACGGTGGACCGGTCGATCCAGTGGGCCCGCTGCTTGGTGATGTCCAGGTCCTTGGCGGGGCCGGAGGAGTTGGCCGGCAGCAGCCGGCCCTTGACTCCGCCGAGCAGCCAGACCTCCCGGCCGGCGCTGGCGAAGTCCAGCCGCTGGTCCTCGGGCTGATCCTTCTCGTCGCCGGAGTGGATGATGTAGCTCAGCCCGGTCGCCCCGGCGGCCAGTGGCACCCGGAAGACCGCGCCGTAGGAGTCGATCTTCTCCGGCTTCAGCGGGCTGGCCCAGTCGGTCGGGTTGGCCGCGCCGTCCCAGAGGTGCAGGCCCCAGCCGTCGTAGTTCTTGTCGGCCTTGCGCCAGTGGATGACCGCGGTGCCCTCGTCGACGGCCGGGTCGGGCTCGCCGGTGGCGGCCTGCCGGGTCGGGTAGAGGGTCGGGTCGCCCTGCTTGACCCAGACCTCACCGGTGCGCGTCACGTCGATGGTGCGGTCGTTCGCGACGTCCTTGTTGCCGTCGGAGTCGACCACCAGGAAGCCGACCGACTTCGCGCCCGGCTTGAGCTTGACCCAGGCGAACCGGCCGTAGGAGTCCTCACCGGCGAACGGCTGCCCCTTGGGCCACTCGGTGGCGTACGCCGGGTCGATGTCACCCCAGGCGTAGAGGCCCCAGTCGTCGTACCCGCCGGCGGGCCGCTGGTAGTGCACCACCACCCAGTCCCGCGAGGAGCTCTGCGCCGGGGTGCCGACGATTCCGGTGCCCCGGGTGCTGGCGGTGCGCCCCTTGCCGTCGCGGACGACGGCCTTGTACTCGACCTTCGTGCCGCCGGCCAGGCCGGTCAGGTCGTGGTGGACGGTGTACGGCGCGGAGTGCGCGCTGCCCAGCAGGGTCCACCTGCCGCCGGGGACCCGGGCGGCGAAGGTGACGGTGGCCAGCGGGTCCCCGGTCACCCGCGCGGTGACCGCGGCCCGGGTGGCGACCGGGGCGTCGCCCGGCCCGGTGAGGGTGATGCCCGGCGCGGCGGTGGCCTGCGGGATGGCCCGGCCGGCCTTGAGGACCACGGCGGACATCGGCGGCACGGTCACGCCGACCTTGCCGTCCGCGCCGGCGGTCGGGGTGGCCGAGGCGCCGTAGATGCCGGTGAAGGTGGTGCCGGCCGACCAGGTGTCCACGGAGACAGTCTGCGCGGTGGCGGCGTTGTTCACCGCCACCACGTACTCGGTCCGGTCGGCCGGGGCGATCCGGGAGAAGGCGAAGACGCCGGGGCCGTCGGCCGCGTACCGGGTGACCTGGACGCCGTCGCGCAGGCCCGGGTGGGCCTGGCGCAGCTCGCCCAGCTCCGCGATGGTGCGGTACAGCGGGTGGTTGGTGTCGTACTGGTCGCTGGCGTGGGTGCGGGTGGTGCCGATCAGGTCGTCGTCGAGGTAGTCCGCCGTCCTGCTGGCGAACATGTCCTGCCGGGCGTCCTTGTCCCCACCGGGGCCGGTGAAGCCCTGCTCGTCGCCGGAGTAGACGACCGGCTGGCCGCGGGTGAGGAACATCAGCTGGTGGGCGAGCTGGTCGCGGCGCAGCTGGGTGGCGTCGTCCCCGCCGGCGGCGGCGATGAAGGAGCCGATCCGGCCCATGTCGTGGTTGCCCAGGAAGGTGGTCAGCCGGTTGGCGTCGGTGTCCCGGGCGGCGTAGAGGTCGTCGCGGGCGTACACGTCGGCGAGCGCCTTGGCGGAGCCGGCCGCGGCGGTGTAGCCGCGGGCGGCCTCCTGGAAGGAGAAGTCGAGGGTGGCCGGCAGGCCGCCGCGCCGCACGTAGGTCGAGGCGACCTCCGGGTCGGCGCTGTAGACCTCGCCGAACATGAAGAAGTCCTTCTTGCCGGCGGCGTCGGCCGCTCGCTTGATGCCCTGGCTGAACTGCGGCCAGAAGTCGAGGTTGACGTGCTTGACGGTGTCGAGCCGGAAGCCGTCGACGCCGGTGTCGGCGATCCAGTCGCCGTACGCCTTGGTCAGGCCCGCGACCACCTCGGGACGCTCGGTCCACAGGTCGTCGAGGCCGAAGAAGTCGCCGTACTCGCTGTTCTCACCGGCGAAGGTCGAGTCGCCGCGGTTGTGGTACATCGTCGGATCGTTCAGCCACGCCGGCACCTTCACCTTGGCGTCCGCCGGGTCGGCGAAGGTGGGGGTGTACGGGCCCGCGTTCGCGTTCACCTTCGGGAAGTCGCGGGTGCCGTCGGCGTAGTTGCGGTCCTCGAACTCGCGCCCCTGCGCGTCGGTGTACGGGGAGGCCTGCTTGTCGATGTACGCGTACTTGTTCTCGGCGTACCTGATCACGTCGGCGGTGTGGTTGACGATGACGTCGAGGTAGACCTTGATGCCCCGCCGGTGGGCGAGCTCGACCAGCTTCCGCATCTCCTCGTTGGTGCCGAAGTGCGGGTCGACCTGGGTGAAGTCGGTGATCCAGTACCCGTGGTAGCCGGCCGAGACGTCCGTGCCGCTGCCCTGCACGGGACGGTTCTTGAAGATCGGGGCCAGCCAGATGGCCGTGGTGCCGAGGCCCTCGATGTAGTCGAGCTTGTCGATCAGGCCCTTGAGGTCTCCGCCGTGGTAGAAGCCCTTGTCCTTCGGGTCCAGGCCGGTGCGGAGCCGGTCGCCGGTGAGGCCGCCGGTGTCGTTGCGCCGGTCGCCGTTGGCGAACCGGTCGGGCAGGACGAAGTAGAACTGCTCGGCCCGGCTGTCGTCGGCGCCGGCGGCGAGCAGCACCTCGGCGCTGGGTTCGGAGCGCCACTGGGCCGCGCCGGTGGCGGCCAGGGGGTCGGCGCCGGCGGTCCGCTCGGTCGCGCCGGCACCGAACTGGTTCACGGCGACCGGAACTCCGACGAGGGCGAGGGTGAGGGTGGAGACCAAGGCGAGCAGCGCGGTGCGGGATATCGGCGGGGGTTTCATCGACGGCCTTCCTCTGGTCGTGATTGGCCCGCACGCTAGCTCTTGCCGAAACATTCTGCAATACCTTGCAAACCAAGTCGCAACAAAGCAGCAATCTTGCGAAACCCGACATTGTCACGGGGAGTGCCGGGGGTCGACCAGACGCGACAGTGGGGGGCTCAGAGCCCGCCGCAGGCCCTGCCGTCCACCGTGCACGACGACGGGCGGGTGTTCCCCCCGGTGCGGTCGAAGTGGAACCGCAGCGGCACCGACGCCCCGCCGGCCACGTCCGCTCCGCTGGTGTACGTGAAGACCCGATCGGCCATCCGGGCGCTGCCCTGCGGGGCACCCTCCACCCAGGAGGTGACCAGCTCACCGCGGGGCAGCTCCATCCGCACCGACCACGGCCGCGCCGACGCGCCGGAGTTGGTGAGCAGCACCTCGCCGATGAAGCCGTCGCCCCAGCTCTCCAGCACCCGGTAGCGCCCGGTCACCGTCACCGGCGGTGCGGGTGGCCGGGGCGGGCGCGGCTGGGCGCCGCCACCGCCGGCGGGCGGCGGCGCGGTGACGGTGGGGGCCGGCGCGGTCGGGGACGGCGCGGTCGGGGATGGCGCGTCGGAGCGGCGCGGGGAGAGCCCCGGGACGACCGGGGCGGGCGGGGTGGCCGCGGCCGGCGACGGCGCGGAGGGCGGCAACGCCGGGAGCGGCACGGTCGCGGCCGGCTCACCCGACCCGGCGCCGAGCCCCGTCCGCTGGCCGGCCGAGGAGAGCAGCGCGACGATCAGCAGGACCACCATCACGACGACCCCGGTCACCACCACCAACCAGGGCGACGAGGCGAGCACGGTGGGGCGGTCGGATGAGGGTCGAGCGCGACGCGTGCCGGACATGCCCCTCCCCCAACGGTCCCGTCCGGAGAGCGTAGCGATCACCGGCAATGTCGGAAAGTACCGACCTCATCACGAAGCTGTCCTGACGGTACCGTCGGCGGCCGCTCAGCTGAGCGTGCAGGCGGCGCCGTTGACCGTGCACTGGCCGGGCCGGTCACCGCCGCCGGACCGGCTGAACGTCATCGACACCGTCGCGCTGCGCCCCGCCCCGAGCGGGCTCGTGCCGCGGATCACGAACCAGCCGCTGCCCTGGGTGCTCACCGACAACCCCGAGCTGGAGGACGCCTGGATGCCCTTGACGTTGCCGGTGAAGAGCAGCTCCACCCGCCAGTCGAGATCGCCCCCGGTCGCGTTGCGCACGCTCAGCTGCGCGCTGAAGGAGTCCCGGTCGCTGGAGGTGGCCCGGTAGTCCGCGGTCAACCGGCCGGAACCACTGACGGGAGCGGCCGTGCGACTGCTCGGCGTCGCACCGGGCCGGCGGGAGCTGGCGCTCGCCGTCGGGGTGGCCTTCGGGCTGGCCGTCCGGGACGGGCTGGCGTCGGCCGCGAGCGGCGGGCGTTCGGCGGGCGGTGTCGCGGACGAGGTCACCGAGGGCAGCCTCGGCAGGTACATCGGTGGGGCGGGATCCGGCGCCGCCTCGTGCTCCCGCCCCCGGAACGAGAGCAGGGCGACCACCAGCAGGGTGGTCAGCAGCACGACACCGAGCAGCACGACGATCCACGGCGTCGACGACAGGATGGCGGGCGCGGATCGCGCCCCCGGCCGTGGGGTCGAACGGTCGGACATGAGCCTCCCTCGGCAGAGCGGACGCGCCAGCCTAGCCACCGCCACCGGCGGATCGCAGCAGGCCCACCCCGTACGGTCCGTACGGGCGGCGGCGGCCGGAAAACGGCTGGCCGACCGGGACCACTTCGCGTGTGATGCCACCATGCCGACACTGACGCCGCCGACCGTACGGGTGCACGCCAGCTTCCTCACCGCGATGGCGGAGTTCCGGGCCGAGGGGCGCGGCGACCGCCAGGACCACACCATGGTGGGCACGGAGATCCGCGCGTACGGCGACAGCTGGCACCACCCCGAGGTCTTCGCCCGGTTCGTCGCGGAGCTGCGGGCACAGCGCCACGAGGAGACGCCCCGCCCGCCAGGCTGGGTGCCGGACACGACACTGTGGTGGGTGGAGGGCGACGAGTACCTCGGCCGGATCTCCGTCCGCCACCGGCTGACCCCGGCCCTGTCCGAGGTGGGCGGGCACATCGGCTACGACGTGCGGGCCAGCGCCCGCCGGCGGGGGCACGCCACCGCGATGCTGCGGGCGGCGCTGCCGGTCGCGTACCGGCTCGGTATCACCTCGGCGCTGCTCACCTGCGATGTCGACAACGTGGCGTCGCGTCGGGTGATCGAGCGCAACGGCGGCGTCCTGGCCGACGAGCGGCAGGGCCGGCTCCGCTACCGGGTGCCGACGGCGGGACTCAGGCCGTCCGGATGACGGTGCAGATGACCGGGCCGTCCTCGGTGGTGCGCAACAGGTAGCGGTAGCGCTCCCCGGGCACGGCGCGGCCCTGGCTGTCCAGGAACTCCCACCGCACGGCCACCATGGTCAGCAGCGCGGAGACCGGCTGGACGTCCTCGATCAGCGCGTGCGCCGCGACCAGTTCCCGCTCCTGGTAGTCGGGCGCGGCGCCGACGAACGACAGCGCGACGGCGGCCATGGTGCTGAACGAGAAGCTGTACGTGTCGGCGACCACCAGCCCGGGCAGGGCGTAGCAGCCGGCGATGGCGGGCACGTCGCCGGTGGTGAGCGCCACGCCGTACCGGTCGAAGAAGTCGGTCAGCGTGTCGAGGTCGGTGGAGGCTCTCACGGCGTCAGTGATTGCCGCCGCCGGGCACCGGCAAACCTCAGCGCGGCGGGATGCGCACCTCGATCTCGGCGCCGAGCGTGGCGTCGCCGGCCAGGTCGAGGTCGTCACCGCTCCAGAACCGACCCGGGTCGTACCAGTTCGGACGGCGGCCGGCGGGCAGCAGCCCCATCGCCTCGTAGGTCACCGCCACCACCTCGGCGCAGTACGCCGTCTCCAGCGCCCGGTCGCGCACCGACGCGGCGGAGGAGTCCCGCCGCCCGGGCAGCGGCAGCCGGACCTGCGGCACCCGGCCCCGGGCCCAGCGCCAGGCGAGCTGCGCGGTGGACGGGAAGGGGGTGCCGTCGAGCCGGGCGACGGTACGCAGCACCGCCTGCTCCATCGTGGCGTCGGCGGGCGGGTCGAGCTGGCGCAGCCAGGCCCGCTGGCCGTACCGGTTGGCCCAGACGCAGACCGCGTCGCGCAGGTCGTGCAGTTGCACGCCGCGCTGGTGGGTGCCGGTCCACATGTCCGGCAGGGAGCGGCCCAGCTCGGCGTGCCACATCAGGGGCGGCATGTCCTCCAGCACCACCGCCATGCCGACGTGGTTGACCGGGCTGTTGGTGGTGAGCTGGATGGCCCGGTCGGGCACGCTGCGGCCACGGAACACCCACACGTCTCCGGTCCGGGTCAGGTCGACGGCCTCGTCCAGGCTGATGCTCATGAGCGACTACCCTAAGCCGATGCGGCAACGGATGCGGTGGTGGAAGGTGCTCGGGTTGGCCGGTCTGGCCGGGGTCGCGGCGTCCGGCGTGGTCATCGCCCGCGCCGAGCGGCGCCGCCGGGCGTACACCCCGGAGGAGATCCGGGACCGGCTGCGCGAGCGGCACGCGCAGGCCGCGGGGAGGCCGAGCCGGGCCGACGACCCGGCCTGACCCTACCGCGTCAGGCCCCGGCCGAATCCGCCGCGCCGCCCCGGTCGGGGTCCGCGTCGGCCCGCCGGACCGCCTCCGCCAGCACCTCGGGGGTACGACCGACCAGCGCGCTCCCGTCGTCGAGCAGCAGGATCGGACGCTGGATCAGCGCCGGGTGGGTCACCATCGCCTCGATCCAGCGGGCCTCGGTCGCGTCGTCGCGGGGCCAGTCCGCCATGCCCAGCGCGACGGCCGCCGGTTCCTGGCTGCGGCAGACGTCCCAGGCGCGGGCGTCGAGGCGGCGCAGCACCTCGGTCAGCTCCGGCACGCTCGGCGCCTGCTCCAGGTACGCCCGCAGCCGGTACGGCACCCGGGCGGCGTCCAGCGTGGCGCGGGCGCCGGCGCACTTCGAGCAGGCCGGGTTGTGCCAGATCTCCATCCCGCCATGCTGTCAGACCCCCGCCCCTGCCACGGTGACCGCCCGGGCCCCCGCGCGGACCCTCCATTGTCGACGCAGGACCGGCCACGTCCGCCCGCCCGGCGTCGGACCGATGCGTCCACGTCATCAGCTCGAAAGGACGCGACAGCCCCGGCCCTGGTCTCTCCGGGTCCGGCCGGACGGCCCGACCTGAAGTTCGTGGCGGGCCCGTCCCCACCGCGGATGGGTCGGGCCATGTGCCCGCCAGCGGCCCGGCTGTCCGGTTTCGGCGATCTACGCTTCTGGTGTGCGGAGCGTCCCGAAGCGTGACCGGAGGTTGCGTTAATAGCAAGACGGACGTACGGTTTTGTAGACAACGACGATCGGCGGTAAGTGTCACCTAACGTGGGCGGCGCTCCGGCCGGTGCGACAGACTGCTCAGGACTACTCACGGTCGCTGGTGTGAAGGAGTACGACGTGGCGAGCCTCGACACC
Source organism: Micromonospora sp. LZ37 (assembly GCF_059359015.1). NCBI lineage: Bacteria > Bacillati > Actinomycetota > Actinomycetes > Micromonosporales > Micromonosporaceae > Micromonospora > Micromonospora sp. LZ37. The sequence continues at coordinate 361,703 of NZ_JCADBL010000003.1, read as the reverse complement.
TTCGGTGCGAAGACCCAGCTACGCGTCGGAGACGCGAGCTACGAGATTTTCAAGATCGACAAGGTGGAGGGGCACGACCGGCTGCCCTACAGCTTGAAGATCCTCCTGGAGAACCTGCTGCGGACCGAGGACGGCGCGAACATCACCGCCGACCACATCCGGCAGCTCGGCGGCTGGGACCCCACCGCCGACCCGAGCGTGGAGATCCAGTTCACCCCGGCGCGGGTGCTGATGCAGGACTTCACCGGCGTGCCCTGCGTGGTCGACCTGGCCACCATGCGGGAGGCGGTCCGCGAACTCGGCGGCGACGCCGCCAAGGTCAACCCGCTCGCCCCCGCCGAGCTGGTCATCGACCACTCGGTCATCGCCGACCTGTTCGGCCGCGAGGACGCCTTCACCCGCAACGTCGAGCTGGAGTACGAGCGCAACAGGGAGCGCTACCAGTTCCTGCGCTGGGGCCAGACCGCGTTCAACGAGTTCAAGGTCGTCCCGCCGGGCACCGGCATCGTGCACCAGGTCAACATCGAGTACCTGGCCCGCACGATCATGGAGCGCAACGGCCAGGCGTACCCGGACACCGTGGTCGGCACCGACTCGCACACCACCATGGTCAACGGCCTGGGCGTGCTGGGCTGGGGCGTCGGCGGTATCGAGGCCGAGGCCGCCATGCTCGGCCAGCCGGTCAGCATGCTGATCCCCCGGGTCGTCGGCTTCAAGCTCTCCGGCGAGATGCCGGCCGGCACCACCGCCACCGATCTGGTGCTCACCATCACCGAGATGCTGCGCAAGCACGGCGTGGTCGGCAAGTTCGTCGAGTTCTACGGCCCCGGCGTCAGCGCCGTGCCGCTGGCCAACCGCGCCACCATCGGCAACATGTCCCCCGAGTACGGCTCCACCGTCGCGATCTTCCCGATCGACGCCGAGACCATCCGCTACCTGGAGCTGACCGGACGGGACGCCGCGCAGGTCGCGCTCGTCGAGGCGTACGCCAAGGAGCAGGGCCTCTGGCACGACCCGGCGCGCGAGCCGGAGTACTCCGAGCGGCTCGAGCTCGACCTGGGCACCATCGAGCCGTCCCTGGCCGGCCCCAAGCGCCCCCAGGACCGGGTGCCGCTGGGCAGCGCCAAGACCCTGTTCCGCTCCGCCCTCACCGACTACGTCGCCGAGGGCGACCTGGGCGGCGAGAAGGAAAAGGACGTCAAGCCGGGCGTACCGCGCGAGCGGCTGCCGCGGGGCGTGGGCGGCCCGGCCGACGAGGCCAGCGCCGAGTCCTTCCCGGCCAGCGACCCGCCGGCCAACGACTACAGCGACCCGAACGACGAGCCGCGCGACCTGGCGACCGCCGCGGTGGGCTCCGGCGGGCGGGCCAGCAACCCGGTCCGGGTGACCGGCGACGACGGCGTCGAGTACGAGCTGGACCACGGCGCCGTGGTGATCGCCGCGATCACCTCCTGCACCAACACCTCCAACCCGCAGGTGATGATCGGCGCGGCGCTGCTCGCCCGCAACGCGGTCGACAAGGGCCTGAACCGCAAGCCGTGGGTCAAGACCACCCTGGCGCCGGGCTCCAAGGTCGTCATGGACTACTACGAGCGGGCCGGTCTCACGCCGTACCTGGACAAGCTCGGGTTCAACCTGGTCGGCTACGGCTGCACCACCTGCATCGGCAACTCCGGCCCGCTGCCGGAGGAGGTCTCCGCCGGGGTCAACGAGGGCGACCTCGCCGTCGTCTCGGTGCTGTCGGGCAACCGGAACTTCGAAGGCCGGATCAACCCGGACGTCAAGATGAACTACCTGGCGTCCCCGCCGCTGGTGGTCGCGTACGCGCTCGCCGGCACCATGGACATCGACCTGGCCAACGAGCCGCTCGGCGAGGACACCGAGGGCAACCCGGTCTTCCTGCGCGACATCTGGCCGAACAGCGCGGAGATCCAGGACGTCATCGCGCAGGCGATCGGCGCCACCGGCTTCAGCGCCGCGTACGCCGACGTCTTCGCCGGCGACGAGCGCTGGCAGTCGCTGCCCACCCCGACCGGCGACACCTTCGCCTGGGCGGACGACTCCACCTACGTCCGCAAGCCCCCGTACTTCGAGGGCATGCGGCGCCTGCCGGCGCCTGTTTCCGATATCAGTGCAGCTCGGGTGCTGGCCAAGCTGGGCGACTCGGTCACCACCGACCACATCTCCCCCGCCGGCTCCATCAAGGCCGACTCCCCCGCCGGGAAGTACCTCGCCGAGCACGGCGTGCCGCGCCACGAATTCAACTCGTACGGCTCGCGCCGGGGCAACCACGAGGTGATGATCCGGGGCACCTTCGCCAACATCCGTCTGCGCAACCAGCTCGTCCCGGGTGTCGAGGGCGGCTTCACGGTCAACCACCTGACCGGCGAGCAGAGCTCGATCTACGACGCCTCCATGGCCTACCAGGAGGCCGGCGTCCCGCTGGTCATCCTGGCCGGCAAGGAGTACGGCTCCGGCTCGTCGCGCGACTGGGCGGCGAAGGGCACCATGCTCCTCGGCGTCAAGGCGGTCATCGCCGAGTCGTACGAGCGGATCCACCGCTCGAACCTGATCGGCATGGGCGTGCTGCCGCTGCAGTTCCCGGTCGACGTGACGGCGGAGTCGCTCGGCCTCACCGGCACGGAGACCTTCTCCATCACCGGCGTGACCGCGCTCAACGACGGCGACACCCCGCGCACGGTGAAGGTCACCACCGACACCGGCGTGGAGTTCGACGCCGTGGTCCGGATCGACACCCCGGGTGAGGCGGACTACTACCGGCACGGCGGCATCCTGCAGTACGTGCTGCGCCGCATGATCGCCAACTGACGTACGACCAAAGAGAGGCCCCTTCCCGCGCACGGGAAGGGGCCTCTCGCGCTACCGGGGTGGCGGTCAGTCCGCGCGGCGGCGGGTCTCCCGGGTCTTCATAGCGTGCTCGAGCAGGGTGACCAGCACGTCGCGGCTCGACTCGCGCTGCCGGGCGTCGCAGAGCAGCACCGGCACGTCCGGATCCAGGTCCAACGCCGCCTGCACCTCGTCGAGCCGGTACCGCCGCGCCCCCTCGAAGCAGTTCACCGCCACCACGAACGGCGTGCCCCGCTCCTCGAAGTAGTCGATCGAGGGGAAGCATTCGGCGAGCCGCCGGGTGTCGGCGAGCACCACCGCGCCGACCGCGCCGATCGCCAGCTCGTCCCAGACGAACGTGAACCGGTCCTGCCCGGGGGTGCCGAAGAGGTAGAGCACCAGGTCGTCGCTGATGGTGATCCGACCGAAGTCCATCGCCACCGTGGTGGTGGTCTTGCCCTCCAGCCCGGAGAGGTCGTCGACCCCGATGCCGGTCTCGGTCAGCAGCTCCTCGGTGCGCAGCGGCTTGATCTCGCTGACCGCACCGACCAGCGTCGTCTTGCCCGCACCGAGCCCGCCGGCGACCAGCACCTTGATCGCGGTGGGCAGCGGTGGCGCACCGGCCGGCCGCTCAGAGTGCGCGTAGTCCATTCAGCACCGCCTCGAAGACACTTGCGTCGGTCACGTCCGCGGTGCCCCGGGGCGGCTGCACCCGGACCAGACCGCGTTCCACCAGATCACCCAGGAGCACCCGGACGGCGCCCACCGGCAGGTCCAGCCGGGCGGCCACCTCCGCCACCGACTGCACCCGTTGGCACAGCGCCACGATCGCGACGTGCTCCGGCCCCAGTCCCGGCTGCTGGGCGACGCTGCCGCGGGTCGCCGTCACCAGGGAGATCAGGTCGAAGGTTCCGCCGGCCGGCCGGGCCCGGCCGCGGGTGACCGCGTACGGGCGCACGACCGGGCCGGCGAGGTCGTCCACCCACCGGTCCGGCCCCGACTCACCCCCGCCGACCATCGCCGCTACTTCCCGCCGGCCGGGTGTTCGCCGCCCCGGTCCGGGGCGGTGACGAACGCGCCGACCCGGGTCACCAGCATCGCCATCTCGTACGCGATCAGGCCGACGTCGGCGTCCTCCGTGGCGAGCACGGCGAGGCAGGCGTTGCGGCCGGCCGCCGTGACGAAGAGGAACGAGGACTGCATCTCGATGATGGTCTGCTGGACCTGCCCCCCGCCGAAGCGCTTGCCCGCGCCCCGGGCCAGGCTCTGGATGCCGGCGGCCATCGCCGCGAGGTGTTCGCCGTCGTCCCGGCCCAGCCCTCGCGACGAGGTCATCAGCAGGCCGTCGGTGGAGAGCACGACGGCGTGCTCGGCCGCGGGCACCCGGCCGACCAGATCGTCCAGCAACCACGTCAGGTCGGCACTCGAAGCCGTCGTCTGCCCCACTCGTCCTCGTCTCCCCGGCGGTGTCGCCGTGCTCGGTTGCCGTACCCGGGTCGTGGTCACCGCCGCCGACCCGGTCAGGTCGCCGGTCCGTCCGCGCCGTCCGGTCCGCCGCCGGTCCGGGCGCCGCCCAGCAGCCGGGCCGCCTCGGTCCGGCCGCGCCGGGTGCCGGTCTGGTACGCGCTCATCATCCGGCGCACCTGCTCCGGTGAGCGCGACACCGGTTCGTCGTCGGCCCGCGGCGCGGCCGAGTGGCCGCGCAGCTCCGGCGCGATGTTGGTCTGCCGTACCCGGACCGGCAGGCCCGAACCGGTCAGCCGACTCTCCACAGTAGGCGACGGCGCCGGGTCGGGCCGGTCGACGTCCGAGGGCGTCGCGCCGGCCGGGTCCGCCGGCGTGGTGGACGCCGGGGCCGGGCGGCCGAGGCCCGCGACGTCTACGGCGGGTGGCGCGGTGGGCCCGGTGGGCGCCTCCGGTCGGCGCCGGGTCCGGGTCCGGGTCGGCAGCCCGGACGGGGTCGGTCCCGGCGGAGCGCCGCCCGGCGGCAGACCGCGCGTGGACACCGGGAGCCCGTCGACAGTCTCGGCGGCCGGCGCAGGGGGCGCGGCGGGCGCGGCCCGGTCGCCCGTCCGGTCGGCGGCGTCGTCCGCGCCGGCGGAAAGCGCGCCGGCCGGGCCCGGGTCGGCCGACGCCACCAGGGCGGACGGGATCAGCACCACCGCCGTGGTGCCGCCGTACGGGGAGGCGGTCAGCCGGACGCTCACCCCGTGCCGCTCGGTCAGCCGGCTCACCACGTACAGGCCCAGCCGGGAGGCGTCGGAGAAGTTCAGCTCGGACCGGTCGGCGATGCGCCGGTTGGCGGCGGCGAGCTCCTCCTCGCCCATGCCGAGGCCGCGGTCCTCGACCTCGATCGCGAACCCGTTGGCCACCAGTTGCCCGCGCACCTCCACCGAGGTGTGCGGCGGCGAGAACGAGAGGCCGTTCTCGATCAACTCGGCCAGCAGGTGGATGACGTCACCGACCGCCCGGCCGGCCAGCGAGACCGGGCCGAGCGGGAGGACGTCGACCCGGGTGTAGTCCTCGACCTCGGCGACCGCGCCGCGGACCACGTCCACCAGCGGGATGTTGCGCCGCCAGACGCGGCCGGGGGTCGCGCCGGAGAGCACGATCAGGTTCTCGGCGTTGCGCCGCATCCGGGTGGCCAGGTGGTCGACCCGGAACAGGTCCGCCAGCTCCTCGGCGTCCTGCTCCCGCCGCTCCATCGCGTCCAGCAGGGTGAGCTGCCGGTGGACCAGGGCCTGGGTACGCCGGGCCAGGCTGAGGAACACCGCCCGGACGCTGCGGCGCAGCTCGGCCTGCTCGACGGCGGTGCGGACGGCCGTCTCCTGCACCGTGTTGAACGCGCGGCCCAACTGACCGATCTCGTCGTCACCGAACTCCAGCGGCGGGGCCTCCCGGGCGACGTCCACCCGCTCGCCGTGGCCGAGCCGCTCGACCACCCCGGGCAGCCGCTCCTCCGCCAGCCGCAACGCCGCGTCGCGCAGCCGTTCGACCTGCCGCACCAGGGTGCGGGCGGTGGTGATCGAGACGACGATCGACGCGACGACCGCGATCAGCCCCAGACCGGCGGCGAGCACCAGCCGGACGATGACGCCCACGGCCACCGGGGTGGCCCGCTCGATCAGCGCGTCACCGGCCGCGGCGCCGAACTCCGCCTGGGCCCGCAGCGCCGGACCGACCGCCGCCTGCCACTCCTGGGCGGTCAGCGGGGCCGGTTCGTCGGGCCGGGCCTGTCGCACCACCCGGTCCTCGACGGCCCGGAACCGGAGAAAGTCCTCGGTGGTCACCACCCGGTCGTAGCGGGCCCGGTCCGCGGCGGGCAGCCGCCCGGCCGCGTCCGCGCCGAGGAACCGCTGGGCGCCGACCAGCCGGGCGAAGCGGGCGTGCTCCTCCGCGGTCATCCGGCCCGCCGCCAGCACGCCGCTGACCAGCGCGTCCTGCTGGGACATCAGCTCGCGGACCTGGTAGAGGTCGACCAGGGTGGCGCTGTCGGCGGCGATCCGGGCGTCGTCGAGCCGGCCGAGTGAGTCGTACATCCGCAGCAGCGCGCCGATGACGCCGGTGTACGCGTCGGACGTCGCCGCCCGGTCGAGCCGCCCGGCGCCGACCGCCTCGCGGACGCCGTCGAGCCCGTCCAGGCCGGCCAGCACCGCGTCCACCCGGCTGCGGGTGTCGTCGCCGGTGGCGAACTCGGCCTGCCAGCCCCGCACCGAGGCGCGGAAGACGTCGGCCGCGCGGGTGGTCGTCCGCCGCTGCGCGGTCAGGTCGTCGCGCTGCCGCTGCCCGCGCTGCCCGAGGTAGGTCGTGGCGAGGCGCCGCTCGTTCTGGAGCGCGACGACCAGCGGCTCGCCGGGGTCGGCGACGCGGCTGTCCAGCGTCTGCACCCAGAGCAGGTTGAACCCGTCGCGGACCGTCACCCAGGCGGCGAAGGACCAGAGCGCGATCAGGGAGGCCAGCAGGGCGACGATCTTGGTGCGCAGACGTGTGCTGCCGGAACCCATCACACCGCCCCCGGGCCGGATCCTGTCCGCCGGACGCCGGAGCGTCGCGACACACATCGAACCCGGCGCACGCTAGCAGCCCCCGGCGGGCCGGCTCAAGCTTCGTCGATCATGGCGACTTCACCCACCACAGTGGGTGGTCGACGGCTCTCCCTCCGCTGTGGCGGCGGCGATCGGACGGTGCCACCGGTCGATCAGTGGGTCAGGTCGCGACGGTACCGCCAGTCGGCGCCGACGACGCGGTAGCCGAGCCGCCGGTTGACCGCCAGCATGGCCGTGTTGCCGGCGTCGTTGGCGGTGAGCGCCCGCCGGTGGCCGGCGGCCCGGGCCCGGCGCAGCGACTCGACCTTGACCAGCCGGGCCAGGCCCCGGCCGCGGTGTGCGCGGCGGGTGCCGGTCATCCCGGAGCGGTACCGGTCCCGGCCGTCGGTCAGGGCGATGCTGAAGGCGACCACCTCGCCCTCCACGGTGGCCAGCGTGGTGAGGCCGCGGTCCAGGTCGGGCCGGTCCCAGTAGGCGGCCACCCAGTCGGGGTAGCTGATGTCGGCCATCACCGCCTCGCCCGGCTCGTCCCGGGAGGCGTCCAGGTCCGCCTGGTAGAGCGGGTACGGATCGGCCAGCTCGGCCGCGGCGAGCAGGCGCACCCCGGCCGGTGGGGCCGACGGCGCGGCCAGGTCGGCGTCGGCCAGGTCGAGGGCCAGGTAGTCGGTCCGCCGCCCGCGCCGGTAGCCGCGACGCTCGGCGAAGGCGCCGCACGCCGGGTCGTCGGCCACCTTCGCGTACGCCGTCCGCGCGCCCAGCCCGGCGAGCCGCCCCTCGGCGGCGGCGAGCAGGGCGGTCCCGGCGCCGCGGCGGCGCCAGTGCGGATGCACGGTCAGGTTGGCGAAGGCCTGGTCCGGCTCGGCGCTCTCGTGCAGCAGGCCGGTCAGCGCCGCGCCGACGATCCGGTCGCCGAGGTCGGCGACCAGCACGCCGAAGCGCTCGGCCGCCGGCGCGCCGGTCAGGTGCCAGCGGAGCCAGCCGACGGTGATCATCTGGTACGGCGCCGCCGCGTCCAGCAGGTCGACGACCGCCGGGACGTCGTCGGGCCGCAGCGGGCGCAGGGTGGGGGTCACGGGTGCGCAACCTACCGTAACGGGGGCCGGTCCGGGGGGTGCGAATCCGGGCGGGGCCGGGCGGCCTGTGCCAGGCTCAGGGGCATGGACGACAAGACCATCCTGAACCGGATCTCCGAACTGGTCGACGAGGAGCACCGGCTCCGGTCGGCGGCGCAGACCAACGCATCCGGCACCGACGACGAGGCCCGGGAGAAGCTGCGCGCGCTGGAGGAGTCGCTCGACCAGTGCTGGGACCTGCTGCGTCGCCGCCGGGCGGCCCGGCACACGCACGGCGACCCGGACGCCCAGGGTGAGCGGCCGGTGCCGGCGGTCGAGCGTTACCTCCAGTAGGCAGGCGGCGGCCGGGTGTCCCGGGCGGTCGGTGGACCGCCCGGGACACGACCGTCAGCGGATGCCGGCTTCCCGGAGCAGCAGCTCGGTCAGCGCGGCCGGGTCGGTGTCGGGCAGGCCGCGCGCGGCGAACCAGGCGCCGACCACCCGCACGTCCCGGGCCAGGAACTCCGGCCCCTGCGGGTTGGCCACCACGTCGACCACCTGCGGAAGGTCGATCATGACGAGCCGCCCCGCGTGCACCAGCAGGTTGTACGGCGACAGGTCACCGTGGGCGTACCCCGCGCGGGCCAGCACCACCAGCGCGTCCACCAACTGGTCCCAGAGCGAGCGCAGCTCTGCCGGCTCGGGGCGTAGCTGGGCCAGCCGGGGCGCGGCGGCCCCCTCGTCGGGGTCGCCGACGAACTCCAGCATCAGCTCGGTGCCGATCAGCTGCACCGGGTACGGCACCGCGATCCGCCCGGATTCGGCGCCGATCTCCCAGAGCCGGGCCAGGGCGGCGAACTCGGCCGCCGCCCACTGCCCGGCGATCATCTGCCGGCCGAAGGCGGTCCGGCCGGCCATCGCCCGGTTCTCCCGGGAGCGGCGCACCCGGCGGCCTTCGAGGTAGCCGGCGTCGCGGTGGAAGAGCCGGTGCTGGGCGTCCCGGTACCGCTTGACGGCCAGCAGGCAGGACCGGTCGGTGTCGGGCACCGCGCGGCGGACCAGGTGGACGTCCGCTTCCTTGCCGGTCTTGAGCACCCCGAGCTCGGTGTCCCGCGCGGCCAGCTCGGTGACCAGCCAGGCGGGGTGCGGTTCGGGCCCGTGTACGGCCTCGTCCCAGGAGGACCAGCGGTCCTCGGTGTCGGTGACGGGGTCGTCGTCGGGTTCGGCGAGGGCGGGCTCGGCGGCCCGGCCGCGCTTCAGGAACTGTGGTTCGTCGTCGTCGAAGCGGCTCTTGCCGCGGCCACGGCGCGGTGGCGCCGGGAAGTCGTGTTCGCGCACGGAGTCGGTGATCCCTTGATCGAGGCGGGTGAAGGCAGGTGGAACGACCCTGTGAAGACGGCCATGACCGACCCCCTCTCCTCGACGCCGGTAGCGCCCGGCTGCGCACTCGCGCGGACCCATGCTGGCGGAACCCCCGCCCGGCGGTCAACCGAATACCGGCCCACGCCGCCGCCGACGGGCCGGGCCGTCGGTTGGTCAGGCGCCGAGCACGGTGGCGACGGCGGCGATCAGCGAGTCCACCGTCCGGGTGGGGGCGAACCGGGTGTCCGACCAGCTGCGGCCCCGGTGCAGCCAGACGCTGGGCAGGCCCACCGCGGCGGCGCCGCCGATGTCCGCCTCCGGGCTGTCCCCGACCACCCACGCCCCCCGCAGCGGCATCCGCGCCCGCTGCGCGGCGAGCGCGAAGATCCTCGGGTTGGGTTTGCTGACGCCGGCCTCCTCGGAGATCACCCAGTCGGCGACGTAGCGGTCCAGGCCGGTGCGCCGGATCTTGGCGTCCTGCTGGCGGACCGAGCCGTTGGTGACCACCACGGGCACCCAGCCGGCGTCGTCGGCGATCCGCAGGGCGCAGGCGACCAGCGGGTCCAGCCGGGTGTTCGCGACCACGCCGTCGTGCAGCTCGTCGACCAGGTCGATGGAGGGGATGCGCAGCCCGTACCGGTCCCGCACGGCGTCCGCGACGTCCCAGCGGTCGGTGAGTCCGTCGGCGTCGATGGAGACCAGCCAGTCGACGTCGGACGGCGGCGCGCCGACGCTGTCCAGGAAGCGCTCGGCCCAGGCACGGAACGACCCTGCCCGGTCGAGCAGGGTGTTGTCCAGGTCGAGCAGGAGCAGCGGCACGCGGGCACCTTACGGGAGAGGGGTTCGCCGTCGACAGGGCCGAGCGGCCCGCCGACGTCCGTCAGGCCGTCGACACCGTTCGGGGGAGCCCCTGGTCGGCGGGTCGGTCGGCGAGCATGGAGTGCGCCGCGCGGGTGGCCGCCAGCGTCGCCGGGTCGAGCGTGGCGACCAGCACCTCCTCGCCGGAGTCGGCGCCGCGGACCAGCGGGCGTCCCTCCGGGTCGTAGACGGCAGCGCCACCGTTGAACCGCCACGGGTCGGCCCCGCCGACCGCGTTGGCGAAGACCACGTAGATGGTGTTGTCCAGCGCCCGGGCGGCGTAGTAGAGGTCGCGGCGGTGCGCTGACCCGGTCAGGTAGCCGCTCGGACAGAGGTAGCCGTGGGCGCCGTCGACCGCCGCGGCGCGGGCGTGCTCGGGGAAGCAGCCGTCGTAGCAGATACCCAGGCCGAGCCGCCAACCGTCGACGCGGAGCGTGGCGCCGCGCGTGCCGGGGTCGAACAGCTCCCGCTCGCCGCCCCAGAGCTGCTGCTTGTCGTACCCGACGCGGGCGGCGCCGGCCGGGTCGACGACCAGGGCGGAGATGGTCCGCCGGCCGTCCGGGTGGCGGACCGCCGCGCCGACCACCACGGTCAGCCGGCCGTCGCGGACCGCGGCGCGCAGCGGGTCGAGCCGGGGGTCGTCGACGGCGCCGTCGGCGTCGGCCGCGACGTCGGTGCCGGCCGGGTCGGCGGCCAGCGTCGGCGGATGGTACGCCGGCAGGAAGAGCTCGGGCAGGACGGCGACGCGGACGTGGTGCCGGGCGGCCCGGCGGACCAGCCGCGCGGCGGTCGCCGCGTTGCCCGGCAGGTCACCGGGAGCCGGTTCGGCCTGTACGGCGGCGACGGTCAGCGGCGCGCCGGGCACGGACGAGGCGGGCGGGGACGAGGCGGGCGGGGATGCGGAGGCGACCGGGGGCGTCGTCACCCGGCGATCCTAACCGGAGCGCCGCCGGGGGCCGCCGCCCGACAGAAGATCCCAAGCCGTACGTACGGTTTGCGTAACGGAGGGTCAGCTGACACGATCGACCCCGTGCCCAGAGTAAGTCAGGACCAGCTGGACGCGCGCCGGCAGGAGATCCTCGCCGCAGCGCGGGCCTGTTTCGCCCGGCACGGCTACGAGGGCGCCACCGTGCGCCGCCTGGAGGAGGCGACCCGGCTGTCCCGGGGTGCCATCTTCCACCACTTCCGGGACAAGGACTCGCTCTTCCTGGCGGTGGCCGAGGACGACGCGGCGGCCATGGTGGAGACGGTGGCCCGCAACGGCCTGGTCCAGGTCATGCGGGACCTGCTCGCCGGGGCGGTCTCCCCGGACACCACCGGCTGGCTCGGCAGCCAGCTGGAGGTCTCCCGCCGGCTGCGCACCGACCCGGCCTTCGCCCGTCGCTGGGCCGAGCGCTCCGCGGCCATCGCCGAGGCCACCCGGGACCGGTTGGTCCGCCAGCGGGAGGCGGGCGTGCTCCGCGAGGACGTCCCGATCGACGTGCTGGCCCAGTTCCTGGAGCTGGCGTACGACGGGTTGGTGCTGCACCTGGCGATGGGCCGACCGGCCGGCGACCTGGGGCCGGTGCTGGACCTGGTCGAGGAGGCGGTACGCCGGCGCTGACCGGCGGTACGTCACGGCTCGGTAACTCGCCGCTCAGCCCGGTCGGGTGATGGCGCGCCGGCTCCACAATGAGCTCCAGTCCCCTCGCGACAGGAGCCCCCGATGATCCCGTTGGCCGCAGCCGGCGACACCTGGGGTGTCCCCGGTCCGCTCTTCCTCCGGCTCTACCTGGTCGCGGCCGTGCTGGCCGTGATCGGCACGGTGCTGCACCGCCGCCGCCTGCTGGCCGGCCCCGACCCGTCCGGCGTGGACCAGCTCGACCCGCAGCAGGTGGCCTACCTCAACGGCGGCGACCAGTTGGCCGTCTGGACCGCACTGGGCGGCCTGCGCGCCGCCGGCGCGATCGACGTCCGGCCCGACCGGAAACTGATCGCGGCCGGTCCCCTCCCCGCCGGAGCCACCCCGCTGGACCAGGCGGTACGGCACGCGGCGCAACGGCCCGTCCACTCCCGCGAGCTGACCCGGGACGCCACCGTCGCCCGGGCCCTCACCGAGCTGCGCCAGGGGCTGCAGCAGCGGGGGCTGCTGGTCGACGACGACGGGCGCCGGGCGTTGCGGCGCGGCCGGCTCCTCCTGGTCGGCCTGCTGGCGCTGGGCGTGCTGCGGCTGGTCGCCGGCCTGTCCAACGGCCGTCCGGTGGGCTGGCTGCTGCTCACCCTGATCGGGTTCGGGGTGGCCGCCGCACTGCTGATCCGCGTCCCGGGACGCACCCGCGCCGCCGACGCCGGGCTGCGCGACCTGCGCCGACGCACCGTCCACCTCTCCCCCGACGCCGCCCCCGCGTACGCCACCTACGGCGCGTCCGGCGCGGCGATGGGGGTGGCCCTCTTCGGTACCGCCTCGCTCTGGGCGCTCGACCCGGGCTTCGCCGAGCAGGCGGAGATCCAGCGGCAGGCCCTGGCCGGCGGCAGCGGCGCCTACAGCTCCGGCGGCACCTCCTGCGGCGGCGGCTCGTCCTCCGACGGCGGCGGTGGCGGGGGCGGATGCGGCGGGGGCGGCGGGTGCGGCGGATGACCGCACCGCGCGGGGTGGGCATCGGCTGGCGGCCGGAGATCGCCGGTTTCGTCGCCGACCTGCCGGGGCTGCGCTTCGTCGAGGTGGTGGCGGAGTCGGTCGACCCGACCGGCCCGCTCCCGCCCGGCCTGGCCGAGCTGCGCGGGCGCGGCGTCACCGTCGTACCCCACGGGGTGCGGCTGTCGCTCGGCGGCGCGGAACCGGTCGACCCGGCCCGGGTGGCCCACCTGGCCGGGGTCGCCGAACTGGTCGGGGCGCCGCTGGTGAGCGAGCACATCGCGTTCGTCCGGGCCGGCGGCCTGGAGGCCGGGCACCTGCTGCCGCTGCCGCGCAGCCGGGAAGCGGTGGCGGCGGTGGTCGCCAACGTGCGGCGGGCGCAGGCGGAGCTGCCGGTGCCGCTCGCGCTGGAGCCGATCGCCGCGCTCTTCGACTGGCCCGACGACGAGCTGGACGAGGCCGACTTCCTCACCGCGATCCTCGACGCCACCGGGGCGTCCCTCCTGCTCGACGTCGCCAACGTCTTCGCCAACGCCCGCAACCGCGGCGCGGACCCGCTCGCCCTGCTGGACCGGTTGCCGCTGGACCGGGTCGCCTACGCGCACGTCGCCGGGGGCGCCGAGCGGGACGGGCACTACCACGACACCCACAGCGACCCGGTGCCGGCGCAGGTGCTCGACCTGCTCCGCGAGGTGTGCGGGCGGCACCGGCCGCCGGCGCTGCTGCTGGAACGCGACGGGCACTGGCCGCCCGCCGCGGCGCTGCGCGCCGAACTCGACGCCCTCGCCGCCGCGTCCGGGTTCCCGGTGGTCACGTGAGCGGGCGGCCCGGCGGTGACGGCGCCGCGGCCGGACCGGGCGGGGCGGCCGGCGACCTGGCCGCGCGGCAGGCCGCCCTGGTCGCGGCGCTGGTCGCCGGCGCGCCGACGCCACCGGGCTTCCCGCCCGGCCCGGTGGAGGCGGCCCGGGTCGCCCTGCTGCGCAAGCGGGCCGGGGAGGTCGCCCGGCACTGGCCGCTGCTCGCCGCCGGGCTCGGCGACGCCTGGTGGGCGACCTTCCGGGACTGGGCGGCCGATCGGCCAACCGCCGGGTCGCTGCGCGACGGCTGGGATCTCGCCCGGGCCCTGCGCGACCGGGGCGCGCTGCCCCCGCTGGGCGCCGAGGAGCTGGCCGGGCGGGAGGCGGGCAGCCGCTACGACGGCCGACACCCACCGCGACCCCGCCGGCTGCCGGCGCTCGCCCGCGCCGGGGGCGCCGTCGCGGTCCAGCTCGCCGGCCGGGTACGCCTGCTGCGCGCCGCCCCCCGCTGACGCCCGGCCCGTGCGGCCGGCCCACCCGTACGGCAGGATCGGGCCATGGATCTCGGACTCACCGACCGGGTGTACGTGCTGACCGGCGCCTCCCGTGGTCTGGGCTTCGCCACCGCCGAGTGCCTGGTGGCCGACGGCGCCCGGGTGGTCGTCTCGGCCCGGGCCCCGGAGCGGGTCGCCGAGGCGGTCGAACGGCTCGGCGGCGCGGAGCACGCGATCGGCCTGACCGCCGACCTGACCGACCCGGGCACCCCGCAGCGGCTGGTCGCGGCGGCCCGGGAGCACTTCGGCCGGCTCGACGGGGCGCTGGTGTCGGTCGGCGGCCCGCCCCGCGGCACCGCCGCCGAGGTGACCGACGAGCAGTGGCGGGAGTCCTTCGAGACGGTCTTCCTCGGCAGCGTGCGGATGGCCCGGACGGTGGCCGGCGCGCTCACCGGGGGCGGGGCGGTCGGCCTGGTGCTCTCCACCTCGGCCCGCGGCCCGGTGCCGGGGCTCGGCATCTCCAACGGCCTGCGCCCGGGCCTGGCCGGGGTGGCCAAGGACATGGCCGACGAGTACGGCCCACGCGGGGTACGGGTGCTCGGCCTGCTGCCCGGACGGGTCATGACCGACCGCAACCGGGAACTCTTCGAGGCCACCGGCGACGCCGAGGCCGCCCGCGTCGAGGCGGAGGCCGGCATCCCGCTGCGCCGGATCGCCGACCCGGTCGAGTTCGGCCGGGTGGCCGCCTTCCTGCTCTCCCCCGCCGCCAGCTACCTGACCGGGATCACCGTCCCGGTCGACGGTGGCGCGCTGCGCGGCCTGTGATGGCGGTCGGCGAACCCACGTCCGCCCCGGGTCCGGCCGGCGGCGGGCGGACCGGCCCCGGCGGCCGGTACCCGCGGCCGACGAAGGAGGAGCTGGCCGCGGCGGCCGACCGCCTCCTGCCGGACGTGATCGCGCCCGGTCTCGACGTGCTCTTCGTCGGCATCAACCCGGGGCTCTGGTCGGCGGCCACCGGGTGGCACTTCGCCCGGCCCGGCAACCGGTTCTGGCCGGCCCTGCACCGCGGCGGCTTCACCCCGCGTCAGCTGCACCCCAGCGAGCAGGACCAGCTGCCCGCGCTCGGCCTCGGCATCACCAACATGGTGGCCCGGGCCAGCGCCCGCGCCGACGAGCTCTCCGCCGCCGAACTGGTGACCGGCGCGCGGCTGCTCACCGAGAAGGTCGCCCGGTACCGGCCGGCATGGGTGGCGGTGGTCGGGGTGACCGCGTACCGGATCGGGTTCGCCCGGCCGAAGGCCGGCTTCGGGCCGCAACCGGAGGCGCTGGCCGGCGCCCGGCTCTGGGTGCTGCCCAACCCGAGCGGCCTGAACGCGCACTTCACCCCGGAGACGCTCGGCGCGGCGTTCGCGGAGCTCCGGCGAGCGGCGCACGACGAGCCGGACGGCTGAGCCACTGATACCGTCACCCGCCGTGCAACGACAGTGGTTCGTCGGCCGTCAACTCACCCCCGGCGCCGCGTTGATCGACTGGCAGCGGGAGTTCACCCTGTGGGGCTATACCGGCTCGCACAGCGTCGTGTTGTTCCGGAGTGTCAAGGCCGCGCCGGACGAGGACGGGCCGGCGACGCGGATCGACCTCGTCTTCAAGCCGGTGGAAGCGCTGAGCGTCCGGACCCGCTACCGGAGCCTGGCGGTCCGGGTGGCCACCCAGGAGCGGGCCGATCAGGTGCTCGATCGGCTGGAGAACGCCCACCGGGACGATCGGGTCCTCGAACTGGTCGGTCCGGACGGGAGCAGCGACCACGTGGTCTGCATGGCCGTCGGGTGTCACGAGGACGAGGGCGAGTACTGGGAGCCCAGCCCATTCGCGATGGACCTCACGGACGGCCGGACACCCCCGTGGCGCTCCCGCGTCCTCGGTGGCGGCCCCGACGGTGAGCTGACCGCACGGTTCGCCTCACTGGACGAACTGACGGCGGCGGTGCGCTCCGACGCGCCTCGTCCGGCCAGCGGCCGCAGGGGGCGCTACCTGTTCGTGGCGATGATGCAGACGACCGGTCCGGACGAGGCCACGGCGCGAGCCGTCCCGCTGTCCGCCTTCCTCACCAGGGACGAGGCCGAGGAACACGTACGGGCCTCGGGCGGAGCCCGGCAGGTCGACCCGGGCGGCCACCGGTTCGAGCGCTGGGTGGAGGCGGTCCCCCTGGACCTGTGACCGCGGCCGGGACGGCCGGCTAGTTGGCCGAGGCCGGCGGGACGGGCTCCCGGGCGACGTAGGTGCCCAGCGGCACGGTCGTGACCACCGGCTCCGGCGCGTCGGCCTCGGCGTACGGGGTGGGTGAGTCGGTGACGGCGAACTGGGTGCGGTACAGCTCGGCGTAGAGCCCGCCGACGGCGACCAGCTCGTCGTGCCGCCCGCGCTCGACGATGCGGCCGTCGTCGAGGACGAGGATCTGGTCGGCGTCGCGGACGGTGGAGAGCCGGTGCGCGATCACCAGCGCGGTACGCCCGGTCAGGGCCACCGCCAGCGCCCGCTGCACCGCGGCCTCGCTCTCCGAGTCCAGGTGCGCGGTCGCCTCGTCGAGGATCACGATCGACGGCGCCTTGAGCAGCAGCCGGGCGATCGCGATGCGCTGCTTCTCGCCGCCGGAGAAGCGGTAGCCGCGCTCACCGACCATCGTCTCCAGCCCGTCGGGCAGGGCCCGGACCAGGTCGGCGACCTGCGCGCCCGCCAGGGCCGCCCAGATCTCGTCGTCGGTGGCGTCCGGCTTGGCGTAGCGCAGGTTCTCCGCGATCGTCTCGTGGAACAGGTGGGAGTCCTGGGTGACCACGCCGATCTCGTCGCGCAGCGAGGCGAGGGTGGCGTCGCGGACGTCGACCCCGCCGACCCGCACCTGGCCGTCGGTGACGTCGTAGATCCGGGAGATGAGCATGGAGAGGGTGGACTTGCCCGCGCCGGAGGGACCGACCAGGGCCACCATCTGGCCCGGCTCGACGGTGAACGAGACGCCCTTGAGCACCGGCTCGTTGACCGTCCGGTCGAGGGTGGCGACCTCCTCCAGCGAGGCCAGCGAGACCTCGGCGGCGGCCGGGTAGCGGAACCGGACGTCGCGGAACTCGACCCGGCCGGCGCCGACGGGCACCGGCACGGCGTCCGGCTTCTCCTCGATGCCGGGCCGCAGGTCGAGCACCTCGAAGACGCGGTCGAAGGAGACCAGCGCGCTCATCACGTCCACCCGGACGTTGGAGAGCGCGGTGAGCGGACCGTAGAGGCGGGTGAGCAGCAGCGCCAGGGTCACCACGGTGCCGGCGCTGACCGAACCGGTGACCGCGAGCCAGCCGCCGAGCCCGTAGGTGAGCGCCTGGGCCAGCGAGGCGACCAGCAGCATCGCCACGAAGAAGGTCCGCGAGTACATGGCGGACTGGATGCCGATGTCGCGGACCCGCTCGGCCCGACCGGCGAACCGGCGGGCCTCGATGTCGGGCGCACCGAAGAGCTTGACCAGCAGCGCCCCGGAGACGCCGAACCGCTCGGTCATCGTCGCGTTCATCTTGGCGTCGAGGTCGTACGACTCCCGGGTGATCTCGGCGAGCCGCTTGCCGACCCGCCGCGCCGGGATGATGAAGATCGGCAGCAGGATCAGCGACAGCGTGGTGATCTGCCAGGAGAGGGTGAACATCACCCCGGCGGTGAGCACCAGCTGGATGACGTTGCTGACCACCCCCGAGAGCGTCGAGGTGAACGCCCGCTGGGCTCCCATCACGTCGTTGTTGAGCCGGCTGACCAGCGCACCGGTCTGGGTACGGGTGAAGAACTGCAACGGCATCCGCTGCACGTGGTCGTAGACCCGGGTGCGCAGGTCGAGGATGATGCCCTCGCCGATCCGGGCCGAATACCACCGCTGGGCCAGGGAGAAGAGCGCGTCGGCGACCGCCAGGGCGGCGATGAACACCGCGAGCCGCACCACGCTGGCGCCGGCGTCCGGGCCACCCCGGGTGATCGTGTTGATGACGTCGCCGGCCAGCACCGGGGTGGCGACCCCGATGATCGCGGCGATCACCACGGTGACCAGGAAGACGACGATGTCCCGCCGGTACGGCTCGGCGAAGGTGACGATCCTGCGGGCGGTGCCCCGCTTGAGCCGGTGCGCGGAGACCTCGTCCCGGCTGCGCATCGACCGGAGCATGCTCCAGCCGGCCATGCCGCCACCGGACATCGGGTTGGACATCGTCACCTCCGGGGGCTGGGCAGCGGGCATCGTCGGGTTCGATTCTCCCGACGACTACGACAACCTCAGTAGTAACCCGGATCTTCCCGAACGGTCCTTACTATTCTCCCCGCCCGGCGAGATCGCGCAGCCGACGGGTCTGTGCCTCCCGCTCGGCCCGCTGCTGGTCGGCGTGCGAGCGGCCGGCCGCGCCGGCGAGCAACGCCTTGATCTCCACCACCGCGTTCCGGTCGGCGCTGAGCAGCCCGGCGGTCAGGTCACGGACCGCCCCGTCCAGCTCGGCGTTCGGCACGACCAGGGTGGCCAGCCCGATCCGGTCGGCCTCGGCGGCGTCCATCCGCCGGCCGGTGGCGCAGATCTCCAGCGCCCGCGAGTAGCCGACCAGCTCGACGAGGCGCTTCGTGCCGGCGAGGTCCGGCACCAGGCCCAGGCTCACCTCGGCCATGGAGAACCTGGCGTCCTCGGCGAGCACCCGCAGGTCGCAGGCGAGGGCCAGCTGGAAGCCGGCACCGATCGCGTGGCCCTGGACGGCCGCCACCGAGACCACGTCGGGGCGGTGCAGCCAGGTGAAGCCGGCCTGGAACTCGGCGATCCGGTCGGCGCACTCCTGCTCGGGCAGGGTCGCCAGCTCGGCGAAGGAGCCCGGGCCGGAGGCACCGGCGACCGACAGGTCGAGGCCGGCGGAGAACGCCCGTCCCTCGCCGCGCACCACGACCACGCGCACGTCGCCGGGCAGGTCCCGGGAGAAGTCACTCATCGCGCGCCACATCGCCGGGGTCTGCGCGTTGAGCACGTCGGGCCGGCACAACGTCACCGTCGCGACCGGCCCGTCGCAGTCGAGTCGCACCCCGGTCGTCTCGGCGGTCACCGGACCGCCCGGGGCGGAGCGCTGATGGACGACGCTGGGAGGCGGGTCACGCCTTCTTGCGGCGCCGGGCACCGCCGCGCTGCCGCAGCTGCACCCCGGACTCGGTGAGCACCCGGTGGATGAATCCGTAGGAACGGCCGGTCGAGGCCGCGAGCGCGCGGATGCTCTCACCCGAGGTGTACCGCTTTACCAGGTCCTTGGCGAGCGTCTGACGCTCGGCTCCGATGATCCGGCGACCCTTCTCAGTGCTGGTGGCTGTGCCAGTGGCTGCCATGCTGATTCCTCACGTCCCAGACTGTGCGGTTCGGATACGGTCCCACCTATTAGACCGCCTCGGACGATCATGCGCCAGATATCAACTCTTCGCCAACCGACACGCTATGCAGTGTCGCCTTCCCGATAGAGTGATCCTTCCGACCGGCTGACGCCCGGCCGCCGGATCGCGCCACCGCGCCGCGGCGGGACCACCCGTACCCTGCCACGGTGACGGAACTGCTGGGGAGCGTGGGCGCGGCTGCGCTGGTCTTCGCCGCCACCAACATCGACGACATCGTGGTGCTCACCGTGCTCTTCGTGGCGGCCCGGAGTACCGGCCGGCCCCGGCCGTGGCAGATCGTGGCGGGGCAGTACCTCGGCATCGGCGCGCTGGTCGCCGCCGGCGTCGTGGTCGCCGCCGGCCTGCTCGTCGTCCCCGACCCGTGGACCGGCCTGCTCGGCCTGCTGCCGATCGCGCTCGGCGTCCGGGCCCTGCTCGCCCCCACCGACGACGGCCCACCCGCCGTGGTCGCGAGCACGCTCGGGGTGGCCGGCGTGACGGTCGCCAACGGCGCCGACAACATCGCCGTCTACGTGCCGGTGTTCCGCTCCCTCAACCCCGCCACCGGTCTGGTGTTCCTGCTGGTCTTCGCCGCCCTGGTGGGGCTCTGGTGCGGCACCGCCGCGCTGCTCGGCGGCCATCCCCGGGTGGTCCGGCTGGTCGACCGCGCCGGCCACCGGCTGGTCCCGTTGATCTTCGTCGGGATCGGGCTGGTGATCCTGGTCGGCTCCGGCGTCCTCACCCGGCTCGCCGGCCTGCTCGGCTGAGCGAGGAAACGCGTGACACCTCAGGGCCGTCAACATGCCTCTGAGGTATCACGCTCGTTGAGGTGTCCGTACCCATCCCGACCACGGTGCGTCGGCCGTGCGGCGCGGCCTGATCCCGCGAGCCGTCGGCGCGGGAGCGTGCTGCGGAGGTCAGGCCAGCTCGACCAGCTCGAGGAGGTCGTCGCTCCAGGCGTCCTCGTCGCCGTCCGGGAGCAGGATCGCCCGGTCGGGCTTGAGCGCGAGGACCGCGCCCGGGTCGTGGGTGACCAGGACGATGGCGCCCGGGTAGCGGGCGATCGCGTCGAGCACCTGCTCCCGGCTGACCGGGTCCAGGTTGTTCGTCGGCTCGTCCAGCAGCAGCACGTTGGCGCCCGAGCAGACCAGGGTGGCCAGCGCCAACCGGGTCTTCTCACCACCGGAGAGCACCCCGGCCGGCTTGTCCACGTCGTCGCCGCTGAAGAGGAACGCGCCCAGGATCTTGCGCAGGTCGGTGTCTGTCTGGTCGCTGGCGGCGCTGCGCATGTGCTCCAGGATCGTGCGGTCCACGTCCAGCGTCTCGTGCTCCTGGGCGTAGTAGCCCAGCCGCAGCCCGTGCCCGGCGTGCACCGCGCCGGTGTCCGGCTCCAGCAGGCCGCCGAGCATCCGCAGCAGGGTCGTCTTGCCGGCGCCGTTGAGGCCGAGGATGGCCACCCGCGAGCCCCGGTCCACCGCCACGTCGACGTCGGTGAAGATCTCCAGCGAGCCGTACGACTTGGACAGGCCGGTCGCGGTGAGCGGGGTCTTGCCGCACGGCGCCGGGCTGGGGAAGCGGACCTTGGCCACCTTGTCGGCGACCCGGACCTCCTCCAGCCCGGAGATGAGCTTCTCGGCCCGGCGGGCCATGTTCTGCGCGGCGACGGTCTTGGTGGCCTTGGCCCGCATCTTGTCGGCCTGGGCCATCAGCGCGCCGGCCTTCTTCTCGGCGTTGGCCCGCTCCCGGCGGCGGCGCCGCTCGTCGGTCTCCCGGGCCTCCAGGTATGCCTTCCAGCCGAGGTTGTAGACATCGACCACCGAGCGGGTCGCGTCGAGGAACCAGACCTTGTTGACCACCGACTCCAGCAGCGCGCCGTCGTGGGAGATCACGATCAGGCCGCCCTTGTGGTTGGCGAGGAAGCCGCGCAGCCAGGTGATCGAGTCGGCGTCGAGGTGGTTGGTGGGCTCGTCGAGGAGCAGGATGCCGCCGCCGTTCTCGCCGGCGTCGCGGAACAGGATCCGGGCCAGCTCGATCCGGCGGCGCTGGCCGCCGGAGAGGGTGCCGATGGTCTGCGCCAGGGCCCGGTCGGGCAGGCCGAGGTTGGCGCAGATCCGGGCCGCCTCGGCCTCGGCGGCGTACCCGCCGAGGGAGGCGAACTGGTCCTCCAGCGCGCCGTAGCGACGGACCAGCTTGTCGCTGGAGTCCACGGCGAGCTTGGCCTCGATCTCCTTCATCTGGGCCATCAGCACGTCCAGCCCGCGGGCGGAGAGGACCCGGTCCCGCCCGGTGACCTCCAGGTCACCGGTGCGGGGGTCCTGCGGCAGGTAGCCGATGGCGCTGCGCCGGTCGATCTGGCCCGCGTACGGCTGCCCCTCGCCGGCGAGCACCTTGAGGGTGGTGGTCTTGCCGGCGCCGTTGCGGCCGACCAGGCCGATCCGGTCACCCGGCTGCACCCGCAGGGTGGTGTCGGACAGCAGGATCCGGGCGCCGGCGCGCAGCTCCAGGCCGGTGGCAGTGATCATGGTGAAGGACTCGCTCTCGGGGTCTGGAAGGGCTGACTCAGGGCACGCGAAAGCGCCGGCGGGCGGGGATCCCGTCGGCGCGGGGCGGTTCAGCCTTCGCAGAGCAGCACCCGACAAGTGTACCGGGCGCCCCGCCGCGGTCCGTCCGGATTACCAAGCAAGATCATCGGGTACCGATTTCGCCGTCCGGACCCGGTCCGGTACCGCAACCGCCAGACGTGATGAATCGGTGATCGGGGTCAACATGGAGCTGAACGAGAACGCGCGGGTCGACACCAGCCAGGTGGAGGACCGGCGGGGGTCCGGCGGAGGCGGCGGGATGGGCATCCCCATCCCGATCGGCGGCGGCCGCGGAGGGATCGTCGGCATCATCATCGCGGTGCTGGTCGCCCTCGTCGGTGGCGGCTTCGGCTTGAACGCGATGAACGGCGGGGCGGAGCAGGGCGACAACACCTCCCTGGAGCAGAAGTGCTCCGCCGACGACGCCCTCCAGCAGGTGGACTGCCGCAACACCCTCTACGTCAACTCCATCCAGGCGTACTGGGCCACCGCCCTGCCGGAGGCGTTCGGCGAGCAGTACCAGCCCTCCCGGACCGTCTTCTTCAGCCAGGGCGTGAACACCGCCTGCGGCCAGGCCGACTCCGGCGTCGGCCCGTTCTACTGCCCGGGCGACGACCAGGTCTACATCGACCTGACCTTCTACCGGGTGCTCGCCGAGCAGCTCGGCGCGGAGGGCGAGTTCGCCCAGCCGTACGTGCTGGCTCACGAGTACGGCCACCACGTGCAGGACCTGCTCGGCACGGAGGCGCAGATGCGTCGCCAGCAGCAGCGCGACCCGGACAACGCCAACGCGCTGTCGGTGAAGCTGGAGCTGCAGGCCGACTGCTACGCGGGCGCGTGGGCGAAGAACGCCACCGGCACCGCGGACGCGTCCGGTCAGAAGATCTTCACCAGCATCACCGAGCAGGACATCGCCCAGGCGATCGACACCGCCGAGAAGATCGGCGACGACGCGATCTCCGAGCGGGCGAACCGCCCGGTCAACCCGGAGGAGTTCACCCACGGCTCCTCGGCGCAGCGCAAGGAGTGGTTCACCAAGGGCTTCGAGACCGGCGACCCCAAGTCGTGCGACACCTTCGGCGGCGGCCTCTGACCGCCCCGGCCCGAGGTGCCCGGCGGCGGCCGGTGGGTTCTCGACCCACCGGCCGCCGTGGCGTTTTCCGGTCGCCGGTTCCGCCGCGTTCGGCAACACTGGCCGGATGGCCGGTGCCCCGCCCCGGCTCCGGGTCGCCGCCTACGTCGTCCGCGACGGTGCCGCCGGGCCGGAGCTGCTCG
Source organism: Micromonospora sp. LZ37 (assembly GCF_059359015.1). Classification (NCBI taxonomy): domain Bacteria; kingdom Bacillati; phylum Actinomycetota; class Actinomycetes; order Micromonosporales; family Micromonosporaceae; genus Micromonospora; species Micromonospora sp. LZ37. Next base: position 338,361 of record NZ_JCADBL010000003.1, on the reverse strand, counting down.
TCTTCGACCACGTCGACTTCCCGCAAGCCGGCACGCAGGTCCCGGCCGGCGGAATGAAGCCGGGCGAGGCGTCAGCCGATGCGGCGGCGCGGGAGGTGGCCGAGGAGACCGGGCTGACGGCTATGACGCCGGTCGCCGTGCTCGGCGTACGGGATCGGCCGCACCCGGTGACCGGCTCGCCGCGCCGCACCACCTACGTGCACCTGGCCGCGCGCGCCGGACCGGCACGACGGTGGATTCACCGGGTCGGGGGCGGCGGCGGGGACGACGGACTGCTGTTCGCCTGCCGGTTCACGCCGCTGCCGCTGACCGCGCCACTCGCCGACCACCAGGACGAACTGCTCGGTACGATCGACCCGGCCTGGTCGCCGCCCGCCCGGCGGTGACCGGCAGCGGGGTCAGGCCGGGCCGGACGCGGCGTCGCGCACCAGGATGCGTACCGCCCGGGCCGCGGCGATCGCGGCGACCAGCACGGCGTGCCGGGGCTCCGGCACGTCGAGCAGCCGGTCGGCCCGCAGCGCGGCGAGCGGGGCCAGTCGCCGGTCGGCGAGCACGGTGTCGACGGCCCGCCGGTCACCTCCACCGACCAGCGCGCGCAGCGTCGCCACCTCCGGCAGCAGCAGCCGTACGGCCAGCTCGGTGGCGTCGCCGAGCGCCGCCTTCGCCTGGTTGTCCCGGCGGCGGGCGAACCGCTGCTGGGACCAGCCGCCCGCGGCGGTGCGCCCCTGCACGTAGCGGGTGTCCACCTTGGAAACGACCAGCTCCTCCCCCGCCGCGACGCCGACCGCCACCGCGCCCTTGCGGGCGAGCAGCAGGCCGATCCGGCGCGGCTCGGCCGCCGCGGCCACGAAGGCGGGCACGTCGGGAGCGGGCGGCGCCCCGGGCGGAGTGTGCAGCTCGGCGGTCGCGCCGTCCGGGGCGGCCAGCAGCAGGCCGTACCCCTCGGCGCTGGTGGTGGGCGGGCCGTGCCGGTCGGCGAAGCCCTCGACCCAGCGGGCGACGCGGGTCGGGTCGACCTCGACCCACCGGCCACCTCCGGCTGCGGGTCGACTGGTCATGGCCGAACGGTACCGAATCGTCGGACCACGGGCGGCACGCCACTCAGGGCCTTTCATGAGCATCGATGAACACATACCATCCGGTAACCGAATGATTCTCGGATCCTCCTCCGTCTGCGAGGTACCCATGCAGCCACGCGGTCCCGTCCCACCGCATCCCGCCCGCCGCGCCGTCGCCCGCCGGCTGACCGCCGCCGCCGCGGCGACGGTCACCGCGGCGGCCCTGCTCACCGTCTCCCCCACCGCCACCGCCACCGCCGCCCCCGCCCCCGCCGCCGCCGCGCCCGTGGCCCCCACCGCCACCACCAGCGGTTTCGCCGTCGGCGACCACTGTCTCGGCGAGTGCTCGGACATCCTGCCGCCAGGGCAGAACGGCAACGCCACCCTCGTCGAGGTGCTCGCCAACCAGACCCTCGGCACTCTCCCCCGGCACGCCGGTGACCAGCTCGGCCGGTACGCCGACCTGGTCTACGGCTACGCGGGGCTGCGCGAGGACCAGCTCGGCGCGTTCTTCAACGACGCCGGCTTCGGGGTGCCGGCCGATCAGGTCGAGCGCAGCTACTCGCCGCGCGCCGACGTGACCATCGTGCGCGACCGGGCGACCGGCGTCCCGCACGTCACCGGCAGCACCCGCGGCGGCACCATGTTCGGGGCCGGTTACGCCGGCGCCGAGGACCGGCTGTTCACCATCGACCTGCTGCGCCACGTCGGGCGGGGCACGCTCACCCCCTTCGCCGGGGGCGCGCCCGGCAACCGGGCGCTGGAGCAGAGCGTCTGGCGCAACTCGCCGTACACGGAGGCCGATCTGGCGGCGCAGGTGGACGCGCTGCGGCGCAAGGGCCCCCGGGGCGAGCAGCTCTACACCGACGTGCAGGAGTACATCGCCGGCATCAACGCCTACATCGGGCACTGCATGGCGCACCGCAACTGCCCCGGCGAGTACGTGCTCACCGGGCACCTGGACGCGGTCACCAACGCCGGCGGCCCCGAGCCGTTCCGGATGACCGACCTGATCGCCATCGCCGGCGTGGTGGGCGGGCTGTTCGGCGGCGGAGGCGGCAACGAGATGCAGTCGGCGCTGGTCCGGCTGGCCGCCCGGGCCCGCTACGGCGTGGTCGAGGGTGACCGGGTCTGGACCGCCTTCCGCAGCCAGGAGAACCCCGAGACGGTGCTGACCCTGCACGACGGACAGAGCTTCCCGTACGGTGGTGCCCCCGCGAACGCCTCCAGCGTGGTGCTGCCGGACGGCGGCTCGGCCCGGGTCGAGCCCGTCGTCAGCGACGCCACCGGCACGGCCACCGGCGCCGCCACCGGCGGACCGTCCGAGCTGGCCGCCGCGCTGTCCGGGCTGACCATCGGCCGAGCGAGCCGGGGGATGTCGAACGCGGCGGTGATCTCGGCCGAGCACTCCGCCACCGGCCACCCGATCGCCGTGTTCGGCCCGCAGACCGGCTACTTCTCACCTCAACTGCTGATGGTGCAGGAGTTGCAGGGACCGGGGATAAGCGCGCGCGGCGCCGCCTTCGCCGGGCTCAACCTCTACGTGCTGCTGGGCCGGGGCCAGGACTACGCCTGGAGCGCCACCTCGTCGGCCCACGACATCACCGACACCTACGCGCTGCCGCTGTGCACCCCCGACGGCAGTGCACCCACCCTGGCCAGCAACCACTACCGCTACCGGGGTCGGTGCCAGCCGATGGAGGAGATTTCGCACGTCAACGCCTGGCGGCCCACCCTCGCCGACGGCACCGCCGCCGGGTCGTACCGGCTGGTCGCCCGGCGCACCGCGCTCGGCCTGGTCGCCTGGCGCGGCACCGTGGGCGGCCAGCCGCACGCCTTCACCCACCTGCGCTCCACCTACCGGCACGAGGCGGACTCGGCCATCGGCTTCCAAATGTTCAACGACCCGGCCGCGATGGGCGACGCCGCGGCGTTCCGCGAGTCCGCCGGCACCATCGGGTACGCGTTCAACTGGTTCTACGTGAACTCCACCGAGTCGGCGTACGTCAACTCGGGGCTCAACCCGGTGCGCGCGGCCGGGTCCGACCCGAACCTGCCGATGAAGGGCGATCCGGCGTACGAGTGGCGCGACTTCGACCCGGTCGCCAACACCGCCGCCTACCAGCCACTGGCCGAGCATCCGTACTCGGTGGACCAGGACTACTACGTGAGCTGGAACAACAAGCAGGCCAAGGACTTCGGTGCCGCCGACGGCAACTTCAGCTTCGGCCCCGTGCACCGGGTGAACCTGCTGGACCGGCCGATCCGGGCGGCGCTGGCGGCCGGGCGCACCTTCGACCGGGCGACGCTGACCTCGCTGGTCGAGCGGGCCGGGCTGACCGACCTGCGCGGCGCCGAGGTGCTCGACGAGCTGATCCGGGTGCTGGAGAGCCAACCGGTCACCGACGCCGACCTGGCCGCCGTGGTGGGCAAGCTGCGGGCCTGGCGCGCCGACGGCGCACTTCGGGTCGAAACGGCCCGCGGCAGCAGGGCCTACCGGCACGCCGAGGCGATCCGGATCTTCGACGCCTGGTGGCCGCTGCTCGTCAACGGCCAGTTCAAGGCACCCCTCGGCCCGGAGCTGTACCAGGCACTGGTCAACGCCATGCAGATCAACGAGTCGCCGTCCGGGCAGCAGCGCGGCGACGAGTCCACCCTGCCCACCTCGGCGAACGAGGCGCAGGGGCACAAGGGCTCGTCGTTCCAGTACGGCTGGTGGGGGTACGTCGACGCCGACCTGCGCGCCGTGCTGGGCGAGCCGGTGCCCGGCGGGTCGGACCGCCGGTACTGCGGCGGCGGCGACCTCGGCGCGTGCCGGCAGGTCCTGCTGGACACGCTGCGCAGCGCCGCCGCCCGACCGGCGACCGAGGTCTATCCCGGCGACGCGAGCTGCGCGGCCGGCGACCAGTGGTGCGCCGACGCCATCGTGCAGTCGCCGCTCGGCGGGCTGAAGCAGCCTGTCATCGCCTGGCAGAACCGGCCGACCTACCAGCAGGTGGTGTCCTTCCCGGCCCGCCGCGGCGACGACCTGACCAACCTGGCCGCCGGCCGCCCGGTCACCGCCTCCAGCAGCCAGCTCTTCCTCCCCGCCAGCCGGGCGGTGGACGGCGACCCGGGCACCCGGTGGTCGAGCGGCTGGTCGGACAACCAGTCGATCACCGTGGACCTCGGTTCCGTCCGGCCGGTGGCCCGCGCGGTGCTGCGCTGGGAGGCCGCGCACGCCCGGTCGTACCGGATCGACGTCTCCACCGACGGCGCCGCCTGGCGGACGGTCTGGTCCACCACCGCCGGGGACGGGGGCACCGACAACGACCGGTTCGCCGCGACCAGCGCCCGCTACGTGCGGATGGTCGGGCTGACCCGGGCCACCGCCTACGGCTTCTCGCTCTGGGAACTGGAGGTGTACCCGCACTGAGCCGGCCGGCTCACCAGACCATCCGCAGCGCCAGCAGCACGATCAGCACGCTGGCCAGCAGCGCGGTGACCAGCCGGCCACGGTCGGAGGTGAGCAGCCGGCCGAGCAGCGAGCCGCCGCCGGCCACCAGCAGCTGCCAGCTCGCCGAGGCGGCGAACGCCGCGGCCACGAAGGTCACCTGGCCGGCGGGCGTCCAGCCACCGGACGCCTGCCGGCCGATCACCAGGGCCACGAAGTAGACGATGGTCATCGGGTTGAGCAGGGTGAGCGCCAGCAGCCCCGCGAAGGCCCGGCCCGGGGTGGACAGACCCCGCTCGGCGCGCGCCGGGCCGACCGGGCGACGGTGCCGGCGCAGCGCGCCCACGGCGAGCTGCCCGGCGAGGAACAGCAGGATCACGACGGCCGCCCAGCGCAACGGGGTCGCCACCGGGCGCACCAGGCCGGCGAGGGCCGCGCCGCCGAGCACGGCCAGCGCCGCGTAGAGGCCGTCCGCCGCGGCCACCCCGAGCGCGGCGGCGGCGCCGACCCGCAACGAGGTACGGGCGGTGAGGCCGATGACCACGATGGCGATCGCCCCGACCGGCACCGCCACCCCGTAGCCGGCGAGCAGGCCGGCGAGCAGCGCGTCACCCATGGCGACGGGTACCGGGTCGCGGCCGCCCCGGCACCGGCCGCTGTCGCCCGGCGACGATGGCCGCGGCGACAGCGACGGTGCGGAACGACTTCGACTCGATCATCGGGCAATTGTGGCCGAGGCCGTCCGGGCCGGGCCAGCGGTTATCCGACGGTGGATCCGGGCCGCGCCGCCCGTACGGGAAAAGGCCCCGACCTGAGTCGGGGCCTTTCCGGTGTCCGGCGGGTCAGACGTTGAAGCCGAGGGAGCGGAGCTGGTCCCGACCCTCGTCGGTGATCTTGTCGGGGCCCCACGGCGGGAGCCACACCCAGTTGATCCGGATGTCGTCGACCAGGCCCCCGCCGGGGCCGGTGGTCAGCGCCTGCCGGGCCTGGTCCTCGATCACGTCGGTCAGCGGGCAGGCCGCCGAGGTCAGCGTCATGTCCAGCGTCGCGACGTTGTCGTCGCCCACGTGCACGCCGTACACCAGGCCGAGGTCGACCACGTTGATGCCCAGCTCGGGGTCGACGACGTCCTTCATCGCCTCCTCGATGTCGGCGACGGCGGCCTTGCCGCCGGTCGCCGCCGTCGCGGCGCCTTCGGTCGCCACGCCACCGGCGGTCGGCGTCGTGGCGGCGTCACCGGCCTCCGGCGTCGCCGTGGTGGCGGTGTCCTCGCTACTCATGCCTTCACCTCCGTCGGGCTCACGCCCACACCGGCGCGTGCCGCGGCGTCCTTGAACGCCATCCACGGCAGCAGCGCGCACTTGACCCGGGCGGGGTAGCGGGCGACACCCGCGAAAGCGACCCCGTCCCCGAGCACGTCCTCGTCGGGCGTGACCTGGCCACGCCCGGACATCAACTCGACGAACGCCTCGTGCACGGCGAACGCCTCACCCGCACCCCGACCGCGCAGCAGCTCGTGCAGCACGCTCGCCGACGCCTGGCTGATCGAGCAGCCCATCCCGTCGTACGAGATGTCGTCGAGCACGTCGCCGCCGGTGGCCACCCGCACGGTGATCTCGTCACCGCAGGTCGGGTTGACGTGGTGCGCCTCGGCGACCCGGGCGTCCGGGTCGTCGGCGTCGCGCAGGCCACGGCCGTGCGGGTGCTTGTAGTGGTCCAGGATGATCTCCTGGTAGAGCTGGTCGAGCTGCATCAGTCGAACACCTTCCGCACCTGCTCGAGACCCGACACCAGGGCGTCGATCTCCTCCGTGGTGGTGTACAGGTAGAACGACGCCCGGGTCATCGCCGGCACGCCGAACCGGGTGCACACCGGCTTCGCGCAGTGGTGCCCCACCCGCACCTGCACGCCGAGCGAGTCGAGGACCTGCCCCACGTCGTGCGGGTGGATGTCACCCAGCGCGAACGAGATCGTCCCGCCCCGGCCCACCGGCACCGACGGACCGAAGACCCGCAGGCCGGGCACGGTGGCGAGGGCGTCCAGCGCGTACGCCGTCAGCTCCTTCTCGTGCCACTGGATGGCGCGCATCCCGATGCCGGTGAGGTAGTCCACCGCCGCGCCGAGCGCGACCGCCTCGGCGATCGGCGGGGTGCCGGCCTCGAACCGGGCCGGCGGCGCGGCGAACGTGGACCGCGCCATCGACACCGTCTCGATCATCGACCCGCCGCCGAACACCGGGGGCATCGCGGCGAGCAGCTCGCCCCGGCCCCAGAGCACACCGATGCCGGTCGGCGCGCACATCTTGTGGCCGGTGAAGACGATGAAGTCGGCGTCGTACTCGACCACGTCCATCGGCATGTGCGGCACCGACTGCGAGCAGTCGAGCAGCAGCAGCGCCCCCACCTCGCGGACCCGCCGGGTGATCCGGGAGGTGGCGTTGACCGTGCCGAGGATGTTGGACATGTGCACCAACGAGACGATCTTCGTCCGCTCGGTGACCAGCTCCTCCAGCCCCGACTCGTCCAGCCGCCCGCTGTCGGTGACCGGGAACCAGCGCAGGGTCGCGCCGGTGCGCTCGCAGAGCAGCTGCCACGGGACGATGTTCGAGTGGTGCTCCATCTCGGAGATCACCACCTCGTCGCCGGGGCCCAGCCGGAACCGGGGGTCGGCGTCGGGCCGCAGCGAGGCGTTGGAGAACGCGTACGCCACGATGTTGATCGCCTCGGTGGAGTTCTTGGTGAACACCACCTCGTCCACGCTCGGCGCGTTGATGAACGCGGCGACCTTCGCCCGCGCGCCCTCGTACGCCTCGGTGGCCTCGGTGCCCAGGGTGTGCACCGAGCGCGACACGTTGGCGTTGTGCGCGGCGTAGTGCTCGGCGAGCACGTCGAGCACCTGCCGGGGCTTGTGCGAGGTGTTGGCGCTGTCGAGATAGACCAGCGGGTGCCCGTTGACCTCCCGGTCCAGGATCGGGAAGTCGGCCCGCACCCGCGCCACGTCGTAGCGGGGCACGTCGTCGTACTGCGGCATGCCCGCCGGGATCGCGATGGAGGTCATCGGTCTGCTCAGGCCCGCGCCGAACCGGCCCCGGCGGCGTAGCGCTCGTAGCCCTCGGCCTCGAGCTTGTCGGCCAGCTCCGGGCCGCCCTGCTCGACGATCCGGCCGGCGACGAAGACGTGCACGAAGTCGGGCTTGATGTAGCGCAGGATCCGGGTGTAGTGGGTGATCAGCAGCACGCCGGTGTCGCCGGTGTCGCGCACCCGGTTGACGCCCTCGCTGACCACGCGCAGCGCGTCGACGTCGAGGCCGGAGTCGGTCTCGTCGAGGATCGCGATCTTCGGCTTGAGCAGCTCCAGCTGCACGATCTCGTGCCGCTTCTTCTCACCGCCGGAGAAGCCCTCGTTGACGTTGCGCTGGGCGAAGGCCGGGTCCATCTGGAGCCGCTCCATCGCGCCGCGCAGCTCGCCACCCCAGGTACGCAGCTTCGGCGCCTCGCCGTCGATGGCGGTCTTGGCGGTGCGCAGGAAGTTCGCCACCGAGACGCCCGGAACCTCGACCGGGTACTGCATGGCCAGGAAGAGGCCGGCGCGGGCCCGCTCGTCGACGGACATGGCCAGCACGTCCTCGCCGTCGAGGGTCACCGAACCGCCGGTGATCTCGTACTTGGGGTGACCGGCGATCGAGTACGCCAGGGTCGACTTGCCGGAGCCGTTCGGGCCCATGATCGCGTGGGTCTCACCCGACTTCACGGTGAGGTCGACACCGGCCAGGATCGGCTTGAGCTCACCCTCGGGCAGCTTGACCGACACCTTCAGGTCGCGGATCTCCAGGGTGCTCATTATCGGGTCACTCCATTGCTCGGCGTCAGGCTGACGTAGATGTCGCCGTCGCGGACTTCGACGGGATAGACGGGAACGGGTTCGGTGGCGGGCAGCCCGGTGGGCTCACCCGTCCGCAGGTCGAAACGGGATCCGTGCAGCCAGCATTCCAGCGTGCACCCCTCGACCTCGCCCTCGGAGAGGGCGACCGCGGCGTGCGAGCACTCGTCGTGGACGGCGTGGAAGCTGCCGTCCTCGGCGTGCACGAGCGCGATCTGGGTGCCGTCGACGTCGGCACTGATCGCGGTGCCCTTCGGCACGTCCTCGGTCGAACAGATCCGGATCATCACGCGCCGGCCTTCGCCAGCCGGGCCTCGATCGCGTCCCCCAGGCGCTCACGCAGCGACTCGACCGGGATCTTGTTGATCAGCTCGGCGAAGAAGCCCCGGACCACCAGGCGACGGGCCTCACCCTCGGGGATGCCCCGGGCCATCAGGTAGAAGAGCTGCTCGTCGTCGAAGCGGCCGGTCGCGCTGGCGTGGCCGGCGCCGGCGATCTCGCCGGTCTCGATCTCCAGGTTGGGTACGGAGTCCGCCCGCGCGCCGTCGGAGAGCAGCAGGTTCCGGTTGATCTCGTACGTGTCGGTGCCGGTCGCCTCGGCGCGGATCAGCACGTCGCCCACCCAGACGGTGTGCGCGTCGTCGCCCTGCAGGGCGCCCCGGTAGCCGACGTAGCTGCGGCAGTCCGGCACGTTGTGGTCGACCAGCTGCCGGTGCTCCAGGTGCTGGCCGCCGTCGGCGAAGTAGACGCCGTACAGCTCGGCCTCGCCGCCCCGGCCGGTGTACTCCACCGAGGTGTACTGCCGGACCAGGTCACCGCCGAGGCTGACCTGGACGTGCACCACCCGGGCGTCCCGACCCAGCTTGATCTTGAGGTGCTGCGCCTGGACCGCGTCGGCGGCCCAGTCGGCGACGGTGACCAGGGTCAGCTTCGCCCCGTCGGCGACCGTCACCTCGACGTTGTCGGCCAGCGTGACCGAACCCTCCTGGGAGAACACGACCGTGGCCTCCGCGAACCGACCCACCTGGACCTGGGTCCGGGCGAAGGAGAACTCCTCGGGGAACGCGCCCAGCAGCCGCACGACCACCGGCTCGGACACCACGGCCTCGGCCGCCACCTCGACCAGTGCGACCTTCGCCGCCCCGCCGTGGGCCAGCGCGCTGATCCGGTCGACCGGCACCAGCACCGACGCGACGCTGGCGTCGGTCGGCTCGACGAGCCGCACCGACACCCCGGCCGGCAGGCGCGGGTGCTCCACCGTGACACCCCGACCGGTGGCGGCCGACGTGTCCGCCGTGGCCAGGCCACGGAGGCGCTTGAGCGGGGTGAAGCGCCACTCCTCCTCCAGGCCGGTGAGGGCCGGGAAGTCGGTGACGTCGTACGAGCGGAGCGCCTGCGACTTGGTGCTGGGCGGCGCGGAAGCCTGGGTAGTCATCTCTTCCTTGGTCTGTTCTGGCGACGATGGAGTCAGGTGAGCGGACGGTGGGCCGGCGCGGGCCGGCCCACCGGGTGGGGCGGCGGCGTCAGCCGACCGCGCCCTCCATCTGCAGCTCGATCAGGCGGTTGAGCTCCAGGGCGTACTCCATCGGGAGCTCCTTGGCGATCGGCTCGATGAAGCCGCGCACGATCATGGCCATCGCCTCGTCCTCGCTCAGACCGCGGCTCATCAGGTAGAAGAGCTGGTCGTCGCTGATCTTCGAGACGGTCGCCTCGTGCCCCATCGACACGTCGTCCTCGCGGATGTCGACGTACGGGTAGGTGTCCGAGCGGGAGATGGTGTCGACCAGCAGCGCGTCGCACTTGACCGTGCTCCGGCTGTGGTGCGAGCCCTCCAGCACCTGCACCAGACCCCGGTAGGAGGTCCGGCCGCCGCCCCGGGCGATCGACTTCGAGACGATGGTCGAGGAGGTGTGCGGCGCGGCGTGCACCATCTTGGCGCCGGCGTCCTGGTGCTGGCCCTCGCCGGCCATGGCGACCGAGAGCACCTCGCCCTTGGCGTGCTCGCCGGTCATGTAGACCGCCGGGTACTTCATGGTGACCTTGGAACCGATGTTGCCGTCGACCCACTCCATGGTCGCGCCCTCGTGGCAGACGGCACGCTTGGTGACCAGGTTGTAGACGTTGTTCGACCAGTTCTGGATGGTCGTGTAGCGGCACCGGGCGTTCTTCTTGACGATGATCTCCACCACCGCGCTGTGCAGCGAGTCGGAGGAGTACAGCGGCGCGGTGCAGCCTTCGACGTAGTGCACGTACGCACCCTCGTCGACGATGATCAGCGTCCGCTCGAACTGGCCCATGTTCTCCGTGTTGATCCGGAAGTAGGCCTGCAGCGGGATCTCCACCTGCACGCCCTTCGGCACGTAGATGAACGAGCCACCGGACCACACGGAGGTGTTCAGCGCGGCGAACTTGTTGTCGCCGACCGGGATCACCGTGCCGAAGTACTCCTTGAAGATGTCCTCGTGCTCGCGCAGCGCGGTGTCGGTGTCCAGGAAGATGACACCCTGCTCCTCGAGGTCCTCACGGATCTTGTGGTAGACCACCTCGGACTCGTACTGCGCGGCGACACCGGCGACCAGGCGCTGCTTCTCCGCCTCCGGGATGCCCAGCCGGTCGTAGGTGTTCTTGATGTCCTCGGGCAGGTCCTCCCAGCTGGTGGCCTGCTTCTCGGTGGACCGCACGAAGTACTTGATGTTGTCGAAGTCGATCCCGGTGAGGTCGGCGCCCCAGGACGGCATCGGCTTGCGACCGAACAGCCGCAGCCCCTTCAGGCGCAGGTCGAGCATCCAGGCCGGCTCGCTCTTCTTCGCCGAGATGTCCCGCACCACCGCCTCGTTGAGGCCGCGCTGGGCGACCGCCCCGGCGACGTCGGGGTCGGACCAGCCGTACTCGTAGCGACCGAGGGCGGCGAGCTGCTCTTCCTGGGTCAGGGGCTGGACGATCTGCTCGGTCATCTATCTGTCCTCACAGTGGTGACGGTGTTACCGGACTGGGCACGCGGCTGGGCCGGGATGTGCGTGGTGCACACCCCGTCGCCGTGCGCGATGGTTGCCAGGCGCTGCACGTGGGTGCCGACCAGACGGGAGATGACCGCGGTCTCGGCCTCGCACAGCTGGGGGAACTCGGCGGCCACGTGCGCCACCGGGCAGTGGTGCTGACAGAGCTGGCCGCCGGAGGCGATCGTGGACGCGTTCGCAGCGTAGCCCTCGGCGGTGAGCGCGCTCGCGAGCGCCTCGGCCCGCGCGAGCGGGTCGTCGCCGGCGTCCTCCATGGCGGCCCGGCAGCGGGCCTCCAACGCGGCGACCTGGTCGGCGGCGAACGCCTCGACCGCGTCGGAACCGCCGTTGCGGGCGATCCAGCGCAGCGCGGCGGTGGCCATGTTGTCGTAGTGGTGGGTGCCGCAGCGCACCCGGGCGGCCTCGGTCAGCAGGAACACCTTCGCCGGCCGGCCCCGCCCGCGGCTGCCGCGCACGGCCTGCTCACGGGCGACCACGTCACCGTCGGCGAGCATCGCGTCGAGGTGCCGGCGGATCGCGGCCGGGCTGAGCCCGAGCGCTGAGCCGAGCTGGGCGGCGGTGGTCGCCCCCCGCTCCAGCAGCAGCTGGGTCACGCGGTCCCGGGTGGAAAGATCGGTGGACGACGCGGCAGCACCAGCGACCGTCCCGGTCGCCGGCTGCTGCTCGGAGAGCGCCGCCGCGTTTTTCACAACGCCAACGTTACGTAATTCGCCGGAGGCCCGCAAACCCGGGTCCCGGTGATCCCCGACACCGGGCCGGCGGAGTCACCCGATCGGGATCCACTACGGTGCGTAGGATTCGCTCCGTGAAGCGATCCGTCCGGTTCCCGGTCTCCGCCGCTCTGCTGCGCCGCCTCGCGTACGCCTCGATCGTGGCAAACGTGGCCATCGTCGTGACCGGTGGGGCCGTCCGGCTCACCGCCTCCGGGCTCGGCTGCCCGACCTGGCCCCGGTGCACCGACGAGTCGTACACCACCACCGCCGAGATGGGCGTGCACGGGGTGATCGAGTTCGGCAACCGGCTGCTCACCTTCGCGGTGGGGATCATCGCGCTGGCCACCGTGCTCGCGGTGCTGGCGCACCGGCCGCGGCGCAAGGGGCTGCTGGGACTGGCGGTGGCGGTGTTCCTCGGCATCCCCGCGCAGGCGGTCATCGGCGGGATCACCGTGCTGACCAACCTCAACCCGTGGGTGGTCGGGCTGCACTTCCTCGCCTCGATGGCGGTCATCGCGGCCGCGTACGCGCTCTGGCGGCGGATCAAGGACCCGGACGGCCCGGCGGTGCCGGTGGTACCCGGCCCGCTGCGCACGCTGGCGGTGCTCACCACCGTGGCCAGCGTGGCGGTGCTCGTGGTGGGCACCTGGGTCACCGGCAGCGGCCCGCACGCCGGCGACGGCGGCGCGGCCCGCAACGGCCTCGACCCGGAACAGATCTCCCAGGTGCACGCCGACGCGGTCTTCCTGTTGCTCGGCCTCTCGGTGGCGCTGGTCTTCGCCTTCCGGGCGGTCGGCGCGACCGGCCCGGCCCGCGCCGCCGGGGTGCTGCTCGCGGTGGAGCTGGGTCAGGGCGTGATCGGCTTCGTGCAGTACTTCACCGACCTGCCGGCGCTGCTGGTCGGCGCGCACATGCTCGGCTCCTGCCTGGTGCTGCTGGCCACCCTGTCGGTGCTCTGGTCGACCCGCGAACGCCGCCCGGCCCCCACCCCGGCCACCGTCGCCGCCCCGGCGGAGCGGGTCCCCGCCGCCGCCTGACCCCACCCCTCCGCTCCCCTCCACCGCCCCGGGACGGCCGCCGCCCCGGGACGCCGGCGACGCCCTTCGCGGCGTAGACGGCCGCCGCCCCGGGATACCCACGACGCCCTTTGCGGTGTGTCGCGGCATCCCCGCGGCGGGACACCCCGACACACCGCGAACGGCGTCGACTGCCCAGGGCCGACGAGGCGGGTGGCAGCGGCGGCTCGGCCAGGGGGCGCACCTACGGTGTGGACGCTTTAGAGCTGATGACGTGAACGACTCAGCGGTCGGCGGGACGGGCGAACCGTTTACGTCATCAGCTCTAAAGGATCCGACGAACACACCCGCCCCCATCGCCTGAGTCGATCGCCCGGCGCCCACGCGCTGCCGGCAGCGGCACCGATGCGACCGAGGCGGCGGCCTGCGGCGGCGGCACCGCTACGACCCCTACGGCGGCGGCACCGCGCCGACAACCCCGGCCAGCGCCGACGCCCCAGACCGGGCGCCGACACCCAGGCCGGGCGCCGACACCCGGGCCGGCCGGGACGCGCCGGGACGCGCCGGGACGCCCAGCCGCAGCGGCGGCGGGCTCGGGATGCCGCTGCCGTTTGCCGCATGTTCCGGCAACCCAGCCGCCGGATACCCCGACCCACCGCAAACGGGGTCGATCACTCGCGGACCGGCACCCGGTCCCCGTTCAGGGGACGGGGAGGGAGGGCGGTCAGGGGCGGGTCAGGCAGGTCAGGATGGCGTCGGCGAGGCGGTCGGGGGCGCCGTCGGCGTACCCGATGAAGAGCGACGGCTCGGTCAGCTCCAGCTCCACCAGGACGGGCGTGCCGTCCGGGCCGGGGATGAGGTCCACCCGGGCGTAGAGCAGCCGCTCCGCCCCACCCGGCACGGCCGCGAGGACCTGCTCAGCGACGGACAACTGCTCGGGCGTCGCCGTCCGGGCGGTGATCTCCTCGGGCTTGTAGAGCCCGTCGACGCCGAGGTCCGGGCCGGTCAGCATCGGACCCTTGCGGATCGCGTGGCTGAACGCCAGCCCGCCCGGACCAGCCAGGAAGAGCAGGGCGGTCTCCCCGGCGGTGTCGACGGCGGCGAGGTACGGCTGCACCATGGCCACCCGGCCGGCGTCGGCGAGCCGCCGTACGTGCGCCTCGGCCAGTTCGCGGTGCTCCGGGTCGGCCAGGTCGTACCGGCCGGTGTCCTGGCTGCCCGCGCTGACCGCCGGCTTGATCACGTACTCGCCGTGGTCGGCCGGCAGGGTCCAGGACTCCCCCGGCAGCACCCAGGCGGTCGGCACCGTCGGCACCCCGGCCGCGGTGAGCTGGCCGAGGTAGCGCTTGTCGGTGTTCCAGCGCACCACGTCGGCCGGGTTGACCAGCCTCGGCACGGTCGCCGCCCAGGCCACGAACTCGTCGCGCCGCAGCGCGTAGTCCCAGGGCGAGCGGAGCACGGCCAGGTCGTAGCCGCACCAGTCCACCGCTGGGTCGTCCCAGACCGCCACGTCGGCGAGGACACCGCGGGCGGCCAGCGGCGGGAGCACGAGCCGGTCGTCCGGGTCGAGGTCGGCCAGGCCGGAGCAGGTAATGAGAGCGACCCGGGGTTCCCCCCGGGTCGGCTGGTGGTCGTTGGTCAATTTATGTCAACGGGCCATCGTGCGCCGGGCCATCGACCGCCAGAGGTCGTTGCTCGGACGCATCTGGTCCATCAGTTCACGCTCCCAGGCGTTCTCGACGGTGACTCCCGCCTTGGCGCACGCCTGCCGCGCGACGACGGTGTCGTCGGCGAACTGGTCGGCCCACTCCCCGTCCTCACCGACCAGGACGATCCGTGCGCCCCGCTTGCCGACGTACTCGATGACCGCCTTCGCGCCGCCGTGCCCGGCGGCGAACGACTTGATGCCCGAGACCAGCCCGTTCGGGGCCTGCTCGGCGGTCTGATCGGCCGTCAGCGTCGTATCGGAACCATCTGCCATAACGCGAAGCCTAAGCAGACATCCACCCGCACGCGCGAGAACCATGAACCTTTTGTGATGCCAATTACCTGCGGGTTTAAGGAAGACCACAGGTAACTTGCCCGCACATGTCGGATAAGGGCCCCCAAAACGGGCGGCCGATACGCGGTTTCTGTCCGACATGCGGGAGCTCGACGGCACCCCGAGGAAAACTCGAAAATGTCACACCGGACACGCCTGGAACGGCGTGTCCGGTGTGGGGTCGTCCCTGTGCCGGTCAGATCAGCGCGTCGAGCGCGACCGCGGCGAAGACGATGGTCAGGTAGGTGGTGGACCAGTGGAACAGCCGCATCGGCTTGACCGCCTCACCGCGCACCACCCGGCGGCAGAGCTTGTGCGCCTCGACCAGGAAGATCCCGCCGACGACCAGGGTGGGCACGCCGTAGATCGCGCTCATGCCCAGCGGCCAGGCCGCCAGCGAGGTCAGCACGGTGAGCCAGGCGAAGATCAGGATCTCGGCGTTGACCCGGCGGGCGGAGGCCACCACCGGCAGCATCGGGATGCCCGCCCGGGCGTAGTCGTCCTTGTACTTCATCGCCAGGGGGTAGAAGTGCGGCATCTGCCAGAAGAAGACCACCGCGAACAGCGCCCAGGCGGCCGGCGCCAGCGAGCCGGTCACCGCGGCCCAGCCGATCAGCACCGGGGCGGCCCCGCACGCCCCGCCCCAGAAGGTGTTCGCGGTCGTGGTGCGCTTCAGCCAGAGGGTGTAGACGAGGTCGTAGTAGAGGATCGCCGCGAGGGTGAGGCCGGCGGCGAGCAGGTTGGTGAACGCCGCCATCAGCGCGATCGACACCGCCGCCAGCACCAGCCCGAAGACCAGCGCGTTGCGCGGCGACACGGTGTGCGCCGGCAGTGGGCGGCGCTTGGTGCGCCGCATCAGCTGGTCGATGTCCCGGTCGATGTAGCAGTTGAGCACGCTGGCCGCGCCGGCGGCGAGCGAGCCGCCCAGCAGCACCACGGCGACCAGCCAGAGCGACGGCATGCCGCCGTCGGCGAGCATCATCGCCGGCACCGTGGTGACCAGCAGCAGCTCGACGATGCGGGGCTTGGTCAGCGCCACGTACGCGGCGATCACCCCCCGGACGTCGCGGGCGGCCTCCTCGGGCACCGTGCGCACCGGCGGCTGCCCGGCAGAGTTGCTGACGGGGCGCTCGGTGATCATGCTCACGGATTGCCACCTTCCGGCGTCGGCAGAGGAGATCGGATCGGGCGGGCCCGCAGGGGCCCACACACCGCCCCACACACTACGCGTCGTCGTTTTGGCTGCCCGGGCGACCCGACAACGGTGCGGGGCGTCACACTCCGGGCCGAACGACCAGCCGGTCGGACACGTAGGTCACGCCGTGCACTGATCCCCGGGCGGACGTTTACGGCGGCTCGATAGGGTCATCAGTGAGGGTTCCGCCCATCTGCCGAGGAGCACAACCATCGTGGCTGCCAACCGTCCCGAGCACCCCGCACTCAACTGGTCCGACCTCGACCGCCGGGCCGTGGACACCGTCCGCGTGCTGGCCATGGACGCCGTGGAGAAATCCGGCAACGGCCACCCGGGCACCGCGATGAGCCTCGCGCCCGCGGCCTACCTGCTCTTCAACCGGGTCATGCGGCACAACCCGACCGACCCGAACTGGCCCGGCCGGGACCGGTTCGTGCTCTCCGCCGGCCACTCCAGCCTCACCCTCTACATCCAGCTCTTCCTCGCCGGCTATCCGCTGGCCCTGGACGACCTCAAGTCGCTGCGGCAGTGGGGCTCGCTGACCCCGGGTCACCCGGAGCACGGGCACACCCCGGGCGTGGAGACCACCACCGGTCCGCTCGGCCAGGGGCTCGGCAACGCCGTCGGCATGGCGATGGCGGCCCGCCGCGAGCGTGGCCTCTTCGACCCCGAGGCCGAAGCCGGTGAGTCGCCCTTCGACCACGACATCTGGTGCATCGCCTCCGACGGCGACATCGAGGAGGGCATCTCCCACGAGGTCAGCTCGCTCGCCGGTCACCAGCAGCTCGGCAACCTCTGCGTGATCTACGACGACAACGAGATCTCCATCGAGGACGACACCCGGATCGCCAAGAGCGAGGACGTGGCGGCCCGCTACGAGGCGTACGGCTGGCACGTGCAGACCGTCGACTGGCGTACCGGCGACGCCGACCAGGGCGACTACCACGAGGACGTGGAGGCGCTGTACCAGGCGCTGCTGGCCGCCAAGGCGGAGACCGGCCGTCCCTCCTTCATCGCGCTGCGCACCATCATCGGCTGGCCCGCGCCGAACAAGAAGAACACCGGCAAGATCCACGGCTCGGCGCTCGGCGCCGACGAGGTGAAGGCCACCAAGGAGATCCTCGGCTTCGACCCGGAGCAGACCTTCCAGATCGACGAGGACGTCCTCAAGCACGCCCGCAAGGTGCTGACCCGCGGCGCGGAGCAGGAGCAGGCCTGGACCCCGCTCTTCGACGCCTGGGCCGAGGCCAACCCGGAGCGCAAGGCGCTCTACGACCGGATGGCCGGCCGGGTCCTGCCACAGGGCTGGACCGACGCGCTGCCGACCTTCCCCACCGACGCCAAGGGCCTCGCCACCCGGGCCGCCTCCGGCAAGGTGCTGGAGGCGCTCGCCCCGGTGCTGCCGGAGCTGTGGGGCGGCTCGGCCGACCTCGCCGAGAGCAACAACACCACGATGAAGGGCGAGCCCTCGTTCATCCCGGCCGCCCACGCGACCAAGGACTTCCCGGGCCACGAGTACGGCCGTACGCTGCACTTCGGCATCCGTGAGCACGCCATGGGCGCGATCCTCAACGGCATCGCCCTGCACGGCGGCACCCGCCCGTACGGCGGCACCTTCCTGGTCTTCAGCGACTACATGCGCCCGTCGGTCCGGCTCGCCGCGCTGATGAAGCTGCCGGTGACCTACGTCTGGACGCACGACTCGATCGGCCTGGGCGAGGACGGCCCGACCCACCAGCCGGTGGAGCACCTGACCGCGCTGCGCGCCATTCCCGGCCTGGACGTGGTCCGCCCGGCCGACGCCAACGAGACCGCGTGGGCGTGGCGGCAGGCCCTCGAGCACACCGACCGTCCCACCGCGCTGGCGCTGAGCCGCCAGCCGCTGCCGACCCTGGACCGGGAGCAGCTGGGCAGCGCCGAGGGCGTCACCAAGGGCGGGTACATCCTCGCCGAGGCGTCCAACGGCAAGCCGCAGGTGATCATTATCGGCACCGGTTCCGAGGTGCAGCTCTGCCTGACCGCCCGGGAGCGGCTGGAGGCCGACGGCACCCCGACCCGGGTCGTCTCGATGCCCTGCCAGGAGTGGTTCTACGAGCAGGACGAGGCCTACCGGGAGTCGGTCCTGCCGCGCGGGGTAAAGGCACGGGTGAGCGTGGAGGCGGGGATCGCGATGTCGTGGCGCGGGATCGTCGGGGACAGCGGCGAGAGCGTGAGCCTGGAGCACTACGGCGCGAGCGCCCCGCACACCGTGCTCTTCGAGCAGTTCGGGTTCACCCCCGACCGGATCGTGGCCGCCGCGCACGCGGCGCTGACCCGGGTGGGCGACATCACCGGTTTCACGACCGGCAACTGAGGGGAGCGTGGACGGCATGACGGACAGGCTGAGTGAACTCACCGCCGCTGGTGTGGCGGTATGGCTCGACGATCTTTCCCGGGTACGACTGAGCTCCGGCGGGCTGGACCAGCTGCGCCGCGAGAAGCACGTGGCCGGGGTCACCACGAACCCGACCATCTTCGCGAAGGCGCTGAGTGACGCCGACGAGTACAACTGGCAGCTGAAGGACCTCGCCACCCGTGGCATCGAGGTCGAAGAGGCCGTGCGGATGCTCACCACGTACGACGTGCGGTGGGCGTGCGACGTGATGCGCCCCTCGTACGACGGCAGTGCCGGGGTCGACGGTCGGGTCTCCATCGAGGTGGACCCGCGCGTGGCGCACGACAGTGACCGCACCGTCGCCGAGGCCAAGGCGCTGTGGTGGCTGGTCGACCGGCCGAACCTCTTCATCAAGATCCCGGCGACCGAGGCCGGCCTGCCGGCGATCACCGCCACCCTGGCCGAGGGGATCAGCGTGAACGTGACGCTGATCTTCGATCTGGACCGCTACTCCGCGGTGATGGACGCCTTCCTCGCCGGCATGGAGCAGGCCAAGGCGAACGGCCACGACCTGTCCAAGATCGCGTCGGTGGCGTCGTTCTTCGTCTCCCGCGTCGACTCCGAGGTCGACAAGCGGCTGGAGAAGATCGGCTCCGAGCAGGCCAAGGCGCTGCGCGGCAAGGCCGCCATCGCCAACGCCCAGCTGGCGTACGAGCGCTACGGCCAGGTCTTCTCCTCCGACCGGTGGCAGGCCCTGGCCGACGCCGGCGCCCACCCGCAGCGGCCGCTGTGGGCGTCCACCTCGACGAAGAACCCGGACTACCGGGACGTGATCTACGTCGAGGAGCTGATCGCCCCCGGCACGGTCAACACCATGCCGGAGTCGGTCATCCACGCGTACGCCGACCACGGCGAGACCCGGGGCGACACCATCACCGGGTCGTACGACGCGGCGCGGAAGGTCTTCACCGACCTGGAGTCGGTGGGCGTCGACATGACCGACGTGATCGCCACCCTGGAGCGGGAGGGCGTGGAGAAGTTCGAGGCCAGCTGGCTCGAGCTGCTCGACGGCGTGCGCAAGTCGCTCACCGCCGCCGCGAAGGGCAAGAGCGCCCCGAACAAGGCCGCCTCGGAAAGCGCCGCGAAGGCGCAGCAGGCGGGTGGGAACGCGTGACCGGCCGCCCCACCGGGCGAGGCTGCGGAGTCCGACGTGACTGACCTGCTGGCCGGACCGGTCGACGCCGCCGCCGGACTCGCCGTGTACGGCGCCGGCGCGGTCGACCGGTCCGCTCCCGCCCCGGTGCGGGACGCCCTGCTCTCCGCAGGCGTCCCGCGCCGGCTGGCGCAGCAGGATCCCTCGCTCTGGGGCCCGGAGGCCGAGGCGGCGGCGAGGCGCCGCCTCGGCTGGCTGGACACCCACCGCCGCAGCCGGGAGCTGCTCCCGCAGCTCGCCGAGCTGATGGCGGAGCTGGCCGACCTGGACCACGTGGTGCTCGCCGGGACGGGCGGCTCGTCGCTCGCCGCCGAGGTGATCACCCGGACGCTGGGTCGGCCCCTGACCGTGCTCGACACCACCGACCCCGGCCAGGTCCGGGCGGCGCTGGCCGACCGCCTGGAACGCACCGTGGTGGTGGTGGCCGGCAAGTCCGGCGCGACGGTGGAGACCGACAGCCACCGCCGGGCGTACTGGCAGGCGTTCCTCGACGCCGGGATGACCGAGGCGGAGGCGGCCCGGCGCTTCGTCGTGGTCACCGACCCGGACTCCCCGCTGGAGGCGACGGCCACCGAGATGGGCGTCGTGGTGATCCCGGCCGACGCGACCGTCGGCGGCTGCTACTCGGCGCTGACCGCCTTCGGTCTGGTACCCGCCGCGCTGGCCGGCGTCGGGGTGGCCGACCTGCTCGACCAGGCCGAGGAGTTCGCGGCCTCGCTGGCGCGGGACCGGGACAACCCGGGCCTGGCGCTCGGCGCGGCGCTCGGCGCGGCGGCCACCACCGGCCGGGACAAGGTCGCCCTGGTCAGCGACGGCACCGGCCTCGACGGCCTGGGCGACTGGGTCGAGCAACTGCTCGCCGAGTCGACCGGCAAGGCCGGCGTCGGGCTGCTGCCGGTGGTCGTCGAGTCGCCACGGGCGCCCGGCGCCACCGGCCCGGACGTGCTGACCGTCAGCTACGGCGGTGCGCTGGCCGTCGGGGCCGTCCCCGGCGGCGGGTGCGCCCCCGACCTGGCCGTCAACGGCCCCCTCGGCGCGCACTTCCTGGCCTGGGAGTACGCCACGGCGCTCGCCGGGGCGGTGCTCGGCGTCGACCCGTTCGACCAGCCGGACGTGGCCGGGAGCAAGGAGAACACCCGGCGGGTCCTGGACTCCGGTCCGCCGGCGCAGACGCCCTCGTTCACCGAGGGCGCGATCGAGGTGTACGCCCCACCGGGTGGCCCCACCGACCTGGACGGCGTCCTGCGTCAACTCATCGACGGGGTGGGCGACGCGGGCTACCTGGCCGTGACGGCGTACCTCGACCGGAGCGCCGACGCCGAGGCGGCGCGACTGCGCCCGCTGCTGGCGGCGGCGACCGGACGGCCGGTCACGTTCGGCTGGGGTCCGCGGTACCTGCACTCGACCGGGCAGTACCACAAGGGCGGTCCCGCGGTCGGCAGCTATCTTCAGGTGACCGGTGCGGTGGCCGTTGATCTGCCGGTACCGGGACGGCCGTACACCTTCGGAGAGCTGCAGGCGGCGCAGGCCGCCGGCGACCGGCGGGCGCTGGTCGACCGGGGCCGGCCGGTGCTACGACTGCACCTGACCGACAGGCCCACCGGCCTGGCCCAGCTGCTGGAAGCGATCGGACGATGGCGGGCGTGACGATGGACGACATGGACAGGACCGAGCGAGGAGGCGGCGTGAATCCGCTGCGCGACGTGCAGGACCGGCGGCTGCCGCGGATCCCGGAGCCGTGCGCCCTGGTGATCTTCGGGGTGACCGGTGACCTGGCGCGCAAGAAGCTGCTGCCGGCGGTCTACGACCTGGCCAACCGAGGGCTGCTGCCGCCCGGTTTCGTGGTGCTGGGCTTCGCCCGGCGGGACTGGGGCGACGGCGACTTCGAGTCGCTGGCCCACGACGCGGCGAAGAAGCACGCCCGCACCCCCTGGCGGGAGGAGGTCTGGTCGCGGCTGGCCGGCAACATCAAGTTCGTCGGTGGCTCGTTCGACGACGACGCCGCCTTCGACCAGCTCGCCACCACGCTGGACGAGCTGCGCGACACCCACGGCATCCACGGCAACGCCGCGTTCTACTTCTCCATCCCCCCGGCGGCGTTCCCGGTGGTGCTCAAGCAGCTGGCCCGCACCGGCATGGCCGACAACGCCAAGTCCGGTGGCTGGCGGCGGGTGGTCGTGGAGAAGCCGTTCGGCAACGACCTGCCGTCGGCGAAGGAACTCAACGACCTCGTCGACGACGTCTTCACCAGCCAGGACGTGTTCCGGATCGACCACTACCTGGGCAAGGAGACGGTCCAGAACATCCTGGCCCTGCGGTTCGCCAACAACCTGTTCGAGCCGCTGTGGAACTCCAAGTACGTCGACTCGGTCCAGATCACCATGGCCGAGGACGTCGGCATCGGCACCCGGGCCGCCTTCTACGACTCCGTCGGCACCGCCCGTGACGTGCTCCAGAACCACCTGCTCCAGCTGCTCGCCCTGGTGGCGATGGAGGAGCCGACCAGCTTCGACGCCGACGAGATTCGGGCCGAGAAGCTGAAGGTGCTCAAGGCGATCACGCTGCCGAAGGACATCGAGCGGGACACCGTGCGCGGCCAGTACCTGCCCGGCTGGGTGGGCGGCGAACGGGCGCTGGGCTACCTCGAGGAGGAGGGCGTACCCGAGGGCTCGACCACCGAGACCTACGTCGCCGTCGAGCTGGGCATCCAGAACCGGCGCTGGGCGGGGGTGCCCTTCTACATCCGGGCCGGCAAGCGGCTGCCCCGCCGGGTCACCGAGGTGGCCATCATGTTCAAGAAGGCGCCGCACCTGCCGTTCAATCCCGCCGACATGGAGTCGCTCGGCAACAACCAGCTGGTCATCCGGGTGCAGCCGGACGAGGGCGTGGTGCTCAAGTTCGGCTCCAAGGTGCCCGGCACCACGATGGAGGTTCGCGACATCGCGATGGACTTCCAGTACGGCGAGGCGTTCACCGAGTCCAGCCCCGAGGCGTACGAGCGGCTGGTGCTGGACGTGCTGATCGGCGACCGGACGCTCTTCCCCGACGCCGCGGAGGTCGAGCAGAGCTGGCAGGTGGTCGACCCGCTGGAGCACGCCTGGAAGGGCATCAGGCCGGAGCCGTACCGGGCCGGCGAGTGGGGTCCGCGGGCGGCCGACGAGATGCTGGCCCGCGAGGGCCGCGCCTGGCGGCGGGCATGAGTGGACACGGCGACCAGACCATCGTGAGCGGGCGAAGCGAGCGGACCGGGAGGCTCCAGTGATCGGCCTGTGGGACACCACCGGAAACGAGGTGGTCAAGGCGCTCGCCGCCGAACGGCGCAGCGCGGGTGGGGTGGCCAGCGGCATGGCCCTCACCCTGATCGTGGTGGTGGACGAGAAGCGGGTCCGCGAGGCGGAGGCGGCGGCGACCATCGCCGCCGCCGCCCACCCGTGCCGGCTGATCGTCGTCGTCCGCACCGAGGTCGAGCGGGAACGCAACCGGCTGGACGCGGAGATCGTCGTCGGCGGCCGGCTGGGTCCCGGCGAGGCGGTGGTGACCCGGATGTACGGCCGCCTCGCCCTGCACGCGGAGTCCGTGGTGATGCCGCTGCTGGTGCCGGACGTGCCGGTGGTCACCTGGTGGCACGGCGAGCCGCCGGCCGAGATCGCCACCGACTTCCTCGGCGTGGTCGCCGACCGTCGGATCACCGACGCCGCGCAGGCCGCCGACCCGATCGAGGCGCTGCGCCAGCGGGCCCGGGACTACGCCCCGGGCGACACCGACCTGGCCTGGTCCCGGATCACCCCGTGGCGCACCCTGGTCGCCGGGGCGTTCGACACCACCGCGGCGCGGGTCACCGAGGCGACCGTCGTCGCGCCGCGCACCGACCCGACCGCCGCGCTGATGCGCGGGTGGCTGGCCGCCCGGCTCGGCATCGAACCGCAGTGGCGGCACACCGACGATTTCCCCCGGATGCGGGAGGTGCAGCTCCGCTGCGCCAACGGCGACGAGCTGACGTTGACCCGCGAGGAGAGCATGGCGACGTTCAAGCGTAGCGGCCAGGACGACCGGGTGCTGCCGCTGGTGCGTCGTCCGCTCGGCGACGAGCTGGCCGAGGAGCTGCGCCGGCTCGACGCCGACCAGGTGTACGCCGAGGCGCTGGGCACCGCGGCGGGCCTCACCGGCCTCGACCAGCGCCCCGGTCAGCGGGTGCACGTCTGGAAGGACCCGGCTACCGCGCAGCGGGCCGAGGCCGGGGTGACCGCGCACGCCGAGACGAGCGCGGGGCGCTGAGCACCGCATCGGCTGGGCCGGCCGGCCCCCGGGGACGACGAAGAGGGACCGCTACGGTCCGGAGACGAAGGCACAACAGATGAGTGAGGCGAGTGTCGCCGTACACGCCGATCCCGACCTGCTGGCGCAGGCGGTGGCGGCCCGGTTGGTGGTGAAGCTGCTCGACGCGCAGGCGGACCGGGGTCAGGCGTCGGTGGTGCTGACCGGCGGGCGGATCGCGGCGGCGGTGTACCGGGCGGTGGCCGCGCTGCCGGCCCGGGACGCGGTCGACTGGTCCCGGGTGGACGTGTGGTGGGGCGACGAGCGTTTCCTGCCGGCCGGCGACCCGGAGCGCAACGAGACGCAGGCCCGGGCGGCGCTGCTGGACGTGGTGCCGCTGGACCCGGCGCGGGTGCACCCCATGCCGGCCGCGGACGGCCCGGCCGGGTCGGATCCGGAGTCGGCGGCGGCCTTCTACGCCGAGGAGCTGGCCCGGGCCGCGCGCCCCGGCCACGCCGCGCTCCCCCACTTCGACGTGCTGATGCTGGGGGTCGGGGAGGACGGGCACGTGGCGTCGGTCTTCCCGGAGCACCCGGTGCACCACGACAACCGGCCGGTCAGCGCGGTCCGCGGCAGCCCCAAGCCACCGCCGCTGCGGACCACCCTCACCCTGCCGGCGATCAACACCGCCGAGGAGGTCTGGTTGGTGGCCGGCGGGGCCGACAAGGCCCGCGCGGTGGGCATGGCGCTGGCCGGCGCGGGTCCGGTGCAGGTGCCGGCCGCCGGCGCGCGGGGCGTGTCCCGCACCCTCTGGCTGCTGGACCGGGCGGCGGCGGCCGACGTCCCGCCGCGCTCCCGCAGCCTGCGCTGACCTGCGAGGACGGGCCCTCAGTCGACGCCGGGCGTCGGCCGGGGGCCCGGCTCAGCTTCCGGGGGTGGCGCGTCGCTCGCGCAGCGCGGCGAGCGCCTCGGCGAGGATGGCCTCACCCTCGGCCTCGCTGCGCCGCTCCTTCACGTACGCCAGATGGGTCTTGTAGGGCTCGGAGCGGACCCGGCCCGGCGGGTTCTCGGCGTCCCGCCCGGCCGGCAGGCCACAGCGCGGGCAGTCCCAGACCGGCGGTTCCTCGGCGTCGACCGCCACCTGGATCTCGGTGGCGTGGTCGTTGCGGCACCAGTAGGTCACCGCGCGGCGCGGCGCCGGCGCGTACCGCTCGGCGGGCCGTTCCGGGCCGGACCCGATCCGCGCGCCACGGATGACGTTGCCACTGGGCACGGCTCGCTCCTGTCGTCGGCGGGGACCGCCACCCGGGAGGTGGGCGGCGGCGACGGTGCAGCGGAGTGGGGCGAACGAAACTGCGCGCGGCCCGTCGTGACGGACCGCGCGCAGATTGTACGACGTGAGGGGACCGCTCAGGTGTTGACCTGGAGCCGGAGCCACAGGCCCAGCCCGATGATGCAGGCGAACCAGACGATGCTCACCAGCACGGTGTAGCGGTCCAGGTTCTTCTCGGCCACCGACGAGCCGGCCAGGCTGGAGCTGACCCCGCCGCCGAACATGCTCGACAGCCCGCCGCCCTTACCCCGGTGCAGCAGGATGAGCATGGTGAGCAGAACGCTCGTGATGACCAGCAACACGATCAACGTGTATGCGAACCAGATCGGCATGGCTGGGGTCAGTCCTCTCGTAACGATCCTCGCCCGGACAGATCGGGCACGGCGGCACCGACCGGTGGACGGGCGGAGTCAAGAATAGCGAGCGATCAGCGGGCGGTGTGCTCCGGGAACCGGCAGATCTTCGCGAACTCCTCGGCGTCCAGGCTGGCGCCGCCGATCAGGGCCCCGTCGACGTCCGCCTTGGCCATGATCGCCGCGATGTTCGACGACTTGACCGAACCGCCGTAGAGGATCCGGACCTGGTCCGCGGTGCCCTGGTCGAACGCGTCGGCCAGGCGCCGCCGGACCGCCTCGCAGACCTCCTGGGCGTCCTCCGGGGTGGCCGTCTTGCCGGTACCGATCGCCCAGACCGGCTCGTACGCCACGACGACCCTGGTGACCTGCTCGGCGGTCAGCCCCTTCAGGGCGCCGTCGAGCTGGGCGGCGCAGTGCGCCACGTGCCCGCCCCGCTCCCGGACGTCCAGCCCCTCCCCCACGCAGAGGATCGGGACGAGACCGTGGGTCAGCGCCGCCTGCACCTTGGCGTTGACGATCCCGTCGTCCTCGTGGTGGTAGGCCCGCCGCTCGGAGTGCCCCACCACGACGTACGAGCAGCCCAGCTTGGCCAGCATCGGGCCGGAGATGTCCCCGGTGTAGGCCCCCGACGCGTGCGGCGACAGGTCCTGCGCGCCGTAGCCGATCTTCAGCTTGTCGCCGTCCACCGCGGTCTGCACGGTCCGCAGGTCGGTGAAGGGCGGCAGCACCACCGTCTCGACGTCGGTGAGCTGCTTCTCGTTCAGGCTCGCGGCCAGCTTCTGCACCAGCAGGTTGGCCTCGAGGTGGTTGAGGTTCATCTTCCAGTTGCCGGCCATCAGCGGCCGGCGGGTGGTGCTCGCCATCAGTTCTCCAGGGCCGCGATGCCGGGGAGGGTCTTGCCCTCGAGGTACTCCAGGGAGGCGCCGCCGCCGGTGGAGATGTGGCCGAACGCGGACTCGTCCAGGCCCAGGGCACGGACCGCGGCCGCGGAGTCGCCGCCACCGACCACCGTGAACGCGCCGGACCCGGCGATCGCCTCGGCGACCCCGCGGGTGCCGTTGGCGAAGGCCGCCATCTCGAACACGCCCATCGGGCCGTTCCAGAAGATCGTCTTCGCGCCCTTGAGCGCGGCGGCGAACCCGGCCACCGTCTTCGGGCCGATGTCCAGCCCGACCCGCTTGCTCGGGATGCCGTCGGCCGGCACGGTGTCGTGCGCGGCGTCCGGGGCGAAGGCGTCCGCGGCGACCACGTCGACCGGGAGCAGGATCTTCCCGCCGGAGCGCTCCATCAGGTTGCGGCAGGTCTCGACCATCTCCTGCTCCAGCAGCGAGCTGCCCACCTCGTGGCCCTGGGCCTTGAGGAAGGTGAAGCACATCCCGCCGCCGATGAGCAGCCGGTCCACCGTGGGCAGCAGCGCCTCGATGACCGCCAGCTTGTCGGAGACCTTGGAGCCGCCGAGCACCACCACGTACGGGCGCTCCGGCTGGCCGGTCAGCTTGGAGAGCACCTCCACCTCGCGCAGCACCAGCCGGCCGGCGAAGCGCGGCAGGCGGGCCGGCACGTCGTACACGCTGGCGTGCTTGCGGTGCACCGCGCCGAAGGCGTCGTCGACGTAGGCGTCGCCGAAGGCGGCGAGCTGGTCGGCGAACGCGCCCCGCTCGGCGTCGTCCTTGCTGGTCTCCCCCTTGTTGAACCGGAGGTTCTCCAGCAGGGCGACCTGACCGTCGGCCAGCGCGTCCACCGTGGAGCGCGCGGACTCGCCGACGGTGTCCTCGGCGACGTGGACCGCCGTGCCGAGCAGCTCACCGAGCCGCCCGGCGACCGGGCGGAGGCTGTACTGCGGGTCCGGCGCGCCCTTCGGGCGGCCCAGGTGGGAGAAGACGACGACCTTCGCGCCGGCGGAGACCAGCGCCTTCAGCGTCGGCAGCACGGCCCGGATGCGGCCGTCGTCGGTGATCTCACCGGTCTGCTTGTCGAGCGGGACGTTCAGGTCGGCGCGCACCAGCACGCGCCGACCCGACACCCCCTCGGCGAGCAGGTCGTCGAGGGTACGGATGCTCACAGCGACTGACCCACCAGCTTGACCAGGTCGACCAGGCGGTTGGAGTAGCCCCACTCGTTGTCGTACCAGCCGACGACCTTGACCTGGTTGCCGACGACCTTGGTCAGCGGCGCGTCGAAGACGCACGACGCCGGGTCGGTGACGATGTCCGAGGAGACGATCGGGTCCTCGTTGTAGATCAGGATGCCCTTGAGCGGGCCGTCGGCGGCGGCCTTCATCGCGGCGTTGACCTCGTCCACAGTGGTCTCCCGACCCACGTTGACGGTCAGGTCGGTGGTGGAGCCGGTGGGGATCGGCACGCGCAGCGCGTAACCGTCCAGCTTGCCCTTGAGCTCCGGCAGCACCAGGCCGATCGCCTTGGCGGCGCCGGTCGAGGTCGGGACGATGTTCAGCGCGGCGGCCCGGGCCCGACGCAGGTCCTTGTGCGGCGCGTCCTGGAGGTTCTGGTCCTGGGTGTACGCGTGAATCGTCGTCATCAGACCGTGCTGGATGCCGAACGTGTCGTGCAGCACCTTCGCCATCGGAGCGAGGCAGTTGGTGGTGCAGGAGGCGTTGGAGATGATGCTGTGCTTGGCCGGGTCGTACTGGTCGTGGTTGACGCCCATGACGACCGTGACGTCCTCGTTCTTCGCCGGAGCGGAGATGATGACCTTCTTGGCCCCGCCGTCGATGTGCGCCTTGGCCTTGCTGGCGTCGGTGAAGAAGCCGGTGGACTCGATGATGACGTCCGCGCCGACCTCGCCCCACGGCAGCTTCGCCGGGTCCTTCTCGGCGTACGCCTTGATGGTCCGGCCGCCCACGGTGATCTCGTCGGCGGTGGCCTTCACCTCGTGCGGGAGGCGACCCAGGATGCTGTCGTACTTGAGCAGGTGGGCGAGCGTCGCGTTGTCGGTCAGGTCGTTGACCGCCACCACCTCGACGTCAGCGCCGGATGCCAGCACTGCCCGGAAAAAGTTACGGCCGATCCGGCCGAAGCCGTTGATGCCAACCCGGATGGTCACAGGTCCCATCTCCTCGCGTTCTGGTCCGCCGGCGTTAGACCCGGACCGGCGGAGGTGTGTGCGCCGACCGTGGAGCCGGCCGTTGACGGTTCATCTCGGCCACCCCGCCGCGGTCTGTGCGGACCTGACCGCCCGAGGCGGTGTACACGGCGAGGAGTGCCTGTACCGGCCCCCTTGCCGTACGCAGCGACCCTATCCGAGCCTGCGACGCCGCGCCGCGCCGGGTGGAGATCCCGCTCGCATGCTGGCGCCTCACCGTCCCATCAGACCACGAGCATGTCGGGCGTGACGGCAGCTTCGGTATCCGGGATGCCCAGGTCGCGGGCGCGCTTGTCGGCCAGCGCCAGCAGCCGGCGGATCCGGCCGGCGATGGCGTCCTTGGTCAGCGGCGGGTCCGCCAGCGCGCCCAGCTCCTCCAGGGACGCCTGCCGGTGCTCCAGCCGCAGCCGGCCCGCCGAGGTCAGGTGGTTGGGGGCGTCGTCGGCGAGGATCTCCAGCGCCCGGGTGACCCGGGCGGCGGCGGCCACCGCGGCCCGGGCGGAGCGGCGCAGGTTGGCGTCGTCGAAGTTGGCCAGCCGGTTGGCGGTGGCCCGGACCTCGCGGCGGACCCGGCGCTCCTCCCAGGCCAGCACGCTGGAGTGCGCGCCGATGCGGGTGAGCAGCGCGGCGATCGCGTCGCCGTCCTTGACCACCACCCGGTCCACCCCGCGCACCTCGCGGTTCTTGGCGGTGATGCCGATCCGGCGGGCCGCGCCGACCAACGCCAACGCCGACTCCGGCCCGGGACAGGTGATCTCCAGCGCGCTGGAGCGCCCCGGCTCCGTCAGCGAGCCGTGCGCCATGAACGCGCCCCGCCAGGCCGAGACCGCGCAGCAGACGTTCGCCGCGACCACGTGCGGCGGCAGGCCGCGCACCGGGCGGCCCCGCACGTCGAGCAGGCCGGTCTGCCGGGCCAGGGCCTCGCCGTCCTTGACCACCCGCACGATGAAGTGACTGCCCTTGCGCAGCCCACCGGAGGCGAGCACGTGGATCTCGCTGGGATAGCCGTAGACCTCGGCGATCTCCCGGCGCAGCCGGCGGGCCACCGCCCCGGTGTCCAGCTCGGCCTCCACCACGACCCGGCCGGAGACGATGTGCAGCCCACCGGCGAAGCGCAGCAGCGCCGCCATCTCCGCCCGCCGGCAGCAGGGCTTGGGCACGTCGACCCGACTCAGCTCGTCCTTGACCGCGGCCGTCATCGCCATTCTGCGCCCCTCCACGGACCGGTACCGGCGTGTCGCCGGTGATTACGTACGTGCTTAACGATCGGCGCCCAGGACAGGCACCAGCGCGGCGCCCAGTGCGGCCGGATCATGGCGGGGAGTGCCGTCGGTGACGGCGACCGGGGCGAGGACCAGCCGGGCACCCAGCGATTCTGCCGCACGCCCCACCGGTTCGGGATCGCCCACCGCCTTGGAATCGGCCAGCACGAAGTCCACGGCGAGCTGCGGAAGGTACCAGTGCAGGGCGGCCAGGTGGTCGGCCACGGAGAGGCCGAGCGTCTCCTTCTCCGCCGCCAGGTTGAGCGTGACCAGCCGACGGGCCGGGCTGGCCACGATCGCCTCGGCCAGGCCCGGCACCAGCAGGTGCGGCAGGACGCTCGTGTACCAGCTGCCCGGACCGAAGACCAGCCAGTCGGCGGCGCCGACCGCGGCCACCGCCTCGTCGCACGCCTCCGGGGCCTCCGGGGTGAGCAGCAGCGACTCCACCCGGCCGCTCGTCACCGCGACCTGGTGCTGGCCGCGTACGGTGCGCACCTCGTCGGGACGCTCCGGGTCGGCGCCGCGCACCCGGGCGGCGATGCCGACCGGCTGGCGGGACATCGGCAGCACCCGGCCGACCGCGCCGAGCATCGCCCCGGCGTGCTCCAGGGCGGCGACCGGGTCGCCGAGCTGCTCGACCAGGCCGCAGAGGATCAGGTTGCCCACCGCGTGCCCGGCCAGCGCGTCGCCGGCGCCCCCGGCGAACCGGTGCTGGAAGAGCCCGGCGCTGCGCCGCGTCGCCGGATGGTCCCCGGCCAGCGCCACCAGGGCCTGCCGCAGGTCGCCCGGGGGCAGGCCGCCCCGTTCGGCGCGCAGCCGGCCGCTGGAGCCACCGTCGTCGCCGACGGTGACCACCGCCGTGATGTCGAGGTCGAGCTCGCCGGCGCAGTGCCGCAGCGCCCGCAGCGAGGCGGAGAGTCCGTGCCCTCCGCCGAAGGCCACCACCCTCGTCGCCGTCATTCCCGCCCCAGGTCCCGGTGCTGGGCGTTGGCCGCGAGGCTGGACTGACGCAGCCGGCCGGCCAACTCCTCGGCGATCGCGACGCTGCGGTGCTTGCCGCCGGTGCAGCCGACGGCCACCGTCAGGTAGCGCTTGCCCTCCCGCTCGAAGCCGGCGGTGGTGGCGTTGACCAGGTCGGCGTACGCGGCGACGAAGGCGTCCGCGCCCTCCTGGCCCAGCACGTACGCGCTGACCGCCTCCTCCCGCCCGGTGTGCTCACGCAGCTCCGGCACCCAGTACGGGTTGGGCAGGAAGCGGGCGTCGAGCACGAAGTCGGCGTCCGGCGGCAGGCCGTACTTGAAGCCGAAGGAGAGCACGGTGACCCGCAGCCGGCGGGCGTCCTCGCCGCCGAAGAGCTCCTCGACCCGACGGCGCAGCTGGTTGACGTTCAGGTGGCTGGTGTCGATGATCACGTCGGCCTGGTCGCGGGCCTCCTCGAGCAGGGCGCGCTCGACGGCGATGCCGTCGGCCAGCCGCCCCTCCCCCTGCAACGGGTGCGAGCGGCGGACGCTCTCGAAGCGGCGGATCAGCACCTCGTCGTCGGCGTCGACGAAGACCACCCGGGGCGAGAAGCCCCGCTCCTTGAGCTCCCGGATGGCTCCGGCCAGGTCGGTGGAGAAGGCCCGCGAGCGGACGTCCAGCACCATCGCCGTACGCCGGGCCGCCCCGCCGGCCTTCACGGCCAGCTCGGCCATGTCGAGCATCAGCGCCTGGGGCAGGTTGTCGACCACGTAGTAACCGACGTTCTCCAACGCCCGGGCCACCGTGCTGCGCCCACCGCCCGACAGCCCGGTGACCACCACCAGGGTGGTCTCCACCTCCGCCGTCCCCGTGCCGCCGTCCGGGGCGTGCCCGTCGGTCGTCCGCGCCTCGCTCACCCACTACCCCCAAGCCGTGGCGCCGCGTCCGGTTCGCCCGGACGCGCGCGGTCAGTCAGCGACTCTATCCCGGCGGACGCCGTCGATCCGTTCCTGCCCGTCCGACCGGTCCCGGTGTCGACCTCGGCGTCCGCTGCCGCCACCGGGGAAGCAGCGACGCCGGGCGCGATATTCCCTCGCCGGCCGGCCGCGGGGCGCTGCCGCTCCGCCGCGGCCCGGTCCGCTCGGCGTCGTCGGCGGTGTCGGGGCGGGCTCGTAGACTCCCCGGATGACCTCCCCCACCGACCTGCGTACCGAGGACGCCCTCGGGCTGCTCAACCGGGTCTTCGGCTACGACGCCTTCCGCGGCTTCCAGCGGGAGGTCATCGACCACGTGGTGGCCGGCGGCGACGCCCTGGTGCTGATGCCCACCGGCGGCGGCAAGTCGCTCTGCTACCAGATCCCGGCCCTGGTCCGCGACGGTGTCGCGGTGGTCGTCTCGCCGCTGATCGCGCTGATGCAGGACCAGGTCGACGCGTTGACCGCGGTCGGCGTGCGGGCCGGCTTCCTCAACTCGACGCAGGATCTCGACGCCCGGCGGAAGGTGGAGGCGGCGTTCCTCGCCGGCGAGCTGGACCTGCTCTACCTGGCCCCGGAGGCCCTGGGCAGCCGGTCCACCCTCGGCCTGCTCGACCGGGGCCGGATCGCGCTGTTCGCCATCGACGAGGCGCACTGCGTGTCGCAGTGGGGGCACGACTTCCGCCCCGACTACCTGGCCCTGTCGATGCTGCACGAGCGGTGGCCGGCGGTCCCCCGGGTCGCGCTGACCGCGACCGCGACCAGCGCGACCCGGGGCGAGATCGCCACCCGGCTCAAGCTGACCGAGGCGCGGCACTTCGTGGCCAGCTTCGACCGACCCAACATCCAGTACCGGATCGTGCCGAAGAAGGAGCCGCGCAAGCAGCTGCTCAGCCTGCTGCGCGACGAGCACCCGGGCGACGCCGGCATCGTCTACTGCCTGTCCCGGGCGTCGGTGGAGAAGACCGCGGAGTTCCTGGTCGCCAACGGGGTCGCCGCGCTGCCCTACCACGCGGGGCTGGACGCGAGCACCCGCGCGACCAACCAGCAGCGGTTCCTGCGCGAGGACGGTCTGGTGATGGTGGCGACCATCGCCTTCGGGATGGGCATCGACAAGCCCGACGTCCGGTTCGTCGCCCACCTCGACCTGCCCAAGTCGGTGGAGGGCTACTACCAGGAGACCGGGCGCGCCGGCCGGGACGGCCTGCCCTCGACCGCCTGGCTGGCGTACGGCCTCCAGGACGTCGTGCAGCAGCGGAAGATGATCGAGACGTCGGAGGGCGATCTGGCGCACCGGCGCAACCTCGCCGCCCACCTCGACGCGATGCTCGCCCTCTGCGAGACGGTCCGCTGCCGGCGCGTGCAGCTGCTCGAATACTTCGGCGAGGCCGGGGCGGCCGGCTGCGGCAACTGCGACACCTGCCTGACCCCGCCGGAGACCTGGGACGGCACCGTCGCCGCCCAGAAGCTCCTCTCCACCGTCTTCCGGCTGGACCGCGAGCGCAACCAGCGCTTCGGCGCCGGACACTGCGTCGACATCCTGCTCGGCCGGCAGACCGACAAGATCACCCAGTACGGCCACGACGCGCTGAGCACCTTCGGCATCGGCACCGAGCTGCGCGAGGCCGAGTGGCGCGGGGTGGTCCGCCAACTGCTGGCCGAGGGCCTGCTGGCGGTCGAGGGCGACTACGGCACGCTGGCGCTGACCGAGGCCAGCGCCGACGTGCTGGGCCGCCGCCGTACGGTGACCATGCGACGGGAGCCGGAGAAGCCGGCGTCGGGCCGGTCGGCCAAGCCCCGCGGGGCGGCCACCGTGGTGGCCGACCTGACCCCGGGGGCCACCTCGCTGTTCGAACGGCTGCGCGCCTGGCGGGCGGCGACCGCGAAGGAGCAGGGCGTGCCGGCGTACGTGATCTTCCACGACGCCACCCTGCGGCAGATCGCGACCGAGGCGCCGGGGTCGCTGGCCGACCTGTCCCGGGTCAACGGCGTCGGGGAGAACAAGCTCGCCAAGTACGGCGAGCAGATCCTCACCGTCCTGGCCGACCCGTCCTGACCGGTTGCCCGCTCCCCGCCGCGCGGGTCGCTGTCGACCCGACGCCGGTCAGTCGGTGGCCGGCGTCTTCGCCTCGTCGCCGTCGAGCGCCGCGAGAATGGCCTCGGCGGTGCGCCTGCCCACCCCCGGCACCTCGGTGATCTCCTCGACGGTGGCGGCGGAGAGCCGCTTGAGCGAGCCGAAGTGCCGCAGCACCGCCTTGCGGCGCACCTCCCCCAGCCCGGGCACGTCGTCCAGCGCCGAGGAGGTCATCCGCTTGGAGCGCCGCTGCCGGTGGAAGGTGATGGCGAAGCGGTGCGCCTCGTCGCGGACCCGTTGCAGCAGGTAGAGCCCCTCCGAGGTGCGCGGCAGGATGACCGGGAACTCGTCGTCGGGGAGCCAGACCTCCTCCAGCCGCTTGGCCAGGCCGCAGAGCGCCACGTCGTCGATGCCCAGGTCGGCGAGGGCCTGGGCGGCCGCGGCGACCTGCGGGGCGCCACCGTCGACCACCACCAGCTGGGGCGGGTACGCGAACTTGCGCGGCCGGCCGGTGGTCGGGTCGATGCCGGGCCGGTCCGGGTCACCGGCGGTCTCCTCGCCGATCTCCCCGCTCTCGGCCCGCGCGTCCAGGTACCGGGCGAAGCGACGGCGCAGCACCTCCGACATCGCGGAGAGGTCGTCGGTGGCGCCCCGGACGATGAACCGCCGGTACTCGCTCCTGCGGGCCAGGCCGTCCTCGAAGACCACCATGCTGGCGACCACGTCGGTGCCCTGGATCTGCGACACGTCGAAACACTCGATGCGCAACGGCGCGGTACGCATGCCGAGAGCGTCGCTGATCTCGTCGAGCGCCCGGCTCCGGGCGGTCAGGTCGCTGCCCCGCTTGAGCTTGTGCCGGGCCAGCGCGTCCTTGGCGTTGCGCTCCACCGTCTCCAGCAGCGACTTCTTGTCACCGCGCTGCGGCACCCGCAGGCTGACCCGGCTGCCCCGGTGGTGGGAGAGCCAGTCGGCGAGGGCGTCGGCGTCGGCGGGCAGCTCCGGGACGAGCAGTTCGCGGGGCACGTCCGCCTCGCCCTGCTCACCGCCGTAGACCTGGGTGCAGAAGTGGTGCACCAGGTCGCCGGTGCTCAGCTCCTCGGTCTTCTCCACCACCCAGCCGCGCTGGCCACGGACCCGGCCGTCGCGGACGTGGAAGACCTGCACGGCGGCCTCGAGCGGGTCGTCGGCGAAGGCCACCACGTCGGCGTCGGTGCCGTCGCCGAGCACCACGGTCTGCTTCTCCAACGCCCGACGCAGCGCCGCCACGTCGTCGCGCAGCCGGGCGGCCCGCTCGAACTCCAGCTGCTGGCTGGCCTCGGTCATCTCCCGTTCCAGCCGGCGGACCATGGTGTCGGTGCGGCCGGCCATGAAGTCGCAGAAGCCGTCGACGATGTCGCGGTGCTGCTCGGCGGAGACGCTGCCGACGCAGGGCGCCGAGCACTTGCCGATGTAGCCCAGCAGGCAGGGGCGGCCGACCTGGCCGGCCCGCTTGAACACCCCGGAGGAGCAGGTCCGCGCCGGGAAGACGCGCAGCAGCAGGTCCAGCGTCTCGCGGATCGCCCAGGCGTGCGAGTACGGCCCGAAATAGCGCACGCCCTTGCGCTTCGCGCCCCGCATCACCTGCAGCCGCGGATATTCCTCGTCGAGGGTGACCGCCAGGTAGGGGTAGGACTTGTCGTCGCGGTAGCGGACGTTGAACCGGGGGTCGTACTGCTTGATCCAGGTGTATTCGAGCTGGAGGGCCTCCACCTCGGTGCCGACGGTGACCCAGTCGACCGACTCTGCGGTGGTGACCATCTGCTGGGTGCGCTGGTGCAGCCCCCACAGGTCGGCGAAGTAGGAGTTGAGTCGGCTGCGCAGGTTCTTGGCCTTGCCGACGTAGATGACCCGGCCGGTGCCGTCGCGGAAGCGGTAGACCCCGGGCTGCTCCGGGATGGTGCCGGGTGCGGGACGGTAGGTCGAGGGGTCAGCCACGAACCAAGACTAGTCCGGGCATCCGACAGGCTCCGGTGAGCGCCGCCACGCGACCGGGTCCGGCGCGGTGGCGGCCGCGCCGGACCCGGTGGCGGTCAGGCCAGGCTTATCCGGTCGCCCTGGACCTTGATCGCCTTGGGAGCGAGCGGCCTGGTCGCCGGACCCTGCTTCACCGCGCCGTCGGTGATCGAGAACTTGCTGTTGTGACAGGTGCAGTTGATCGTGCCCCCGTCGACGTTCGACACCGGGCAGTTCTGGTGGGTGCAGATCGGGTCGAAGGCCTTGAACTCCCCCGGGCTGGGCTGGGTGATCACCACGCCCTGGGCGGCGAAGACCGCCCCGCCACCGACCGGGATGTCACTCGTCTTCGCCAGCGAGGACGCGCCCTCGCGGTCGCCGCCCTCGGCGTCGCCGGCCCCGGTCGCGCCCGGGCCGCCGCTGGTCGGCGCGGACACGCCGCCGTCACCGGAGTCGTCGCCGCAGGCGGCCAGGACGACCGACGCCCCCACCGCCCCGGCCCCGGCGAGCAGGGCGCGCCGCGTGCGCGCGACGGGTCCGGTCAATACCTGATCGTCACTCATCTCCGGCCTCTCTCTCGGCTGCCGTCGCCGGTCGGTGATCGACGGCCACACATCTGCACACGGATCACTGTGCCCGACGGTTCACCCGTCGCCCAGTCGACACGGAGAAGCGGACGGGCGGACCGGTTTCCCGGCCCGCCCGTCCGCGCGACGTCGCCCGCTCAGCGCGCCCCGGCGGCGGCCTTGCGGGTACGCGACTTCGTGGCGCTCCCGTTGGCCCGCGCCGCCCGGGTGGTGGCCGCCTTGGCGCCCTTGGCCTCGCCGTCGAGCTTGAGCACCTGGCGCAGGAACTGCCCGGTGTGGCTCTCGGTCACCTCGGCCACCTCCTCGGGGGTGCCGGTGGCGAGCACCGTGCCGCCCCGGTGGCCGCCCTCCGGGCCCATGTCGATCAGCCAGTCGGCGGTCTTGATCACGTCGAGGTTGTGCTCGATGGTGATCACCGTGTTGCCCTTGTCGACCAGGCCCTCCAGCACCATCAGCAACTTGCGGATGTCCTCGAAGTGCAGGCCGGTGGTCGGCTCGTCGAGCACGTAGACCGTCCGGCCGGTCGAGCGCTTCTGCAGCTCGGAGGCGAGCTTGACCCGCTGCGCCTCACCGCCGGAGAGCGTCGGCGCGGGCTGGCCGAGCCGGACGTACCCGAGGCCGACGTCGACCAGCGTCTTGAGGTGCCGGTGGATGGCCGGGATGGCGGAGAAGAACTCGGCCGCCTCCTCGATCGGCATCTCCAGCACGTCGGAGACGGTCTTGCCCTTGTAGTGCACCTCCAGCGTCTCCCGGTTGTAGCGGGCGCCCTTGCAGACCTCGCAGGGGACGTAGACGTCCGGCAGGAAGTTCATCTCGATCTTGATGGTGCCGTCGCCGGAGCACGCCTCGCAGCGGCCGCCCTTGACGTTGAACGAGAACCGGCCCGGGCCGTACCCCCGGACCTTGGCCTCGGTGGTCTCGGCGAAGAGCTTGCGGACGTGGTCCCAGACCCCGGTGTAGGTGGCCGGGTTGGACCGCGGCGTCCGGCCGATCGGTGACTGGTCGACGCCGACGACCTTGTCCACGTGCTCCAGGCCGGTGACCCGGGTGTGCCGGCCGGGGACCAGCCGGGCGCCGTTGATCTGGTTGGCCAGCACCGCGTAGAGGATGTCGTTGACCAGGGTCGACTTGCCGGAACCGCTGACCCCGGTGACCGCGATGAGCTGGCCGAGCGGGAAGGAGACGGTGAGGTTGCGCAGGTTGTGCTCCCGGGCGCCGTGCACCACCAGCTCCCGCTCCGGGGTCTGCGGGCGACGCCGCTGCGGCGTCGGGATCGACCTGCGCCCGGACAGGTACGCCCCGGTGACCGACTCGGGGTTCTCCAGCAGCGCCGGCACCGAGCCGCTGTGCACGATCTCGCCGCCGTGCTCGCCGGCGCCCGGGCCGATGTCGACGATCCAGTCCGCGACCCGGATGGTGTCCTCGTCGTGCTCCACCACGATCAGCGTGTTGCCCAGGCCGCGCAGCCGCAGCAGGGTCTCGATCAGCCGGTGGTTGTCCCGCTGGTGCAGGCCGATGGACGGCTCGTCCAGCACGTAGAGCACGCCGACCAGGCCGGAGCCGATCTGGGTGGCGAGCCGGATGCGCTGCGCCTCGCCGCCGGAGAGGGTGCCGGCCGCGCGGTCCAGGGAGAGGTAGTCCAACCCGACGTCGAGCAGGAACTTCAGCCGGGCGTTGATCTCCTTGAGCACCCGCTCGGCGATCATCTTCTGCCGGTCGGTGAGCTCGATGCCGGCGAGCAGCTCGGCCGCCTCGCCGACGGAGAGGTTGCAGACCTCGGCGATGCTCTTGCCGGCCAGGGTGACCGCGAGCACCTCGGGCTTGAGCCGGGCCCCGCCGCAGGCCGCGCAGGGCACGTCCCGCATGTAGCCCTCGTACTTGTCCCGCGACCACTCCGACTCGGTGTCGGAGTGCCGGCGCTCGATCCACTGCACCACGCCCTCGAAGCCGGTGTAGTAGGAGCGCTCCCGGCCGTACTTGTTGCGGTAGCGCACGTGCACCTGGTCGTCGGAGCCGTGCAGGATCGTCTTCTGGGCGCGAGAGGGCAACGCCCGCCAGGGCGTGTCGATGTCGAAGTGCTGGCTCTCCCCGAGCGCCTCCAGCAGGCGCAGGAAGTATTCCAGGTTGTGCCCGGTGGACCAGGGCTGGATCGCGCCGTCGCGCAGGGTGCGCTCCGGGTCGGGGACGACCAGCTCCGGGTCGACCTCCTTCTTGGTGCCCAGGCCGGTGCACTCCGGGCAGGCGCCGTACGGCGCGTTGAAGGAGAAGACCCGGGGCTCCAGGTCCTCGATCGCCAGCGGGTGGTCGTTGGGGCAGGCCAGGTGCTCGGAGTAGCGGCGCTCCCGGTCGGGGTCGTCCTCGGCCAGGTCGACGAAGTCGAGCAGCACCAGCCCGCCGGAGAGGCCGAGCGCGGCCTCCACCGAGTCGGTCAGCCGCTGCTTGGCGCTCGGCTTGACGGTGAGCCGGTCGATCACCACCTCGATGGTGTGCTTCTCCTGCTTCTTGAGCTTGGGCGGCTCGGTCAGCGGGTGCACCACGCCGTCGATCCGGGCCCGGGCGTACCCCTTGGCCTGGAGCTCGGCGAAGAGGTCGACGTACTCGCCCTTGCGGCCGCGTACGACCGGGGCGAGGACCATGAACCGGGTGCCCTCGGCCATCGCGAGCACCCGGTCGACGATCTGCTGCGGGCTCTGCTTGGAGATCCGCTCCCCGCAGACCGGGCAGTGCGGCTCGCCGATGCGGGCGAAGAGCAGCCGCAGGTAGTCGTAGACCTCGGTGATGGTGCCGACGGTGGAGCGCGGGTTGCGCGAGGTCGACTTCTGGTCGATGGAGACCGCGGGGCTCAGACCCTCGATGAAGTCGACGTCGGGCTTGTCCATCTGGCCGAGGAACTGCCGGGCGTACGACGACAGCGACTCGACGTACCGGCGCTGCCCCTCGGCGAAGATCGTGTCGAAGGCCAGGCTCGACTTGCCCGAACCGGAGAGCCCGGTGAAGACGATCAGGGCGTCCCGGGGCAGGTCGAGACTGACGTCACGCAGGTTGTGCTCGCGCGCGCCACGGATGATCAGTCGGTCGGCCACGGTGCGTGTGCTCCCGGAAGAAGAAAGTGAGGCGGATCTGTCGCTCAGAGCGAGGTCTGTGTGGTTTTCGAGGCGCAGAAGAGACGCCTCGGCAACCTTAGCCCCGAGGTACGACAACTTACCGCGCCAGCGCATTCCCCCAGCTCAACCGGCCCCGCGGCCCGCGCCGGTCAGGGACGGGCGGTCCGCTTCCGGCCGCTGCGCCAGCCACCCCGGCGCTGCGCGGCCAGCCGGGCCTCGCGCCGGCCGCTCTCGTACGCCACCTCGCGTTGCAACCGGCGCCAGTTCTCCCACCGGCGGGCGGGCAGCTCCCCGGTCGCCAGCGCCTCCCGCACCTCGCAGCCCGGCTCGGCCTCGTGCCCGCAGTCGGCGTACCGGCAGCCGAGGGCCAACTCGGCGATGTCGGCGAAGGCGCGGTCCAGCCCGGCCGACCCGTCCAACAGGCCCACCGCCCGCACCCCCGGGGTGTCCAGCACCGCCCCGCCGCCGGGGACCGGGACGAGCGCCCGCCAGGTGGTGGTGTGCCGGCCCTTGCCGTCGACCCCGCGGATCGCCTGGGTCGGCATGACCACCGCCCCGGCCAGCGCGTTGACCAGGCTCGACTTTCCCGCCCCGGAGGGCCCGACGAGCCCGAGGGTCCGCCCGGGGGCGACGAAGGGCCGCAGCGGGTCCAGTCCGGTGCCCCGCTCGGCGCTGACCGGCAGCACCGGCACGCCGGGCGCCACCGCGGCGAACTGCCGGGCGACCGCGGCCGGATCGGCGGCCAGGTCGACCTTGGTGAGCACGACCAGCGGCCGCGCCCCGGACTCGTGGGCGAGGGCGAGCAGCCGCTCGATCCGGGCGACGTCCGGCTCGGGGTGCACCGGCTCGACGACCGCGACGGCGTCGAGGTTCGCGGCGAGCACCTGGCCGCTGGCGTCCTTGCCGGCGGTGCGCCGGACCAGCGCGGTGCGGCGCGGCAGCACGGTCTCGACGGTGACCGGGCCGTCCGGCCAGGTCGCCAGGAGCACCCAGTCGCCGGCGCAGGGCAGGGCGGTCAGGTCACGGGCGGCGGCGGCCAGCACCGCCGGGCCCAGCGAGGCGCGGACGGGGCCGTCCGCGCGGAGCACGGTGCACACCCCGCGGTCGACCCGGGCCACCCGGCCGGGCCGGCGGTCGGGGCGCCGACGCGCGTACGCCGCCCGCTCGGCGTCGAGGCCGAGGGCGGTCAGATCGATGGTCATGGCATCCTCACGAGGGTCGGACCGGGTGGTGGTGGAACACGCGTGCTGAGACCGGCATTCGTGACCACCCCCTCCGACCTCCGGCGCCGCGTACGCCACCGACGGTAGGGGGCGCGCCGACGCGCCGAAAGCGATTTCCCCGGAGACGGGGCGGCCCCGGACCACTAGGGTCGGAGCGTGACCACTGATCCGCTTCTGCTGACCGGCGAGGTGGACGACGCCACGGCCCGCCTGCTCCGCGCGGCGACCGACCTCGACGCCGCCGACATCGCGGCGCCCTCCCTGCTCCCGGGCTGGACCCGCGGCCACGTCCTGGCCCACCTGGCCCGCAACGCGGACGGCTTCGTCAACCTGCTCACCGCCGCCCGTACGGGTGAACGCATCCCGATGTACGCCAGCACCGCGGCCCGCACGGCCGACATCGAGGCCGGCGCCGCCCGGCCGCCCGCCGCCCACCTGGACGACCTGCGCCGCTCCGCCGAGCGGTTCGCCGAGGCGGTCGCGGCGATGCCGGTGGAGGCGTGGACGGCCACCGTCGAGGCCCGGCTCGGGCCGTGGAAGGCCGCCATGCTGGTCTGGGGCCGGCTGCGCGAGATCGAGGTGCACCACGTCGACCTGGACGTCGGCTACCGGTGCGCCGACTGGCCGGAGGCCTTCTCCCACCACTTGCTGCACGAGGTGACCAACGGCCTCGCCACGCGGGCCGACGTGCCGGCGATGGTGCTGCGCTTCGACGGCAGCCGGCACGAGGTGGTCCTGGGTGACCGGGAGAACGCGCCCCTGGTCACCGGTCCCGTCACCGAGCTGGCCGCCTGGTTGATCGGCCGCAGCAGCGGCGACGTGCTGACCGTCACCCCGGACGGTCAGCTGCCGACCCCACCGGAATGGATATAGCCACCGTCATGAGCTACACCGGAGACGTCTCGCCGGGCGGCGCGCCCGCCGTCCGGGACCTGGACCGGCTCACCGTCACCAAGCTGTCGGTCGGTCCGATGGACAACAACGCCTACCTGCTGCGCTGCCGGGCCACCGGCGAGCAGGTGCTGATCGACGCCGCGAACGAGGCCCCCCGCCTGCTCGACCTGATCGGTGACGGCGGGCTGACCGCGGTGGTCACCACCCACCGGCACATGGACCACTGGGTGGCGCTGGAGGAGGTGGTCGCCAAGACCGGCGCGCGCGTCCTGGTGCACGGCGACGACGCCGACGGACTGCCCATCGCGGCCGAGACGCTCGCCGACGGCGACACCGTGCCGGTCGGTGACTGCGCCCTGGAGGTGATCCACGTCCGGGGGCACACGCCGGGCTCGATCGCGCTGCTGCACCGCGACCCGGCCGGCACCCCGCACCTGTGGACCGGCGACAGCCTCTTCCCCGGTGGCGTCGGCAACACCGACCAGGACCCGGAGCGCTTCGGCCAGCTCATCGACGACGTGGAGCACAAGCTCTTCGACCGGCTGCCGGACGAGACCTGGTTCTATCCGGGGCACGGCAAGGACAGCACCCTCGGCGCGGAGCGGCCGTCGCTGCCGCAGTGGCGGGCCCGCGGCTGGTGAGCGTTCCCGGCGTCGGTCAGCTCGGCTGGCCGACGCCGGTCAGGGCGCGCAGCCGGCGCCGGGTGCCGAGCAGCACCACCCCGGCCAGCGCCAGACCCACCGCCATCGTGACGAGCAGCGGACTGCCCGGCAGCAGCCCCGCCAGGGACCGGGACGCGGTTCCCAGCGCCAGGTAGAGGCCGGCCCAGAGCGCCGCGCCGACGGTCGCGCAGCCCAGGAACCTCCGGTACGACATCCGCAGCCCGCCCGCGGCCAGCGGCAGCAGGGCGTTGAAGACCGGCAGGAAGGGCGCGATCAGCACCATCCGCCCGCCGCCGGAGCGCAGGACGTCCTCGGCGGCCGCCCAGCGGGACTCGCCGATCCAGCCGCCGATCCGGCTGTGCCGCAGCCGGTCGCCGTACAACCGGCCGGCCAGGAAGCTCAGCGACCAGCCGGCGACGCAGCCGGCGACCACCGCGGCGACGGTCGCCGCCCCGGTGGCCGGGCGACCCGCCGCCACCGCGGCGAGGATCGCGACGTCGCCGGGGACCAGCACCCCGAGCAGCGGCACGGCGTCGAAGAGCATGACCAGCCCCAGCGCTCCCATGAGGAGGACGATGGGCAACTCCCCGACCTGTGCCAACGAATCCAGCATGGCCTGAACGCTATGGCCGCGGCGGGTCGGGCACATCCGGTCCGATCCCCCACCGTCCCCTGAACCCACCTCGGGGTTCAGCCCTGAGCGTCAGCGGGGACGCAGCACCTGGACCCGGCGCACCGGCGAGTCGACGAACGGCTCGGTGGTCGGCACCGGGTAGCTGGCGACGACCTCCAGGGCGTCCGGCGGCACGTGCCCGC
Source organism: Micromonospora sp. LZ37 (assembly GCF_059359015.1). NCBI lineage: Bacteria > Bacillati > Actinomycetota > Actinomycetes > Micromonosporales > Micromonosporaceae > Micromonospora > Micromonospora sp. LZ37. Next base: position 294,830 of record NZ_JCADBL010000003.1, on the reverse strand, counting down.
GGTCGGGGTCGCCGACGAGCACCTGCGCACCGCCGGCCACGACCCGACGCAGGAACGGCAGCACCCGCCCGACCAGCGCCTCGTCGTAGAGCACGTCACCGGCGAGCAGCAGGTCGACGTCGCCGCCGTCGCCCTCGAGCAGGTCGCCCTCGCTCGTGGCGACCGTCACCCCGTTGGCCCGGGCGTTGACCGTGACCGCGGCCAGCGCGTACGGGTCGATGTCGTTGGCGACGACCTGGTCGGCGCCGGCCAGCGCGGCGGCGATGGCCACCAGGCCGGACCCGGCGGCCAGGTCGAGCACCCGACGTCCGGCGACCAGTTCCGGGTGGTCCAGCAGGTGGCGGGCGAGCGCCTGCCCGCCGGCCCAGACCGAGGCCCAGTACGGCGGGGGCAGGGTGCGGCCGGCCGCCGCCTCCATCCGGGCCCACCAGACGATCGCGTCCTCGGCCAGGTGCAGCCGGACCTCGGGCACGAACAGGGTGGGCACCAGCCGCAGCCGGTCCAGCCCGTCCCCGGAGGCGGCGATTTCACGCTCCAGGACGGACAACGCCGACGTGCTCGGTGCGGTCACCGGTCGAGTGTGCCGGAGCCGACCGGACGCCGCGCGGGTTTTCCGGCGCGACCCGCGGATGTTTTCGATCCGCGCCATGCGGCACTTCAGCCAGCGAACGGCGGATTCGCCGGTTACTGTCGGGGAGGCACAGGGCGATCATCCGCCGACGCGGTGATGGCCCGTCTTGAGCAGGGAGAGATGCATGGCAACCGGCACGGTCAAGTGGTTCAACTCGGAAAAGGGCTTCGGCTTCATCGAGCAGGACGGCGGAGGTCCGGACGTGTTCGTCCACTACTCGGCGATCGCGACGAGCGGTTACCGGGAACTGAACGAGGGCCAGAAGGTCGAGTTCGAGGTGACCCAGGGGCAGAAGGGTCCGCAGGCGGACAACGTCCGCCCGATGTAGCAGCCGTGCCGGGTGGCGGCGGCCGAACGGCCGCCGCCACTGGGCGCATCAGGCCGCACCGGCCCTGGCCGGCAGATCCCGCTGCCGCCACAGGGGACCGAGCAGCAGGATCAGCGGGGTCAGCGCCAGCCAACCGGTCATCGCCAGGACGGCCGGGCCCGGCCCGTACGCCGCACCCAGCGCGCCGGCCAGCAGCGCGGCCAACGGGATCGTCCCGTAGTTGAGCAGGTGCCCGCTGACCGTCACCCGGCCGAGCAGGTGGTGCGGCGTGTAGGTCTGCCGGAAGCTGCCCTTGACGACGTTGCCGACGGCCACGCCGAGGCTCACCAGCACCCCGCCCAGCGGCAGCCAGAGCAGCCGCGTCCCGGCGCCGGTCAGCGGGATGAGCAGCGCCGGGGGCCCGGTCAGGGCCCCGGCGAGCAGGACCGTCCGGGCGGTGCCGAGCCGCCGGGCGACGACGGGCGCGACGAGCGCGCCGGCCACCCCGCCCAGGCTCGACCCGGCGATCAGCACGCCGACCAGGCCGGGGGCCACCCCGACCTCGCGGACCAGGAACACCACCAGCACCGCCTGGTAGCCGATGAGCCCGATGTTGCTGGCCGCGCCGAAGGCGGTCAGCACCCGCAGGTAGGGATCCCGGGCGACGAATCCGATGCCCTCGGCGATCTCCCGACGCAGCGACGCCGAGCGGCCGTGTCGGGCCGGCGGCGGCTCGGCCGCCCGGATCCGCAGCAGGCAGAACGCCGAGACCAGGAAGCTCACCGCGTCCACCAGCAGTGCCGTCACCGCGCCGGCGAGCTGGGCGATCACGCCGGCGAGCCCCGGCCCGACCACGTAGCTGGCGGTCTGGGTGGCCTGGAGCTTGGCGTTGCCCTCCGGCACCTCCGCGGGCCGCAGCAGCACCGGCAGGTACACCTGGTCGGCGGTCTCGAAGACGACCCGGGCCGCACCGGCGCCGCAGGCCACGGCGAGCAGCTGGCCGACGGTCAGCAGGTCGACCAGCGCGGCCATCGGGACGCTCAGGAACAGCAGCGCGGAGATCAGGTCGCAGGCGACCATGACGGGCCGGCGCCGGATCCGGTCCACCCAGACGCCCACCGGCAGCCCGATCACCAACCAGGGCAGCCAGGCGGCGGCGGTGAGCACCGCCACCTGGAAGGTGCTGGCGTCCAGGACGGCGACCGCGACCAGCGGCAGCGCCACGGCGCTGACGTTGCTGCCGACCGCGCTGGCGGTCTGGCCGGCCCAGAGCAGCCGGAAGTCCCGGTGCCACAGCAGTCCCCCGCGGCGCCGCGCCGGGGGCTTCGTCGTCGTCCCGGACGAGGCCGTCGGGCGGGGCCGGGCGACGGCGGTCACGGCCGGGCCGGGACGCCGTGGGCGAACAGGAACACCGGCTGGCGGTCCCGGCCGTCGTCCGGGATTTCCCGGTCGCCCCAGCGGGCCAGCAGGTCGATCACCTCGCGGCCGAGTTCGGCGAGCTCGTCCGGGGTGAGGTGCAGCCACCGGTCGGTGGAGAACGGCCCCTGCCCCCAGGCGGCCCGCTCCTCGTCGTCGGCGGCGTGCCAGGCCCGGGCGTGGGCGATGTGGCGGTCCAGGTTGAGGGAGGCGGCGGCGTCGGCGACCGCCCGCGCGGCCGGGTCGGCCTCGAAGTCGGTGTGGGACCAGCGCAGCCCCCGGGCGACCAGCCGCCACCACCTCTCCCGGCGGTCCCGGGCCAGCTCGGGGGCCTCGACGACGAGGTCGCCGGCCGCCAGCACCTTCAGGTGGTGGCTGATGTTGGCGGGTGCCTGGCCGGTACGTTCGGCCAGCATGCCGACGCTCGACGGCCCGTGCACCTTGAGCACGTCCAGCAGCCGGCGGCGCAGCGGGTGGGACATGGCGGCCAGCACCCGCGAGTCGGTGATCTGACGTACCGGTGTCGGTTCCACGAGGCCAGCGTGGTCCCGCGACCCGACTTACGCAAGAGTTATTGCGCAATGCTCATTGCCTGACCGGGCCTCCGCACCTGCCCGGCATCGACCCGGGCAGGTGCGGAGGCCGGTGGGGTCAGGCCACCATGCGGCGGGCCAACTCGTCGGCGACCTGCTTGGCGATGGTCGGCGGTATCGCCGCCGCGATCTTCTCCGGGGTGAGCCCGGCGAGGACGCCGGCGACGATGGCCGCCTCGTCGGTCACGTCCCGGTTGGCCAGAGCAGTCAACTGGGTCCCGATCGCGTCCGTACGCAACATGAGGTAGTCCAGCTTGGCGATCAGGCTGTTGCCGCTGGGCCGGGGGCCGGAGCCGTCCGGGTCGACGCTGCGCCCCATGCTCGACCCGCCGTTGAACATGCCGGTGAAGATGCTGTGGATCTGGTTCTCGGCGGTGGTGCTCATGGTGTCCTCCAGGAGTCCGATGGTGGTGAGGTAACGGCGGAACAGCGGGGTCTGGTCCCGGCCGGCCCTGGTCGAGTCGCGGAAGAAGCTGAAGTGGGTGTGGAAGAGGTGGGAGTTGTCCCCGCTGGTACGCCGGCCGAGACGGTCCCACCGCCGGACGGTCCGCCCGTCCGGGGAGTAGATGATCTCTCGTACGTCGCGGCTGTCCGATGTGTTCGCCACGCACTGCGCGACGCACCAGGTCGAGAAGCTGAAGAGGGTGTGGGTGCCGCCGCCGGAGCGGACGGTGAACAGGCCGACGTCCAGCGCGGAGGCGTTCAGGGTGAGGCCGGAGGAGTCCCGGGTGGACTCCACCACCGAGTAGTCGTTGGTCACCACCCGGTCGGAACCGCAGTGGTATCCGCCGCGGTGGTTCGGGTCGCCGACGATGCCGACCTCGGCCGGTTCGAGGTCGTCGCCGCGGACGGTGTCGGGATCGATGTTGAGGTGGTCGAGGAGCAGCCGACGGACGGCCAGCAGGTTGGCTGGAGCCGTTGTCATGGATCCCCCTTCCGTCAGGTGAGGGGTCGGGCACGTGACACCGGGTGACCGATGTCGGAGCCCAGCGGCGAGCCCGACCTGTGCTGCACGGCGCCGGGCGTCGATTCGGACGGTAGCCCTCGGGCGTGATGAATCCCCAGCTCAAACGGTCTATTTTCAGATGGATCGAACCTGTGAGAACGCTGGGACGAGCGATTTTTCGCTCGGGAGGATCACCACGGCTCTCGCGAGTCCACTGCGGAGGGTGACATTCGTACGCGCCCATCGGGCGCGACGGCGGGATTCCGGGCCAGGCGGCCGGGGACCGGCGGCTCAGCCCGCCGGCCGGCCGGGCGACTCGGGACGGGCGGCGCGGACCGCGTCCCGGTGCTCCCGCATCGAGGCACCCATCGTCGCCATGAACCGGTGGACGACCTCCAGCTCCTCGTCGCTGAAGCGGGCCATCACCTCGTCGGTGCGCCGGCCGAGCGGGCCGAAGAAGCTCATCGCCAGGGCGGCGCCCTGGTCGGCGTAGTGCAGGAAGACCTTGCGGCGGTCGGCGGTGTCCCGGTCACGCCGGATGTGGCCGGCCCGCTCCAGTCGGTCGACCAGCGCGGTCACCGACCCGGACGAGATGTTGAGCTGCTCACCGAGCCGGCCGGGGGTGATCGGGTCGCCCGCCAGCTCGGCGTCCATCACGGCGATCAGGGCGTGCAGGTCGGTGGCGTTGAGCCCGTGCAGGCCGGCGAAGGCGTGCCCGACGTGCTGCGCGTCCACGGCGTAGCGCCGCAGGTCGTTGGTGATCTCCGCGATCATCCGCGCGCGCGGGTCGTCCCGTCGCCGATACATGCCGTGCGCTGCCACGTCTCGTCGCTTCCCCCTGTCGGAACGGCCGGTTGCAGCATAGAGCAGCCGGCAACAACCTCGGCTGTCGAGATATTTGAGATTCGCGGAATCGCCCTTGTCGCCGTACTCTCGATAGGCGAAACTCTCGGCAGTCGAGATTCTAACGTCGAAGGACCATGAGGGCATCCGATGTCTCTGTTCACCCGCGTCGCCCGTAGCCGGCTGGCCGCCTGGCTCACCGTGGTGGCCGCCACCGTCGTCGGCGCGGCCGTCTTCGGGCTGCCGAAGCCCGACAACCCCGCCCCCGTCTCCTCCACCGGCCTCTCCGTCGAGTGGCACTCGACCCAGGTGGAGCGGCTCCAGGACCAGTTGCCCTCCAGCGAGGTCCAGCCGGCCATCGTCGTGGTCAGCCGCGCCGACCGCGGCGCGCTCACCGGGGCCGACCGGGCCACGCTGGCCGGGGTGTCGGGCGAGCTGAGCCGCCTCGCCGTCGGCGGCCGGGTCAGCCCGCCGCAGCTGTCCCCGGACGGCACGGTGGCGCTGGTCGCCGTCCCGCTCTCCACCGCCGGCGGCCAGCAGGCCGTCGCCGACTCGGTCGCGCAGGTACGCGACTCCCTGGCCGCCCTGCCCGACGGCCTGACCGTGGAGGTGACCGGCGCGCCGGCGTTCACCGCCGACCTCACCAAGGTCTTCGAGGGCGCGGACGTCACGCTGCTCGTCGTCACCGCCGCCGTGGTCGCGCTGCTGCTCCTCATCACCTACCGCAGCCCGTTCCTCTGGATCGTCCCCCTGGTGGTCGTCGCGGCCACCGAGCAGCTCACCCTGCGCGCGGTCGACACGATCGTCCCGGCGGTCGGCATCCACCTCCAGGAGGGCGCGGTCACCGGCATCGCCAGCGTCCTGGTCTTCGGCGCGGCCACCGACTACGCCCTGCTGCTGATCGCCCGGTACCGCGAGGAGCTGCACCGCGAGGAGGACCGCTTCGCCGCCATGCGCGCCGCCGTGCGCCGCACCGCCGAGCCGATCCTCGCCAGCGGCTTCACCGTGGTCCTCGGCGTGCTCACCCTGCTCCTGTCCGAGCAGGAGACGAACCGGGCGCTCGCCGTGGCCTGCGCCACCGGCGTCGTGCTCGCCATGCTCTCGGCCCTCTTCGTCCTGCCCGCCGTCCTGGTGATCTTCGGCCGGGGCCTGTTCTGGCCGTTCGTGCCGCAGGTCGGCGGCGCGGTTCGTGAGGGCCGGCTCTGGGGCCGGCTCGGCGCCGCCGTGGTCCGCCGCCCGGTGCCGGTCGCGGTGCTGGCGACCCTGCTGCTGGCCGGGCTCGCCCTCGGTGGGCTCGGCATCCGCACCGGCCTGTCGGAGACCGGGCAGTTCCGGGTCGAGCCCGAGGCAGTCGCCGGCGCGGAGACCCTCGCCCGGGCCTTCCCCGCCGGGACGACCCAGCCGGTCGCCGTGCTGACGTCCCCCGCCGCCGTACCGGCCGTCACCCGGGCCGCCGCGGCCGTCCCCGGCGTCGCCTCCGCGCGTCCCGGTACGGCCGGCGACGCCGTGGCCCAGGTCGACGTCGTCCTGACCGCCGAGCCCGGCACCACCGCCTCCGACCGCACCGTCGAGGCGCTGCGGGAGGCGGTCGCCGCGGTCGGAGACTCCGCCCCGCCGGCGGCACCGGGCGCCGACGCCCCGCGCGGGGCCCTGGTCGGTGGCACCGTCGCCGCCACCTACGACAGCGACGAGGCCAACGCCAAGGACCAGCGGCTCATCCTGCCGATCATCCTGCTGCTGGTCGGCGCCGTGCTGGTGCTGCTGCTGCGCGGCCTGCTCGCGCCGCTGCTGCTGGTGCTCACCGTCATCGCGTCGTTCTTCGCCAGCCTCGGCGCGGCGTGGCTGCTCTTCGCACACGTGCTGGACTTCCCGGCGCTGGACAGCGGCGTCCTCCTGCTCGCCTTCGTGTTCCTGGTGGCGCTCGGCGTGGACTACAACATCTTCCTCGTCACCCGGGCCCGCGAGGACGCACGGCGGACCGGCACCCGGGACGGCATGCTCTCGGCGCTGCGGGTCACCGGCGGTGTGATCACCAGCGCGGGTGTGCTGCTCGCCGCGGTCTTCGCCGTGCTCGGCGTCCTGCCGCTGATCACGCTCACCCAGATCGGGATCATCGTCTGCATCGGCGTCCTGCTCGACACCCTGCTGGTGCGGACGGTCCTGGTCCCGGCGCTGGCCTTCGTGCTCGGCGACCGGTTCTGGTGGCCGGGCCGGATCGCGCGGGAGACCGCGGTGGCCCCTCCGGCCACGCCGGAACCGGTGACGGCGCGGAACTGACCGGCCCCCGGGGGGTCGCGGCGCGCCGCGACCCCCCGGGCGTCAGTAGTCCAGGCAGACGCAGTCGCGCATCAGCGCGCGCACGTTGTAGACGTACTGGGAGTTGGGGATCACGATCGGCCCCTGTTCCTCCTGCGGGATCACCGCGCCCACCCCGAAGTTGTACGCCGCGATGACGGCGTTCAACAGGCACGAGTTCAGCTCCTCTCCACACAGGGCGGAGTCGAGCCGGTAGTCCGAGGCGAAGTGGGTGTCGCCGATCTTCTTGGTGAGCCAGGCCAGGTACGTGCCGCCGAGGTAGGCGTTGTCCTGGTGGTCGTACACGTCGTAGTCCCGCTCGAAGCGCTGGTTCATCCACTCGGCCGTCTCCGGCTGCACCTGCATCAGCCCGATGCCCTTGTCGCAGGCGATGATGTTCGACTGCCAGCCGCTCTCCTGCCAGGCGGTCGCCTTGACCAGGTGGACCGGGATCCTGATCTCCGGCGCCGAGACCGGCCAGTAGCTGCGCTGCGCCGCGTCGGTCAGCGCGGCCTTCACCTGGCTGCGGCTCACCGCGGCGCCCCGGTAGCTGGGCGCGCACCCGGTGGGCGCCGGAGGCCGCGGCGCGGGCGGGGCGCCGGTCTCGGTCAACGGCTTCGTCGGAGGCCGCGGCGCGCCGGCCCGAGTCGGGGCACCGGTCGACTTCGACTTCGGCTTCGGCTTCGGCGTGGCCGAGCGGCTGGGCGCGACCCCCATCGACTCCACCGCCGGCGGCGTCGCGGTCGGCTCGTCGGCGGGCGCGTCGCCCGCCCCCGGGGTGGGCAGCTCCACCGGCGCGGCCACCTCGACCGGAGGCTGCTCCGCCCGGGCGCAGCCGACCCCCGCCGTCGTCAGCAGCAGCAGGGCGGTGAGCGCCGCCGGCGCCAGCCGACCAGACCGTCGACGCATGTCAACCCCTCCCCGTGGTGGCCAACGGCACCGTAACAGGGCTCCGCCGCCGCGCGGGGCCCCGCGCGACCGCCGCCCTACCGGTCCACCGACCCGGCCGGCGAGGTGCGGCGGTCGGTCCGCGACCCGCACGGCCCGGTCCCGGGTCGCCCGGACCAGCACGAAGACGGCAGTCCAGGCGCCCTCGGGCAGCACCGCTCGCCGTCCCGCCGGCCGTGCTCCAGCCCAGGTGGGCACGGGCCCCGGCGAGCACGGCTATGCCCGCCGCCGCGCCGTCCAGGCCGCCTCCGCGAGCGGCCGGCGGGCGTCGCGGGAGACCAGCCAGGCGAGCGTGCGTCCGCTGGCGGCCGGCGACCGCGTACCGGGTCGGAAACCGGACGGCGGCCGGGTCCGGGGGCCGGGGCGGCGACCGGATCGGAAGGCGAGTGTGTCTGCCATCACCGCGGCAATGATCATCACGAGCAGCGCCGGCACGAGCCGCAGCGTGTCCGCGTACGCTAGGAAGCCGACCAGCAACAGGGTCGCCTCGCCCGGCACCAGCAGACCGAAGATCACCGCGGTCTCCCCCGCGACGATCGTCGCGGCGATCACACAGATCAGCAGGGACGACAGGCCCTGCAGCGAGGTCAGCAGGTCACGCATCCGGTCCCCCAGCACGCGGGGGCCAGCATGCCAGCCGCTGGAACGGTCGGAACAGCAGTTCCGGCACAGATCCGGGCCATCTGGGGGTGACCCCGACACGTGCCCCGGCAACCGTAGACAGGAGTATGGAGGGTATGCAGCTTCGCACCGACCTCCGCAACGTCGCCATCATCGCTCACGTCGACCACGGCAAGACCACCCTGGTGGACGCCATGTTGCGGCAGGCCGGCGCCTACGGCGCCCGCGGCGAGACGACCGAGCGGGTCATGGACTCGATGGACCTTGAGCGGGAGAAGGGCATCACCATCCTCGCCAAGAACACCGGCGTGCGGTACCTGCCGGCGGACGGGTCCGATCCGGTCACCATCAACATCATCGACACTCCCGGGCACGCCGACTTCGGCGGCGAGGTGGAGCGCGGCCTGACCATGGTCGACGGGGTGGTGCTGCTGGTCGACGCCAGCGAGGGCCCCCTGCCGCAGACCCGGTTCGTGCTCCGCAAGGCGCTGCGCGCCCGGATGCCGATCATCCTGGTGATCAACAAGGTGGACCGTCCGGACGCCCGGATCAAGGAGGTCGTGGACGACACCTACGAGCTCTTCCTCGACCTGGACGCCGACGAGGAGCAGATCGACTTCCCGATCGTCTACGCCTGCGCCCGCGACGGCATCGCCTCGCTCACCCAGCCCGCCGACGGCTCGGTGCCCAGCGACAGCAACTCCCTGGAGCCGCTGTTCCGCACCCTGCTCGACACCATCCCGGCTCCCGCGTACGAGGCGGACGCGCCGCTGCAGGCGCACGTCACGAACCTCGACGCCTCGCCGTTCCTCGGCCGGCTGGCGCTGTGCCGGGTCCGGCAGGGCACGATCAACAAGGGCCAGAGCGTGTCCTGGTGCCGCACGGACGGCACCACCCAGCGGGTCCGCATCTCCGAGCTGCTGATGACCGAGGGGCTGGAGCGCAAGCCGGCCGACTCGGCCGGTCCGGGCGACATCATCGCGGTCGCCGGCATCCCCGAGATCATGATCGGTGAGACGCTCGCCGATGCGGAGAACCCGATCCCGCTGCCGCTGATCACCGTCGACGAGCCGGCCATCTCGATGACCATCGGCACCAACACCTCGCCGCTGGTCGGCCGGGTCAAGGGCGCCAAGGTCACCGCCCGGATGGTGAAGGACCGGCTGGACAAGGAGCTGATCGGCAACGTCTCCCTGCGGGTGCTGCCGACCGAGCGGCCGGACGCCTGGGAGGTGCAGGGCCGTGGCGAGCTGGCGCTGGCCATCCTGGTCGAGCAGATGCGCCGGGAGAACTACGAGCTGACCGTCGGCAAGCCGCAGGTGGTCACCCGGGAGATCGACGGCAAGGTCTGCGAGCCGGTGGAGCGGCTGACCATCGACGCCCCCGAGGAGTACCTGGGCGCGATCACCCAGCTGCTGGCCACCCGCAAGGGCCGGATGGAGCAGCTGGTCAACCACGGCACCGGCTGGATCCGGATGGAGTGGCTGGTGCCCGCGCGCGGACTGATCGGCTTCCGTACCGAGTTCCTCACCGACACCCGCGGCACCGGCATCCTGCACCACGTCTTCGAGTCCTACGAGCCGTGGTTCGGTGAGCTGCGCACCCGCAACAACGGCTCGCTGGTCGCCGACCGCTCCGGCGCCGTCACCGCCTTCGCCATGATCAACCTCCAGGAGCGTGGGCAGCTCTTCGTCGAGCCGACCACCGAGGTGTACGAGGGCATGATCGTCGGGGAGAACTCCCGCTCCGACGACATGGACGTCAACATCACCAAGGAGAAGAAGCTCACCAACATGCGGGCGTCGACCTCCGACGAGACCGAGAAGCTGATCCCGCCGCGCAAGCTCTCGCTGGAGCAGGCGCTGGAGTTCTGCCGCGAGGACGAGTGCGTCGAGGTCACCCCGACCGCGGTGCGCATCCGCAAGGTGGTGCTCGACCAGCAGCTTCGGGGCCGGGCCGCCGCCCGCCGCAAGCACGCCGGCTGACCGGCGTACCCCGATCGCTCCGGAGCCCGGACCGCCCCGCGCGGTCCGGGCTCCGCCGCGTCACCCCGCCGCACGCACGCGGCCGGAGCCGCCCCGCGCGGGACGGTCAGCCGATCGGCTACGGTCACCGGCATGACGTGGGATGATCTCGACGCTCACCTGGACAAGGTGCCCGGCACCGTCTCGGCCTACGTGGGTCGGCTCGACGCCGCCCCCACCTGGACCCGGCACGCCGACGCGACCCACTACGCGGCCAGCACCATGAAGGCCGCGGTGCTGCTGGCGCTCTGGCGGGCCGCCGAGGCGGGCACCCTCGACCTCGACGCGCCGATCCCGGTCACCAACGAGTTCGCCTCGGCGTTGCCCGGGGCGCCCCGGTTCTCCTGCGCCCGCCACTACGACAACGACGAGGCGGTCTGGGAGCGGGTGGGCGGGACCGCCCCCCTGCGCTGGCTCGCCGACCGCATGATCACCCGGTCCAGCAACCTGGCCACCAACATCGTCCTGGACCGGGTCGGCCTGCCCGCGGTGGCGCAGGCGTGGGCCCTCGCCGGGGCCCGGCACAGCGTCACCGGACGCGGCATCGAGGACTTCGCCGCCCGGGAGGCCGGGATCACCAACGTCGTCACCGCCGCCGACCTGGCCGCCCTGCTCGGCGGCCTGGCCACGGGGGCGCAGCGCCCCGGGCCGCTGGCGACCCCGGCCGGGTGCGCGGCGATGGTGGACGTGCTGCTGGCCCAGGAGTACCGCGAGGACCTCGCCTCCGGACTGCCCGAGGGCACCCGCATCGCGCACAAGAACGGCTGGGTACGCGGCGTGCGGCACGGCGCCGGCGTGGTCCTCCCGGACGACGCGCCGCCGTACGTGATCGTCGTCTGCACCACCACCGAGCTGGCCGACGGCGGCGCGAGCGGCGAGGAGGTCGAGGACGACGCCTGCCGGCTGATCGCCAACGTCTCCGCGGCGGTCTGGGCTGCCCGACACGACCTGGCCGACTGAGGCACCGCGGCTGCCGACCGGCCCGCGGTCGGCAGCCGACCCCCGGGCCGGGTCACTCCAGCAGGTTGTCCCGCAACGCCTCGCGCAGCTCGTCGGTGACGCCCAGCCCGTCGCGCAGGTACGCGTCGAACGAACCGTGCACCCGCCGCACCTCGTCGTAGGCGGCGTCCAGGTACTCCGCCCGCACCTCCAGCACCGGCCGGACCGTCTCCGGGTCCAGCGCCGGATGGCGGCTCACCATCGCCTCCAGCAGCACCTCGCGCAGGCTGTCCGTCAGCTCGTTGTTGTACAGGTAGTCGTCCCGGATCGCCGCGTCGTCCACCCCGAGCGCGGTCAGCAGCACCACCGCCAGCCAGCCGGTGCGGTCCTTGCCGGCCGAACAGTGGAACAGCAGCGGCAGGTTGCCCGGCTGGGCCGCCAGCCGTACCGCGGCGCCGAACCCGGCCCGCGCAGACTCCCCCGTGACGAACCAGCGGTAGATCGCCGCCATCGCCGCCGGCGTCCCCTGCTCGGCCAGCTCGTCGTACGCCTCCAGGTCGTGCCCGAGCAGCACCGCCGAGACGTACGTGAAGACCGGGTGGGCCGGGTCGTGCACCGGCAGATGCACCACCGTCGGCTCACCGGCCAGCCGGTCCGGCGGGGCCACCGACATCTCGGACGCGTCGCGCAGGTCCACCACGCAGGCCGGGGCGAGCTTGGCCAGCACCGGCAGGTCCTCGTCGGTGAGCCGACCCAGCGCCGGGGTCCGGAGGAGCCGGCCGGCGCGTACCCGGCGCCCGTCGGCGGCGACCAGACCGCCCAGGTCACGCGCGTTCGGCGCCCCCACCAGTTCCCATTCCCGCAGGCTCATCGCCGCTCCCCTCCGCTGCCCGTCTGCCGTATAGGGTGCCGCACATGACGATCGCCGCGGTACGCACCCACCGGCTTTCCGCCCCCTTACACACCCCGTTCGTCACCGCGCTGCGCCGCACGACGACGGTGGAGACCCTGGTGGTGGAGGTGATCGACGACGACGGGCGGTCCGGCTTCGGGGAGGCGCCGCAGGTCTGGAAGGTCACCGGCGCGTCGGTCGCCGGCGCGGAGGCGTGCGTCCGCGACATGCTCGCCCCCGCGGTCGCCGGCCGGGACGCGGACGACCTGGTGGCCCGCTGCGGCGAGATCCGGGACGCGGTGACCGGCAACGAGTCCGCCAAGGCGGCCGTCGACGTCGCGCTGCACGACCTGGCGGCGCAGCGGCTCGGCGTACCCCTGGTGCGGCTGCTCGGCGGCACCGACCTGCGCGTGCCGACGGACGTCACCCTGGCGGCCGGGGACGCGGTGGAGCTGGCGGCGGCGGCCAAGCAGCGCAGCGCGGAGGGCTTCGACGTGCTCAAGCTGAAGGTCGGCACGGACGCGGCCGGCGACCTGGACCGGGTCCGCGCCGTCCGGGCCGCCGTCGGCCCCGGGGCGCGGATCCGGTTGGACGCCAACCAGGGCTGGACGCCGCGCGAGGCGGTCCGGGTGATCCGCGGCATCGAGGACGCCGGGCTCGACGTCGAACTGGTCGAGCAGCCGGTGGCCCGCTGGGACCTGGACGGCCTGGCCTGGGTCAGCGACCGGGTCCAGGTGCCGATCCTCGCCGACGAGTCGGTCTTCGGCGCCCGCGACCTGGTCGAGGTGATCCGGCGGCGGGCCGCCGACATGGTCAACGTCAAGCTGGCCAAGTGCGGCGGCCTGCACGCCGCCCGGACCCTGCTCGACCTGGCCCGCGACCACGGTGTCGGCACGATCGTCGGTTCCATGATGGAGAGCCCGGTGGGGGTCGGCGCGGCGGCCAGCCTGGTCGCCGCCTACCGGACCACGGCCGTCTCCGACCTGGACGCCGCCTGGTGGCTGGCCTGGTCGCCGGTGCGCGGCGGCCTCCGGTACGACGGCGCCACGGTGGTGCTGCCGGACGCCCCGGGGCTCGGCATCACCGGGATTGCTGAAACAAAGATGCAGCTGCGCGGTTGATGATCGCATGTTTCTTTCATAGGGTCCGGTAGGTGTCCACCCGCCAACCGGAGGTCGATGTGGAGCTGCAACCGGGCCGCGAGGCCGCCGTCCGGGTCGCCGTCGCCACGCTCTGGTCCGCCCCCGAGGCGGTCCGGCCGATCGACGGCCCCGCCCTCGGCGCGCACACCGACATCCCCGGCTGGATCGCCGGGATGGACGCCGACCAGCACATCGGCGAGTGCGTGCTGAGCCAACTGCTGCTCGGGGAGCGGGTGCTGGTCACCCAGGTCCGCCCGGACGGCTGGGCGCACGTGGTCGCGGTGCAGCAGCCCGCGCCCCGGCTCGACCCGCGCGGCTACCCCGGCTGGCTGCCCACCGCCCACCTCGCCCCGCTCGCCCTGAAGCACGGGGGCGGGCCGGAGATCGTGGTGGACGCCGGGGTGACCGGGCTGCGCGCCACCCCCGGCGGGCCGGTCGTCGTCGCCGGGGTCGTCCTCGGCACCCGGCTGCACCGCGACGGGCCGCCCCGGGACGGCTGGCTGCCGGTGCACGTCCCCGGGCACGACCGGCCGCTCTGGATCTCCGAGACCGACGCGGTCCCGCTGCCCGACGCGGCGCCCGAGGCGGCCGAGGTGCTGGCGGTGGCCGAACGGCTCCGCGAGGTGACCTACGTCTGGGGCGGGGTCTCGGGGCACGGGATCGACTGCTCGGGGCTGGTGCACCTGGCCTGGCGGCGGTTCGGCGTCACGCTCCCCCGCGACGCCAGCGACCAGGCCACGGCGACCACCCCGGTGTCACCGGGCCAGGAGCGCCCCGGTGACCTGTACTTCTTCGCCCGCCCCGGACGCGGCATCCACCACGTCGGGATCGTCAGCGCCGCACCCGGGGACGACCAGCGGATGCTGCACGCCTGCTACCGCCGACGGCAGGTGGTGGAGGAGTCGCTCCCGGCCGAGCGGGTCGCCACCCTGGTGGCCGCGCACCGGGTCTGATCCCCCGCGTACGCCGAAGGGGCGCCCCCGTTCGCGGGGACGCCCCTTCTCGGCATGCCATGGTCAGCGGCGGGCTTCGGCCAACTCCCGCCGCCGGTCCCGCGACGACTTGATCAGGCTGGCGGCGGTCGCCACGGCGAGGGTGCCGAGGATGACCGTCAGCGACAGCCAGATCGGGATGTGCGGGGCCCAGCCGACGTGCTCGCCGCCGTTGATGAACGGCAGGTTGTTGTCCGCCAGGGCCTCCAGCACCAGCTTGACGCCGATGAAGCCGAGCACCACGGCGAGGCCGTAGCTGAGGTAGATCAGCCGGTCCAGCAGGCCACCGAGCAGGAAGTAGAGCTGCCGCAGCCCCATCAGCGCGAAGACGTTCGCGGTGAAGACCAGGTACGGCTCCTGGGTGATGCCGAAGATCGCCGGGATCGAGTCCAGCGCGAAGATCAGGTCGGTGGTGCCGATCGCGATCATCACGATCAGCATCGGGGTGAAGAGCCGCCGGCCGGCCTGGTGCGTGGTGAGCTTCGCGCCGTCGTAGTCCTTGGAGATCGGCAGCGCCTTGCGGCTCCACCGGATCAGCATGTTCTCGCTGAACTCGTCCTCGTCCGGCTCGCCCTGCCGGGCGAGGTTGACCGCGGTGTAGATCAGGAACGCGCCGAAGATGTAGAAGACCCAGGAGAACTGGGAGATCAGCGCGGCGCCGGCGGCGATGAAACCGCCGCGCATGACCAGGGCCAGCACGATGCCGATGAGCAGCACCTTCTGCTGGTACTGCCGGGGCACCCCGAACCGGGCCATGATGATGACGAAGACGAAGAGGTTGTCGACCGACAGGCTGTACTCGGTGAGCCAGCCCGTGTAGAACTGGCCGGCGTAGCTCGCCCCGGACGTCAACCAGAGACCCGCGCCGAAGACCAGGGCGAGGGCGACGTAGAAGCCGACCCAGAGGCTCGACTCACGGACACTGGGCTCGTGCGGGCGTCGACCGACGACGAGAAGGTCGACGAGGAGCACCGCCGTCATCGCGACCAGCGTTACCGCCCAGACCACTCCGGACACGTTCAAATTCATTCCTCCGGCAGACACGCTGCGTGGGCACACCGTACGCCGCCGCGCGGGCGGAACGGGTCACGACGCGAACTCTGGTGACTGTCGGAGGTCTCTTCCGCCGACGACCCGCAGGCGGGACGTCGACCGACGGGGCCGGGTCGGGTGCCGAGGGTTGGCGATCGACCGTGCTGACGACTCCGTCGCGAGGGAATACTCCCCTCCTCCGCCGCCATTGTTCCCCATCCGGGGTGGCGAGCGCACCTTCAGGGCCCTCGATTGCCGACAGGATCACGTTCGGACACGCTGCGGAACGGCGCACACCCGCTGCAACTTCCTAGGAGGCTAGGTGTCGCATCCCGGGCGTCGGACAGGGCGCCCCGGGCCGATTCGGACATCGGGGGGCGTGCGACGCTTCCGGGATGGTTCTTGAAGTCGCGCTCATCGACGTTCTGCCCGGGCACGAGGACGATTTCGCCGCCGCCTACGCGCAGGCGCGCTCGCTCCTCGCCGGCGCCGAGGGGTGCCGGTCGGTCCGGATGACCCGGGGCATCGAGACCCCCACCCGCTTCGTGCTGCTGGTCGAGTGGGACTCGGTCGAGGCGCACGACCAGAACTTCCGGGCCACCGAGGCGTTCGGCAAGTGGCGGGCGCTGATCGGCCCGCACTTCGCCGGCCCGCCCCGGGTCGAGCACTTCGTCGACGTGCCGGCCTGACCGACGATCCACAGCTGTCGTTGTCGTACCCCCGGGCTACCGTTCGGCGCACGTGCGGCACACCGGCCCCGACGCGTTCGGGGGCGCCGGGTCCGGTGGCCGCGGCTCGCGCCCGGCCGCCGAGCCTCAGCCGGCGTCGGCCCGCACCGCCTCCACCACCGGCGCGTCCGCCCGGTCCGCCAGCCGGCCCAGCAGCGCCCGGGTCTGCTCGACGGTCAACGCCGCCGCCGACAGCCATCCGGTGAGTCGTTCGTAGCGGCCGACCTCGACGTCGGCCGCCAGCCGCACGTCGGTGGTGAGCGCCTCCAGCATCACCGTCCGCGGGTCCGCCGGGTCCGGGAACGAGTAGACCGAGTACGCGGTCAACGGATGCACGCCGCCGGGCGGCGCGGCCCCCACCGGCACGACCCGCAGCGTCACGTTCGGCAGGTCGCCCAGCACCAGCAGGTGGTCGAACTGCTCACGCCACACCCCCGGCGGCAGGCCGGCCGGCTCGAAGACTCGTTCGTCGAGCAGCCCGGTGTAGCGCGGCGGTTCGGGACGACGCAGCACCTCCTGGCGAGCGAGCCGGGCCCGCACGTCGGCGTCGACGTCGACGTCCGGGTGCAGCAGCCGCCCCGCCGCGACCCGCAGCCGGGCGTAGCCCGGGGACTGGAGCAGCCCCGGCACGACGGCCGGCTGGTACTCCACGATCGCCGCCGCCCCGGCCTCCAGCTCGGCGTAGGTGCGCTGGCGCTCACTCATCTCGCCCAGCGCCTTCCACCACCCGCGGCTGGTCGCCGCGTCCCGGGCGATGACGATCAGCGCGTCCCGCTGCGGGGGCGGGACCTCGTAGACGTCGAGCAGGTCCAGCACGTCGGCCAGATCCGGCCGGCTCTGCCCCAGCTCGATGCGGGACAGCTTGGAGGTCGAGGCCCAGCCCAGCCGGCCGCACACCTGTTCCAGCGTCAGCGCCTCCCTTCTGCGCAACTGGCGCAGCTCCGCACCGAGCCGCGCCCGTCGGATGACAGGACTTGATGACAATGGCATCCCGGCCTCCCCACGACGGAGGGTACGCAGGACCGTCACGGACGGCAATACCTCGCTCGCACACCGCAACGACCGGTGCGGTGGCTTCCAGGAGTGAGGGACGCGTGGTCCGGACCGGCGGCCGTCCCGCCGGCGCGGTGGCGGTGGCCGGCGCCCCCGTGACGCCGGCCACCGCGCCGTCGGATCAGGCCCGGTACGTCCCGAACGACCAGACGTTGCCGGCCAGGTCCCGGGCCACGTAGTCCCGGGAGCCGTAGTCGGTGTCGAACGGCTCCCGGACGATCTGAGCCCCGGCTGCCCTCGCCCGCTCGTGGTGGGCGTCGACGTCGTCGACGCACACGTAGACGGCGTAGTCGTCGTCGGCCGGCCGGGCGCGCTGCCCGGCTCCCGCGCCGACCATGATCATGCCGGTGCCGAAGACCAGTTCCGCGTGCGCGACCGTCCCGTCGGGGCCCTCGTGCACCGCGTGGACGCGAAAGCCGAACGCGGCGCGGAGCCAGTCGATGGCGGCGCGGGCGTCGACGTACCGGAAGACCGGGTAGATGGTTCGCATGGGCACAGCCTGCCGCCCGGACGGTCAGCCCGGATTGGACGAATGCGATCCGGACGACGCCAGGGCCGCCGGAGTGGCGCCGGCGAACTCACCGAAGTCCCGGATCAGGTGCGACTGGTCGTAGTAGCCGCACCCGACGGCGAACTCCGCCCAGCCGCCCAGCCGCCCGAGCCGGTCCTCGCCGCCGGCCTCGCCGAGGGTCAGAGCGGGCACGGCGAGGGAGCGACCCACCGCGGCGTACGCCCGCTGGAAGCGCAGCAGCCGGCCGGTGGTCTTCGGCGCCAGGCCCAGCTCCTGCCGGAACCGGACCGCCAGGTGCCGCCGGCTCCAGCCCAGCTCGTCGGCCAGCTCGCCGATGCCGACCCGGCCGCCGGTGCCGGCGAGCCGACGCCAGGCCCGGCCCAGGCGCGGATCGACCGGCCCGGTGGCGGCCAGCCGCGCGCCGATCGCCGCGTCGAGCAGGGCGAACCGCCCGGGCCAGTCCGGCGCCTCGGCCAGCCGGCCGCGCAGCCGGTCGAGCCAGGCATCGGACAGCCGCTCGACGGCCACCGCCCGGTTGGCCAACTCCGCCAGCGGCACGCCGAGGATCCGGCGGGCCGCCGGCGGGGTGAGCAGCAGCTGCACCCCGAGGCCCACCCCGACGGTCGAGGTGGTGCAGTACGCGTCGAAGGGGCCCGCCACGAAGGAGTCGACCCGGTACGCCCCGCGCGACGCGGCCCTGGAGTCCACCACGTCCAGCGGGGCGCCCCAGCCGAGGACGACGACCACGAAGGCGCCGGCGACCTCCCGGCGAACCAGTGGCCGCGGCGCGTGCTCCCGGTAGCCCAGATAGCGGCCCACGAAGGGACGCAGCCGGGGATCGGGCACGCCGACGACCACCTCGTCGACCGTCGCGGCCATCGGCCCCTCCCGTCACTTCACGCCGGCGGCGTCCATCCCCCGCAGTTCCTTCTTGAGGTCGGCGACCTCGTCCCGGATCCGGGCGGCCAGCTCGAACTGCAACTCGCGGGCCGCGGCCAGCATCTGGTCGTTGAGCTCCTGGATGAGCTGCGCCAGGTCGGCGCGGGCCATCCCCTCCCGGGAGGGGCCGGTGGCGCCGGCGCGGCTGCGACTGCGGGTCTCCTTGACCGGGGCCTTGCCCCGGGAGAGCTGCCGCACGGCGCCGCCGACCCGCGAGCTCTCGGTGTCCTCGGCCTCGCGGTAGATGTCGTCCAGGATGTCGTGGATCTTCTTGCGCAGCGGCTCGGGCTTGATCCCGTGGGCCTCGTTGTGGGCGATCTGCTTGGCCCGCCGCCGGTTGGTCTCGTCGATCGCGTCGGCCATCGACGGGGTGATCTTGTCGGCGTACATGTGCACCTGGCCGCTGACGTTACGGGCGGCCCGGCCGATGGTCTGGATCAACGACCGGCCGCTGCGCAGGAAGCCCTCCTTGTCGGCGTCCAGGATAGCCACCAGGGAGACCTCGGGCAGGTCGAGCCCCTCCCGGAGCAGGTTGATGCCGACCAGCACGTCGTAGTCGCCCTTGCGCAGCTCGCGCAGCAGCTCCACCCGCCGCAGGGTGTCGACCTCCGAGTGCAGGTAGCGCACCCGGATGCCGTTCTCCAGCAGGTAGTCCGAGAGGTCCTCGGCCATCTTCTTGGTCAGCGTGGTGACCAGCACCCGCTCGTCCCGCTCGGTGCGCAGCTTGATCTCGTGCATGAGGTCGTCGATCTGCCCCTTGGTGGGCTTGATGACCACCTCCGGGTCGATCAGGCCGGTCGGGCGGATCACCTGCTCGACGAACTCGCCCTGGGCCTGCTCCATCTCCCAGGAGCCCGGGGTCGCCGAGAGGAAGACCATCTGGCCCACCCGCTCCAGGAACTCGTCGAAGCGCAGCGGCCGGTTGTCGGCGGCGCTGGGCAGCCGGAAGCCGTGGTCGATGAGCATCCGCTTGCGGGAGGCGTCGCCCTCGTACATGCCGCCGATCTGCGGGATCGTCACGTGCGACTCGTCGACCACGGTGAGGAAGTCGTCCGGGAAGTAGTCCAGCAGGCAGTGCGGCGGGCTGCCGGGCTGCCGGCCGTCCATGTGCATCGAGTAGTTCTCGATGCCGGAACAGAACCCGACCTGGCGCATCATCTCGATGTCGTACGTGGTGCGCATCCGCAGCCGCTGCGCCTCCAGCAGCTTGCCCTGCCGCTCCAGCTCCGCCAGCCGCTCACCCAGCTCGTGCTCGATGTCGCGGATCGCCCGCTCCATCCGCTCCGGACCGGCCGCGTAGTGCGTGGCCGGGAAGATCATCAGGTGGTCGACCTCCCTGACCACGTCGCCGGTGAGCGGGTTGAGGTAGTAGAGCTTCTCCACCTCGTCGCCGAAGAGCTCGATCCGGACGGCCAACTCCTCGTAGGCCGGGATGATCTCCAGGGTGTCACCGCGGACCCGGAAGGTGCCGCGCTGGAACGCCATGTCGTTGCGGGTGTACCGGATGTCGACGAGCCGGCGCAGCAGCTGGTCGCGGTCCAGCTCCTGGCCGACGGCCATCCGGACCGCGCGGTCGAGGTACTCCTCCGGGGTGCCGAGGCCGTAGATCGCCGACACGGTCGCGACCACCACCACGTCGCGGCGGGTGAGCAGCGACATGGTCGCCGAGTGCCGCAGCCGCTCGACCTCCTCGTTGATCGAGGAGTCCTTCTCGATGTAGGTGTCGGTCTGCGGGATGTACGCCTCGGGCTGGTAGTAGTCGTAGTACGAGACGAAGTACTCCACCGCGTTGTGCGGGAGCAGCTCGCTGAACTCCTTCGCCAGCTGGGCGCAGAGCGTCTTGTTGGGGGCGAGCACCAGGGTCGGCCGCTGCAACCGCTCGACCAGCCACGCCGTGGTGGCGCTCTTGCCGGTGCCGGTGGCGCCGAGCAGCACCGTGTTGCGGTCGCCGCGGCGCACCCGCCGCTCAAGATCGTCGATGGCGGCCGGCTGGTCGCCGGCGGGCTGGAAGTCGCTGACCACCTGGAAGCGGCCGTCGAGGCGGGGAATGTCGAGCGCCATGACCTCAACGGTACGCCGGAGGTCCGACACTCCGGCTCGATCGCCGTCCGCGCGTGACCGGCTTCGATATTCTCATTGTGGCGCACATCCCATCGCGCTAGCCTGTACACCGTAGGCCGCTCGCGGCGGCCGACCGGGCAGGTGGCCGAACCCTCACGGGAGGCCCGCCCCCGGCACGAGGGTCGCAGCACCCGGACATCACCGGCGTGCGCACCCGTGTGGTCGCGCTGAGAGCGCAGACCGGCCGCCGCGAGCGCCCCACCTCCCCACCGTCACCGCCGCCTCCGCGAGGCGTTCAACCTCTCGTGGACACCTTCCCCGAGCAGCCGTCACGTCCGCCGCCCGCCGACGTGTCCCCGGCCACGGCCGGCCGTACCGTAACCGTGCGCGGCCTGGCCGACGGACCGCGACCGGCCGACCACGCCGCCCGGGGCCGACGCCGGGCCGGCCGGCACCACCGCAAGGACGGTCGACGCGGCGCACCCCCGGCCTCGCCGCCGCCCCTGGCCGACGGCCCCGTCGAGGTTCCACCGACCCACCGCCGCGGCACCCTGGTCGCGCTCTGCGTGGTCGCCACGGCCACCGCCACCGCGCTGGTCGCCGGCCTGCTGGGCTGGGCACCGGAAGCGGCCGGGCCGGCGCGCGCGCTCACCGTCGGCGAGTCCGAACGGCTCGCCGCGGCCCGGGTCACCAACTACCGGGAGCTGCGGGCCGGTGTACGGGTCAGCGCCGGCACCGGCGGAGCCCGCGTCGACCTGGTGGGCTGGGTCGACTGGGCCCGGCAGCTCACCTACCTCGACGTGGGCGGCCCGGGCGCCGGACCGCACCGGGGCCTGCTCCAGGCGACACCGACGGTCGTCGTGGCGCGCCCCGACCCCACGGCGGTGCTGACCCCCGCGCTGCCCCCGCTGATCCCACCCACCGACCGCTGGCGACTGCGCGACCTGCCCGACGGTCGAGGCCCGGCGGCGGTGCTGGAGCTGCTCTTCGGGCTGGCCGCCGACCGGCCGGAACCGGCCGACCCGCTGCTGCGCGGCGGCGGCCGCTGGGTGGGGCGCACGCGCATCGGCGGCGAGCAGGTGGACGTCCTCCAGGCCCCGCTGCCCCGCCCGGCCGCGGCCGACCCGGACGTCACCCCGTCCGCCCCGCCCGCCGCCGGTGACCGGGACCCCCGCTGGTGGATCGACGGCGACGCCCGGCTGCACCGGTGGGAGGGGCGGCTGCCCGACGGGAACCCGGTCACCGTCGAACTGGAGCGCAGCGACCGGCCCACCCTCTGGGCGGTCGACGCGCTGGGCGGCCGCCCCGGGCTGCCCCGCGCGCTCACCGACGCCGAAGCCGCCCGCCTGGACCGGCTACCGGCCCGGCTGCGCGCCGTGGCCGGCGCGGCCGTCACCGTGGCCGCGCCCCTGGGCGCCGCCGCCAACCTGCGCGGCTCCGGCTGGCTGCGCTGGACCGGCCAGCTGGCCTACCTCTCGGTGGCCGACCTGGACACCCTCGGCCGGCACACGCTGCTGCGCCGCGACGCCGCCGGCTTCGCCCGGGCGGAGGTGCCGCTCGGCGCCGGCCCCACCGGCGCGCCCGACACCCCGCCGCTGCCACCGCCCACGGCGGCCGGCTGGCGGCCCGCTGCGGGGCCCACCGACGACCTCGACCGGCTGGTCGACGCGGCGCTGCGGGCCGGCGGGACCGCCGTGCGGCCCGGTTCGGCCGTACGGCTGCGCGGGGACCGGGTGGCCGGCCACCCGGTGGACGTGCTGGAGCTGCGCGCGCAGGGCCTGCGGCTGCGCTACTGGCTCGACCACACCGGCCTGCTGCGCCGACTGGAGCTGCGGACCGGGCAGGGCGCCTGGGCGCAGCTCGACCTGAACCCCGGGCCGGTGCCGGCCGGGATGGCGCCGACCGCCCCGACGACCCCGGCGACGCGCCCGAAGGCACCGGGCTCGGCCCGCAGGGCCGCCACGGCGCCGGCGACGCCGAAGGCCCGGCCGACGAGGCGGGCCGGCACGACCCGCTGACTCAGGGGCGCCAGCCGGTCTGCGCGGCCCACTCCTCGGCGCGCAGGTGCTCCTCGTCGAACCAGGGGTCCCGCGCCGTGGCGGAGCTGCCGCCGTCCGGGGCCCCGGCCGCCAGCTCCCGCTTCAGCGACAGGTACGCGGCCCGCTGGTCGGGATCGGCGCGGAGGTGGTCCCGCGTCAGCAGCGCGTACCGCCACCCCGGCGAGCCGGCCACCCGCAGGTGCAGGTTGACCGGGCGAGCCGGATCGGCGCTGCCGTGCAGCCGCTTCTCCCAGCGCCCGCTCCCGGCGGGGCGGGGGCTGTCCCACCACTGCCCCGGCAACCGGGGGAAGCCCGCCTCGGCGAGCCGCTCGGCCAGCGGCCCGTCCGCCTCGGCCAGCGACGGCACGGTCAGCTGGATGTCGATCACGTCCCGGGCGGCGAGGCCCGGCACGGCGGTCGACCCGATGTGGTCCACCCGCAGCTCCGCCGGGGCCACGGCGTGCCGGATCCGGGCGGCGAGGCGGGCGTACTGCTCAGGCCAGCTGGGGTCGGCCACGGTGAGCGCCACCGGCTGCGCCGCAACCGCACGCCGCTGCCGCACGTTGCGCTCGTACGGCACCAGGCGGTCCCGCCAGAGGGCGTCCACCGCCGCGTGCAACTGGTCGAGGCTGCCGTCGTTGACGAGCTCCACGTCCGCGACGGCCCGCCGACGGGCGTCGTCGGCCTGGGCGGCGATCCGCCGCTCGGCCTCCGGACGCGACATGCCGCGGTCGCGTTCGAGCCGCGCCAGGCGGGTGGCGACGTCCGCCCGGACGACCAGCACCAGGTGGTACGTCGGTGCGAGCCCGACCTCGACCAGCAACGGCACGTCGTTGACCACCACCGCGTCGGCGGGCGCCCCGGCGGTCAGCTCCGCGGTCCGCGCCCGCACCCGGGGATGGGTGATCGCCTCCAACCGGCGGCGGGCCGCCTCGTCACCGAAGACCACCGCGCCGAGCGCCGCCCGGTCCAGCGCGCCGTCCCGGTCGAGCACGCGCGCGGAGAAGGCGGCGACGATCTCGGCCAGCCCCTCGCTGCCCGGGGCGACCACCTCCCGGGCGATCCGGTCGGCGTCGACGACGACCGCACCGCGCTCGGCCAGCCGGGCCGCCACCGCGCTCTTGCCGGACCCGATCCCGCCGGTCAACCCCACTTTCAGCACCGGACCAGTCAACCGGATCACCCTCCGCCCCGCCACACCGGACCCGTCCCGTCCCCGTCGTCGGGCGGGCCGACCGCGTCAGCCCCGCTTGCGGCATGTCGCGGCGTCGCGCGCCAGGAAGGCCCCAACACGCCGCAAACGGGGTCATCACGCTGGGGCGAGGGGCGAGCGGCATGCGGGGCCGGCCAGAGCGGGGCCCGGCGGTGGAGAGGCGGCCCGGGTACGGCGAGGGCCCCGCCCCCGGCGACCCGGTGGAACCGGATCGCGGGGACGGGGCCCGTCGTCGTCGTCAGTGACGGCTCCAGGTGCTGCGCGGCGTCAGCCGCACCGAACTGGAGTTGTCAGCGGCTCACTTGCCGCCGGCGAGCTTCTCCCGCAGAGCGGCGAGCGCCTCGTCGGTGGCCAGGGTGCCGGCCGGCTCCTCGGCCTGACGGCTGGGGGCCGTGCTGGTCGTGGTGGTGGTGCCACCGGTCGACACGGCCGGAGCCGGGTTGGCAGCGGCCTCGGCGTCGGCGGCGCGGGAGGTCTGCACCTGCTTGGTGTGGGCCTCCCAGCGCTGACGGGCCTCGGCGTACTGGTTCTCCCAGGTCTCGCGCTGCTTGTCGTACCCCTCGAGCCACTCGCCCGTCTCCGGGTCGAAGCCCTCCGGGTAGATGTAGTTGCCCTCGGCGTCGTAGGTCGCGGCCATGCCGTAGAGGGTCGGGTCGAAGTGCTCCTCGCCCTCGACGAAGCCCTCGTTGGCCTGCTTGAGCGACAGCGAGATCCGGCGGCGCTCCAGGTCGATGTCGATGACCTTGACCATGACCTCGGAGCCGACCTGCACGACCTGCTCCGGGATCTCCACGTGGCGCTCGGCCAGCTCGGAGATGTGGACCAGGCCCTCGATGCCGTCGTCCACCCGGACGAAGGCGCCGAACGGCACCAGCTTGGTGACCTTACCCGGCACGATCTGCTGGATCGCGTGGGTGCGGGCGAACTGACGCCACGGGTCCTCCTGGGTCGCCTTCAGCGACAGCGAGACCCGCTCGCGGTCCAGGTCGACGTCCAGGACCTCGACCTCGACCTCCTGGCCGACCTCGACGACCTCGGACGGGTGGTCGATGTGCTTCCAGGACAGCTCGGAGACGTGCACCAGGCCGTCCACGCCACCCAGGTCGACGAACGCGCCGAAGTTGACGATCGAAGAGACGACGCCCTTGCGGACCTGCCCCTTCTGCAGCTTGTTGAGGAACTCGGTGCGCACCTCGGACTGCGTCTGCTCCAGCCAGGCCCGGCGGGACAGGACCACGTTGTTGCGGTTCTTGTCCAGCTCGATGATCTTGGCCTCGAGCTCGCGGCCGACGTACGGCTGCAGGTCGCGCACCCGCCGCATCTCGACCAGGGAGGCGGGCAGGAAGCCGCGCAGCCCGATGTCGAGGATGAGGCCACCCTTGACCACCTCGATGACCGAACCGCGGACGACGCCGTCCTCGTCCTTGATCTTCTCGATCGTGCCCCAGGCCCGCTCGTACTGCGCCCGCTTCTTGGAGAGGATCAGACGACCCTCCTTGTCCTCCTTCTGGAGGACCAGGGCCTCGATGTGGTCACCGACCGAGACAACCTCGGCGGGGTCCACGTCGTGCTTGATCGACAACTCCCGAGAGGGGATGACGCCCTCGGTCTTGTAGCCGATGTCGAGCAGGACCTCGTCCCGATCGACCTTGACGACGGTGCCTTCGACAATGTCGCCGTCGTTGAAGTACTTGATGGTCTCGTCGATCGCGGCGAGGAAAGCCTCCTCGGAACCGAGATCGTCGTGGGTGACCCGGGTGGCGCTCGAGGGGGCCTCGATGCTGCTCGTCATGTGGGCGGTTGCTCCGGTCGGATGGGTTGTCACAGCAGGCGTGGTGTCGCGGTGACCATTTCGCGCCAACGGATCCGCCACCGGGCACACCGAACGATCGCCAAGTGAAGATCATTAGTGGCTCCGGTGACCGCGCACCTGCTCCCTGCCGAGGCACACGATCCGCGAGCGCATCGTCTAGCCTACCCGCTGCATTACCACAGCGTGCAAGGCATCCCGGGTCCTCGCAGACTCACCAGCTGCGAAAGCGGAGATTTCAGTGGGAAACCGTCCCGATTGTCTCCTGCGTCACACCGGCCCCACGCGGAGAAGGTAGCGCACCACCGGACGGGTCGCCGTGCTCCCCCGACCGGCACCGGCCCGGCGCCGTCGGTCCCCGTCGGGGCAGGGCCTAGCGTGAGCGCGTGGACGACGACAACCGGGTGATCCGGCGCCGGGTCGGCGACGCGGAGACCCGCCGCGCCAACCGCGGCTGGTGGGACGCCGACGCCGACGACTACCAGGCCCAGCACGGCGCCTTCCTGGGCGACGTGGACTTCCTCTGGTGCCCGGAGGGGCTGCGGGAGGCCGACGCCCGCCTGCTCGGCGACGTCGCCGGCCGCCGGGTGCTGGAGGTGGGCTGCGGCGCCGCGGCCTGCGCCCGCTGGCTGGCCGGCCAGGGCGCCCGGCCGGTCGCCTTCGACCTCTCCGCCGGCATGCTGCGGCACGCCGCGCACGCCGGCGAGACCACCGGGGTACGCGTGCCGCTGGTGCAGGCCGACGCGTTGGCGCTGCCCTTCACCGACGCGGCCTTCGACATCGCCTGCACGGCGTTCGGGGCGATCCCGTTCGTCGACGACTCCGCCGCGCTGATGGCCGAGGTGCACCGGGTGCTGCGCCCGGGCGGCCGCTGGGTCTTCGCGGTGACCCACCCGATGCGCTGGATCTTCCTCGACGACCCCGGGGAGCGCGGGCTCACCGCCGTGCACTCCTACTTCGACCGCTCCCCCTACGTGGAGCAGGACGACAGTGGCGTGGCCACCTACGTCGAGCAGCACCGCACCCTGGGCGACCGGGTGCGCGAGCTGGTCGCGGCGGGGTTCCGGCTGGTGGACCTGGTGGAGCCGGAGTGGCCCGAGGGACACGAGGGCGTCTGGGGGCAGTGGAGCCCGCTGCGCGGGCGGCTCTTCCCCGGCACCGCCATCTTCGTCACCGAGAAACCCGCGGCATGAGCCCGTCGCACTCCTGGTGCGGCCCCTGTCCCGCGCCACGGCGCTAGCCTGCCCCCATGAGCGCCGGGCCCCTCCCGACATCACCTGGCCCCTGGTGTCCGGATCCCATGCGGCAGCAGCATGCCGACCACACGCTGGAGGATCTGCTCGCCCTGCCGGACGACGCCCCCCGCGTCGAACTCGTCGACGGAGCAATCCAGGTGACACCCTCCCCCACCCTGGGCCATCAGGACATTTCCAGCCTGCTGTGGCTCTGGCTGCGGTCCCATGCCCCGGCCCGCCTCCGCACCGCCCAGGCGGTCGGGGTCGGGCTGAGTCACAACACCAGCCGCCAGCCGGATGTGCTGCTGTACCGCGCCGAGGTACCGCCGGACCGGTTCCGGCTCCGGCCCTCCGACGTCGTGCTCGCCGTGGAGATCGTCGCGCCCGGCACCCAGCGGGTCGACCGGTTCGCCAAACCGGCGACCGGGTCGGCCCCGGCGGCGAGCGGCAGTACGAGCTGATGGCCGACAGCGACGAGCTGATCGAGCTGACCGAGCCGTTCGACATCAAGCTGCCGATCACCGAGATCACCCCGTAGCCCCGCTCCGTCGTTTCGCGGCATGGCCGGCGGGTACCCGTCGGGCATGGCCGAGAAGGAGTTCCAGACGGGCGACCACGTCTCCTGGGCCAGCCACGGCGGCCGGGCGTACGGCGTGGTCAAGGACAAGATCACCGAACGGACGCACGTACGGGGGCGCCCCGTCAACGCGTCGCCGGAGGACCCGCAGTACCGGATCCGCAACGACCACTCCGGCCGGGACGCCGCCCACCGACCGGAGGTGCTGCGCCATGAGCCGAGCTGACGACGGGCGGGACACCTACCACGAGTTCACCGAGGCGGTGAACATGAAGCCCGGTGAGCTGTCGAGCTGGCTGAAGACGGACGAGTCCAAGCAGGTGGGCTGGCACAAGGGCGGCCGCTCCGGGGGCGGCGAGTCCGTCGGCCACGAATCCGGCCGGAAGATCATCGACCTGTTGCGGCGCAAGCGCGGCGACCTGTCCGAGGGCGACTACAAGCACATGCGCAAGGTGGTCGGCTACGTCCGCCGGCACATGGCCCAGCGCCCCTCCGGCGACGTGCGCGACACCAAGTGGCGCTGGTCCCTGATGAACTGGGGCCACGACCCCCTCAAGGGCCCACTTCCGCCCCCGGGCGGCCCGTCCCGGAAGGCCCTCGATCGGCACGGCACCCCGCCGAAGGAGCGCCGGGGACCGGGGCGCTGACCCACGCCCCTGCGCCGCACACGAAGAAAGGGCGACGGGACCGCGAGGCACTGCCTCGCGGCCCCGCGGACCCGGCCCGGCCGAGGCCCCGGTCAGTGGTCGGCGCTGTTCCAGTCCCGGCCCTCGCCGACGGAGACCTCCAGCGGCACCGAGAGCGGGTACGCCTCGCCCATCTCCCGCCGCACCAGCGTCTCCAGGGCCTCCCGTTCGCCCGGGGCCACCTCGAAGACCAGTTCGTCGTGCACCTGCAACAGCATCCGGGACCGCAGCCCGGCGTCGCGCAGCGCGCTGTCGACGTGCAGCATGGCGACCTTGATGATGTCGGCCGCGGAGCCCTGGATCGGGGCGTTGAGCGCCATCCGCTCGGCCATGTCGCGGCGCTGCCGGTTGTCGCTGACCAGGTCGGGCAGGTAGCGGCGGCGGCCCAGGATGGTGGAGGTGTAGCCGTCCTGCCGGGCCCGGGCGACCACCTCGTGCAGGTAGTCGCGGACCCCGCCGAACCCGGCGAAGTAGTTCTCCATCAGCCCACGCGCCTCGTCGGCGCTGATCCCGAGCTGCTGGGAGAGGCCGAACGCGCTCAGCCCGTACGCCAGGCCGTAGTTCATCGCCTTGATCTTGCGCCGCTGGTCGGGGGTGACCTCGGCGACCGGCACCTCGAAGACCGAGGAGGCGGTGGCGGCGTGGAAGTCGTGGCCGGAGTTGAACGCCTCGATCAGCGCGTCGTCCGACGAGAGGTGCGCCATGATCCGCATCTCGATCTGGCTGTAGTCGGCGGTGAGCAGGCGCTCGTAGCCCTCCCCCACCACGAAGGCGCGACGGATCCGGCGCCCCTCCTCGGTGCGGATGGGGATGTTCTGGAGGTTGGGCTCGGTGGAGGAGAGTCGCCCGGTGGCCGCCACCGTCTGGTTGAAGGTGGTGTGGATGCGGCCGTCGTCGGAGACGGACTTGAGCAGGCCGTCCACGGTCGACTTGAGCTTTGCGACGTCGCGGTGGCGCAGCAGGTGGGCCAGCACCGGGTGCGGGTTCTGCGCGTGGAGCCACTGGAGGGCGTCGGCGTCGGTGGTGTAGCCGGTCTTGATCTTCTTGGTCTTGGGCAGGCCCAGCTCGGTGAAGAGGATCTCCTGGAGCTGCTTGGGCGAGCCGAGGTTGAACTCCCGCCCGACCGCCTCGTACGCGCCCTGCGCCGCGGCCTTCACCTCGGCGGCGAAGTGCGCCTCCAGCTCCGACAGGTACTCGGTGTCGGCGGCGATGCCGATCCGCTCCATGTCGGCCAGCACCCGCATCAGCGGCAGCTCCACCCCGGCCATCAGCCGGGCGGACTGCTCGCCGTCGCGGGACAGCTCGGCGTCGATCGCGTCGGCCAGGTCGAGGGTGGCCCGGGCCTGGAGCATGAGGTTCTGCTCGGCGGCGCCGTCGTCGCCCAGCCCGTCGAGGGTGAGCTGACCGGTCTCCGGGGCGTCCACCCGCAGCTCGCGGTGCAGGTAGCGCAGCGCCAGGTCGGTCAGGTCGTAGGAGCGCTGGTCGGGGCGGGCCAGGTAGGCGGCGATCTGGGTGTCCCGGGCGATGCCGTC
This sequence comes from Micromonospora sp. LZ37, assembly GCF_059359015.1. NCBI lineage: Bacteria > Bacillati > Actinomycetota > Actinomycetes > Micromonosporales > Micromonosporaceae > Micromonospora > Micromonospora sp. LZ37. The sequence goes on along the minus strand of NZ_JCADBL010000003.1, from coordinate 264,825 downwards.
CAGGGACCAGCCGTGGGCGGCGAAGGCCAGCACCGCCGGCTTGCTGTCGTGCAGCACCTTGGGGCGGGTGGCGTCGGCGAGCCAGCCGGCCAGGGCCGACTCGTCGCCCGGCTCCAGCCGGGCCGGGTCGAACCAGGCCGCCGCGCCACCGGCGGTGGCCAGGGCCATCCCGGTCACCGAGGCGGTGTGCCGGCGGTTGGGACCGGTGTCGAGCTTGACCGCCAGGCCCACCGGGGCGCCGGCCGGGGCGTGCGTGGCGAGCCAGCCGGCCAGCGCGCCCGGCTCGGTCAGCACCTCGCCGGTCAGGTCGAACCCGGCCTCGGCCTCCGGCTCCACGGCCTCCAGGTACTGGTAGAGCCGGTCGCGCAGGATCCGGAACTGGAGGGTGTCGAAGACCTGGTGCACGGCCTCCCGGTCCCAGCCCTGCCAGCGGGCCTCCTCCGGACGGATCGGCAGCTCCAGGTCGGAGACCAGGCAGTTGATCTCGTAGTTGCGGATCACGTCGGCGAGCCGCTCGCGCAGGCTGTCGCCGGCCTTGCCCTTGATCTCGTCGGCCCGGGCGATGATCCCGTCCACCCCGCCGTACGTGTTGATCCACTTGGCGGCGGTCTTCGGGCCGACGCCCGGGATGCCCGGGAGGTTGTCGCTGGTCTCGCCGACCAGGGCGGCCAGGTCCCGATATTGCTGGGGGCCGACCCCGTACTTCGCCTCGACCGCCGCCGGGTCCATCCGGGCCAGGTCGGAGACGCCCTTGCGCGGGTAGAGCACGGTGACCCGATCGCCGACGAGCTGGAACGCGTCCCGGTCGCCGGTGGTGATCAGCACCGACATGCCCTGGTCGCGGGCCTGGCAGGCCAGGGTGGCGATGACGTCGTCGGCCTCGTACCCCTCCTTCTCCACCACCGGGATGCGCAGCGCCGCGAGCACCTCCTTGACCAGGCTGACCTGGCCGTGGAAGTCGGTCGGGGTCTCGCTGCGGCCGGCCTTGTACTCCGCGTAGCGCTCGGTGCGGAAGGAGCGGCGGGAGACGTCGAAGGTGACCACGATGTGCGTCGGCTGCTCGTCGCGGAGCACGTTGATCAGCATCGAGGTGAAGCCGTAGACGGCGTTGGTCGGCTGCCCGGTCGTGGTGGAGAAGTTCTCCACCGGCAGGGCGAAGAAGGCCCGGTATGCCAGGGAGTGTCCGTCGACGAGGAGCAGGCGCGGCGTCGTAGCTGTCACCCGAGCGACTCTAGTCGTACCCCCCGACAGCAGCGGCTGCGACATCGCTGTCCACCGGCGGGAGGCCCGGGCCGGCGGCCCGGAGGCTTCCCGGTGCGGCCGGGAGGCCGCACCGGGAGCACCGGTTCAGAGCACCTTGGCCAGGAACGCCTTGGTCCGGTCGTGCCGGGGGTTGGCGATCACCTCGCGGGGCACACCCGACTCGACCACGACGCCGCCGTCCATGAAGACCAGCGAGTCGCCGACCTCACGGGCGAAGCCGATCTCGTGGGTGACCACGATCATGGTCATGCCGTCGCGGGCCAGGTCCTTCATCACGTCGAGCACCTCGCCGACCAGCTCCGGGTCGAGGGCGCTGGTCGGCTCGTCGAAGAGCATCAGCTTCGGCTGCATCGCCAGCGCCCGGGCGATCGCCACCCGCTGCTGCTGACCGCCGGAGAGCTGGCCGGGATAGTTGCCGAGCTTGTCGCCCAGCCCCACCCGCTCCAGCAGCGCGGCGGCCCGGTCCCGGGCGGCGGCCTTCTTCTCCCGGCCCAGCAGCACCGGCGCCTCGGCGACGTTCTGCAGGGCGGTCATGTGCGGGAAGAGGTTGAACCGCTGGAACACCATGCCGATCGCACGGCGCTGGGCGGCGACCTCCTTCTCCCGCAGCTCGTGCAGCTTGCCGCCGCGCTCCCGGTAGCCGATCAGTTCGTCGTCCACCCAGATCCGACCGGCGTTGATCTTCTCAAGGTGGTTGATGCAGCGCAGGAAGGTCGACTTGCCGGAGCCGGAGGGCCCCAGCAGGCAGCACACCTCGCCGGAGCGGACCTCCAGGTCGATGCCCTTGAGCACCTCGATCGAGCCGAACGACTTGTGCACCTGCTCGGCCCGGACCATCACGCCGTCGCCCGTCGTCGCGCCGGCCTGCGCCGGAGTCGTCGCGCCGGTCATACGCCCCCCGCCCCTCCGGCGGCACCGCCGCCACCGACCGCCATGCCCCGCAGTTTGGTCTTCGCCTGGCTGCTGCGATCGAAGCCCTTGGAGAAGTGCCGCTCCAGGTAGTACTGGCCGACCAGCAGCACGCTGGTCAGCAGCAGATACCAGATGGTCGCCGCGACCAACATCGGAAAGACCTGGAACGTCCGGCTACCGACGGCCCTGAGCTGGAAGAACAGCTCGGCGGAGACCGGCACGAAGGCCACCAGCGAGGTGTCCTTGAGCATCGCGATGGTCTCGTTGCCGGTCGGCGGGACGATCACCCGCATGGCCTGCGGCAGCACGATGCGACGCAGGATCTGGGACCGCTTCAGGCCGAGCGCCTGGGCGGCCTCGGTCTGCCCCTCGTCCACCGACTGGATGCCGGCCCGGACGATCTCCGCCATGTACGCGGCCTCGGAGAGACCCAGCGCCAGCATGCCGGCGACGAACCCGCTGAGGATGTCCACCGTGGAGAAGCCGAACAGCCGCGCCTCGAAGTCGTCCACCCCGAACAGGGCGCCGATCTGCCGGTCGAAGGGCAGCCCGAACTCCAGCCGGGACCAGAGGATGCCCAGGTTGCCGAAGAGGATCGCCAGCACCAGCCGGGGCACCGCCCGGAAGAACCAGGTGTACGCCCAGGAGACCCCGCGCAGGATCGGGTTCTCCGACAGCCGCATGATCGCGATGATCACACCGAGCCCGACACCGATCAGCATGGAGGTCACGAGCAGCGCGATGCTGCCGCGCACCCCCTGCATGATCGGTGGCCGGAACATCTCGTCGACCATGAACGACCAGTTGAACGCCTTGTTCGTCACCAGCAGGTGGACGAACATCGCGACCAGCACCCCGATCACGCCAACGGCGACCCAGCGCCCGGGATGCCGCACGGGCACGGCCTGGATGGGTTCCGGCCGTGCCCGTTCGGGTGTATCCGTGTTGACCGACATGCTCAGCTGGCGGGGTTGAGCTGGGCCGTGGTGATCGCGCCGCCCTCGACGCCCCACTTGGCCAGCGCCGACTTGTAGCTGCCGTCGGCGATGACCGCCTGCACGGCCTCCTTCAGCACCTCGGCGAACGCGGCCTGGTCCTTCTTGACCGCGTAGCCGTACGGGGCGGCCTCGTAGATGTCGCCGAGCAGCGCCAGCGCGCCGTTGCTCTGCTTCACCGCGTACGCGCCGACCGGGGAGTCGGCGAGCATGGCGTCGTCCTTGCCGCTGACCACGGCGGCGGTGGCGTCGCTCTGCGCCTGGTACTGGTCGATGGTGATCGCCGGCTTGCCGGCGTCGGTGCACTTCTTCGACCGGGCGGTGATGTCGTCGAGCTGCACGGTGCCGACCTGCACGGCGATCTTCTTGCCGCAGGCGTTCTCGGTGTCGACCTTGGCCGGGTTGCCGGCCTTGGTGGCCCACTGGGTGCCGGCGGAGTAGTAGCTGACCATGTTGACGCTCTTCAGCCGCTCGGCGTTGATGGTGAACGACGAGACGCCGATCTCGTACTTGCCGGAGTCCACGCCGGGCAGGATCGAGTCGAACGGCGCCGCCTCGTACTGGGCCTTGAGGCCGAGCTTCTGCGCCACGGCGTTGAACAGCTCCACGTCGAAGCCGACGATCGTCTTGCCGTCCTGGTCCAGGAACTCATTCGGGGCGTACGTCGAGTCGGTGCCGACCTTGATCACGCCGTCGGCCTTGATCGCGTCGGGCACCTTCGCGGCCAGGGCCGAGTCGGCCGCGGCGGTGACGGAAGGGCCGGCGCCGGGCTGCTGGGTGGCCTCCTTCTCGCCGCAGGCGGCGAGCGAGAGCGCGAGCAGTGCGGCGCCGCTGACGCCGATGACGGCCCGACGGCCACCACTGATGTTGAACATGTCGTTGCGCTCCTTGCGATAAAGGGTGACGGCCGGTCAGGCCACGCCGAGGTACGCCTCTTTGACCGCCGGGTCGTGCAGCAGCTCGGCGCCGGTGCCGCTCTTGACGATCCGGCCGGTCTCCAGCACGTACGCCCGGTGCGCCCGCGCCAGTGCCTGCTGCGCGTTCTGCTCCACCAGCAGGATGGTGGTGCCCTGCTCGTTGATCTCGGTGATGATGCTGAAGATCTGCTGGATCAGCATCGGCGCCAGACCCATCGAGGGCTCGTCGAGCAGCAGCAGCTTCGGCCGGCTCATCAGCGCCCGGCCGACGGCCAGCATCTGCTGCTCACCACCGGAGAGCGTGCCGCCCGGCTGCTTGCGTCGCTCGGCCAGGCGCGGGAAGAGCTCCAGCACCCGGTCGAGGTCCTGCGCGATGCCGGACCGGTCCCGGCGGGTGTACGCGCCCATGTCGAGGTTCTCCAGCACCGACATGCCGGGGAAGATGCCCCGACCCTCCGGCGCCTGGCAGAGCCCACGCCGGACCCGCAGGTCCGCCCGGAGCTTGGTGATGTCCTCACCGTTGAACCGGATGCTGCCGGTGGCGACCGGCCGGATGCCGGAGATCGCCCGCATCGTGGTCGACTTGCCGGCGCCGTTGGCGCCGATCAGGGCGACGATCTCGCCCTCGTCCACCGTCAGGCTGATGCCGTGCAGCGCCTGGATCCGCCCGTACAGCAGGCTCACATCGTCGATCTCAAGCAGCATCGTCCGGCACCCCCAGGTACGCCGCGATCACCTTCGGGTTGTCCCGCACCTCGGCGGGGAGCCCCTCGGCGATCTTCTTTCCGAACTCCAGCACGACGATCCGGTCGGTGACCCCCATGACCAGGCGCATGTCGTGCTCGATCAACAGCACGGTCACGCCGGTGTCCCGGATCTGCCGGATGAGCTGGAGCAGTTCCTCCTTCTCCGCCGGGTTGAAGCCGGCGGCCGGCTCGTCCAGGCAGAGCAGCACCGGGTCGGTGGCCAGCGCGCGGGCGATCTCCAGCCGCCGCTGCTCACCGTAGGAGAGGTTGCGGGCGAACTCGTGCATCCGGTGACGGATGCCGACGAACTCCAGCAGGCGCTCGGCCTTCTCCCGGCCCTCGCGCTCTTCCTTCCAGTGCCGGGGCAGCCGGAGCAGCGCGGCGAGCACGCTGGTCTTGTGGTGCGCGTCGGCACCGACCTGGACGTTCTCCAGCGCGGTCATCTCGGGGAAGAGGCGGATGTTCTGGAACGTCCGCGCCATACCCATCTTGGTGATCTGGTGCCGCTTCTTGCCGCTGATCTTCTCGCCCCGGAACCGGATCTGCCCCTCGGTGGGCTGGTAGATGCCGGTCATGGCGTTGAAGCAGGTGGTCTTGCCCGCGCCGTTCGGCCCGATCAGACCGAGGATCTCACCCTTGTACAGGGTGAAGTCCACCTCGTTCAGCGCCACCACGCCGCCGAAGCGAAGCGTGACGTTGTCGACCTCCAGCAGCGGCTCACGCTGCTGGACCGTCTCCACTGCCGGCGCGCCGGCCTGCGCCGGAACGCCCGGCGTCTGCTCGGTGTCACTCACCGACGGTCACCTCCTTGCGACGATCCTTGAACTCCGCCGCGCGTCGTCGGTTCGGAATCAGCCCCTCCGGCCGGAAGATCATCATGATCACCAGCACCAGGCCGAAGAAGAGGAACCGGTACTCGTACAGCTCCACACCGAACAGCTCGATGCCGCGGAACCGCTCGATCATGTACGCGACCAGGCCGCCGCCGACGATCGCCCCGACGATGTTGCCGGAGCCGCCGAAGATGACCGCGGCCAGGATGATGATCGAGTTGAGCAGCTCGAAGTTCTGCGAGTTGACGAAGTTCTGCTTGCCCGCGAAGAGCGCACCGGCCAGGCCGGCGATCGCCGCGCCCGCCGCGAAGGCCCAGAGCTTGAACTTGAACGTCGGCACGCCCATCAGCTGCGCGGCGTCCTCGTCCTCCCGGATCGAGATCCAGGCCCGCCCGACCCGGCTGTGGGTCAGGTTACGCACCCCGATCACCACCAGGATGATCACCGTGAGCACCAGCCAGTAGTACGGCCGGGCGTCCAGCACGCCGAAGAACGGCTTGCCGTCGGCGTACTGGCCGGGCGGGTGCGGGATCTGGTTGAAGCCCCGCTGGCCCTTGAGGAACTCGGAGCTGACCGCCCCGATCCGGATCATCTCGGCGAAGCCGAGGGTGACCAGTGCCAGGTAGTCGCCGCGCAGGCGCAGCGTCGGCGTACCGAGCATCACACCGGAGACCATGGTCAGCGCGATCGCCACCGGCACCGCCAGCAGCCACGGCCAGAGCGTCTTCAGGTCGCTGGTCGGCGACGTCAGCACCGCCACGGTGTACGCGCCGACGGCGAAGAAGCCGAAGTAGCCGAGGTCGAGCAGGCCGGCGAAGCCGACCACGATGTTCAGACCGACGGCCAGCAGCACGTAGATCGAAACGGTGAACATCACCTGCGTGAAGTTCGCACCGGGGGTCGGAATCGGCCCGAGGTACTGGTAGAACTCCTTGTTCGGCAGCGCGTAGAAGAACACGATCACCGCGGCCAGCAGCGCCCAGCGCACCCAGCGCGGCGCTCCGCGCCACCGTTCCCCGGCCGCCTCGCGGCCGGAGCGCACCCTCTCCAGGACGGTCGTCATGCCCGTGCCCTCCCCAGCGATTCACCCAGCAGACCGGTCGGCCGGAACATCAGCAGCACCACCAGCAGCGCGAACGCCGCGAAGTCCTTCCACTCGCTGCCGAACAGGCCGGAGGCGTAGTTCTCCACCACGCCCAGCAGCAGGCCGCCGAGCAGGGCGCCCCGCAGGTTGCCGATGCCGCCGAGCACCGCCGCGGTGAACGCCTTGAGACCGAGCAGGAAGCCGACGCTGTAGGTGAGGGTCTGGATCCGCACGTCGTAGAGCAGGCCGGCCACACCGGCCATCGCGCCACCGGCGATGAAGACCATCAGGATGATCCGGTCCTTGTTCACGCCCATCAACGCGGCGGTGTTGGCGTCCTGGGCGACGGCCCGGATGCCGCGACCGACCCGACTGCGGTTGATGAACATGTCGAGCGCGAACATCATTCCCAGCGCGGCACCGAGGGTGAGCAACTGGATGGCGTCGATCGGCACCCCGAAGATCTCGAACAGCGGCTTGGGGCTGACGAGCTGCGGCGCACCCTCCGGAAGCCGGCGGGTCCAGATGCCGAAGGCCTCGGAGATGGCGATCGACGCGCCGATCGCCGTGATCAGGAAGGCCAGCGGAGGAGCGTTGCGCTTACGCAGCGGCCGGTACGCCACCCGCTCGATCACCGTCGCGGTGCCCGCCGACGCGATCGCGGCGACGATCATCGCCACCACCAGGTAGAACAGGATCGTGCCGATGCCGGTGACCTGCGAGTTCTGGTCGAGGCCGAATCCGTTCCAGGTCCACAGCGCCGCGAAGGCGCCGGCGATGAAGACCTCGGAGTGGGCGAAGTTGATGAGTCTCAGTACGCCGTAGACCAGCGTGTATCCCAGCGCGACCAGGGCGTAGATCGCGCCCTGCGTCAGGCCGGTCGTCGTGAGTTCTCCGAAATTGGAGAACAGTCCGTCGAAGTTCAAGGAGGGACGCTCCATCGGGTCTGGAGAGAGAAAAAGGGGGCGCGGCCGGGAGCGAGCTCCCGGCCGCACCCGCGATCACAACTCAATCGCTGTAGCAGCGACCGGCGTCAGGACTTCGGGATCTCCTGGTCCGGCACGACCTTACCCCCGGTAACCTTGAACGCCCACACCTTGACCTGCGCCGGGTCGAGCTCGCCGCCCTCGACGAACTTGTAGTTCGCCGCGACGCCCTCGCCGCTGTAGCCCTTCACGAACTCCAGCAGACCCTCGCGGGTGGTCTTGCCGTCCTTGATGCCGGCGAGCAGGATGTTCGCGGCGTCGTAGGCGGTGTCGCTGTAGGTGCCCGGTTCGGTGCCGTTGAGGGCCTTGAACTCCTGGGCGAAGGTGCCGCGGGCCGCGGTGGCCGGCTGGCACGGGCAGGTCAGGATGGTGCCCTCGGCCGCAGCCGCGCCGGCGGAGGTGATGTAGGCACCGTCGTTGACGCCGTCACCGGCGACCAGCGGCGCGGTGACCCCGGCAGCGGTGAGCTGCTTGCGGATCAGGCCGGCCTCCTGGTAGTAGCCGCCGTAGAAGACCGCCTTGACGTTCGCGGCCTTGACCTTGGTGACCACCGCCGAGAACTCGGTCTGCTTGCCCTCGCCCTGGACCTTGTCCGAGCCGACGACCGCCGGGCCGAGCACCTTCTTGACCTCGTCGGCCAGGCCGGCGCCGTAGGCGGACTGGTCGTCGATGACGTAGACCCGATCGGCCTTCATCACGTTCTTGATGTAGGTGCCGGCCGCCGGGCCCTGGCTGAAGTCGTTGCCGACCGCGCGGAAGAAGGTCTTCCACTTCTGCTCGGCGAGGCTGGGCCGGGTCGCGGACGGGGTGATGGTCACCAGGCCGGCCTCGTTGAACAGCGGACCAGCGGCCTCCGACTCACCCGAGTAGGCCGGGCCGACGATGCCGAGGATCTTGGCGTCGTCGATCGCCTTCTGGGCCAGACCCGGCGCCTGGTCGGGGCTGCCCTGCGAGTCGAGCTCGACCAGCTCGACCTTGCAGTCGGCGTTCGCCTTGTTGTACTTGTCGACCGCCAGCTTGGCGCCGTTCTTCTCGTTGATGCCGAGCGCCGCCGAGCTACCGGTCAGCGCGCCGAAGAACGCAATCTTGTTGCCACACTTGTCGCCACCGGCGGCGGTGTCGCCACCGCCGCTGGAGCATGCGGTGCCGCCGGCGACGAGCGCCAGCATGGCCGCTCCACCAATCACGCGCGCGAGCTTCTGCCTCAAGGCCCGAACCCTCCTCCGTCCAATGGTTCGAACCACCCGCTGCCGATCGGCACTTGCGGGGGCGGACGAACCAGACCGTCGTCGCCGGTCTGGGGCCGGACGCTATCCCACCGCAGAGCCCGGATGAAAGCCCCGAGGGAGTGCGTTGACCGAACCGTTACACGGCGTGGCGGATCGGAAGCGATCGCTGTAAGAATCATCGGTCGTGAAGCTTCTTCACCTTTGATTCGTCGGTAACGGGTCAACCGGCGACGACCCGCTACCGATCGATGGTTGACAGCGCCGCCCACCAGGCATGGGACGCCTGACCGTCGTCGGCGACCACCAGCAATCGATCTTCCTGGAAGGCCGCCCCGACCGCCGCGTCCCCGGTGTCCGGTACCGCGCTCGGCATCGTCACCGTCCGCCACGAATCGCCCGAATCCGCGGAGAACCACAGTCCGTGACCCCCACCGGCAGCGGTCACCGCCACCACCGCCCGGCCGGCGGACACCAGCGCGTCCACCGACGAGCCCCCCGGACCGCCCGCGCCGAACCCGCCGGCCCGCCGCCACTGTCGTCCCGCCAGGCGCCACGCCGCGAAGCCGTCGCGCACCGGGCCGACCGCCACCACCGCGCCGCCGACCGTCGTCACCCGCTGCGCCCGACCGCGCCCGTCCGGCGCCGGCAGCTCCGTCCGCCGCCAGCTGAGACCGTCCGCCGAGGCCCAGGCCAGCGGCGCCGGCGCCGCCGCGCCGGCCGGCAGGACCGCCCCCACCACCAGCCACCCCGACGGTACGGCCACCGCGTCGTACCCGACCGTCCGGCCGCGCCCGTCGCCGGCCAGCTCCGGCACGCCCTCGCGCAGGGTGAACCGTTCGCCGTCCGGCGAGGTCCAGACCGCCGCCCCGTCGACCCGGGTCCCGACGAGCAACCACCCGGCCGGACCGGCGGCCAGCCGGGAGACGCTCACCGCCCGAGGCCCGCCGTACAGTTCGAACGGGGCGGGCGCCTCCCGCAGCGTCCCGTCCGACGCCTGCGACCACGTGCCGGTGCGCGGGTTGCCGTGCACCCCGCCGGTGCTCGCCCCGAGCGCCGCCAGCCGCCCGTTCCGGCAGGCCGCCACGGCGAGCACGTGCCGCCGCCCGTAATGGCTCACCGGCGCCAGCGGCAGGGCGGACCAGGAGGTGCCGTCGCCGCTGGTCCAGGCCGCGGGACGGGTCTCCCCCGCCGGGTCGGCCGACCCGCCCACCACATACCACCGGCCGGCGCAGGCCGCCGCGTCGCGCAGCAGCAGCCGGCCGGGCGGACCCGGTGGCGCCGGCAGGGCCAGCGCGTGCCAGTCCGGGTGCAGCGGCGCCGCGCGGCGGGCGTCCGGCTCGGCGCGGCCGATGTCCGGTTCCGCCGGATCGCAGCCGGCGAGCAGCACGGCGAAGCCGCCGAGCACCGCCACCAGCCACCGCGCCGACACGGACAGATGCTATTGACCGCCCGCCGGGGCGGGCACCGTGACACACCCGGGACGCGCCAGGTCGGCGCCGGCCGCGGAAGCGCGGGGCAGGCGGGTCCGACCGGCGCCCGCGGGGCGGGAGGGCGGCGTTTGCCTCCCCGGCCCGGCGCGTCGGCGTCGGGCGTTCGGGTCCGGCGTCAGGAGGCCGGCTGGGCCACCTCGCCGCCGGCGGTCTCGGCGAGGATCCGCTCGGCGACCTCCTTCATGGTCATCCGGTGGTCCATCGCGGTGCGCTGGATCCACTTGAACGCCTGCGGCTCGGTCATCCCGTACGTCGTCATCAGCGCGCCCTTGGCGCGCTCGACGGTCTTGCGGATCTCCAGGCGGTCGGTGAGGCCGGCGACCTCCGCCTCCAGGGCGGCGATCTCGGAGTAGCGGGAGAGCGCGATCTCCACCGCCGGCACCAGGTCGCTCTTCTGGAAGGGCTTGACCAGGTAGGCCATCGCGCCGGCCGCCCGGGCCCGCTCTACCAGGTCGCGCTGGCTGAAGGCAGTCAGGATGATCACCGGGGCGATCCGGGCGCCGGCGATCCGCTCGGCGGCGGCCAGCCCGTCCATGATCGGCATCTTGATGTCGAGGATGACCAGGTCCGGCTTCAACTCCTCGGCGAGCCGGACGGCGGTCTCGCCGTCGCCGGCCTCGCCGACGACCTCGTAGCCCTCCTCGACCAGCATCTCGGCCAGGTCCAGTCGGATGAGCGCCTCGTCCTCGGCGATCAGTACGCGCCTGCGCTCGGCATCCGTCTGCGTGTCGGCCACGAGCCACTCCCACCAGTCTGAGCCCGACACCCGCCGTGCCGGGTGTCGCCGCCTATAGCGTAGTGGGTAACCTGTTGGGGCCGAGAAGCCCAAGGCCCCTGTAGTCCAATGGCAGAGACGATGGATTCAAAATCCATACAGTGTGGGTTCGAATCCCACCGGGGGCACCGATTGTGTCGTACGCGCGTTCGAGAATGCCCGTATGCACCCACCCGAGATACGCGCACGCGCGCGGAAGCTCTATCTCTCAGGCGCATCCGTCGCTGACACCGCCCGCAGTGTCGGGCTCTCCTACCGCACCGTCTGGCACTGGTGCCGGGACCGGCCCCAACCGGTCGTCCTTGGGACGGCTCTGCGTTGCTTCCGCTGCCGGCCCGGCGTCGGCAACCCGACAGATCCCGCCGCCTACAGCTACCTCCTCGGCCTGTACCTGGGTGACGGCCACCTGGTCACCTCGGCACGCGTTCCAGTCTTGCGGATCTCGTGCAGTAGCGCCTGGCCCGACCTGATCAGTGCCTGCGACGCCGCCATGCGATCGGTGCTGGCAGCCAAGGTTCAGCACGTCCGGCAGCGGGGTTGTGTCAACGTGCAGAGCTACGGCAGGCACTGGCCGTGCCTGTTTCCGCAGCACGGCCCGGGCAAGAAGCACGAACGGCCGATCGTCCTCGCCGACTGGCAGCGTCAGATCGTCGAGCGCCACCCGGGCGCCTTCCTGCGGGGCCTCTTCCACTCCGACGGCTGCCGGGTCAGCAACCGGGTCACCGTCCGCGGCCGGGCCTACGTCTACCCGCGCTACCTGTTCACCAACGAGTCCGCCGACATCATGGGCCTCTGCCAGTGGGCCCTCGACCTGCTCGGCATCGCCTGGAAGATGAACCGTCGCAACTCCCTCTCCGTGGCCCGACGGGAGGCGGTCGCGGCCCTCGACCGACACGTCGGCCCGAAGTCGTGAGCGCGAGACAACGACCCGAGGCGACGCCGGTCGCCCGCGACGAGCGCGACAGGCACGGCGAGCGCCGGTCAGATCACCGCGAGCGCCCGCGCCAGGTCCGCCCGCAGGTCCTCCGGGTCCTCCAGGCCGACGGAGATCCGCAGCAGCCCGCCGGACGGCTTCGCCGCCCCCTCCACCGGCCGGTGGGTCAGCGAGGCCGGGTGCTGGATCAGCGTGTCCACCCCGCCGAGCGACACCGCGTGCGTGATCAGCTCGCACGCTCCGGCGACCGTGGCCGCGGCGGTGGCACCGCCGCGCACCTCGAAGGCGAGCAGGCTGCCGGTGCCGGACATCTGGCGGCCGACCAGCCCGGCCGGGTCGTGGACGACCGGGTGGTGCACCCGCTCGACGGCCGGGTGCCCGCAGAGCCAGAGGGCCAGTTTCTCGGCGCCGGCCTGCTGCGCGCGCACCCGCAGCGGCAGCGTCTGCAGCCCCCGGTGCAGCAGGTACGCGCCGAGCGGGTGCAGCACGGCGCCGGTGACGGCGCGGACCTGACGCAGCCGGGCGGCCCAGCCGGTGTCGCAGGCCACGACGCCGGCGAGCACGTCGCCGTGACCGCCGATGCTCTTGGTGGCGCTGTGCAGGACGAGCGCCGCGCCGTGCCGGGCGGGCTGCTGGAGCACCGGGGTGGCGACGGTGTTGTCGACGAGCAGCGGCACGTCGCCGGCGGCGGCGGCGAGCGCGGCGATGTCGACCAGGTCGAGGGTGGGGTTGGCCGGGGTCTCGACGATGACGAGGGCGGTGTCGGGGCGGACCGCGGCGGCCACCTCGTCCGGGCGGGCCCAGCTGACCTCGGTGCCGAGCAGCCCGGTGGCGAGCACGTGGTCGGTGCCGCCATAGAGGGGGCGGACGGCGACCACGTGGCGTTTGCCGTCGCGGACGGCGGCGAGCAGGGCGGCGGTGAGGGCGGCCATGCCGCTGGCGAAGGCGACGGCTTCGGCGGTGCCCTCGAGTTCGGCGAGGGCGGTCTCGAAGCGCGCCACGGTGGGGTTCCAGAGCCGCTGGTAGACGGCGCTGGCGCCGGGCGGGAGCGTGCCGCCGGTCGCGAGCAGCTCGTACGCGTCGCCGCCGTCGCCCACCGAGGGCAGCGGGTTGGTGGTGGAGAGGTCGATCGGCGGCACGTGGACGCCGAGGCCCGCGAGATCGTCGCGGCCGGCGTGCACGGCCCGGGTGTCCACGGTCGTCATGGGCGAAGCGTCGAACATCAGCACGTCATGGGGCAATAGAGGCGCAGAAGATTCTTCAGTTTCGGCTTTTCTCGACGCGATATTCGGGGAAGGATGGCCGGATGCCCCCTGCACCGAACGATGTGCGGCGCTTCGCCGCCCTGGACGACGTCGACCGCGCGATCCTCACCGAGCTGGCCGTGGACGGCCGGCTGCCCAACAACGCCCTCGCCGAGCGGGTCGGGGTGGCACCGTCCACCTGCCTGACCCGGACCCGGGCCCTGCGCGAGTGCGGGGCGATCCGGGGTTTCCACGCGGAGGTGGACCCGGCCGCGGTCGGGCTGCCGTTGCAGGCGCTGGTGTCGGTCCGCCTCACCGCGCACGAGCGGGCGGCGGTGGACGCCTTCCGGGCCCGGTCGGTGCGGCTGCCCGGAGTGGTGTCGGTGTTCCACGTCGCGGGCGCGGAGGACTACGTGCTGCACGTACGGGCCGCGTCCGGCGACGCGCTGCGGGACTTCGTGCTCGACCACCTGGCGGTGGATCCGGCCGTGCAGCACACCCAGACCAGTCTGATCTTCGAGCAGGCACGCGGCGTGGGCTGACCGGTTGACGAAGGCCCCCGGTACGGCGGACCTGCCGAGCGGTCCCTTCCGCCACTCGCGGAACAAATCCGGCACGGGCCGGGTTGGCACAGCCGTGATCGACGTACCCCTGTCTGTTCTTGATCTTGCCCCGGTCGCGGCCGGCGCCGACGCCGGCGAGGCGCTGCGGCACACCACCGAGCTGGCCCGCCGCACCGAGGGGCTGGGTTACCGCCGGTTCTGGGTGGCCGAGCACCACAACATGCCGGCGATCGCGAGCTCCGCGCCCGCGGTGCTGCTGGCCCACCTGGCGGCGCACACGTCGACCATCCGGCTCGGCTCGGGCGGGGTGATGCTGCCCAACCACGCGCCGCTGGTGGTGGCCGAACAGTTCGGCACCCTGGAGGCGCTGCACCCGGGGCGGATCGACCTGGGCATCGGCCGCGCGCCCGGCACCGACCAGGTGACCGCGCTGGCGCTGCGGCGGACCATGGAGGGGCTGTCGGCCGAGGGTTTCCCCCGCGAGCTGGCCGACCTGATGAACTACTTCAGTGGCGACGAACCGGGCCCGATCACGGCCACCCCGGGGCTCGGCCAGGCTCCGGCGGTCTGGCTGCTGGGCTCCAGCGGCTTCAGCGCCCAACTCGCCGGCCTGCTCGGGTTGCCGTTCTCCTTCGCGCACCACTTCAGCGCGCAGCACACGCTGCCCGCGCTGGCGCTGTACCGGCAGCACTTCCGGCCGTCGCGTCGGCTGGAGAAGCCGTACGCCATGGTCGCGGTCAACGCGGTCTGCGCGGAGACCGACGAGCGGGCCGAGTGGCTGGCCGGGCCGAGCGCGCTCTCCTTCCTGAAGCTGCGCTCGGGCCACCCGGAGCCGCTGGTGACCCCCGACGAGGCGGCGGCGTACCCGTACAACGAGTTCGAGCGGGAGTTCGTCCGGCAGCGCCGGGACGGCCAGGCGATGGGCTCGCCGGAGACCGTCCGCCGGCAGCTGACCGAGCTGCTGGCCCGCTCCGGCGCCGACGAGCTGATGCTCACCACGATGGTCTACGACGTGGCCGACCGGATCCGCTCGTTCGAGCTGATCGCCGAGAAGGTGGCCGGTGGCCTGCGGCGGGATGCCTGAAACACGCTCTTCATACCCGCGTCACCCGGCCGTCGCGCAGCCCGCCTAGGTTTATCCCCGGTGGTGGTACGGCACTCCCGGTCGGGA
Source organism: Micromonospora sp. LZ37 (assembly GCF_059359015.1). Taxonomy (NCBI): domain Bacteria; kingdom Bacillati; phylum Actinomycetota; class Actinomycetes; order Micromonosporales; family Micromonosporaceae; genus Micromonospora; species Micromonospora sp. LZ37. Next base: position 249,683 of record NZ_JCADBL010000003.1, on the reverse strand, counting down.
CGGGTCGGGGGTGCTGCGGTGTGGTGCACCGGGTCGCCAGCTGTGCGGATTCCGCGGCTGGCGACCCGGTGCCTACCGGCCACGCGACGGCAGCCGCCCGCCCCTTGCCCGGACTGGATCGGTTTGGTCGACTCGTCGGATGGCTGAGCACATGACCCCCGACGAGTTCCGCCGTGCCGGGTACGCGGTGGTGGACTGGATCGCCGACTACTGGACGACCCTCGGGCAGCGCCCGGTGACCTCCCAGGACCCGCCCGGCGCGGTGACGGCGGCGCTGCCCGCGAGGCCGCCCGAGCACGGCGAGCCGGTCGAGGCCGTGCTCGCCGACCTGGACACGCTGATCACACCCGGGCTCACCCACTGGCAGCACCCCGGATTCTTCGGCTACTTCCCGGCGAACACCAGCGGCCCGAGCGTGCTCGGCGACCTGGTCAGCTCCGGCCTCGGCGTGCAGGGCATGCTCTGGGCGACCGGGCCGGCCTGCACCGAGCTGGAGACGGTGATGCTGGACTGGCTCGCCGGCCTGATGGACCTGCCGGAGCGGTTCCGCTCCACCGGCCGCGGCGGCGGGGTGATCCAGGACTCCGCCTCCTCGGCGACGCTGGTCGCCACCCTCGGCGCCCTGCACCGGGCGAGCAAGGGCCGCTGGCGGGAGGCGGGCGTGGACCGCCGCTACCGGGCGTACACCTCCACCCAGGGGCACTCGTCGATCGAGAAGGCGGCCCGGATCGCGGGCCTCGGTGAGGACGGGGTCCGCCCGGTCGAGGTCGACCCGGCGACGCTCGCGATGCGCCCGGAGGCGTTGCGGGCCGCGATCGAGGCCGACCGCGCCGACGGCGACGTGCCCGCCATCGTGGTGGCCACCATCGGGACGACCTCCACCACCGCCGTCGACCCGCTGCCGGAGATCGGTGCGATCTGCGCCGAGTACGGGGTCTGGCTTCACGTGGACGCCGCGTACGCGGGCGCGGCGGCGCTCTGCCCGGAGCTGCGCTGGTCGCACGCCGGGCTGGAGTACGCCGACTCGTACTGCTTCGACCCGCACAAGTGGCTGCTCACCGGCTTCGACTGCGACGCGTTCTGGGTGGCCGACGCCGGCGAGCTGATCGAGGCGCTGACAGTGCTGCCGGAGTACCTGCGCAACGCCGCGACCGAGTCCGGAGCGGTGATCGACTACCGGGACTGGCAGGTGCCGCTGGGCCGACGGTTCCGGGCGCTGAAGCTCTGGTTCGTGCTGCGCTGGTACGGCGCCGAGGGCCTGCGGGCGCACATCCGCACCGGGGTGGCCCTCGCCGACGGGTTCGCCGCCCGGGTGGCCGAGGACGACCGGTTCGAGCTGGCCGCGACGCACCCGTTCTCCCTGGTCTGCTTCCGGCTGCGGGCGGGCGACGAGATCAACGCCGCGTTGCTGTCCCGGGTGAACGCCACCGGACGGGTGCACCTGACCCACACCCGGGTCGCCGGGCGGTACACGCTGCGGCTGGCGGTCGGTTCGCCGCTGACCACGGCCGCACACGTCGACGAGGCGTGGGCGCTGCTGTCGACGGCCGCGACCGAACTCCTGGCCGACTGACAACTCCAGCGGGCGCCACCTGACGGATGGCGGTGGGCGGATGGGCGGCGGCAGGGGCAGCCCAGGCGGCGAGGGCGGTTCGGCGAAGAGCGTGATACCTCAGAGGCATCAATATCCCTCTGCGGTATCACGCTCACAGGGACATCCGCCTCCAGCGCGGTGACACCGCGTGACGGGAAGGCGAATCCTCGGGGCGGTGCGGGCGCGGGGGCGTACCCGTGGGGTCAGCGGTCGGCGGCGGCCAACCGCGTGGTGTCCCGGACCGGCGCGGTGGCCGGCGCCACGGGGACCGACCCGACCGCCGGCACCGGCACCGCCGGCGTCGCGGCGTGCGCCGGTGCGGCGTCGCCGGTCGCGGCGAGGGCGGTGTCCGCCGTGGGCCGGGCCCGACGGGTACGGCGCAGCGCCCGCACCGCCAGCGCCAGCGCGACCAGCCAGCCGAGGGTGAGCAGCGCGTAGACCACGGGCGGGAGCGCGCCGCCGGCGTCGCCGGCGCGCAGCAGGATGCGTGCGTTGGTCAGCACGATCACCCCACCGATCGCCGCGCCGAGCAGTTGGGCCGGGACGATCCGCACCAGCCAGGCGGCGACCGGCGCGGCGATCAGGCCGCCGGCCAGCAGGGCGGCGACGGTGGGCAGCAGGAAGCCCTCGCTGCCCAGTCCGATCAGGAAGCCGACGCTGGCCGCGCCGGCGACCACGAACTCGGCGGTGTCGACCGAGCCGATCACCTTGCGCGGCTGCATCCGGCCGGAGACCAGCAGGGCGGGGGTCGCCACCGGGCCCCATCCCCCGCCGCCGGTGGCGTCGACGAAGCCGGCGACCAGGCCCAGCGACCCGAGGAAACGGCCGCGCAGCCGCCCGGCGGCCCGGTTGGCGCGCAGCGGGCGGGAGAAGCGCACCAGCAGGTACGCGCCGAGAGCGAACAGGATGCCGGCCATCCAGGGGGCGGCGGAGGCGGTGGAGATGGAGCTGAGGAAGGTCGCCCCGGCGAAGGCGCCGAGCGCGCCGGGCACCGCGATGCGGCCAACCACTCGCCAGTCGACGTTGCCGAAGCGCCAGTGGGCGACGCCGGCCGCGAACGTGGTGCCGATCTCGGCCAGGTGCACCGAGGCGGAGGCGGCGGCCGGGGCGACCCCGGCGAAGAGGAGCAGGGTCGACGAGGTCAGCCCGTACGCCATGCCGAGCGCCCCGTCGACGAGCTGGGCGGCCAGCCCGACCAGGGCGAGGACCAGAAGCTTGCGCACGAGCCCCTCCGAACTTTTCGGCATCTCCTATCGACTTGGTCGACAATGCGGCACGAGGGGGCCGCGGTCAAGTCCCCGATCGGTGGGTGGGACGCCGCCACCCGACGGAGGCGCCGGGTCCGCCCTGGAGTCCCGGCCGGCTGAAAGTCAGGCAGGCCGGTTGCGAATCAGGGCCGGCGGGAAGTCGGGCCGGTGCGGGGCCGGTCGGCCGCTCAGGTCCAGGCGCGCGGGTCGGCCGCCAGCTCGTTGATCCGGGCCGGGAGCGTGCCGGCGGCCACGTCGCCGACGGTGACCTGCTCGAGGATCTCCCGTTCGCTGGCCCGCAGGGCGATCCAGACGTCCTGAAGGGCCCGGGCCGCGCCGTGGTAGCCGAGCTCCTCGGGCCGCTGCCCCCGGACGTGGGCCAGCGGCCCGTCGATCACCCGGATCACCTCGGCGAGGGAGATCTCCCCCGCCGGGCGGGCCAGCCAGTAGCCGCCCTCGGGGCCCCGCTGGGCGTGCACGATGCCGCCCCGGCGCAGCTGGAGCAGGATGCTCTCCAGGAACTTCGGCGGGATCTCCTGGGCACGGGCGATCTGCTCGGCGGTGACCGGCCGGGACCGTCCTACGCTCGCGTTACCGGCGACCGACGCGAGTTCGGCGGCCGCGCGGAGGGCGTAGTCGACCCGGGCGGAGAGACGCATGACGGCAAGGTTAGTCGCCCGGTGGGCCGACCGGCCGGCCGGCCCTCACCCGTTCGATCACGCGCCGACGCGGCGCAGCAGACCCTCCTGCACGGCGCTGGCGATGTGCCGGCCGTCGGTGGTGAACATCCGACCGGTGGCCAGGCCACGTGCCCCCGAGGCCGACGGGCTCCAGCAGTCGTAGAGGAACCACTCGTCGGCCCGGAACGGCCGGTGGAACCAGAGCGCGTGGTCGAGGCTCGCGCCGACCACGCCGCCCGGACCCCAGACCTCGCCGTGCACCGAGAGGACCGAGTCCAGCAGGGTCAGGTCGGAGGCGTACGTCAGGGCGCACGCGTGCAGCAGCTGGTCGTCGGGGAGCTTGCCGTCGATGCGCATCCAGACCCGCTGGTGCGGGTCGGCGGGACGGTCACCGGGGCGTACCCAACCGGGCTCGCCGACGTAGCGGACGTCGATCGGGCGCGGGATCTGCCCCCAGATGCCGAGCCGCTCCGGGTAGCGGGAGAGCCGGTCGGTCATGGTCGGCACGTCGTCCGGGCCGGGCACGTCCGGCGGGGTGGGGGCCTGGTGGTCCAGCCCCTCCTCCTGCCGCTGGAACGAGGCCGACATGAAGAAGATCGGCTTGTCGTGCTGGAGGGCGACCGAGCGACGGACCGAGAAGGACCGGCCGTCGCGGATGTTCTCCACCTGGTACTCGATCGGCTCGGCCGGGTCGCCCGGGCGGACGAAGTAGCCGTGCAGGGAGTGCACGAAGCGCTCCGGGTCGACGGTGCGCCCGGCGGCGACCAGGGCCTGGCCGGCGACCTGGCCGCCGTACACCCGCTGCGGGCCCACCGGCGGGCTCATCCCCCGGAAGGTCATCTCGCCGGTGTGGTCCAGGTCGAGGACCTCCAGCAGCTGGTCGACCGCGGCCTGGCCGGTCGCCGCCGAGTGCTCGGTCACTGCAGCGCCCGCGCGGACGCGGCGTCGACCAGCGAGCCGAGCTGGTGCACCCGCAGCGTGTTGGTGGAGCCGGGGGTGCCGGGCGGCGAGCCGGCGACGATCACCACGTAGTCGCCCGGGTTCGCCCGGTTGAGGCCGAGCAGCGCCTGATCGACCTGACGGAACATGTCGTCGGTGTGCTCGACGAACGGCATCAGGAAGGTCTCCACGCCCCAGCAGAGCGCGAGCTGGTTGCGCACCTCGGGCACCGGGGTGAAGGCCAGCAGCGGCAGGTCGCAGTGCAGCCGGGAGAGCCGCTTGACGGTGTCGCCGGTCTGCGAGAAGGCGACCAGCGCCTTGGCGCCGATGGCCCGGGCGATCGAGGAGGCGGCGACGGTGAGCGCGCCGCCGTGGGTACGCGGGTCGTGCTGGAGCCGGGGCACCCCGATCGAGCCGGCCTCGGTGGTGGTGACGATCTTGGCCATGGTGCTGACGGTGAGCACCGGGTACTTGCCGACGCTGGTCTCACCGGAGAGCATCACCGCGTCCGCGCCGTCGAGCACCGCGTTGGCGACGTCCGAGGCCTCGGCGCGGGTCGGGCGGGAGTTCTCGATCATGGAGTCGAGCATCTGGGTGGCCACGATGACCGGCTTGGCGTTCTCCCGGCAGAGCTGCACGGCGCGCTTCTGCACCAGCGGCACCTGGTCCAGCGGAAGCTCGACGCCCAGGTCGCCGCGGGCCACCATGATCCCGTCGAAGGCCAGGACGATCGCCTCCAGCTCGTCCACCGCCTCCGGCTTCTCGACCTTGGCCAGCACCGGGCGGTACACGCCCACCTCGGCCATGACGCCGTGCACCAGCTTGATGTCCTCCGCCGAGCGGACGAAGGAGAGCGCGATCAGGTCGACGCCCAGGCCGAGGGCGAAGCGCAGGTCCTCGGCGTCCTTCTCCGACATCGCCGGGACGCTGACCGCCACGTTCGGCAGCGAGACGCCCTTGTTGTTGGAGACCGGGCCGCCCTCGGTGACCAGGCAGCGGATGTCGTTGCCGGTGACGTCGCTGACCTCGACGGCGACCCGGCCGTCGTCGATCAGCAGCCGGTCGCCCGGCTTCACCTCCTGCGGCAGCTTGCGGTAGGTGCAGGAGACCCGCTCCTTGGTGCCGATGATGTCGTCGCCGGTGATCACGACGGAGTCGCCGGTGCGCCATTCGTGCGGGCCGTCGGCGAACTTCCCGAGCCGGATCTTCGGGCCCTGGAGGTCGGCCAGGACGGCGACGGGGTTACCCGCGGCCTCGGCCGCCTCGCGCACCATCCGGTAGACCGACTCGTGGTCGGCGTGGCTGCCGTGGCTGAAGTTGAGCCGGGCCACGTTCATGCCCGCCTCGACGAGCCCCCGGATCCGCTCCGGGGACGAGGTGGCAGGACCAAGAGTGCAGACGATCTTCGCGCGGCGTGTCACGCCCATCAGGCTAGTATCTCCTCCGGGTCGACCTGCGGGCCGACCCCTTGCGAACTGCGGGACAGTTGTCCAACGACCGCGCGAGCGGACGCGTGGCCGGCCGGACGGGCGCCGCGCCGGGGGACGTCGTGAGCGGCGGGCATCGGCGACCGCGCGCCGGGAATCGTACCGCCCGGCCACACCCGCCGCCGGGGCGCTCCCACGTCCGCGACCACGCCCGCCACGACCCGGCTCACTCCCCGTCGTCGGTCGCCGGCAGCGTGGGTACGGCGGAGAAGACCCCGCGCGGGTCGTAGCGGCGCTTGGCGCGGCGCAGCCGCTCCCAGTTCCCGCCGTAGGCCAGCCGCACCCGGTCGGTCTCCTCCGGGGCGAGCAGGTTGGGATAGCCGCCCGGCAGGGCGAGCGGGGCGAGCCGCGCGGAGGTGCGCTCGGCCCAGTCCCGGTGCGCCCCCGGCTCGTCGCCCGGCGCCCAGACCGCGATCACCTCGGCGAGCAGGTGGTCGGCGCGCAGCCCGAACGCGGTGTCGGTGACCCCGACCCGGCCGGCCGCGCCGTGGAAATGGTGCAGGGCGATTGCCGAGTACGGCGAGCTGACCCGCCGGGCCGCGTCGATCAGCACCTCGACCGCGTCGTCGGTGAGCCCCGGCAGCCACCGGGTACGCAGCAGGTAGTGATTGCCGTCGACCATGCCGTCGTCGAACATCCGCAGCACGTCCTCGTACGGCAGGGGCGCGACCTGGTCGACCAGCGGGGTGCCCCACGCCCGGATCCGGTCGACGTAACGCTGCCCCGCCGCCGGGTCGGCGCCGCTGTACACCGGGCAGACGAAGACCAGCGGCTCGCCCTGCGGGCCGGGCAGGAAACCGGCCATCACGGTCAGCTCGTCGGGGGCGTCGGCGAGCAGGTCCCGGTAGCCGCGCAGCACGTCGACCGCCTCACCCAGGGCGAACATGACCATCCCGGCGAGGGCGGCCGGCAGCCGGTGCGCCCGGTACGTCAGCCGGGTGACCACCCCGAAGTTGCCCCCGCCGCCGCGCAGCGCCCAGAACAGCTCGGGCTCGTGGTTCGGGTCGGCGACGACCCGGCGACCGTCGGCGAGCACCACCTCGGCGGCGAGCAGGTTGTCCAGGGCCAGGCCGTACCGGCCGCAGAGCGGGCCGTACCCGCCGGCGAGGGTGAGGCCGGCGAGGCCGACGGAGCGGACCACGCCGGTGGCGACGACCAGGTCGTACGGGCGCAGGGCGGCGACCACGTCGGCGGCGGTGGCGCCGCCGGCCACGGTGACCGTCCCGGCGGCCGGGTCGACCTCGACCTCGCGCATCCCGGTGAGGTCGAGCACCAGGCCGCCGTCGCGCAGCGCCCGCCCGGCCCAGTCGTGGCCGCCGACGCGGACGGCCAGCGGCAGCCGGCAGCGCCGCGCGACGCGGAGCACGGCGGCGACCTCGTCGGCGTCGCGGCAGCGGGCGATCATCGCGGGTGCCCGGTCGACCGCGCCGTTCCAGACGGTCAGGGCGGCGGGAAAGGCGGCGTCGGCGGGCTGGAGCAGGCGGTCGCCCAGCAGCTCACGCAGGAGGTCGGCGGCGTGGGAGACGGTGGGGGCGGAGGTCATCGGGGCTCCTCGGCCCGGGCCCGGTGACGCCCGGCGCGCCCGCGGCGGAACCCGGATCCCCCCAGTGGACACCCGCGCGGCGGGAACCGCCGTCACCCGCCCGACAGTCTCCGGCGAATCAGCTCCCGGCCTTGGCGAGCGGGAACTCCATCGAGCCGGCCGGGCAGAGGAAGGTCAGCACGTCCACCTGGTAGAGCCCGGCCTGGACCGCCGGATCGGCCTCCATGACGCTGCGCACGTCGTCGACCGAGCCGGTGCGGGCCAACCCGATGCCGATCGGCGGGGCCGGCTCGCGCGCCGGCCCGTCGATGGAGCCGGCGACCAGCACCAGGCCCCGGCGTTGCAGGGCCTGCATGTGCTCGGCGTGCTCGGCCTGGAGCCGCTGCACGGTCTCGCTGGGCAGCGCCGGACCCGCCGGCCCCGGATAGAGCACGATGCACTCGTAGGTGTCGAGCGCGAAGTCCACCTTCGGCGTACCCGTCATGACGCCCCCTCCCGCGCGGCGGGCGTCCGCGCCCCGCCGCTCCCCCGACGGTCAGCCTCCCACGGCCGGGGCGACCTCGCCCCCGGCTCCGGTCAACTCCCGGGTGCCGCGCCGGGTTGCCCACGGGGTGGGCCGTTCGTCCACCGGCGCCCGCCGACGGCGTGCGCGACGAGGGTCGGCGACGCACCGCGCTGGTACGGTCCGACTGATAGGGAACGCCCGAGGCGCCGAGCGGAGGTCCCGACGTGACGGTCTCCTCGGCCGGCGGCCCGCCGCCGGAGCAGCCGCGGTGGCGGGAGGTCCTCGCCGCCGGGCGCGAGGTGGGCGGCCGGAGCACGGCACGGCTGGGCCGGCTGGTCGGCAGCGTGCGGGACCTCACCCGGATCGAGGCGGGCCGGCTCGCGCGCCGGCTGCGGGAAGCCGGCGAGCGGAAACGCGCCGGGCGGGCGGCGGCGGCCCGCGCCGACCAGCAGTGGGCCGACCAGCGGTTCCGGAGCCTGGTGGAGGCGTCCAGCGCGGTGGTCTGGACCGCCGACGCCACCGGGGCGATCGTCGCGCCGCAGCCGTCCTGGGAGGCCTTCACCGGGCAGCGCTGGGAGGAGTACCGGGGCACCGGCTGGGGATCGGCGGTGCACCCGGACGACCAGCCGCGCATCCAGGCCGCCTGGCGGGAGGCGCTGACCGCCCGGGCGCCGCTGTTCGAGGCCGAGGGGCGGCTATGGCACGCCGCCAGTGACGGGTACCGGCACTTCGCCGTCCGCGCGGCCAGCCTGCGCGGCGCCGACGGCGCGATCACCGAGTGGATCGGCACCATCTACGACGTCGAGGACCGGGTGGTCGCGGAGGCCGCGGCCCGGCGCACCGCGGCGATCAGCACCGCCCTGCTGGACAGTGCCCCGATCGGCATCGGCCTGGTCGACCCGGAGCTGCGCTACCTCCAGGTCAACCCGGAGCTGGCCCGGCTGAACGGGTTGTCGGCCGAGGCCCATCTGGGCCTGCGCCCCGGCGAGGTGCTGCCCGCGTACGGGCCTCGGATCGAGGAGTTGATGCGCCGGGCGCTGGAGCGGGGCCCGATCGTCGGGGTGGAGTTCACCGCCGAGCCGGAGCGGCCGGGGGTGGGCCGGCGTCACCTGGTGGCCAGCTACTTCCCGATCCGGATCGCCGACGCCGACGAGCCGGTGGGGCTCGGGTTCACCGTCGTCGACGTCACCGAACGCACCCGGCTGCTCGAGGAGCTGGGCGCCCAGCGGGCCCGCTTCGAGCGGTTGGCCGCCACCGACGTGCTCGCCGTGTTCGGCGGCGAGGAGGACCGGATCACCGAGGCCAACGAGGCGTTCCTGGCGATGCTCGGCCACACCGCGCAGGACGTCGCGCAGGGCCGGCTGACCTGGCCCGGCCTCACGCCCCCCGGCTGGGAGGAGGAGGACGCGCGGGCCCTGGCGGAGCTGCGCGCCACCGGCCGGGCCGGCACGTACGACAAGGAGTACCGGCACGCCGACGGGCACCTCGTGCCGCTGCAGATCGGGGTGGTGGCGCTGCAACGGCAGCCGCTGCGCTGGCTGGCGTACGCGACCGACCTCAGTGCGGAGCGGGCCACCCAGGCGGAGCTGCGGCTGTTCCAGGCGCTGGTGGAACGCTCGGGTGACTTCATCGCCGTGGCCGCGCCGGACGGGCGGGCCGTCTACGTCAACCCGGCCGGTCGGGAGTTCGTCGGTCTGGCCGACGGCGCCCCGCTGGATGAGCTGCGGCTGCTGGACTTCGCCGCGCCGCAGGCGCGCGAGGTGTGGCGCGCGGAGCTGATCCCGGCCGCGCTGCGCGCGGGGCACCATCGGGCGGAGAGCCGACTGGTCCGGTTGGACACCGGCGAGCAGCTCGACGTGGACCATCAGACGTTCACCGTCACCACCGGCGACGGCCGGGACACCACCGCGTTCGTCGCCACGGTGGCCCGGGACATCAGCGACCGGCAGCGGGCGCTGCGGCAGGCCGAGGGGCTGGCCGGGCTCGCCGGAGCGCTCAGCTCCGCCCGGGGCCGGGACGCGGTCGTCGACGCGATCACCTCGACCGCGCCGGCGGTGGTCGGGGCGTCCGCCGTCCGGGTGGCGGTGGCCCCGCCGGGGTCGCCGACCCTGGAGGTGTCCGACGGCGCGGGCCGGCATTCGCTGCCGGTGGCGGCCGACGTGCCGCTGGCCCGGGCGGTGCGCGAGGACACGACCGTCCCGTTGGCCGACGACACCGGGGTCTGCCTGCCGCTGCGCGACGGTGACGGCGGGGTGTCCGGCGCGTTGGAGGTGCGCTGGGGCCAGCCGGTCGCCGACGACGACGAGGCGCGGCGCACCCTGCTCGACGCGGTGGCCGGGCTGTGCAGCCAGGCCCTGCGGCGTGCCGAGCTGACCGGGTCGGCGCTGGCGATGGCCGACTTCGCGGCGCGGCTGAGCGTGACGCGGTCCGCCCAGGACGCGATCGAGGTCATCCTGTCGGCGGCGCCGGCGACGATGGGAGCGGCCGTGCCGGGCTTGGCGATGCGGGACGAGGGGCAGCGGCTGCGGCTCTGGTACGGCGAGACGCCGGAGGCGCTGGCCGCCAGCTTCGCCGACCTGACCGTGGACGACCCGCGGCCGATCGCCCGGGCGCTGCGCACCGGCGAGCGGATCGTGCTGCGGAACCGGGCCGAGTTCGCGGCGCGCTTTTCCGGTCTGGCCGACCCGGTCGGCGCGCACGGCATCGTCACCACGGTGGCGCTGCCGCTGCTGGACGCGCAGCGCCAGCCGATCGCCGCGCTGGGCTTCGGCTGGTTGCGGGAACGCCCCCTGCGGGAGGGCGACCTGGCCCTGCTGGACACCATCGCCGACCTCTGCGAGCAGACCCTGGAACGGGTCCGGCTGGCCGCCGCCGAGCACAACCTGGTGACCCGGCTGGCGGGACGGCTGCGTACCTCGGGGGCGGCGACCCCGGCCACCCTGGACCTCGCCACCCGCTACCAGCCGGCGATGAGTGGCCTGCACCTCGGCGGCGACTGGTACGACCTGATCGCGCTGGACGGCGGGCGGCTGGCGGTGGTGGTCGGGGACGTGGTGGGGCACCGGGTGGAGGCGGCCGCCGACATGGCGCAGCTGCGGACGGTGGTGAACACCCTGATCCGTACCGGGGTGCCGCTGGCGGAGGTGTTCCCCCGGTTGACCGAGCTGATCGGGTTCGGGTTCCTCGGCACCTGCCTGGTGATGGAGGTGGACCCGGGGGCGGGCGAGGTGGCGGTGGCCCGGGTCGGGCATCCGCACCCGGTGCTGGTGCGTCCCGGTAGGCCACCGGAGACGGTGGCGACCGGCCACGCGCTGCCGTTGGGGATGGTCACCGACCCGGTGCCGGTGACCCGGGTGCCGTTCGAGCCGGGCGACCTGCTGGTCGCGTACACCGACGGGTTGGTGGAGCGGCGGGATCAGGACTACGACGCCGGGGTGGCGGCGCTGCACGAGGTGATCGCGCCGGTGCGGGACCAGCCGGTGGAGGCGATCGCCGACGCGATCCTGACGAAGCTCTCCGGCTCGGAGGACGACCAGGCGCTGGTGGTGATCCGGCACGTGGGCTGAGCCGGCGGTGCCGGCCCCCCGGCCTTCGACGGCCGGCCGCCGTGCGAGGTGGCCGGCCGTCGCAGGTGTCACAGGGCGAGGCAGTTCGGGCGGATCGGGGCGTCGGTGAGGGCCTGCCGCACCACCGAGTACGTGGTGCCGTCGAGCACCAGACCGAGGTGGCCGACGATCCGCAGGGGACAGGCGGACTGGATCAGCACGTTGGTCGCCCCTTCGCCGAGCGCGGCGTTGCCGACCGGCCGGACCAGCTCGTCCTGCCAGGTGCGGACGGTGGTCCAGCGCACCGCCCCCGGCGTGTCGTCGTCGCCGTTGAGCTCGGCGAGCAGTGCCGACCCGATGGACATCTGCTGGCAGGCGACGATGCCGGCGCAGCTGCCCAGCCCGATGAACTTCAGGATGTTGGCGACGTAGGTGCCCTGCTGGGGGACGCCGAGGCTGACGAAGCGCCCGACGACGTCGGCGCCGCCGAGGAACTTCACGTACCAGCGGGCGACCAGGCCACCCTGGGAGTGCGCGACGAGGTCCACCGTCGACGCGCCGGTGCTGGCGCGCACCTGGTCGACGTGTCCCTTCAGGGCACGGGCGGATTCCCGGAGGTCGCCGAAGCCGAGCCCCGGCAGCTCGTAGATCGAGACCCGGAATCCGTTGGCCCGCAGTCGGGCGGCGATCGGCTGGTAGGCGATGGAGACGCCGATGGTTCCCCCGACGACGATGACGGGGTTGGCCGTGGCGGCGACCGTGGCGGCGGACGCGTCGGTGGCGGCCGGGACGGTGGCGGCGGGGCGGTCCGGGGCGGCGCCGGCGGCGGTGGCCGGGACGAGCAGGGCGGCGACGGCGGTGGCCGTCGTGGCGGCGGCGAGGATCGTTCGGAGCAGCATGGCTGCACCTCCGGTGGGAGGTACCCGGGGAGCCGGGACGGGGTGGGTGAGGGATCCGATCGATCGTGGGAACGATGATGCGTGGCTGATTTCACACTCGTCAATGGAAAGTTACGCGCCGGTAACGTGAAGTCGCCCCAGGGGCACAAACCGGCGTATCGGACCTCACCCGGCCGACGCCCCCGGCAGCCCGGCTGCGCTGCGGGAACGGCGGGACCACTGAGGACGGTCTGGTCGGGTGGCCGTCGGTGGAGCCGCGAGCGACCCCACCCGGCACCTGAGCCTGGCGGCGAGGCGGCGGTGGCTGAATCCCATCGCTGACCGGGAGCTGCTGGGTTCGCTTTAGAGCTGATGTCGCAAACGAATCAGGGGTTGAGGATTCAGGTCGGCCGGCGTCCATCCGCACTGGACGGTGCGCAGCGACCGCGCACGGGGTCCGGTGTCCGTCGGGCGGATGGCATGCTGTGCCGGTGCCTCGGAGACCAGCACCGGACGAGCGGCTGCGGGTGATGCCCTGGTGGCTGGTGCCCGCCGGGCTGCTGCTCGCGGTGCTGCTGGGCTGGCTGGTACTGGACTGGCTGCTCGGCGAGGCGGACCGCGCCGCCCAGCCGGACACCCGCGCCACGCTGCGCGTCGACGCCATCCGCACCGGGCTGACGGTGGTGGCCGGCACCGGCGGCGGGCTGGCGCTGCTGCTCGCCGGCCGGCGGCAGTGGATCAGCGAACGCGCGCAGCGGCACCAGGAGGCCGTCGACGCGCGGGACCAGGCGCACCGGGACCGGGCGCAGGCGCACACCGAGGCGGTCGCCGAGGCCGCGCAGCGGCACCAGGACCGGCAGGCCGAGGCCGCGGAGCACGACGCGGCCGAGCGTCGGGTGACCGAGCTCTACACCCGCGCGGTCGAGCTGCTCGGCAGCGACAACCCGGCGGTACGCCTCGGCGGCCTGCACGCCCTGGAGCGGCTCGGGCAGGACAATCCGGCCCAGCGCGGCACCATCGTCGCGGTGCTCTGCGCGTACCTGCGGATGCCGGCGCCGGACGGCGACGCCCGCGAGACGGAGGTGCGCCGCACCGCGCAGCGCGCGCTCACTAGGCACCTGCGTGCGGACGACGACGCCTGGTGGCCCGGGGTCAGCCTCGACCTGACCGGCGCGCGGCTGGACGCCTTCGACGCCAGCGGCTGCACCCTCGTCGACGCCGACCTGCGCGGCGCGGTCTGCGTGGGCACCACCCGGCTGACCGGCGCCACCGTACGGGGCCGGCTCCGGCTCGCGGCGACCTTCGACGAGCTGGTCCTGGACGGTCTCACCGGCGACGCCGAGATCCTGCTGGACGATGCCCGCTGCACCGGCGGCGTCAGCCTCGACCGGGCCGAGCTGCGGGGCGGGCTCTCCGCGCGTGGGGCGATCCTCGGCCGGTTCTCCGCCCGTGGCGCGACGTTCCACCAGTCGACCAGCTTCGACGGCGTCCGGTTCACCGACGGCGCCAGCTTCCGCGAGGCGGTGTTCCTCGGCGGGCTCGCCCTGGACCGCGCCGAGTTCGCCGGGGACGCCGACTTCCGGGCCGTCCGTTTCGCGGACCTGGCCCTGTTCCGCTGGACGGTGTTCCGGGACGGGGCGTGGTTCGAGGGGGCCCGCTTCGACGGGCCGGTGAACCTGGGCCGGGCGACCTTCCACGGGCCGGTGACGTTCGGCGGGGCGACGCTGACCCAGCGACCTTTGGTCGACCGGGTCCGGGCCAGCGCCTCCGCCGCGCACGTCTGGCCGGAGGGGACGGCGGTGTCCGCCCTGGACGACGACTGGCTGCTGCTCACCGACCCGTGAGGCCCGCGACGTCACGGCCGACCACGCCGCGTTCGGGCGTCGCTGTCACTTCGGAGTGCTGCGGAAGGGCCGGGCTCCAGACGTGGCGAGCGTGTCGAGGAACTGATCGAGCAGTTCCGTCTGACGTACCGGGGGGAAGCGGCCCGGGTCGAAGAGTGCCTGCACGACCAACCCGTGCGCGAAGGCCGCACTGATGGTGGCTAGGTCGTCCGGGTCGGTGTCGCCCACCTCGCCGTGCCGGCGGGCGGCGTCGATGTGCTCCCGCAGGGCGGCGCGCCACCGGGCGTAACGCCGCTGCTGGTCCGTCCCGAGGTCCTCGTCGGCGAGGGCACCGTCCCAGTAGCCGACCCAGACCCGGCTCATCGCCACCGATTCCGGCGTCAGGGGAAGCACGTCGAGCAGGGCCGCACGTAGGGCGGGCAGCCCTTCCTGCTCCGCGAGGTGTCGCGTCCGCTGCTGGGCGCGACGCTCCGCGACGTCGACGGCGTGGCGGATCAGAGCCCGCTTGTCGGGAAAGTAGTGGGTCAGCAGGCCGGTGGAGACTCCCATCTGGGCCGCGACCGCCCGCAGCGTCAGGCCACCGAAACCGCGAGCCGCGAGCACGCTCCACACCGCCTCGGACACCTCGGCCCGTCGCGCTTCATGATCGCCGCGCGCTGGCATCGGCGTCCCCTTCCCGTGTTGATCGATGCTAGCGTACGTAACAAATGTTTGGTACGCACCTCGGAGGCGATTCGTGTTGTTCCGATCTCTCACCGAGCGCGCCACACTCCATCCTCTGGAGCCGTGGCAGGCAGCGGAGTTCGCGGCCTTCGTCGACAGGACCCGTCCGCACCTCGCCCCCTGGCTCCCCTGGGCCCGCAGCATCACCGACCAGGCGAGCGCTCGCCAGTTCCTGAGGCGCTACGCCGACGCGCAGGCGGCTGACGCCGGCCGGATCCACGGCATCCGACTCGACGGGATTCTCGTCGGCGGGACGCTGTTCCGGGTCTTCGACGCCGCCTCGGGTGTCTGTGAGATCGGCGTGTGGCTGGCGCCGGAGGCGCAGGGCCGGGGGCTGGTCACCCGAGCAGTCGAGGCGATGATCGACTGGGCGATTCACGAGCGCGGCATGTCACGGGTGGAGTGGCGCACGGTCCCCGCCAACCATCGCAGCCAAGCGGTGGCGCGACGCCTCGGCATGCGTCGGGACGGCGTCCTGCGGCAGGCCTTCCCGCTCGGCGGTGAACGGTACGACGTCGAGGTCTGGTCCCTGCTGGCGGCCGAGTGGCGGGCCGCCGAGACGCCTCCTGCCGGGGCCCGGAACGCGGCGCGGGTCGACTCTCCTCCGAGCTGTCCGCCCGACGGCGGCGACGCCTGATCGAGCGCGTGCCTGCACGAGGCGATTCCAGCACGGGGTGCCCGACGGGTTGCGCTGCCGGCACCCGCGCTCAGTTTCCCAGGGCCTGGACCTTCGCGATCGTCTCCTGGACGTGCTGCCGGGCCGGATCGCCGCCCTGGGAAGCCTGCTCCAACGCCTGCCGGTAGGAGTCGATCACGCCGATCAACTGGCCGGCGGCCACGCCCTCCAGCGCGCCGGCGACCAGCGCCCGCGCCTCGGCGGCGTCCTGCGCGGCGGCGGCCGCCTTGGCCTTCGCCTCGTCCAGTTTCTGCGCCGCCGCTGCCAGCCTTGCGATGATCTGCGCCGCGCTCACGCGCCCTCCCCCGGTCGCCCCGCGTCGATCGGCCGCGCCACCGCACCGGCAGCGACCACAGGGGAGCCTACGAGATCCGCGCAGCGACCGCGACCATCCGAGAACGTAGGGAGCGCGCGCTACCGCTCGGCGACGAAGACGCCGAGTCCGTGTACGCCTTGCACCCAGCCTTGCGTCTGCAACACGAGGATCGCCTGCCGGACCACCGTGGTTGACACACCGTGCTGAGCGGTGAGCTGGGCGGTCGAAGGCAACTTGTCGCCAGGTGTCAGCTCACCCGCCTCGATTTGACTCCTGATGTGGTCCGCAAGTTGTTCCCACTTGGGTTTGACGGGCATCTGTTCTCCCAGGTCTGCACCGCCATTCGATCACGCGCCACTTGATGTGACAAGTAACGTGATGCCGCCCTTGCTTTCCGTGACTAGTTGTGTGAAGTTCGATCCGACCGGCTCCCAGGTCCGCAACCCGGAGTTGGTCCGTTCCCACCGCGCAGAGCGCCCGGCCGGGTCCCCCGCCCGGCCGGGCGTGCCGGAGCCCGCACGCCCGGCCCGCCAAGCGACACCGCACGCCAGCAGAGCACAGCGGCACAGCACAGCGACACCACGACCGAAGAGACCCACCGACGGGAGAGACCCGTGGACGACCCACCCGAGCAGTCCGGCTTCGTGTCCACCCAGGACCTGGCCGACGCCGACGACATCCTCTTCGCCCATCCCCCGCGCCCGGTCAGCCGCTGGGTCTGCGGCTGCGGCGAGGACTACCCGTGCCCGGAGGTGCGCTTCGCCCGGCTGGTCAGGGGCGAACGATGAACGGAGGTCCTACCGGGCGCACGCCGCGCAGCGGACCGACGAGCACACCGTCGCGGCGTACACCGAGGTGTGCCACGGCTGCGCAAGGCCCGCCCGTGCGGACCCGGTTGGCGCAGCACGCCGGCACCGGACGGACGAGTGGAACACCATGGGTGTCAAACGACCCCGGTGACACCCATGGTGTTCCACCGGTCGGCGGCGACCGGTCTGGCACGGGGGGCCGGGAGGACCGGGACAACTGGACGGGTCGCCGACGCGCGACGACGCCACGGTGCCCGGGCCGCTGGTGACAAGGGACCTGCCCGATCCGGGCCACCTGCGACGGACCGTCGCCGGGCAGCTCACGGAGGGGTACCCGCGGGTGCGCCGCCGCTGTGGACGGCCCCGGCGGTGCGAAGAGCAGCGGGCGCGGACCCGGTCGGCGCACCACGCAGGCATGGGCGGGCCGGCCGCCGCGCGCCGCCGCCGCCGGTACGTCGACGGCGGCGACGTCAGCGCAGCAGGCGGACCAGCAGCAGGCTGGCGCAGTACGCGGTGGGTACCAGGGCCACGCAGATGACGAAGCCGAGCGGGACGAAGCGGGGCGGGTCCACGGTGGCCAGGGCGGGACGACCCCAGCGGCCGAGGATGAACCAGCCGGCCGCGAACGACAGCACCGGCAGCCCCGCGCAGACCCACGCGCCCAGGGTGAAGCCGCTGACCAGCCCGACCCCGGACGCCACCACCAGCACCAGCATGAGCAGCACGCCGACGGCGGCGCAGGCCACGTAGACGGCGACCGCCCGGGCCGTCGGCGACCAGGTGGGCAGCAGTTCGGGCCGCTGGGCGACCGCCTCGACGTACCCGGTGTGCCGGTCGGCCTCGCCGGCCAGCCAGCGCGCCTCCTCCAGCACGACCCCCGGGTCGTCGGCACCGGCGACGGCGAGGGCCGGCGCACCGGCCGGGTCGGTCGCCGACGAGGCCGGATCGCCGCCGGGCGCCGGAGCCGCGTCGGGCGGCACGCCGATCGCCCGGCCGAGCTGGTCGAGGCGCTGGCCCTGGACGGCGAGCCGCTGTCCCAGCTCCGCGACCCCGGCCTGCAACCGGCGGCGGCGCTCCGCCTCGGCGGCCGCGCCCCGCTCCCCCTCGCGTACCTGGACGGAGAGCTGGCGGACGGCGGCGGCGTACTCGTCGAAGGTGGACACTCAGCGCTCCTGGTCCTCGGGCCGGTGCCCGGGCCGGACGAACGGCACGATCAGCGCGGTCCGCTGGGCGTGCCGGTCCACCAGCAGCGCCCGGTCGGCCCGCGGCGTGTACGTCAGGTCGGTGATTCCGAGGTGCAGGCCGAGGTCGGCGGCGGGCACGTCGAGGGCGACCAGGCAGGCCACGTCGTCGCGGTTCTGCGAGCCGCCGAGGTCGTCGGCGAGCCGGCGCAGCCCGCGCCACCAGCCGAGCAGGTGCACCCCGTGGCCCGGCCCCTGGCGCAGCAGCGCCCGCAGGTCGTCGTGCCCGGAGCGGAAGGTGCCCGGGTCGGTCCGGCCGAGGGTGGCGGCGGCCGCGTCCATGCCGAACACCACCAGGTACGTCCGGCCGCCGCCGGCCGCACCGGCGGCCAGCTCGGCGACCCGACCGGGCAGGCCGGCGGCGTCGAGCAGGGTGACCGGATGCCCGGCGGCCTTGATCCCGGCGGCGGTCTCGTCGGCCAGCTCGTCGGCGGCCTCGACCAGCGGCACGAGCACGAACTCCGCCTCGCCGGGGGTGTGCTGGCGGGCCAGCCCCAGCGCGGCGGCGCGCAACACGTGCGCGCCGGTCGTCGCGGTGCCGACCACCGCCAGGTGCCGGCCGGGGGTGGCGTCCAGGGCGAACTGGGCGGGGGTGCCGTCCACGTCGACCGTCCGGCCGACCAGTGCGACGGGACGCCGGCCGCCGGGGCGCAGGGCGGCGCCGGCCGGGTCGTCCTCCAGGTGCGCGGAGGCGTACCCCCGGAAGACGGCCGGGGGACGCGAGCCCGGCGGCCGGTCGTCCCACAGCTCGTAGCGCAGCCGGGCGATCTGCCGGCCGTCGGCGTGCGCGTCGGGGAACCGGATCAGGGTGTCCGCGCCGGCCGCGCCCGCGGCGGTGTTGACCACGGCGGTGCCGAGCGCGGTGGCCGCGCCGGCGGTGGCGCGCGGACCGAGCACCGAGTCCCCGCCGGGCAGCGCCACCCGGAGCGCGAACTGCCCGAACAGCGACTCGGCCCGGCCGTAGAGGGCCTCGATCCCGGTGGTGCTCTGGCTGGCCAGCACCAGGTGCACGCCGTACGAGCGGCCCTTGCGGGCCAGCTCCTCCAGCAGGTCGGCGGCCTCCCGGGCCAGCCGGTCGTTGCCGGCGAGCAGCACGTGGAACTCGTCGACCACGGCCACCGTCCGGGGTACCGCCTGCTCGGGCGGGAGGTCGGCCAGCTTGGTGACGCCGTGCCGCTTGAGCAGGTCGGCCCGCCGCCCCAGCTCCCGGCGCAGCTCGCGGAGCACCGCGAGGCCGTACTCGCGGTCGGACTCGACGCCGACCGCGCGGGCGTGCGGCAGGAACGACGGGTCCCGCTCGGTGGGGACGAACTCGGTGAAGCTGACGCCCTCCTTGAAGTCGAGCAGCCAGAGCTGGAGTTCGGCCGGCGAGTAGCGGGCGGCGAGGCCGTAGAGGACGTCGATCAGGAAGACCGTCTTGCCGGCGCCGGTGCGTCCCCCGACCAGCCAGTGCGGGGTGGCGTCGTCGAAGGCGAGGGTGGCCGGCGTGCGACCGGCCCGCCCGACGACCGTCCGCAGGCCGGTCCGCGCCGACTCCGTCCAGCGCCGTTCGGGCAGCAGGTCCGCGACGTGCAGCGCCGCGTCCCGGCGTACGGCCGCGCTCAACCGCGCGGCGAGCGAGCGGACGGCCTCGGCGGGCGGGTCGCCGTCGAGCAGCACCGGTACGGCCAGCCCGGCGCCGTCGTCGCCGAACGGGTGCCCGGGCGGGTCGCCGACCCAGGCGTACCGCTCGTCCAGGCGCAGCGTCGTGGCGCCGCCCAGCGGCGTGGCGGGCTGCCCGGGCCGCGCGTCGGCGTGCCCGGCGAGCAGGACGCAGACCGCGGCGGTCGGCCCGGCGTGGGTGAGCGCGGCGAGCCGGGCCAGCTCCCGGGGAGCCGGGGCGGAGGCGGCGACCACCAGCAGCAGCTCGGCGTCGTCCGGGCCGGCCTGCTGGGCGGCGCGGGCGTGCGCCTCGGCGGCGTCGAGCAGCGCGCCGATCTCCCTCTCGGTGGTGGCGGTCGCGCCGAGGACGCCGGCGTCGCGCAGCGGGCGCAGCGGCAGGAAGGTGGCGCCGAGCGCGGCCGGGTCGATGCCGACCACCCGCACCGCGCCCGGCGTGGCGGTGGCGAGCAGCCGCAGCACCAGTAGCCGCAGCAGCACCGCCACCCGGGGGTCCCGGGCGTCGGCGTTGACGGTGAGGTGACGGCCGGCGCCCAGGGGCAGCAGCAGCGGGAAGCGTCCGTCGGCGGTGGACGCGTCGCCGATCCGGACGGGCGCCGGCACGTCGGTACCGGTGGCGCCGCCGGTGCGCGGGGCGGCCAGGCCGTCCGCGAGCCGGCCCAACCGGGCGATCAGGTCGACGGTGCGTTCCGGCGCGGGCTGGCCGGCCAGCCGGTCGAGCAGCGCCCGGGCCCGGGCCCACCGCTCACGGGCCTGCCGATGGACCGCGACCGCCTGCCCGTACGCCGACGCGAGCCTGCCCACCCTCTGCTCCCCACCCACGTCCGTCCGGTCGAGGGAACCCTAACGGAGCCGGGCCCGCGACGCACGGAGCTGTCGTCGCCCGCTTCGCGAGCGACGTCGACGGATCGGCGGTGGACGTGCCGGACGGCCGGCGGCTCCCGAGGGCCACCGGCCGTCCGGTCACGGGTCAGCCGAGCGCCGCGTTCAGCGCCGGCAGGTAGCCGTAGCGGTAACCGTCGGCGTCCGGGTGGTACGCCTCGATGACGCCGCTGACGTCGCGGATCCACGGGTCGGCGCCGCAGACGCCGTGACCGGCGAACCAGGACCGGGTGTCGGCGAAGGTGGCGCCGGCCGCGCGGGCCCGGTCGGCGGTGACGGTGGCGAGCAGGTCGGCGGCCTCGTTGAGGATGGTGCGCTTGTAGGTGCTCATGGCCAGCAGCCCGCAGTAGTTCGTCTCGAACAGTCGCGGGTAGCCGAGCACGATCAGCCGGGCGTTCGGGGCCCGGCTGCGGATGGCGGAGTAGGTGGCGTCGAGCCGGCCGGGCAGGGTCGAGGTGGCGAACGCCTTGGCCTCGTTGACCGCGTTGGTGCAGGTCGACGTGCTGCCGAAGCGGCAGCTGGTGATGACGTCGGCGAAGCCGGCGTCGTTGCCGCCGATGGTGACGGTGACCAGGGTGGTGCTGGTCCGCAGCGAGTTCACCTGGCTGTTGATCACGTCGGCGGTGACCGCGCCGCCGCAGGCCGGGAAGGTGAAGCTGGTGACCGCGTTGGCGGCGGCCCAGAGCGGGGCGTACGACTTCTGGCTGCGGAAGCAGCCGGACCAGTCGTACGGGCCGGCGCCGACGCCGGAGGAGTAGGAGTCGCCGAGGGCGACGTAGTTGACGGTGGCCGCCTGGGCGGTGCCGGGGACGAGCACGACCCCCAGGACGGTGGCGAGCAGCGCGGTCAGCGCGGTGACGGCGCGGGCCAGGGCGCGGTGGGACATGTCGGGACCTCCACGGGACAGGGGTGGTGGGATCCTCGTGACCGCGCGCGTGGCCAAAGGTGTTACTGGTCGGTAATCGTATCGAAACATTTAGATCAAGTGAACACCTGGCCAGGACGGATGAGGCTGACACGTTCACAAACGTCGATTAGGTTGGCGGGTGCGAACACCCCGACGGAGGGAGTCCACCTCGTGCGACGTGTCTTCACGGCGGCCATCGCCGCCCTGACCGTCACCACCGCCGGCACCCTGGTGTCCGGCGTCCCCGGCCAGGCCGCCCTACCGGGCGACCGACCGGTCCCGGTCGCCGCCGCACCGGCGCCCGGTAGCCCGGGCCTCGGCGACACCTACTATCCCGACTACGGCAACGGCGGGTACGACGTCGACCACTACGACGTACGCCTGCGCTACGACCCGGCCACCGACCGGCTCACCGGCACCACCACCATCCTGGCGCGGTCCACCCAGGACCTGTCCCGGTTCAACCTGGACTTCCTGCTCGACGTGGAGTCCGTACGGGTCAACGGCTGGTCCGCCACCGTCACCCGGGAGGGCGTCCACGAACTCGTGGTCGCCACGCCGCGCCCCATCGCCCGGGGCCAACTGCTCACCATCGTGGTGAAGTACTCCGGCGTGCCGTCGGAGACCCTGGTCAACGGCTACACCGGCTGGACCCGCACCGCCGACGGCGCGCTGGCCGTCAACGAACCCGAGTCCGCCTGGTGGTGGTTCCCGGCGAACGACCACCCGCGGGACAAGGCCACCTTCGACATCTCGGTCTCGGTGCCCACCGGCGTCGAGGTGGTCAGCAACGGCGTGCAGCCGGGCAGCCCGGTCGCCGAGGCCGGCGACCGGACCCGGTGGAGCTGGCGCACCACGAAATCGACAGCCACCTACCTGGCGTTCCTGGCGATCGGCCAGTACGACATCGTCGCCGGCACCGCGCCGAGCGGGCAGCCGGTGATCAACGCGTACAGCACCACGCTGGGCGAGCGCGGGCCGGCCGCGCGGGCCAGCATCGAGCGGACCGCCGAGGTCGTCGACTGGGCGAGCGGGCTCTTCGGGCCGTACCCGTTCGAGGCGCAGGGCGGCGTCGCCGGACCGGTGGACGGGATCGGCTTCGCCCTGGAGACGCAGACCCGCCCGGTGTACGGCCCCGGCTTCTGGCGGCGCGGCGCGAACACCTACGTGGTGGTGCACGAGCAGGCCCACCAGTGGTTCGGCAACTCGGTCTCGGTCGCGCAGTGGCGGGACATCTGGCTCAACGAGGGCTTCGCCTCGTACGCCGAGTGGCTCTGGTCGGAGGAGCAGGGCGAGGGCACCGCGCAGGAGCTCTTCGACTTCACCTACGCCAGCTACCCGGCGGAGTCGCCGTTCTGGCAGGTGCCGCCGGGCGACCCGGGCGCGGACCGGCTCTTCGACGGCGCGGTCTACGACCGGGGCGCGATGGCGCTGCACCAGCTCCGCCTCGCCGTGGGCGACGAGGCGTTCCGGCGGATCCTGCCGGCCTGGACGGCCGAGCACCGGTACGGCAACGCCTCCGTCGCCCAGTTCCAGGCCCTCGCCGAGCGGATCTCCGGCCTGGACCTGGACACGCTCTTCACCACCTGGCTGTTCACCGCCGGCCGGCCGACGGTGGCCACGGCGGCCCGCGCGACGGCCGAGGCCGCTCCCCAGCAGCCGAAGTCGTGGACGAAGATCCGCGAGGCGCACCAGCTCCTGCAGCGCTGACCCCGCTCCGGCCGGGTGCCCGTCCCCGACTCCGGGCCGGGCACCCGGCCGGTACGACGTCCACCTCCGCCGCGGGCACGTCGCCCGGGCGGGGGTCAGGCCCTCGGCGTCGACACCGGCGGCCCGGTCGGGGCGCCGGTGTCGGCCTCGATCGCCCGGATGTGCCGGTAGGCGAACCAGAGCGGCGGGAAGGCACCGACGGCGAAGGAGAGGTCGACCAACGTCCAGAACCACGGGATGTCCCGGATCGGCCCGCAGATCAGCGCCAGCGGCACGATGCCCGCGCACGCGATCATGCCCAGCTGCACCACCCAGACGTTGCGCACCGGGTCCCGCAGCGGCCCCCAGAAGGCCACCGCCAGCACCAGGTGGGCGAAGGCGAGCCAGTCGGTGCCGTAGAGCATGAAGGGATGGCGGTCGCCGGTCTCCACCAGCCCGGTGTGCACCCGCTCGACCCAGGCGACCAACGCCGGCAGGTCGTCGGCGAGCGGGTCCAGCGCGCGCAGCAGCCAGCGCACCTCGATCTCGAGCGGGAACGCGGTCACTCCACTGAGGAAGAGACCGACCAGCACGACCCACAGCCACCGGCGGATGCGCCGCAGCCGCTCCTCGGTATCCATGCCCGGAGCGTAGCGATGATCTTCCCGCCGCCCGGCCCCGTGGACGCCGCATCCCGCGCCGAACCTCATGACCTCGCTCACCCGCGGCCGGTCCCCGCGACCCCCGGGTGACGCCACGAGGAACGGCGACGCGGCCACGGAAGGGATCTGCTCAGGGCAGGTAGTCGGACGGGGGTACGTCGACCGGGGCAGCGCCGGCCAGCCGGGGGCGACGGCGGGGCCGGGCCGGCCCGCCGCCCGGGCAGCCGTGGGCGGCCCGCACCAGCCGGCTGGACGGCAGCCGTCCCGCGCCGGGACGGCGCCCGGCCAGGTACGGGCCGGGCGGCGGACTCCCCGCCGGCCGGGGCGCCGCAGCCGGGCCGATCGCCGGGGCCAGGCCGACCCCGACAGCCGGGGCGAGTCCGGCGACCGCGACAGCCGGGGTCGCCGGCCGGGCCACGCGGGCGGCCACGGCGGCGACCCGGCGGGCCGGGCGGCGCACCGCGGGCGCGGTCAGCACCCGGGTGACCCGGTGGCGCAGCCGGCGCTCGCGCAGCCCGTCGAGGGCCACACCCGCGGCGGCGGTGGCGATGGCGGTCACCGCCCCGGCCAGCACCAGGGTCTGCCGGGGGCCGGCGTGCTCGGAGAGCCACCCGAGCAGGGGCGCGCCGACCGCGGCGGAGACCGACCCAGTGACCGCCAGGGCGGCCAGCACCCGACCGCGCATGGCGTAGTCGGTGTCGAGCTGGGCGCGGGCGCCGACCGTGGTGTCGATGACCACCGCCGCCGCCGCCACCGGGAGGATCACCGCGGCGAAGCTGGGCGTGCCGGGGGCCAGCCCGGCGACGATCTGCAGCACGCTGGCCAGCAGGCCCGCGCCGATCAGCATCCCGTAGCCCAGCTCCCGGCGGCGGGCCGCCACCAGCGCGCCGAGCACCGTGCCGACCGCGAAGACGGTGGAGAGCACGCCGTAGCCGGACGCGCCGCCGCCCAGCGGGCCGTCGCTCATCGCCGCCATGGTCACCTGGTAGTTGCGCCCCAGGCTCCCCAGCACGAACGACAGCCCCAGCGCGACCAGCACCACCGGCTGGCGCAGCAGGTAGCGGAAGCCGGCCCGGATGCCGCCGTCGGCCACCGGCGCGTCGGCCAGCACCGCGTCCCCGCCCCGGTAGCGCTCCCCCTCGCGTACGGCGAACAGGGCGGCGACCACCGCGACGAAGCTGGCCGCGTTGACGGCGAAGAGCAGCGCGGGGCCGACGGCGGCGACCACGACGGCGCCGGCGCTCATGCCGAGGATGCGGCCGGCGGAGTTGGTCAGCGAGCCGAGCGCGAGGGCGTTGCCGAGGTCCTCCCGGTCGACCAGGGTCGAGGACCAGCGGCCCGACACCGGCCCCTCGATCGCCGACACCGCCCCGGTGACCAGGGCGATCACGTAGATCGCCGGGAGCCCACCGGCACCGGTGACGGCGACCACGGCGAGTCCCGCGGCGAGCAGGGCGTGCAGCGCCTGGGCGGCGATCAGCAGCGGCTTCGCCGGCACCCGGTCGGCCAGCGCCCCGCCCCAGACGCTGAGCAGCAGCGTCGGCAGGGCCTGGAGCAGGACGGCCAGGCCCATCGAGGTCGCCGAGCGGGTCTGCTCGAGCACGTACCAGTTGACGCCGAGCACCTGCATCCAGGTCCCGATCACCGACAGGAACCCGGCACCGGCCCAGATCCGGTAGTTCCGGTGACGCAGTGCGGCGAACGTGCTTCCGAGGGCCACGAGGGCCTCCCCGTCCAGACGACGACATGACGAAGCCGAACCCACGGCGGGTTCGGCAGCGGCCAAGTCTGCCGCGCGCTAAACCTTTTTGCGGCTTTCGTGAGGGGTCTCACCGGCTCCGCGGGGCCGGCGCGGGGCACGCCCTACCAGGTCGTCGGCGTCCGGCACGGACCGGACGCCGACGACGGACACCCCGGTCCGGGACGGACCGGGGTGTCCGGGCGGCGGAGCCGCCGGGTCAGCCGAGTGCCCACCCGCCGACCCGCGGCGGGTGGGCACTCCCGGGTGAACTCGCGTCAGGCTGCCTGGGTGCGCTGGTAGAGCGACTCGATGGCACTACCGAAGTACGGTCCCCACATCATGTTGGGGTGGTTGGTGTAGAGGAAGCTGTTCACCGAGTTCACGTACCCGAGGCCGCGGGCGGCGTCGAACTGGAAGAACCACGGGCCGCCGCTGGATCCGGGGGTCATGTCGCACGTCATCCCCTGCGACTGCGTGCCTCCGATGGTGTCCGGGAAGACCGTGCTCGCACAGGCGATGAGGCGCTCCCCGTCGAACGGGGGGCCGCTCGGGTAACCGAAGGCGTACATGAAGGTGTTGCGCGGTTCGTTGAAGGTGATGCCCTGGGCGCCGACGGTGTCGGCGACGTCGCGCCCATTGAGCGGGTTCATCAGCGCGACGCCCACGTCGTAGTTGAAGTCGCTCCTGCTGGTCCACTTGTTGAGGGCGTGCAGCGAGCGCGCCGTGAACGTCCCGACCGGCCGGGCGCCGTTGTGGTAGGCCGGCACGAAGACGAAGTTCTCGAAGAAGCCCGTGTTTCCCTGCCAGTCGATGACGCCGTGCACGCAGTGCCCGGCGGTGACGACCATGTCCCTGTTCGCGCTGGACACGACGCTGCCCGAGCACACCCATTCATAACCCAGGCGGGTGAAGAAGACCTTGCCGGTGGTCCACGCCACGGTGCCCCCACCGGTCCACTCGATCGACGACGCCACGGCGCGCACGGCGGCCGAATCGGGGGCGGGGATCGGGGCGACGGACTTCCGTTCGCCCACGGGCTGCGGGGCGGAGTTGGACCTGCCGACCGCGCCGGGGGCGACGGAGTCGGCGGACCGGGCGGCCCGCATCCGGGCCGGAGTCCAGTAGTCGGTGATCCTGCGTTGTTCCGCCGCGTCGTCGGCAGCACGGTGGGTGACGACGCCGGCCCTCAGCGCCTCGTTTGTCGTGACCCGGGGGTCGGCCTCGGCCGTCGCCGGGGTGGCCCCCACCATCACGGACGCCACCCCCACCAGGGTGATCAGTCCGACTCGTAGGACGTGCACGTGGCCTCCCGCCAGGCTCAGGCGCTGACCGATCAGCGCCGGTCATGAGCGGCAGGACACGTCACCACCGATGTGCGGGCGATGCGCCGGCTGCCGCCAATCGGTAGTATTCATCGCTGAACATCTACATGCAAGAACATCAATGTAAAGCGGGAGCCCGCCGCGGTCGCCGATCGACAGCGGCACGGTTGACCCGGGCCGCTGACCGACAGGTCAGGTCAGCGGCCCTCGGGCGTGGATGACGAGCTAGCGGGCGGCGAGGGGCTGCGCCGACGAGGTCACCGGGGCCGCGAGCGTCCCGACCCCGCCGAGGTACGCGTGGATCGCCGCGGCCGCCGCGCGCCCCTCGGCGATCGCCCAGACGATCAGCGAGGCGCCCCGGTGCATGTCACCCGCGACGAAGACGCCGTCGGCCGCGGTCTGCCAGTCCGACCGGGCGTCGACCGCGCCCCGGGCGTTGCGGCCGACCCCGAGCTGGTCGAGCAGCGGCTGCTCCTCGGTGCCCTCGAAGCCGATCGCGAGCAGCACCAGGTCCGCGGGGAGCTCCCGCTCGGAGCCGGGCAGCGGGGTGACGATCCGCCGGCCGTCCCGCTTCTCCACCGTGACCTCGGCGATCCGGACACCCTTGACCTGGCCGGTGCCGTCGTCGACGAACTCCTGCACGGCGACGGCGAAGACCCGCTCGCCGCCCTCCTCGTGCGCCGGGTAGCTGCGCAGCACCCACGGCCAGGTCGGCCACGGGTCGCGGGCCTCGTCGCGGGCCTGCGGCGGCTCCGGGTAGAGGTCGAGCTGGTGTACGCCGGCCGCGCCCTGCCGGTGCGCCACCCCGAGGCAGTCCGCGGCGGTGTCGCCGCCACCGATGATCACGACGTGCCGGCCGGCGGCGTCGATCGGCGTGCCGTCGGGCAGCACCGCCGGGCCGGGCGCCCCGCCGGCCGCCGCGGCGACCACCCGGTTCGCGGCGACCAGGTGGGTCATCGCCTGGTGTACGCCGCGCAGCTGCCGTCCCGGCGTCTCCGGGGTGTCCCGGCCCTGCAGCGCGCCGCAGGCCAGCAGCACCGCGTCGTACTCGGCGCGCAACTGCTCGGCGGTCACGTCGACGCCGACGTCCACCCCGGTGCGGAACCGGACGCCCTCGGCGGCGAGCTGGGCCAGCCGCCGGTCGATGTGCTGCTTCTCCAGCTTGAAGTCCGGAATGCCGTACCGGAGCAGGCCACCGAGCGCGTCGTCGCGCTCGTACACCGTGACGGCGTGCCCGGCGCGGGCCAGCTGCTGGGCGGCGGCCAGGCCGGCCGGGCCGGAGCCGACCACCGCCACCGACCGGCCGGTCGGCGCCGGCACCGGGCGGGGACGCAGCCCGCCCCGGGCCACCGCCGCGTCGGCGATCTCCACCTCGACCTGCTTGATGGTGACCGGGTCCCCGCCGCCGATGCCGAGCACGCAGGCGGCCTCGCAGGGCGCCGGGCAGAGCCGGCCGGTGAACTCCGGGAAGTTGTTGGTGGCGTGCAGCGACTCCACCGCCGCGTCCCAGTTGCCGGTGCGGACCCAGTCGTTCCAGTCCGGGATGCGGTTGCCCAACGGGCAGCCGTCGTGGCAGAACGGGATGCCGCAGTCCATGCACCGGGTGGCCTGCTCGCGGATCAGCTCCTCACCGGCCGGTGGGTAGACCTCCCGCCAGTCGGTGATCCGCACCGGCACCGGACGGCGGGCCGGCAGCCGCCGGTTGTAGCGCAGGAAACCGTTCGGGTCAGGCACGGGCCACCTCCTGGGCCGCCGCCCGCGGGGCGGGCGGCACCGGCGCGGTCAGCGCAGACATGACCGCGTCGTCGACGTCGTGGCCGGCGGCTTCGGCGGCCCGCATGATCTCCATCACCCGGCGGTAGTCCCGGGGCACCACCGCGGTGAACTCCTCCACCGCCTCCGGCCAGCGCTTGAGCAGCTCCGCGCCGATCGCCGAGTCGGTCTCCGCGACGTGCCGCTGCACGAGTTCGTGCAGCAGTTCCCGCTCGGAGTCGCGCAGCGGGGACAGGTCGACCAGTTCGGCGTTGACCCTCCCCCGGTCCAGCCGGTGCACGTAGGCGGTGCCGCCGGACATGCCGGCGGCGAAGTTGCGGCCGGTCTCGCCGAGCACCACCACGGTGCCGCCGGTCATGTACTCGCAGCCGTGGTCGCCGACGCCCTCGACGACGGCCACCGCGCCGGAGTTGCGCACCGCGAACCGCTCCCCCACCCGGCCACGCAGGAACAGCTCGCCGCCGGTGGCCCCGTACAGGATGGTGTTGCCGGCGATGATCTGATCCTCGGCCCGCTGCCCGACCGCGGCCTCCGGGTCGACGAACGGGGCGGCGGCGTCCGGTCGGACGACGATCCGGCCACCGGAGAGGCCCTTGCCGACGTAGTCGTTGGCGTCGCCGTGCAGCCGCAGGGTCACCCCGCGCGGCAGGAACGCGCCGAAGGACTGCCCGGCGGTGCCGCGCAGCAGGAACTCGATGGTGTCGTCGGGCAGGCCGGCGCCGCCGAAGCGGCGGGTCACCTCGCCGCCGAGCATCGCGCCGACGCTGCGGTGCTCGTTGCGCACCGCGACCTCGACCCGGACCGGGCTGCCGTCGCGCAGCGCCGGCTGGGCCAGGGCGAGCAGCTCGTTGTCCAGGGCCAGCTCCAGGCCGTGGTCCTGGGCCCGCACGCCGCGCCGGGCGGCGTCCGCGGGCAGCTCCGGCAGGTGCAGTACGCGCCCCAGGTCCAGCCCGTGCCCCTTCCAGTGCTCGATCGCCGGGACGACGTCGAGCAGCTCGGTCTGCCCGATCGCCTCTTCGATGCTGCGCAGGCCCAGCTCGGCGAGGTAGCCGCGGACCTCCTCGGCGAGGAAGAGGAAGAAGTTCTCCACGAACTCCGGCTGGCCGGTGAACCGCTCGCGCAGCACCGGGTTCTGGGTGGCGATGCCGACCGGACAGGTGTCCAGGTGGCAGACCCGCATCATCACGCAACCCTCGACGATCAGCGGGGCGGTGGCGAAGCCGAACTCCTCGGCGCCGAGCAGCGCCGCGACCAGCACGTCCCGGCCGGTCTTGAGCTGACCGTCGACCTGCACGGTGACCCGGTCGCGCAGCTTGTTGAGCAGCAGCGTCTGCTGCGCCTCGGCCAGGCCCAGCTCCCACGGCGTGCCGGCGTGCTTGAGCGAGTTCAGCGGGGACGCCCCGGTGCCGCCGTCGTGCCCGGAGATCAGGATGACGTCGGCCTTGAGCTTGGCGACGCCGGCCGCGACCGTGCCGACGCCGACCTCGCTGACCAGCTTGACGTGCACCCGGGCGGACGGGTTGACGCACTTGAGGTCGTGCACCAGCTGGGCGAGGTCCTCGATGGAGTAGATGTCGTGGTGCGGCGGCGGGGAGATCAGGCCGACGCCCGGCGTGGCGTGCCGGGTCCGGGCGATCCACGGCCAGACCTTGTTGCCGGGCAGCTGCCCGCCCTCGCCGGGCTTGGCGCCCTGGGCCATCTTGATCTGGAGGTCGTCGGCGTTGACCAGGTATTCGCTGGTCACGCCGAACCGGCCGCTGGCGATCTGCTTGACCGCGGAGCGGCGGGCCGGGTCGTGCAGCCGGTCGACGTCCTCGCCGCCCTCGCCGGTGTTGGACTTCCCGCCGAGCCGGTTCATCGCGATGGCCAGGGTCTCGTGCGCCTCCGCCGAGATCGACCCGTACGACATGGCGCCGGTGGCGAACCGCTTGACGATCTCGGTGGCCGGCTCGACCTCGTCCAGTGGCACCGGCGGGCGCAGGCCGGTGCGCAGGGTGAACAGCCCGCGCAGCGAGCCGGCCTTCGCGGCCAGCTCGTCGACCTTGGCGGTGTACTGCCGGAAGACGTCGTACTGGCGGCTGCGGGTGGCGTGCTGGAGCAGGAAGACCGTCTCCGGGTTGAACAGGTGCAGCTCGCCCTCGCGGCGCCACTGGTACTCGCCGCCGACCTCCAGCCGGTCGGACGCCTCGACGCCGGACGGCGGCCAGGCCAGCGAGTGCCGGGCGGCCACCTCGGCGTGGATCTCGTTGAGTCCGATGCCGCTGATGGTGCTCGGGGTGCCCCGGAAGTAGCGCTCGACCAGGCGGGTGTCCAGCCCGACCGCCTCGAAGACCTGCGCGCCGCAGTACGACGACACCGTCGAGATGCCCATCTTGGACATGATCTTCAGAACGCCCTTGCCGAGCGCCTTGACGTAGTTGCGCACGGCCTTACCCGGATCCACGCCGACCAGCGCCCCGGTGGAGATCATGTCCTCGACCGACTCGAAGGCCAGGTACGGGTTGACCGCCGCCGCGCCGTAGCCGATGAGCACCGCCGCGTGGTGCACCTCGCGGCAGTCGCCGGACTCGACGATCAGCGCCACCTGGGTACGGGTCTGCTCGCGGACCAGGTGCTGGTGCACCGCGGCGGTGAGCAGCAGGGACGGGATCGGGGCGAGGTCGGCGTTGGAATCCCGGTCGGAAAGGACCAGGATCCGCACGCCGTCCTCGATCGCCTCGGAGACGTGCCGGCAGATCTCGGTCAGCCGGGCCTTGATCCCGGCGCCGCCGTCGCGGACCCGGTAGAGCCCGGAGACCCGGACCGCCTTGAAGCCGGGCAGGTCGCCGTCCTCGTCGATGGAGAGGATCTTGGCCAACTCGTCGTTGTCGATCACCGGGTACGGCAGCACGATCTGCCGGCAGCTGGCCGCGCCCGGGTCGAGCAGGTTGCCCTCCGGGCCGATGGTCGACGACAGGCTGGTCACCAACTCCTCCCGGATGGCGTCCAGCGGCGGGTTGGTGACCTGGGCGAAGAGCTGGTGGAAGTAGTCGTAGAGCAGCCGGGGCCGGGTCGACAGCGGAGCGATCGGGGTGTCCGTGCCCATCGAGCCGAGCGGCTCCGCGCCGAGGCGGGCCATCGGCGCGAGCAGGATCTTCAGCTCCTCCTCGGTGTAGCCGAAGGTCTGCTGCCGGCGGCGCACCGAGTCGTGGGTGTAGACGGTGTGCTCGCGCGGCGGCAGGTCGGTCAGGTCGATCAGCCCGGCGTGCAGCCACTCGCCGTACGGCTGGGCGGCGGCCAGCTCGGACTTGATCTCGTCGTCCTGCACGATCCGCCCGTTGACCGTGTCGACCAGGAACATCTTTCCCGGCTGGAGGCGGCCCTTGGCGACCACGTCGGCCGGGTCGAGGTCGAGCACCCCCGCCTCGCTGCCGAGCACGACCAGGCCGTCGGAGGTGCGCCACCAGCGGCCCGGGCGCAGGCCGTTGCGGTCCAGCACCGCGCCGACGATCTCGCCGTCGGTGAAGGCGACCGAGGCGGGGCCGTCCCACGGCTCCATCAGGCTGGCGTGGAAGCGGTAGAAGGCCCGCTTGTCCGCCCGCATGGCCGGATCGTTCTCCCACGCCTCCGGGATCATCATCAGCACCGCGTGCGGCAGGCTCCGCCCGGCCAGGTGCAGCAGCTCCAGGACCTCGTCGAAGTTCGCCGAGTCGGAGGCGCCCGGCGTGCAGACCGGGAAGATCCGCCGGATGTTGCCGGGCAGGTCCGGGCTGCGGAGCAGGGCCTCCCGGGCCTGCATCCAGTTCCGGTTGCCGCGGATCGTGTTGATCTCGCCGTTGTGCGCGATGAACCGGTACGGGTGCGCCAGCGGCCAGGACGGGAAGGTGTTGGTGGAGAAGCGGGAGTGCACCAGCGCGATCGCGCTGGACACCCGCTCGTCGGTCAGCTCCGGGAAGTACGCCGGCAGCTGGTCGGGGGTGAGCATCCCCTTCCAGGTCATGGTCCGCGCCGACAGCGACGGGAAGTACGCCGGCACGCCCCGCTCCGCGCTCTCCCGCTCGGCCTGCTTACGCACGCAGAACGCCACCCGGTCCAGGTCGAGCCCGGTCAGCGGGGAGCCGGCCGGGCCGGCCGGGGTGTCGGTGAGCCGGTGCGCGGCCAGGAAGAGCTGGCGGATCCGGGGCATCGCGGCGAGCGCGGTCTCCCCCAGCCCGCTCGGGTCGACCGGGACGTCCCGCCAGCCGAGCAGGTCGGCCCCCTCGACCAGGGCGTACTTCTCCACCACCTGCCGGGCGCGGGCCTCGGCGGCGTCGTCGTCGGGGAGGAAGACCAGGCCGGTGGCGTACTGGCCGGCCGGCGGGAGCGGGAAGTCCACCACGGCGCGCAGGAACGCGTCCGGCACCTGGATCATGATCCCCGCGCCGTCGCCGGTGTTGTGTTCCGCGCCCCGGGCGCCCCGATGGTCCAGGCGACAGAGCGCGCCGAGGCCGCGGGCCACCACCGCGTGGGAGCGCCGGCCGTGCAGATCCGCCACGAAGGCCACGCCGCACGCGTCGTGCTCGTTGGCCGGGTCGTAGAGACCGGCCGCGGGCGGGGCCGACTGCGGGCTGAGAGGGTACGGAAAGGCCACCGGGCCTCCTGTCGTCACTCAGGTTCGTACATGGTCGGGACGACGTCGGCCCTTGCGGTTTATTGAGTCTACGTTAGGGCGACCCCCACAAGGCCAGTGCGGATTGATCACACCTTCCAGACTCTGGGACGTGTAGTCTCGCGCGGTGGATCCCCTGCACGGCGACCTCCTCGCCCGCCTGGAACGCTTCTACGACGCCGTCCCCCGGGACGTCGCACGCGCGGAGGAGCACGGCGCGCTGGTGCTCTTCGTCCGGGACGGGGCCGGCTGGCCGTTCTACGCCCGTCCCCGGCTGGACGCCACCGAGCCGCCCTCCCTCGCCGACATCCAGTCCGTCCGCGAGCGGCAGCGCGAACTGGGCCTGCCGGAGGCCTTCGAGTGGGTGCACGAGAACACCCCGGACCTGCTGGCGGTGGCCCGCTCGGCGGGGCTGGGCGTGCTGGAGGCGCCGCTGATGGTGCTCGACCCGGCCGCGCTGCCCGACCCGGCGACGCTCACCGACGTACCCCTGCGGATGCTGGACCCCGACGCGCCCGGCTTCGCCGCCGACGTGGCGGCCCGGCGCGCGGTCGCCGCGGTGGGTTTCTCCGCCGCCGGCACCGCGATCGGCGACGCCGGTCCGGCGGAGCGGGACGCCGCCGTCACCGAGCTGGACGTGGCGGCGCTGGACGAGGAGCGGACCCGGATCGCCGACGGCCGGCGGGTGTCGGCCCTGGCCGGCTCCGCCGAGGAGGGCGCGCTGGCCAGCGGGATGGCGATGCGGGTCGACGACGTCGCGGAGATCGCCGGAGTCGCCACCCTGCCGTCGGCCCGCCGTCGTGGCCTCGGCGCCGCGGTCACCGCCACGCTGGCCCACGAACTGCTCGCCGCCGGCACCGACCTGATCTTCCTCTCGGCCGGCAGCGAGGAGATCGCCCGCGTCTACCTGCGGGTGGGCTTCCGCCGCATCGCCACCGCCTGCATAGCCGAACCCACCGCCCTCATCTGACCTCCCCCTCCCCCGCCCCCACCCACGGGTCGATCATGAAGTTGGCGGCGCTCACCTCGGCGTGTCGTGCCGACAACTTCATGATCAACGCGAATTGGGGGGGGCGGGGGGCGGGGTCAGGGGGTTGGGGGGCGCCATTGGGCGGCGGCGGTGGCGGCGGTGGAGAGCAGGCGCGGGCTGATCGTGCCGAGGGCGGCGTCGCGGGCGCGCAGGGCCAGCCGGCCCCGGGCCTGGAGGACCGCGGACATCCGGCGGGTCTGCCGGACCACGGTGGCCGCGCGGGGGCGGCGCAGCCGGTCGTACGCCCGCACGGCGTCGGGCAGCCGGGACTCGCGCAGCAACGACGACAGCGTCGCGGCGTCCTCGAAGGCCAGGCAGGCGCCCTGGCCGAGATGCGGCGGCATGGCGTGCGCGGCGTCCCCCAGCAGCACCGCCCCACCGGGGCCGGCCGGGAAGCCGTACGCCCGGGGCAGCGGGCGCAGCTCCCGGACCTCCTGCTGCACGAGGTCGGCCGGGTCGGTGGCGTCGAGCAGCTCGCCGATCGGAGCGGGCCAGCCGGCGTACCAGCGCTTGAGCAGGGCGAGCTGGGTCTCCGGCGGCTCGGGGCGGGACGCCCCGACCGCCGTCGCCACCCAGTAGATGCCACCCCGGCGGGAGGCGCCGGAGGAACCGCGCTCGCCCAGCGAGGCGGCCACGAAGCGGTAGCCGGCGCCCAGCACCTCGCCACCGACCGGCCGGTCGGTGGCGAGCCGGGGCGCCCGGTACCAGGGGATCACCGCCCGCCAGGCCGCGCAGCCGGAGCTGACCACGGCCGCCTCCGGGGCGAGCTGCCGGCGCACCTGGCTGTCGGTGCCGTCGGCGGCCACCAGCAGGTCCGCCTCCACCAGCTGCCGGCCGGCGCCGACCGCCGGCCGCTCGCCGGGGCCGACCCTAACGGTGTCCACGGCCACGCCGGTGCGCAGCTCCACCCGGTCGCCGAGGCCGGCGATCAGGGCGTCGTGCAGGTCCTCCCGGTGCACCACCACCGGCATCCGCTCCGCCGGGGTGGGCCGGGCCTGCACCAGCCAGTGCCCGTCGGGGCGGCGCACCCCGCCGTCGGGCAGCGGGGTGGCGATGGCGTCCAGGCCGGCGCCGAGGCCGAGGGCGTGCAGGGCGCGTACCCCGTTGGGCCAGAGCACCACGGCGGTGGGTTCCGGGCGGACCCGGTCGGCCCGCTCCAGCAGGGTCACCCGCCAGCCGGAGCGGGCCAGCGCGCCGGCCGCCGCCAGTCCGCCGAGCCCGGCGCCGACCACCACCGCGGTACGCATGCCGCGCGCTCAGCTGTCCCGGTCGGCGGGACGGGCACCCGCGGCGCCGGCCCGGTCGTCCCGCTCCGGGGCGTCACCCGCGGCGTCGCCCCGGTCGTCCGCGCCGTCGGCCTTCGCGGCGGCGTCGTCGGCGGCCGGCTCGTCGCCGGTCCCGGCGGCCGGCGCGGCGGCGTGCTCGTCGGGGAGCTCACCGGTCTCCCGGTACGCCTCGAACTGTTCCTCGCTGACGACCCGGTAGCCCTCCGGCGCGGCCGCCTTGGGACCCTGCTCGGTGCGGGAGAGGTCGACCTGGGAGACGTCGCCGGCCGGCGGCGCCGGGGCCGCCGGGACGCCCACCGGGACCAGGTACTCGCGGGGGCCGCGGACCCGCAGGAAGTAGACGAGGGCGCCGAGGAAAACCAGCCCGGCGGTCCAGACGTTGAGGCGCAGGCCGAGAATCTGGTTCGCCTCGTCGGTGCGGACCAGCTCGATCCAGAACCGGCCGACGGTGTAGCCCATCACGTAGAGCGCGAAGGCGCGGCCCCGGCCCAGCTTGAGCTTGCGGTCCAGGACGAGCACCAGGGCGACGACGCCGAGGTTCCACAGCGCCTCGTAGGCGAAGGCCGGGTGGTAGAGACCCGGCTC
Organism: Micromonospora sp. LZ37; assembly: GCF_059359015.1. NCBI lineage: Bacteria > Bacillati > Actinomycetota > Actinomycetes > Micromonosporales > Micromonosporaceae > Micromonospora > Micromonospora sp. LZ37. The sequence continues at coordinate 213,493 of NZ_JCADBL010000003.1, read as the reverse complement.
CCGGATCGCCTCACCGGCGTCGTCGCGCAGCGCCCGCCCGGGGTTGTCCGGGTCCATCCGGTGGATCTCCAGACCCCAGGGCAGGGTGGTCCGGCCGCCGTACAGCTCGTTGTTGAACCAGTTGCCGAGGCGGCCGATCGCCTGGGCCAGCGGCAGGCCGGGCGCGAGGGCGTCGGCGACCACCACGAGCGGGATGCCGAGCTGGCGGGCGGCGATCCAGGCGCCCAGCGCGCCACCGGCCACCGCGCCCCAGATGCCGAGGCCGCCCTCCCAGATGGCGAACGCCTTCATCGGGTCCCCGCCGGTGCCGAAGTACTTCTCCGGCGAGGTGATCACGTGGTAGATCCGGGCGCCGACGATGCCGGCCGGGACGGCCCAGACGGCGATGTCGAGCACCGCGCCGGGGGCGACGCCGCGCCGGCGCAGCCGCCGCTCGGTGAGCCAGCAGGCCACCACGATGCCGAGGATGATGCAGAGCGCGTACGCCCGGATCGGCACCGGCCCGAGCTGCCAGACAGCGGTGGTGGGGCTCGGCAGAGCCGCCTGAGGGGTCATCGAGGCGAGGGTCACGGGTGCACACGCTACCGCTGCGGACCGCTGTCGCGGCACCCCGGTCGGCGCGGTCGGGGCGTCGGATGACTTCTGGTTTGCACGGTCGTAGGCTCTTTGTCCATGAGCACGCTCACCTGGGCGGTCGCCGCGGTCGTCACCGACGACGCCGGTCGCGTGCTGCTCTGCCGCCGCGAGCCGGGTGGTCGCTGGGGACTGCCCGGCGGGCGGTTGCGCCGCCCGCAGTGCCCGACCGGCGCGGTGGCGGGCGAGGTCCGGCAGGAGACCGGGTACGCCGTCGAGGTGGTCGACCTGGTCGGCCTCTACCACCTCAGCGGCTCCACCTGCGGCGGGCCGCCGGCGTCGGACTCCCTGCCGGACGTGGTGGTGCACGTCTTCCGGGCTCGTGCCCACCCGGACGCGGCCCTCGCGCCACCGGCCGGGTGCACGCTCTCCTGGCACCTGCCGGACCGGCTGCCGGCGGAGGTCACCCCGGTCACCCGGGCGGCGGTCGCCGACGCCCGGGTCGGGCGCTCAGGGGTGCTGCGCGACCTGCGCCCGGACCCGGCCCCGCCGGTCCGAGCGGTCGATGCCGTGCGGCCCGCGCCGCGCGCCGGGTCGGACGTCCGGCCCGGCCCCTGACCGCAGCGGCCACCCTGCGCCTCCGGCCGCACTCCCGTTTGCGGCGTGTCGGGGTGTTCCGGCTCGCGGACACCCCGACACCCCGCAAATCCGGGTCGATCATGGTCGCGGAGCGACGACGCCGCGCGGGTCAGCGGGCGGCGTTGCGGACGCCCTCGGCGAGTTCGGCGCCGAGCGTGCGCAGGGCGGCGAGCCCGGCGGCCTGGTCCGGAGCGTCCAGGACGCAACGGACCAGCGCGCTGCCGACGATCACGCCGTCGGCGTACCCGGCCACCGTGCCGGCCTGCGCGCCGGTGCCCACGCCGAGGCCGACCCCGACCGGCAGGTCGGTGACCTCCCGCAGCCGGGAGACCAGGATCGGCGCGGCGTCGGAGGTCTTCGCCCGGGCACCGGTGACGCCCATGAGGGCGGTCGCGTAGACGAAGCCGCGGCAGTGCGCGGCGGTCATCTTCAGCCGGGCGTCGGTGGAGGACGGGGAGACCAGGAACGTCCGGTCCAGGCCGTGCGCGTCCGAGGCGGCCAGCCACTCGTCCGCCTCGTCGGGGATCAGGTCCGGGGTGATCAGGCCGGTGCCGCCGGCGGCGGCCAGGTCGCGGGCGAAGGCGTCCACGCCGTACTGCTCGATCGGGTTCCAGTAGGTCATGGTGACCACCGGCGCGCCGGTGGCGGCGACCGCCTCGACGATGCGCAGCGCGTCCGCGGTGCGCACGCCCCCGGCCAGGGCGATGTCGCTGGCCTTCTGGATCACCGGGCCGTCCATCACGGGGTCGGAGTAGGGGATCTCCAACTCGATGACGTCCACCCCGGCCTCGACCATGGCGGTCATCGCGGCGATGCTGCCCTCGACGGTCGGGAAGCCGGCCGGCATGCAGCCGACCAGCACGGCCCGCCCGTCGGCGCGGGCCTTGTCGAAGGCCACCCCGATCCGGCTCATCTGTTCACTCCTTGTCGAGGATGCCGAAGTACTCGCCGGCGGTGTGCACGTCCTTGTCGCCCCGCCCGGAGAGGTTGACCACGATCACCGGCTCCCGGCCCAGCTCGGCGGCGAGCCGCGGACCGACCTTCAGCGCGCCGGCGAGCGCGTGGGAGCTCTCGATCGCCGGGATGATCCCCTCGGTGCGGCAGAGCAGCTCGAACGCCGCCATCGCCTCCCGGTCGGTCACCGGCGCGTAGGTGGCCCGGCCGCTGTCGTGCAGCCAGGCGTGCTCCGGCCCGACGCCCGGGTAGTCGAGGCCGGCCGAGATGGAGTGCGACTCGATCGTCTGGCCGTCGGCGTTCTGCAGCACGTACGTCCGGGTGCCGTGCAGCACGCCGGAGCTGCCGCCGGTGATGCTGGCCGCGTGCCGGCCGGTCTCCACCCCTTCACCGCCGGCCTCGAAGCCGTACAGCCGGACGTCGGGGTCGCCGACGAAGGCGTGGAAGATGCCGAGCGCGTTGGAGCCGCCGCCGACGCAGGCGAGGACCGCGTCCGGCAGCGCGCCGGTCAGGTCGAGGCACTGCCGGCGGGCCTCGTCACCGATGCCGCGCACGAAGTCCCGGACCATCTCCGGGAACGGGTGCGGGCCGGCGGCGGTGCCGATCAGGTAGTGGGTGTCGTCGACGTTGGCGACCCAGTCCCGCATCGCCTCGTTCATCGCGTCCTTGAGGGTGCGCGAGCCGGCGGTGACCGGGACGACGGTGGCGCCGAGCATCCGCATCCGGGCCACGTTCAGCGCCTGCCGCTCGGTGTCCACCTCGCCCATGTAGACCACGCACTCGAGGTCGAACAGGGCGGCGGCGGTGGCGGTGGCCACCCCGTGCTGACCGGCGCCGGTCTCGGCGATCACCCGGCGCTTGCCCATCCGCCGGGTGAGCAGCGCCTGGCCGAGCACGTTGCGCACCTTGTGCGCGCCGGTGTGGTTCAGGTCCTCCCGCTTGAGCAGCACCCGCGCGCCGACCTCGGCGGAGAACCGCTCGGCGGAGTAGAGCAGCGAGGGAGCGCCGGCGTAGTCGCGCAGCAGGGCGTCGAACTCGGCGAGGAAGCTCTGGTCGGTCATCGCCTTGCGGTACGCCGCGTCCAGCTCGTCCAGCGCCGCGACGAGGGCCTCCGGGACGAACCGGCCGCCGAACCGGCCGAAGTGACCGGCGGCGTCGGGAAGCTGGCCGGTCGGGGCCGGGGCGTTGGCGCTCATCGCGATGTCCTCTCGCAGCAGCGGGTGCCCGGCGCGCCTCAGCGCACCGGGCGGGGCGTGGCCGGGTGGTTACCGGCGTTGACCAGCTCGGCGACCGCCTCGCGCGGGCTCTTCTGGGTCACCAGGCCCTCGCCCACCAGCACCGCGTCGGCGCCGGCCGAGGCGTACCGGATGAGGTCGTGCGGACCGCGTACGCCCGACTCGGCGATCTTGACGACGCTGCTGGGCAGCCCGGGCGCGATCCGCTCGAACACCGAGCGGTCGACCTCCAGGGTACGCAGGTCGCGGGCGTTGACCCCGATGACCTGCGCGCCGGCCTCCAGGGCCCGGTCGGCCTCCTCCTCGGTGTGCACCTCGACCAGCGCGCACATGCCGAGCGACTCGATCCGCTCCAGGAGGCCCATCAGCACGTTCTGCTCCAGCGCGGCGACGATCAGCAGCACCAGGTCGGCGCCGTGCGCCCGGGCCTCGTGCACCTGGTAGCTGGAGACCACGAAGTCCTTGCGCAGCACCGGCACCCGCACGGCGGCCCGGACGGCGGCCAGGTCGTCGAGCGACCCGCCGAACCAGCGGCCCTCGGTCAGCACGCTGATCGCCCGGGCGCCGCCGGAGGCGTACTGCCCGGCCAGGTCGGCCGGGTCGGCGATCTCGGCCAGCCGGCCCCGGCTCGGCGAGGAGCGCTTGACCTCGGCGATCACCGCCACGCCGGGCTTGCGCAGGGCCGCGTACGCGTCCAGTGGCGGCGGCGCGGCAACGGCCAGCTCGCGGATCCGCTCCAGCGGAACCTGCTCCTGTCGCCGCGCCACGTCCTCGCGGACGCCGGCCAGGATCTCGTCGAGCACGCTTGCGGACGCTGCCGGACCGGCCTCGTCCCCCTCCGCGTGCGCATGCTCAGCAGTCACCAACGGACTCCCCTCTCCGGGTGTCATGGCCCGATGCTAGGTGGCGCCACCTGGCTCCGGGTGCCGGGGGTATGGCGCTCCTCACGAAATGGGCTGTGGCATGATGGCCGACTTCCGGTGAACGCCGCGTCACGCAGCGCTGTCGCCGCACCGACCGGCGTCACCCCGCCGGTCGCCGGCGCCGCCGGCCAGGGATCGTCACCCATGAGCCATGAGAGCACGCCGGCCCGGCCGGCGCATCGCGACGACGCCTCTCGATGCTGTGACGAAGCTCAAGGACGAACGGCCCTGTGCAGTTCGTTCCCCCCGAGGGACAGTTGACCGGCTCGTCACCGATGCGAAACGTGAGCCGGGCAGCATCTTGCTCGGGCAGACTCGATGACGCGCCTGCCCACCGTCGGACTTCATCGTGCGGGGTGACCATGACCAATTCGGAGCCGAACTCCAGCATCGGACTGACCACCCTCTCCCGGACCGTCGCGTCACTCGCGGTCGGCGTGGTGCACACCCTCGAACGCGCCGTGGTCGGCGAGGCTCGGGTGCGTACCGCGCGGGGCAACGCCTGGGAGGCCGTCTGCGCCGACCGGGCCCGCGCCGACCAGCGCGCCGAACTGGACCGCCTGGTGGCCGAGCTCGCCGCCGCCCGCGCTGCGGCCCGGGACCGCCGCGACGTCCGGGACCGCCAGCCGGTCAGCTGACCGTCGGGTCGTCACCCCGGTCCAGCGCGTCCCACGCCTCCCGGGTGCGGTGCCCACCCACCGGGCCCCCGCCCGCCGTGGGCGCCGCCCCGGCCCGGTCGCCCCGCTCGTAGCGGGCCCCCATCGCCGGCCAGGCTCCACCCCGCAGCGCGGTGAACGCCCCGCCGGCGGCGGCGAGCAGCCCGCCGACCAGGCAGAGGGCCGGCCAGTGGCGGCTCACCTCGCCGCCGAACGCCGCGACCAGGCCGTAGCCGCCACCGGCGGCGACGGCGCCGCCGAGCAGGGCGAGCAGTCCGCCCAGCACCCGCCGCGCGCGGCCGCGGGTGGCCAGCACCGCGCCCCCACCGGCGAGACCCACCAGCGCCAGCGCGGACACCCAGGGCAGCAGGTCCGCGCCGGAGCGGTCCGCCCGGATCGCCGGCAGCCCGCCGCGGGCGGTCACCTCGACCGACCAGGTCCGGGTCGCGGCCCAGAGCGCCAGGCCGGCGCCGGCCAGGCAGAGCAGCACGGCGTACGTCAGCTCGCGCCGGCCCCGCCCGGCGGGCGCGACGTCCGACGGGGCCGCCGGGGACGGCTCGGCGGGGATGCCCGGCCGGCTCATCGCGCCGGCCGGAGGGTCTCGGCGGCGGCGATCGCGGCGAGCACGGCGGCGGCCTTGTCGCGGGTCTCCCGCTCCTCGGCGAGGGGATCGGAATCGGCCACCACACCCGCCCCGGCCTGCACGTACGCCCGACCGTCGCGCAGCAGCGCGGTACGGATGGCGATCGCCATGTCGAGATCACCGCCGAAGCCGAAGTAGCCCACGGTGCCGCCGTAGAGACCGCGGCGGACCGGCTCCAGCTCTTCGATGATCTCCATGGCGCGCACCTTCGGGGCGCCGGAGAGGGTGCCGGCCGGGAAGGTGGCGGCGAGGGCGTCGAAGGCCGTGCGGTCCTCGCGCAGCGTCCCCACCACGGTGGAGACGATGTGCATGACGTGGCTGTACCGCTCGATGGTGGCGAACTCGGGCACCTGGACGGTGCCCGGCCGGCAGACCCGGCCCAGGTCGTTGCGGCCGAGGTCGACCAGCATCACGTGTTCGGAGCGTTCCTTGGGGTCGGCGAGCAGTTCGGCGGCGAGCCGGGCGTCCGCCGCCGGGGTGGCGCCGCGCGGCCGGGTGCCGGCGATCGGGTGCAGCAGCGCCCGCCGCTGCCCGTCCGCCCCGGCGCTGACCTTGAGGTGCGCCTCCGGGGACGAGCCGACGATGTCGAACCCGTCGAAGCGCAGCAGGTACATGTACGGGCTGGGGTTGCTGGTGCGCAGCACCCGGTAGACGTCCAGCGGGTCGGCGTGGGTGTCCCGCTCGAAGCGCTGGGAGAGGACGATCTGGAAGCACTCGCCGGCCCGGATGGCCTCCTTGGCCGCCTCGACGGCCTTCGGGTAGCCGCCCTCGACGGTCCGGCTGACCACCTCACCGGCCGGGGGCCGGTCCACGGTCGAGATCATGGGCGGAATCGGCCGGGACAGCGCCGTCGTCATCGCGTCCAGCCGCCCCACCGCGTGGTGGTACGCCGCGGTGACCAGCGGCGCCCGGTCGGGCGCGTCCAGCGGCGGCAGCACCGCGTTGGCGACCAGGAGCGCCGAGCCGTCGTAGTGGTCGAGCACCACCAGGTCGGTGGCGAGCATCATGCCCAGCTCGGGCAGGCCCAGGTCGTCCTCGGTCAGGTCGGGCAGCCGCTCGAAGCGCCGGATCAGGTCGTAGCCGAGGTAACCGACCATGCCACCGGTCAGCGGGGGCATGCCGCTGGCCGGGTCCCACACCGGTCCGGCCAGCGCCGCGACGGTCTCGCGCAGCACCCGGACCGGGTCGCCGGTGGACGGCACCCCCGCCGGCGGGCTGCCGGTCCAGACCGCGACGCCGTCCCGCTCGACCAGCGTGGCGCCGCTGCGCACGCCGATGAACGAATACCGGGACCAGGCCATGCCGGCCGAGCCGACGCCCTGCTCGGCGGACTCCAGCAGGAACGTGCCGGGGCCGCCGGCCAGCTTGCGGTAGACCCCGACCGGGGTCTCCGCGTCGGCGAGCAGCCGCCGGGTCACCGGGACGACCCGCCAGCGCCCGGCCAGCTCGGTGAAAGTGCCCAGGTCGGGGCTGAGCGCGCCGTCGGTCATGGCCGTGCCTGCCTTTCGTTCGCGACTGCGGGGCTCCGCTGCGCTGCACTCCTCGCGCTCACCGGAGCCTGCCTTTCGTTCGCGACTGCGGGGCTCCGCTGCGCTGCACTCCTCGCGCTCACCGGAGCCTGCCTTTCGTTCGCGACTGCGGGGCTCCGCTGCGCTGCACTCCTCGCGCTCACCGGAGCCTGCCTTTCGTTCGCGACTGCGGGGCTCCGCTGCGCTGCACTCCTCGCGCTCACCGGAGCCTGCCTTTCGTTCGCGACTGCGGGGCTCCGCCGCGCCGCACTCCTCGCGCTCACCGGGGGTCACTCCCGGTGACGGGCAGTGCGGTGAAGAAACAGGTGCGGTGCCCGGTGTGGCAGGCCGCCCCGACCTGGTCGACGTCGACCAGCAGGGCGTCGCCGTCGCAGTCCAGCGACACCGAACGGACGTACTGGTGGTGACCGGAGGTTTGGCCCTTGACCCAGTACTCCCGACGGCTGCGCGACCAGTACGTGGCCCGGCCGGTGGTCAGCGTGCGGTGCAGCGCCTCGTCGTCCATCCAGGCGACCATCAGCACCTCGCCGGTGTCGTGCTGACGGACGACGGCGGCCACCAGCCCGTCGGGGTCGCGGCGCAGCTGCGCGGCGACGGCCGGGTCGAGGCGGGACGGGCGGACCGCGCCGGTCTCGGCGTCGGCGTCGCTCAGGGCGGAGTCAGGTACGGGCACAGTTCCCCATTGTCCCGCACGGGGAGCGGGGACCTGCGGCGCGTCCCCGCCCCGCCGGGCCGCCCGGGCGAGCTGGTCGACGTAGCGGTCCAGCCGTCCGTCGGCCAGCGCGTCGGCCAGGTCCGGGCCGGCCACCTCGGCGATCCGGTCGGCGTACGGGCGGACCAGCGGGACGACCCCGGCGACCAGGCGGGCGGCGGCGGCGCCGAGCTGCCCGGTGGAGGCGGGGCGCAGCCCGAGGCAGCGCAGCATGTCGTCGCGGTAGCCGGCCGGGGCGACCGGCAGGTGCAGGGCGGCGGCGAAGGCGGCCCGGCGGGAGGAGACCCGCACGCCCGGGTTGGCCAGGCGCAGCACCGAGGGACAGAGTCGGGCCAGGTCGGCGGCGGCCAGCCGGACCCCGAGGTGGTCGCCGCGCGACCGGGCGCCGGCGACCTTCCCGAGGGTGGCGACGAGATCCTCCAGCCGGGGCTCGTCCGCCGGCTGGCAGAGCACCGGCAGGTCGATCCGGGGGCGCCAGCGGGGGTCGGCCCAGAGCAGCCGGGCGGGCGCGGTGACCGGCAGGCCGAACGCCCACTCGGCGGGTTCGCCGAGCCGGTCGACCCAGGACCGCACGTCCCGGGCGGCCACCGAGACGTGCACGATCCGCCCGTCCACCTCGGCGAGGTACGCCCGGCGGGCGGCGTACCCGGCGCCGGGTTCCGCGCCGACGGGGTGCGGCGGGCGGGCCGGGGCGTCGACGAGCACGTCGAGGTCGACGTCGCTGTGCGCGGTGGCGCCGCGTCGGGCGTGACTGCCGCGCAGCAGGATGCCGACGACCGGATGGTCGGCGCCCTCGCGCAGCCGGATAGCCCAGTCGTCGAGGAAACCGCCCTCCGGCAACGGAGCGTGATCCACCGCGCCATCGTGCCGTACGCCCCATCAGCGCGCAATGCCCGATGACGGACGTGGTGTCCGGTCCGCCGGGCTGGTGCCCGGCGTCCTCCTCGCCCTCTCCGGGCACCTCAGGCGGGCGACCGCTCCAGCGGGGACCGTCATCCGGAGCCGGGTCTGGCCGCTCGGCATACCCCGGACGTCGCGTTGATCGACACCAAGTGCGGCATGTCGGGGTGTCCGGCGGCAGGGACGCCCCGACACGCCGCAAATGGGGACGCGGCCTCCAACCGTTGCGCGCGGGCGGACAACTCATCTACCGTTGAGTTCAACACGTGATGAGTTTCTAGGGAGGTGGACGGTGGAGGACGCGATCACGATCCGCGACCTGGTCGTCGACCGGGGCCGACGACGGGTGCTGCACGGCGTCAGCTGCGCGGTGCCCCGTGGCACGGTGACCGGTCTGCTCGGGCCGAGCGGCAGCGGCAAGACCACCCTGATGCGGGCGGTGGTGGGGGTCCAGGTGGTCGACTCCGGCTCGGTCACCGTGCTGGGCGCGCCGGCCGGGGCGCCCGCGCTGCGACACCGGGTCGGCTACCTCACCCAGGCGCCCAGCGTCTACGCCGACCTGACCGTCCGGGAGAACGCCCGCTACTTCGCGGCGCTGTACGGACGCGACGCGGCAGACGCCGACCGGGCGGTCGCCGACGTCGGCCTGGCCGGCGCGGCCACCCAACTGGTCGGCACCCTCTCCGGTGGCCAGCGCAGCCGCGCGTCGCTGGCCTGCGCCCTGGTCGGGGAGCCGGAGCTGGTCATCCTCGACGAGCCGACGGTCGGGCAGGACCCGGTGCTGCGGGCCGACCTCTGGGCCCGGTTCCACGCCATGGCGGCCACCGGGACGACCCTGCTGGTCTCCAGTCACGTGATGGACGAGGCGGCCCGCTGCGACCGGCTGCTGCTCATCCGGGAGGGCCGGCTGATCGCCGACGACACCCCCGACGCGGTCCGCGCGCGCACCGGCGCCGACGACCTCGAGGAGGCGTTCCTGCGGTTGATCCGGACCAGTGAGGCGGGCCAGGACGGCCCGACCCGTGAGGAGGTGTCATGAACCCGAGGATCCTGACCGCCACCACCGGCCGCATCCTGCGCCAGCTGCGACACGACCGGCGCACGGTCGCCCTGCTGGTGGTGGTGCCGACGGTGCTGCTGGCCCTGGTCTACTTCATGTACGTCGACCAGCCCACCCCGCCCGGGCAGCCGTCGCTGTTCGACCGGGTGGCGCTGGTGATGCTGGGCCTCTTCCCCTTCATCATCATGTTCCTGGTGACCAGCATCGCGATGCTCCGGGAACGCACCACCGGCACCCTGGAACGGCTGCTCACCACCCCGCTGGGCAAGTTGGACCTGCTCTTCGGCTACGGCATCGCGTTCGGGCTGGCCGGCGCGGTGCAGGCCACGGTCGCCTCGGCGGCGGCGTACTGGCTGCTCGACCTGGACACCGCCGGTAGCATCTGGCTAGTGATCATGATCGCGGCGGTGAACGCCGTGCTGGCGGTCGCGCTCGGGCTGCTCTGCAGCGCCTTCGCCCGTACCGAGTTCCAGGCGGTGCAGTTCATGCCGGTGGTGGCGCTGCCGCAACTGCTGCTCTGCGGGCTCTTCGTGCCGCGCGGCGAGATGGCCGGCTGGCTCCAGGCCGTCAGCGACGTGCTGCCCCTGTCGTACGTGGTCGAGGCGTTGCAGGAGGTCGGGGCGCACGCCGAACCGACCGGCACGATGTGGCGGGACGTGGCGATCGTGGCCGGCGCCGCGGTGCTGGCCCTGGTGCTCGCGGCGGCGACACTGCGGCGGCGCAGCGGGTGATGGCCCGACGCACCGGCCGGCGGCCCGGCAATCCGGACACCCGGGAGGCGATCCTCGACGCCGCCCGGACGGCATTCGCCGAGCGCGGTTTCGACGCCGCCTCCATCCGGGGCATCGCCACCGCCGCCGGGGTCGACCCGGCGCTGGTGCACCACTACTTCGGCACCAAGGAGCAGCTCTTCCGGGCCACCGTGAACGTCCCGCTGGACCCGGCCGAGCTGCTCCCCGGCGTGCTGGCGGGCGGGACGGACGGGGTGGGCGAGCGGCTCGTCCGGACGTTCCTCACGGTCTGGGACTCGCCGGCCGGGGCGGGGGCGGTGGCCCTGCTCCGTTCGGCGACCAACAACGAGTGGACCGCCCGGCTGATGCGGGAGTTCCTGGTCACCCAGGTGCTGCGCCGGGTCCTGGACCACCTGGACATGCCGTCGGCGGAGCTGCCGCTGCGCGGCTCGCTGGTGGCCACCCAGATGATCGGCCTGGCCATGATGCGGTACGTCATCCGGCTGGAGCCGGTCGCCTCCGCCGACCCGGAGACGCTGGTCCGGGCGATCGGCCCGACCGTGCAGCGCTACCTCACCGGCGACCTGGGCTAGGCGGTCACCGGTCGTCCGCCACCGGGCGGGTGGCCGCCGCGCGGGCAGAGCACTGGGTGCAGCAGGCGGGACAGCTCCGCCTGGTCGGCGACGGGACGCGGGAACGCCAGCCGGGCCCGCCGCCGGTCGCCGGGCCGGCCGTACGCGACCACCAGGCCGTAGCGGTCCAGCCGGACCACCCGCGGTTCGCCGTCGGTGAGGTCGAGCCGCCGCCGCAGGTATCCGGTCAGCTCCGGCCCGTGGTGGTCGGCGAGGTCGGCCAGGAGCGCGGACTCGATCGGGTGCAGCGGATCGGGCTGCGCGGCGGCGTACTCGGCGGGGTCGATCCTGGTCACCGGGCCGGCGCCCTCCAGGCGGGCCTCGACCACCTCGAAGCGGTGCAGCCGGAACCGGGTGCCGACGTCGAGCAGGTCCCCGGTGGGCTCCGTCGCCGCGAAGTCGACGGCCGCCTGCCGGGCCTCCGCGCCGGCCAGCGGCGTGGCCCAACCGGAGACCCAGGCGCGGCCGAGCGCCGGCGCGCCGGCGGCCGGGGGCAGGTCGAGCACGTCCAGCACCACGGCCACGTCGTCGCCGTCGTCCGGGCTCAGCCCGGCGGCGAGGTCGCTGCTCACCGGCACCAGCATCAGCACCCGCCCCTCGGCGTCGGTGACGTGCCGCACGTGGTGGGGACCGGGACGGTGGGCGAGGTGCACGAGACCGGGGAGCCGGCCGGCCACCAGGGTCCGGACGATCTCGGCGGGGCTGGGTCCCACGGGAACACCTCCGACATAGGTTAGGCTTACCTAAGTAACCCTAGAACACCCGAGCGGAGACGTCCAACCGTGAACCACCCCCGTCCCAAGGCCCGGCTGTCCCGGGCCCTCGGCATCCCGTTGACCCGCAAGTGCGTCCGCTATTTCGAGCGCCGCCCCTACCCGCCGGGCGTGCACGGCCGGTCCCGCCGGCGCACCTCCGACTACCAGGTCCGGCTGCTGGAGAAGCAGCGGCTGCGGCACCAGTACAACGTCAGCGAGGCGCAGCTGCGCCGGGCCTTCGACGAGGCCGCGCGGGACGCCGGCAAGACCGGCGAGACCCTCGTCGCGCTCCTGGAACGCCGCCTCGACGCGGTGGTGCACCGGTCCGGCCTGGCCCGCAGCGTCTACCAGGCCCGGCAGCTCGTCGCGCACGGGCACTTCACCGTCGACGGCCGCAAGGTCGACCGGCCCTCGTACCGGCTGCGGCCGGGCCAGGTGGTGGCCGTCCGGCAGCGCAGCCGGCAGCTCCCGCCGTTCCAGCTCGCCGCCACCGGCGCCAACGCCGACGGGCCCGGCCAGCCGTACCTCTCGGTCGACCTGGCCGGGCTGCGGGCCACGCTGCTGCGCGTGCCGGCCCGCGACGAGGTGCCGGTGCACTGCGACGAGCAGCTGGTGGTGGAGTACTACTCGCGCTGAGCCACCCGGGTCCGGCGGCCGACCCGCCGGACCCGGCTCAGCGGGTCTGCTCCAGCCAGGAGGCGTAGAGCAGCCCGTAGATCGACTCGGGGTCGCGGACCAGCTCCTCGTGCGGCCCACGCTGCACGATCCGGCCCCGGTCCACCACGATCACCTCGTCGGCCGACTGCGCGGTGGAGAGCCGGTGGGCGATGGCCAGCGTCGTCCGGCCGCGGGTCACCGCGTCCAGGGTGCGCTGCAGGCGCACCTCGGTGGCCGGGTCGACGGCGCTGGTCGCCTCGTCGAGCACCAGCAGGTCCGGGTCGGCCACGTACGCCCGGGCCAGCGCGACCAACTGCCGCTCCCCCACGCTCAACGCCTCGCCCCGCTCGCCGACCGGGGTGTCCAGCCCCGACGGCAACCCGTCCAGCCAGTCGGCCAGCCCCAGCTCGGTGAAGGCCGCGGTGAGCTGCGCGTCGGTCAGCTCGGGGCGGGCGAAGCGGACGTTCTCCCCGACCGTGGCGTCGAAGAGGAAACCGTCCTGCGGCACCATCACCACCCGCGAGCGCAGCGAGGAGAAGCGCACCTCGTCCAGCGGCACCCCGGAGAGCAGCACCTGACCGGCCGTCGGGTCCATCAGCCGGGTGAGCAGCTTGGCGAAGGTGGTCTTGCCGCTGCCGGTCTCCCCGACCACCGCGACCCGGCTCTTCGCCGGGATGTCCAGCGTCACGTCGTGCAGCACCGGCGGGCCGCCGGGATAGCCGAAGGTCACCCCGGCGAACCGGATGTCCAGCGGGCCCGCCGGCAGGTCCCGGCCCTGCTCGCCCGGGTCGGCGACGTCGGGGGCGACGTCGAGGACGTCGAGCACCCGCCGCCACCCGGCGATCGCGTTCTGCGCCTCGTTGAGCACCTCGGTGGCGATCTGCACCGGCTGGATGAAGAGCGTCACCAGGAACAGGAAGGCGGTGAGCTGGCCGATGGAGAGCGTCCGGTCCACGCCGAGGCTGACCCCGACGACGACCACGCCCGCCAGGGCCAGGCCGGCGGCCAGCTCCCCGACCGAGCTGCCCAGGATGCTGATCCGGATGGCCCGCTGCTGGGCCTGCCGCTGCGCGTCGATCGCGTCGTCCAGCCGCCGGGCGGTGCGCCCGGCGATGCCGTACGCCCGGATCACCGGCGCCCCCACGACGCTCTCGCCGATGGTGCCGAGCAGGGTGCCGGTCCGCTGCCGGACCACCCCGTAGGCCGTGCCGAGCCGGCGTTGCAGCAGCCGGATCACCAGCACCGCCGGCGCGAAGGCGGCGAACACCACCAGGGTCAACTGCCAGGAGTACGCGAACATCACGGCCGTGGTGACCGCCAGCTGACCCAGGTTGACCAGCAGGATCACCCCGCCCCACTGGAGGAACTGGGTGATCTGGTCGACGTCGCTGGTCACCCGGGAGACCAGCGAGCCGCGCCGCTCGGACTGCTGGTGCAGCATCGACAGGTCGTGGACGTGCCGGAACGCCCGGGTGCGGACGTTGGCCAGCGCGGTCTCGCTGACCGTGAAGAGCCGGCGGGTCATCAGGTAGCCGCAAGTGGTGGTGACCACCAGCACGGCCGCGGTGACGGCGACGACCCCGCCGATCACGTCGAGGTCGGGGCCGCCGACGATGCCGTTGTCGATGCCGCGCTGCACGGCGACCGGCACCGCCACCCGGCCGACCATGTAGATCAGGGCCAGGGCCACCGTCCCGGCGAGCCCGATCCGCAGCTCCGGGGAGAGCGACAGCCCCCGCCGCAGCGTGCTCCAGGTCGTCTCCCGCGCCGCCGGCCGTTCGGCCTCCACCGTCGCGCTCACCGGTCCACCTCCAGGCCGGAGGTCAGCGGGGTGACCTCCTCGTACGTGCGGGTCTGCTCGCGCTCGTGCTCGGCCTGCTCGTACGCGGTCACCAGGTCCGCGTAGCCGGGCACGGTGGCCAGCAGCTCCGGGTGGGTGCCGCGGGCGATCACCCGCCCCTGCTCCAGGTAGATCACCTCGTCGGCCAGCGCGATGGTGGCCCGGCGGTACGCCACCACCAGGATCGACGCGGCGGCGCCCCCGCCGTCGGCCGGGGCGCGCAGCCCGGCCAGGATGGCCGCCTCCACCCGGGGGTCGACGGCGCTGGTCGCGTCGTCCAGCACCAGTAGCCGGGGCCGGCCGGCGAGCGCCCGGGCGAGGGTGAGCCGCTGCCGCTGCCCGCCGGAGAGCGAGGTGCCGCGCTCGCCGACCATGGTGTCCAGCCCCTCGGGCAGCGCGGCGACGAAGCCGTCCGCCTCGGCCAGCCGCAGCGCCGCCCAGACGTCGGCGTCGGTGATGCCGGGCCGGTCCAGGGAGATGTTTGCCCGGACGGTGTCGTCGAAGACGAACGGCACCTGGGCGACCAGCGCGACCGTCGCGGCGAGCGAGGCGGCGGTGAGGTCGCGGACGTCGACGCCGTCCAGGGTGACCGCGCCGGAGCGCGGGTCGACCAGGCGTACCGCCAGGGAGGCGACGGTGGACTTGCCGGCGCCGGTGGGCCCGACCAGGGCGACCGTCTTCCCGGCCGGCACGGTGAAGCTCACCTCGCCGAGCACCTCGGTGCCGGGCAGGTGCGCCTCGGCGGGCTCGTACCCGAAGTGCACGTCGGCGAAGGCGAGCGTGGCCGGCGTCGGATCGGCCGGGTCGAGCACCCGCTGTCCGTACGGCATCTCGCCGGTGGCGTCGAGCACCCGGCGGACCCGGTCCCAGCCGGCGACGCTGCGCGGCAGCTCGGCGAGCACCCAGCCGATGGCCCGCACCGGGAAGGCCAGCACGGTGAAGAGGAAGGCGACGCTGACCAGCTCGGCCACGCTGATCGCGCCCTGCCCCAGCCGGACCGCCCCGACCACCAGCACGGCCAGGGTGCCGAGGCTGGGCAGCGTCTCCAGCAGCGGGTCGAAGATGCCCCGCAGCCGGCCGACGGAGATCAACGCGTCGCGCAGCTCGCCGGCGCGGGCGGCGAACCGGGCGGTCTCCTGGGCTTCCCGGCCCATGGTCTTGACCACCAGGGCGCCGTCGAAGCTCTCGTGGGCGATGCCGCTGACCTCGGCGCGCAGCCGCTGGGCGCGGGCCTGCCGGGGCGCCATCCGGCGGGAGTAGACCACGTTGAGCGCGAACAGCGCCGGGAATACCGCCAGTCCGACCAGGGCGAGCGCCCAGTCGGTGAGGAAGAGCGAGACGATCGCGCCGACCAGCATCACCAGCGTGCCGACGGCGAAGGGCAGCGGGGCGATCGGGTGCCAGGCCGCCTCGACGTCGGAGTTGGCGTTGGAGAGCAGGGTGCCGGTGGCGTTGCGGTGGTGCCAGGCCAGCGGCAGGTCCAGGTAGCGGCGGGTCACCCGGCGCCGGTAGGCGGCCTGGAGGCGGTACTGCATGTACCCGGCGCCCAGCCGGCGGCCGAAGATGCCCACCACCCGCAGCACGCTGATCCCGAACAGCGCGGTCGCGGCCAGGGCCAGCGCGCCCGCGCCGACCGCCCCCCGGGCGATCGCCGGCACCACCACGTCGCCGACCACCGCGCCCACGACGAACGCGCTGGCGATCACCATCGCACCGAAGAGCACACTGCCGGCCACCGCGACCGCGAAGATGCGCGGCTGCTCCCGGATGGCCACCCCGAGGACGGAGAGTCCCCGGCCGAGCACGTCCCGACTCGTCCCGCTCGCCACGCTGTCCCCCGCCGTAAGCCGTATCGTTCCCCCTCATCCTTACCGGTCGCGGCCAGCTACGCCGACCCCGGCCCGTATGTCCGCCGTCACGTGTACCGCCACGCCTGCCCACCACCGCCGGCGGGCGCAGGGCGCGCCGGCGGCGGCGCGCGGCTCTACGATCGGGCTCATGCCGCGGTACGCCCGATCGGAGCGCGAGGCGCTCGCCGATCTGATGCTCGAGCTGGGACCGGACGCTCCGACGATCAACGAGGGGTGGACGACCCGCGACCTCGCCGCCCACCTGGTGGTGCGGGAGCGCCGCCCGGACGCCGCCGGCGGCATCGTGCTGCCGCCGCTGCGCGGGTACGCGGAGCGGGTGCGCCGCCGGACCGCCGCGCGCCCGTGGCCGCAGCTGGTCGGCCAGGTACGCCGCCCGCCGGTGTGGAGCCCGCTGGGCAACCCGCTCACCGACGAGCTCGCCAACACCATGGAGTTCTTCGTCCACCACGAGGACGTGCGGCGGGCCCGCCCGGGCTGGTCGCCCCGGGACCTGCCGGCGGGACTCCAGGCCCGGCTCTGGAAGCCGGCGGGGCTGCTGGCCCGGGTCGCCCTGCGCCGGTTCCCGGCCGATCTGCTCATCCAGGCCCCCGGGTACGGCGAGCTGTCGGTGGGCCGGGGCGGCGAGCGGCTGCGGCTGGTCGGCGCCCCGGGCGAGCTGGCCCTCTTCCTCTCCGGCCGGCAGCGGGTCACCCGGGTGCAGATCGACGGCCCCCCACCCCTCGCCGACCGCCTCCGCACCGCCCCCCTCGGCCTCTGACCCCCACCGCGCCCGCCGGCCCACGGCACCCGCCGCGCCGCGGTGATCAAGGAGTTCTGGTCACGGCGGCCCCGAAACCGGACGCGAACTTCTTGATCAGCAAGAGTCGGCGGGGTGGGCGGAGTGGAGGGTGCCCAACGATCGACGTTGATGCGCGGCTGTCGTAGTCTCTTGCGCGCCGACCCGGAGCGGGTGGCCGGACAGGGGGGGCAGCATGCGCGGCATCGCCGGCTCGGGACTGCACGAACCCCCCTTCACCGGTGGGCGGCACGCCGCCGTCGACCAGGTGGCCGGGGAGAGTCTCGACTGGGCCCGCCACCTCGGACTGGTCGACGACGGCCGCCGGTGGCGTCGGCTGCGCGCGGCGCACGCCGCCGAGCTGGCCGGCCGGGCCTGCCCCCGGGTGCCGGTCGACCGCCTGCGACTGCTCACCGACCTGATCAGCTGGCTGTTCGTGATGGACGACAACTGCGACGAGGACGGCCTCGGCGCGGCGCCGGTCCGGCTCGCGCCGACCGTCTCGGCGCTGCTCGACGTGCTGGACCGACACGGCGCGTCGACCGACGCGCCGGCCGCCGGGCCGCTCGGCGTCGCGCTGGCCGACATCTGCCGGCGGGTCCGGGAGCACCGCCGCCCGCCCCTGCTGCTGCGACTGGTCAGCCAGCTTCGCGAGTACCTGCTGGCGCTGCTGTGGGAGGCGGCCAACCGGGAGCGGCGCCGGGTGCCCGAGCTGACCGAGTACCTCCAGATGCGCCGGCACACCGGCGGGGTGCGCCCCAGCCTCACCCTCACCGACCTGGCGTACGGCGGCCTGCCCGGATCCGGCCGGCGGGCGGACCCGGCGGTGGCCGCCCTCGACGACCTCACCGCCGACCTGGTCTGCTGGTGCAACGACCTCTTCTCCCACCACAAGGAACGCCACGCGGCACCGGACGCGCCCAACCTCGTCACGGTGATCGCGGCGCGGACCGGGCAGGACCCCGACGCCGCCTTCCGGGCGGCGGCCGGGCGGTACAACGACGGGTTGGAGCGCTGGCTGGTCCTCGAGGCGGCGCTGGCGGGGGATCCCGCGCTCGGGCCGTTCCTGGCCGCCCGCCGGGCCTGGATCCGGGCCACCTACGACTGGTCGCTGCGCGCGGACCGCTACGCCTGAGCGGTTCCACCTCGCGAGACGCGGCGGGCCGACCGGAACCGGGGCTAGCCGATGGCCGGGTGCAGGCAATACCCTTCGGTAACCGCAGACCGGCGTGACCCCGGTCACGTCATCCACCTCTGAAGGCGGCTACCGCGATGGCTCTCGATGTACCGTACCGTTCCATCCCCGACATGTTCCTCAAGCGCGTCGCCGCCACCCCTGAGCGGCCGGCGTTCGCCCGCCCGGCACCCGACGACTCCGGGCCGGACTGGCTGACGTGGGAGCAGGTCGGACACCGTGCCAAGGCGGTCGCCGCCGGGCTGCACGGGCTCGGCGTCGGCCTGGAGGATCCGGTGGCGATCCTGGCCAACACCCGGCTCGACTGGGTGATCGCCGACTTCGGCATCATGTGCGCCGGCGGCGCGACCACCACCGTCTACCCCACCACCGAGCCCGAGGACGCGACCTACATCATCGCCGACTCCGGGTCGCGGGTGCTCTTCGCGGAGAACCCGGCGCAGGCGGCCAAGATCGCGGGGGCCGAGCTGCCCGCGCTGACCCACGTGGTGCTCTTCGACGGGGCCGCCGACCCGGCCGCGGCCGTACCCCAGCTGACCCTCGCCGAGCTGGAGGAGCAGGGCGCTCGCGCCCTGGCCGCCGAGCCGGACCTGATCGAGCGCATGGTCGCCCCGGTCGGCCCGGACCACCTGGCCACCCTGATCTACACCTCCGGCACCACCGGCCGGCCCAAGGGCGTCGAGCTGCTGCACGGCGGCTGGTGCTGGGAGGCGGTCGTGCAGGCCGAGACGAGCCTGCTCCGCTCCGACGACGTGCACTACCTCTGGCTGCCGCTGTCCCACTCGTTCGGCAAGACCCTGCTCTGCGGGTCGACCCACGTCGGCCTGCCGACCTACGTCGACGGCCGGGTGGACAAGCTGGTCGAGATGCTGGCGGTGATCAAGCCGACGCTGATGTGCGGCGCGCCGCGGGTCTACGAGAAGGTCTACAACAAGGCGGTCACCACCGCCCAGGGCGCGGGCGGCGCCAAGGCGAAGATCTTCGCCTGGGGGGTGCGGACCGGCAAGGAGAAGGTCGCGCTGGAGCAGGCCGGCCAGCCGGTCCCGACCGGGCTGAGACTGAAGTACGCGCTCGCCGAGAAGCTGGTCTTCAGCAAGCTCCAGGCCCGCCTGGGCGGGCGGATCCGGGTGCTGGTCTCCGGCGCCGCCCCGCTGAGCAAGGAGATCGCCACCTTCTTCGCCGCCGCGAACCTGCCCATCTCCGAGGGGTACGGCCTGACCGAGACCAGCGCCGGCAACTTCGTCAACCCGCCGGAGGGGCTGCGGATCGGCACCGTCGGCAAGGCGATGGGTGACCTGGAGTGCCGGATCGACACCGACGGGGAGATCCTGGTGCGGGGCCGGCCGGTGATGCGCGGCTACCACAACCTGCCTGAGGAGACGAAGGCGGCGTTCACCGAGGACGGCTTCTTCCGCACCGGTGACATCGGCACTCTCGACTCCGACGGCTACCTGCGCATCACCGATCGCAAGAAGGACCTGGTCAAGACCTCCGGTGGCAAGTACATCGCCCCGTCGCACATCGAGGGCATGTTCAAGGCCATCTGCCCGTACACCTCGCAGGCCGTCGTGATCGGCCAGGCCCGCAACTACTGCACCATGCTGGTCAGCCTGGACCCGGACGCGATCGTCGGCTGGGCGGCCGGCGGGCCGTTGGAGGGGCGTTCCTACCACGAGATTGTCACCTCCGCCGAGGCGAAGGCCATGGTCGAGGAGTACGTCGCCACGCTCAACGCCAAGCTCAACCGGTGGGAGACGATCAAGAAGGTCACCATCCTGCCGCGTGACCTGACCATCGAGCACGGCGAGATGACCCCGTCTCTCAAGATCAAGCGGCGTGGCGTGGAGACCAACTTCGCCAGCGAGATCGACAGCATGTACGAGGGCACCCTGGCCGAGATCTGACCGGCCCCCGGTGGCCGTGCCCGCGCCCGTCGGAGCGGGCGCGGCCACCGACCGGGTCAGAAGTGGTGGCGGCGCCAGACGTTCGCCTCCGCCTCCAGCGCGGACTGTTCGTCGAGCGCGGTCTCGCGGACCCGACGGCGACCCTCCCGGGTGGCCCGTAGCTGGATCAGCACCAGGGCCACCACGCCCACGGCGAGCAGGGGCAGCGCGACCAGCGCCGGCAGGTCGTCGGCCACCGGCAGGCACGCCAGGAGCAGGACGGCGGCCACCGTGAGGACCCGGTCCAGCCGGCCGAACACCCGCAGCTGGACCGCCACCAGGGCCGCCAGGTAGAGGACCACCCCGGCGTAGAGCACCGGCACGGCCAGCCCGCCGAGCGCCGCGTGGACGGCCGAGGACGGCGCCCTGGTGACCCCGGCCAGCACCTCCTTGAGCCCGAGGGCGACGAGCGTGACGCCGACGATCAGCGGCAGGTGCAGGTAGGTGTAGACGTCCCGGGCCAGCGGGATCCGCTCCCGCCCCCGCACGCCGTGCAGGACCTGTTCGACGGCGAAGGCGAGGACGTCGAAGTAGAGCCACCACAGCGCGGCGATGACGGCGATGCCGAGCACCGCCGCGACGATGATGGTGACCGTGATCGGCCGGCCGGCCCGGTAGGTGGTGCCGATCCCGAGGGCGATCACCGACTCGCCCAGGGCGACCAGCACGATCAGGGCGTGCCGCTCCGCCCAGTGCCCCACCGAGCGCAGCTCCCAGCCCGTCCGGGGCACGGCCAGCCCCGCTGCGTACTCCAGCAGCAGCGCGACGACCCAGAGTCCGATCCGGACGTCCAGCACCATCGACTCGGCCACCACCCGCTGCGGCACGGTCGCGGCGATCAGGATGATCGCGGCGCCGGCGATGGTCGGCGCGCCCAGCAGCAGCGAGCGGGCCCGCGGGGTCGTGGCCGCTCCGAGGGTGGTCCAGAGCGCGATCCCCTTGACCATCCAGATCGACAGGTAGGCCAGGGCGAAGACCCCCGGCCCGTACAGCCCGCCGGGCTCGTCCCGGAAGGCGACGCCGGTGGTCAGCGCGAGCACGAAGACCGCCGCCATGATCAGGAAGCCGACCACCGGCATGATGCCCTGGTCGGCGCGGAGGCTGTTGCCGACCGCGGCGAACCCGGTCCAGCACCACCAGAGCAGGGCCAGCACCAGCAGCGCCTCGACCAACCGGCGCGCGCTCAGGTCCGCCGAGGTCAGCGTGGTCACGTTGAAGAACGCGAAGACGAAGACCAGGTCGTAGAAGAGTTCCAGGCGGGTCACCCGGGTCCCCGGTCCACCCCAGCTGACCAGCCCGGACCGGGCCGTCGTACCCACCCTCGCAGTGTTCCAGCCGGCGAACGGCCGGCGAGCCCGATCGGGCGAAGCTCCCCCGCCGGGTCAGGCGATCACCGACGGCTCCCGCCAGCGCGGCCGGCTGGCCCGGTCCAGGTCGTAGCGGACCGCGGCGAGTCGGCCGACCGCCTCGACCAGGTCCGCGGCGGGCAGCGTGAAGGGCAGCCGCAGGAAGCGTTCCAGCGTCCCGTCCAGGCCGAACCGGGGGCCGGGCGCCAGTCGTACGCCGACCTCCTCGGCGGCGCGGGCCAGCGCGCTGGAGATCGGTCCGTCCAGCTCCGCCCAGAGCGTCACTCCGCCGCGCGGCGGGGTGACCCGCCAGTCGGGCAGCCGCTCGGCGAGCGCGGCGAGCAGGGCGTCGCGCTGCCCGGCCAGCTGGGCCCGGCGGGCGGCGACGATGGCCGGGGCCTCGGCGAGCAGGTGCACGGCGACCAACTGGTCCAGCACCGGGCTGGCCATGTCCACTCCGACCCGGGCGGCGGCCAGCCGCTGCACCTGCGGGGTCGCGGCCCGCACCCAGCCGATCCGCAGCCCGCCCCAGTACGGCTTGCTCATCCCGCCGATGCTGATCACCCGGGAGTGCCGGTCGAAGGCGGCGACCGGCGGGGGCGGTTCGGCATCGTCCAGCGGCAGGTCCACGAAGGACTCGTCCACGACCAGGTCGGTGCCGGCGGCGTGCGCGGCGGCGACGAGCCGCTCGCGCAGCGCGGTGGGCATCAGGTGGCCGGTCGGGTTCTGGAACTCCGGGATCAGGTACGCCAGCTTGGGGCGGGTCTGGCGGATCGTGCCGAGCAGCAGGTCGGCGTCCCAGCCGGCGCCGTCCACGGCCAGCCCGTGGGTGGCGATCCGGGCCCGGCGGGCGGCGAGCGCGGCCAGCGCGTTCGGATAGGTCGGCGACTCGACCAGCACGTTGCCGCCGGGCGCCAGCGCGAGCCGCAGCACCAGGTCCAGGGCGTGCTGGGTGCCATTGGTGACCATGATCTGCTCGGCGCTGGTGGGCAGCCCCCGCGCCGTGTACGACCGGGCGATCGCCTCCCGCAGCTCGATGATGCCGGTCGGGTGGTAGCCGGCGCCGGCCAGGTAGCGGGGCAGGTCCTCGGTGGCGGCCCGGGCGGCCGGCACGAGCTGCGGCGGGGCGGCCAGCGCGGCGACCCCGAGGTCGATCATGTCGCGGTCGTCGAGCGGGGTCCACAGGCCCGTGCTGGCCACCCGGTGGGTGCCGGGCAGCCGGGTCCAGCTCCCCGCGCCGCGGCGGCTGGCCAGGTGGCCGGTCTCCCGCAGCTGCCGGTACGCGGCGGTGACCGTGGTGCGGCTGATCCGCAGTGCCTCGGCCAGCTCCCGCTCGGCCGGCAGGCGTACCCCCAGGGGTAGCCGGCCGTCGGCGAGCAGGCCGCGGACCGCGGCGGCGAGCGCAGCGTAGTCCGGGCTGCGGCGGCGGCCCGGCAGCGCGTGCCACTGCCCCAACAGCCGAGCCAATTGGGCTCCCCTGACCTGACTCGTCATGGCCACCCCTCGCAAATTGGCTCTTCTCCGCCTCAGATTGGCTCCTAGAGTGGCATGCATGGCAGTGATTGGCAATGTCCGGCACCGGCCGGCCCGCCGGCTCACCCAGCTCTACGCCGGGCTCGTGCTCTACGGCGTCAGCATGGCCCTGATGATCCGCTCCGGGCTCGGGCTGAACCCGTGGGACGTCTTCCACCAGGGGCTGTCCCGGCAGACCGGCATCTCGGTGGGCACGGCGAGCATCCTGGTCGGCGCGGTGGTGCTGCTGCTCTGGATCCCGCTGCGGCAGCGACCGGGGCTCGGCACGGTGAGCAACGTCGTGGTGATCGGCCTGGCCGTGGACGCCACCGTCGCCCTGCTCCCCGGCGACCTGCCGCTGCCCGCCCGGATCGGCCTGCTGGTCACCGGGATCGTCGCCAACGGCGCCGCGACCGGCCTCTACCTCGGCGCCGACCTCGGTCCCGGCCCCCGCGACGGGCTGATGACCGGCTTCGCCGCCCGGCGCCCCGGCCGCTCGGTACGGCTGGTCCGCACCGTCATCGAGGTCGTCGTGCTGGCGCTGGGCTGGCTCCTGGGCGGCACGGTCGGGCTCGGCACGGTCGGCTACGCCCTCGCCATCGGGCCGCTGGCGCAGTTCTTCGCCCCGATCTTCGCCGTCCCGGCCCCGGCGTCCACTCCGGACGGTGCCCGGGAAACCGTGCCTGAGCTGCGCTGACCGCGACCGCGAAAAACTGGGTGTTTTCTCCGTCGACACCTACGGGCATCATTCGTGCATGGGGGAGAGCGGATGGCACTGGACGGACGCCTGGATCTTCGTGTCACTGGTGATCGCGAGCGGCGCCGGACGGCACCGCCGCGCGGCGGACACCCGGCGACCCGAAGGCGTCCGACTGGCCGACGTCATCTCCACGGCGGACCACCTCAACCAGGCGATCCCGGAACGGCACGACGTGGAGGCGGCGGTCCGCCGGTTGGCCGGCGCCGGGTTGGTCAGCGTCACCGACGGCTGGTTCCGGATCACCTCGGACGGTGAGCGGCTCTGGCGCACCCGGCCGCGCGCCGGCGTGGGGACCACCGTGGACACGGTGCAGGGGGTGCTGGTCCGGCGGCACAGCCCCGGCAGCGCGGAGTGGCACCTGGCCGAGGAGGAGCACGCCGCGGCGGTGCAGGAGTACCTGGTCCGGTCCATCCCGGCGCCGCGCCGCTCCCCGGAGGGCCGGACCGGACGCTGACCGCCCAGCGGGACGGCCCCGACCCGGGGCGGCTCAGCGGGTGGGGTGACCCGCGATGCGCAGCGCGGCCTTGACCTCGCCGACGGTCAGCTCGCCGAAGTGGAAGACGCTCGCGGCGAGCACCGCGTCGGCGCCCGCGCCGATCGCCGGCGGGAAGTGCGCCACCTCGCCGGCGCCGCCACTGGCCACCACCGGCACGTCCACCACCGCGCGGACCGCCTCGATCAGCGCCAGGTCGAAGCCGGCCTTGGTGCCGTCGGCGTCCATCGAGTTGAGCAGGAGTTCCCCCGCCCCCAGCTCGGCGCCGCGGCGGGCCCACTCGACGGCGTCGATCCCGGTGCCCCGGCGACCGCCGTGGGTGGTCACCTCGAACCCGCTGGGGGTGGTGCCCGTGGCCGCCCGGCGCACGTCCAGCGAGAGCACCAGCACCTGCCGGCCGAACCGGTCGGCGATCTCGGCGATCAGTTCCGGACGGGCGATCGCCGCGGTGTTCACGCCGACCTTGTCCGCACCGGCGCGCAGCAGGGTGTCGACGTCGGCGACCTGCCGCACGCCACCGCCCACGGTCAGCGGGATGAAGACCGACTCGGCGGTGCGGCGGACCACGTCGAGCATGGTGCCCCGGTCGCTGGAGGAGGCGGTGACGTCGAGGAAGGTCAGCTCGTCCGCGCCGGCCCGGTCGTACGCCGCGGCCAGTTCCACCGGGTCCCCGGCGTCGCGCAGGTCGAGGAAGTTGACCCCCTTGACCACCCGCCCGGCGTCCACGTCCAGACACGGGATCACCCGTACCGCCACCGTCATGTCACGAGCCTATCCAACGGGCACGCGGCGGCGGCCGACCTGTGAGGCCGGCCACCGCCGCGCGTCGGGACTCACACCCGGACGAGCATCTTGCCCAGGTTCTCGCCGCGGAGCAGGCCGAGGAAGGCCGCCGGGGCGTTCTCGATGCCGTCGACGACCGTCTCGTCGTACGACAGCCTGCCGTCGCGCAGCCAGCCGGCCACGTCGGCGACGAACTGGTCCCGGAGGCCGCCGTGGTCGCCGACCAGGAAGCCGCGCAGGGTGAGCCGCTTGCCGATGACCAGCGCCAGGTTGCGCGGCGCGGCCGGCGCCTCGGTGGCGTTGTACTGCGCGATCATGCCGCAGATGGCGGCCCGGCCGTGCAGGTTCATCGCCGAGATCGCGGCTTCCAGGTGGTCGCCACCGACGTTGTCGAAGTAGACGTCGACGCCGTCGGGGGCGGCCGCCTTCAGCGAGTCGCGCACCGGACCGTCGTGGTAGTCGAAGGCGGCGTCGAAGCCGAGCGCCTTGAGCCGCTCGACCTTGGCCGCCGAGCCCGCGCTGCCGACCACGTGCCCGGCGCCCTTGAGCTTGGCGATCTGGCCCACCATGCTGCCGACCGCGCCGGCCGCGCCGGAGACGAAGACGGTCTCCCCCGGCTTCATCGCGGCCACGTCGAGCAGCCCCGCGTACGCGGTGAGGCCGGTCATGCCGAGCGCGCCCAGGTAGGCGCTGACCGGGGCGAGCGTCGGGTCGACCCGCCGGGCCGCCCGCGCGTCGACCAGCGCGTACTCGCGCCAGCCGAGGCCGTGCAGCACGGTGTCGCCGACCTTGATCCCGTCGGCCTCGCCGGCCACCACCTCGCCGACCGCGCCGCCGTCGAGCGGCGCGTCGAGCGCGAACGGCGGCACGTACGACTTCACATCGTTCATCCGGCCCCGCATGTACGGGTCGACCGACATGAACTGGTTGCGGACCACGATCTGACCCGGGCCCGGGGTGGGCACCTCGGTGGAGACCAGGCGGAAGTTCTCGGCGGTCGGCCAGCCCTGCGGGCGGGAGGCCAGGTGGATCTCACGGTTGGTGCTCATGCGCTGTCGTCCTTCCGTACGTGAGGCAGGGGCGGGGGCGGGATCAGGCCGCCGCGGCCTCGCGCACGGTCAGGGCGACCTCGACGTTGCCGCGGGTGGCGTTGGAGTACGGGCAGACCTGGTGGGCGGCCTCGACCAGCTGCTCGGCGGCGGCGCGCTCCACGGCGGGCAGGTCGACCACGAGGGCGACGGTCAGGCCGAAGCCGCCGCTGCCGTTCGGGCCGATGCCGACCTCGGCCTCGACGACCGAACCGGAGACGTCGGCCTTGGCCTTGCGGGCGACCAGGCGCAGCGCCGAGTGGAAGCAGGCCGCGTAGCCGGCGGCGAAGAGCTGCTCCGGGTTGGCCGCGCCGCCGGCGCCGCCCATCTCCTTCGGGATCGCCAGGTCCAGGTCGAGGGTGGCGTCGGAGGTGCGGACGTGGCCGTCCCGGCCGTCGCCGGTGGCCTGGGCGGAGGCGGTGTAGAGGACCTGCACGGGGATCACTGCTCCTTCTGTCGGTGGATCGTCTCGGTGACCCGGGTGAGGGTGTCGCGCAGGGCGATCAGGTCGGCCTCGGAGAGGCCGGTGGCGCAGGCGATCCGTGCCGGCACCTCGTCCATCCGCTGTCGCAGGGCCCGACCGTCGGCGGTCAGGCCCACCTCCACCCGCCGTTCGTCGCGCGCCGCGCGGCTGCGGACCACCAGACCCGCGGCCTCCATCCGCTTGAGCAGCGGGGAGAGCGTGCCGGAGTCCAGCCGCAGCGCGGCGCCGAGCTCGGAGACCGTGGGGGCGTCGTCGCCGCGCTCCCAGAGCACCAGCAGCACCAGGTACTGCGGGTAGGTCAGGTCGAACTCGTCGAGGATGGGCCGGTAGACGTCGGTCACGGCGCGCGACGCGGCATAGAGCGCGAAGCACACCTGACGGCGCAGCACCAGATCATCGGTCACCCGAGAACCCTAGCCCGCAATTAAGTTGTGCACAACCGATCGGGGTGTGGCGTGACCGCCCCCAGGATGCGCGGGGCGGCCCCGGGGTCACCGGTCGCCGAGCCAGGCCTCCAACTCGACCTCGACCAGCAGGTCCGGGTCGATCAGACCCGCCACCACGACCATCGTCGCCACCGGCCGCACCGCGCCGAGGACCGCGTTGTGCGCCCGACCCACCTCGTCGGCGTGGATCCGGTCGGTCACGTACATCCGGGTCCGGACCACGTCGGCCGGCTCCGCCCCCACCTCGGCGAGGGCGTCCAGGCCGATCCGCAACGCCTGCGCGGTCTGCGCCGCCGCGTCCCCCACGTGCGCCACCCGGCCGTCCACCATCGCCGTGCAGCCGGCCGTCCAGGCCAGGTCACCGGCGCGCACCACCCGCGCGTAGCCGTAGACGGCCTCCCACGGGCCGCCCGAACCCAGCCGGGTGACGGTCACGCGCGGGCCAGCGTTTCCAGGGCCTGCGCCACCGTGAACGCGCCCGCGTAGAGCGCCTTGCCGGCGATCACACCCTCCACCCCGAGCGGTTCGAGGGTGGCCAGCGCGCGCAGGTCGTCGAGGGTCGAGACGCCGCCCGAGGCGATCACCGGCGCGTCCGTGCGGGCGCAGACCTCACGGAGCAGGTCGAGGTTCGGCCCGCGCATGGTGCCGTCCTTGGTGATGTCGGTCACGACGTACCGGGTGGCGCCCGCCTTGTCGAGCCGCTCCAGCACCTCCCAGAGGTCACCGCCGTCGCGGGTCCAGCCGCGGGCCGAGAGGGTACGACCCCGCACGTCGAGCCCGATCGCCACCCGGTCGCCGTACTCGCCGCAGACCCGGTCGCACCAGACCGGGTCCTCCAGGGCGGCGGTGCCGATGTTGACCCGCGCCGCGCCGGTGCCCAGCGCGGCGTGCAGCGACTCGTCGTCCCGGATGCCGCCGGAGAGTTCGACCTTCACGTCGAGCTGCCGGACCACCTCGGCGAGCAGGTGCGCGTTGGAACCCCGACCGAACGCGGCGTCGAGGTCGACCAGGTGGATCCACTCGGCGCCGTCGGACTGCCAGGCCAGCGCGGCCTCCAGCGGGTCGCCGTAGGCGGTCTCGCTGCCGGCGGCGCCCTGCACGAGCCGGACGGCCTGGCCGTCGGCGACGTCCACGGCGGGCAACAGGGTGAGGCTCAACTCTTCTTCTCCTCGGTCAGATCCGACGGTCCAGCGCGATCACGACGATCGCCGGCAGGACCAGCAGCAGTAACACGGTCAACGC
Organism: Micromonospora sp. LZ37; assembly: GCF_059359015.1. NCBI lineage: Bacteria > Bacillati > Actinomycetota > Actinomycetes > Micromonosporales > Micromonosporaceae > Micromonospora > Micromonospora sp. LZ37. The sequence goes on along the minus strand of NZ_JCADBL010000003.1, from coordinate 185,116 downwards.
CAGCCGCAGCGCCAGGTCGTCGACGAACGTCCAGATCAGCCCCAGCGTCGCCAGGCTCAGCCCCACGATGGCGGCCCGCTCCCCCCGGCTGCGCCGGCCCAGCCGGCCGGTACGCCCGCGTCGCCACTGCGGGTTCAACCGGCGTACCAGCGCACGCCGGCGATGCCGCCGGGCCAACTTCCGCTGCCGCACCAGCCGGTCCCGGGCGGCCTCGGCCTCCCGGACCGCGCGCCGGCGCGCCCGCTCCTTGCTCACCGCGGACCCGAACGGCGGCCGACCGCGCGCCCGACCGGCCCGGCGGGCCCACCGGCGACGCGACGACGCCCGGCCGCGGCCCGGCGGGCCGCCGGTCGGCCGGCGTCGACGGGCTCAGTCACCGGGCCGCAGCGTGGCGAGCCAGTTCCGCAGCAGAGCGGCGCCGGTGTCGGCGGACTTCTCCGGGTGGAACTGCGCGGCGGAGAGCGGGCCCCGCTCCACCGCCGCGACGAAGTCCGTCCCGTGGTGCGCGGTGGTGACCCGGGCACCGGTCGCGGCCAGCGCGCCGGCATCGGCGACCCCGTAGGAGTGGACGAAGTAGAACCGGCTGTCGGCGGGCAGGCCGGCGAAGAGCACCGAACCCTCCGGCGGCCGGACGGTGTTCCAGCCCATGTGCGGCAGCCGCCGCGCGGCCAGCTGCGTCACCCCGCCGGGCAGCAGCCCCAGCCCCTTGGTGACCACGCCGTGCTCGTCACCGTGCTCGAAGAGGACCTGCATGCCCACGCAGATGCCGAGCACCGGCCGGCCGGCGGCGACCCGCTCGGCGATCACCGGACCCGCGCCGAGCTCCTCGATCCCCGCCATGCAGGCGGCGAACGCCCCGACCCCCGGCACCACCAGGCCGTCCGCCTCGGCGGCGGCGGTCAGGTCGTCGGTGACGGTCACGTCCGCGCCGGCGTGCTCCAGCGCGCGCTCGGCCGAGCGGAGGTTGCCCGAGCCGTAGTCCAGCACCACGATCCGCTTCGTCATCAACCCTCCCCGGGTAGCAGCCAGAGCACCCCGCCGACGGTGGCCAGCGCGGCGAGCAGCGCGGTGATCACCACGGTGCCGCGCGGCGCGCCCTGCCGGTACAACGACCAGGTCCCGCCGACCAGCACCCCGGCCAGGATCAGCAGCAGGGTCGGCAGCACCGCCCCCATCAGAGCCCTCCCTCATTCGCGACTGCGGGGCTCCGCTGCGCTGCACTCCTCGCGCTCATCAGAGCGCTCCCTTGGTGCTGGGGATCGCGCCCTGCGCCCGCGGGTCGATCGCGGTGGCCTCGCGCAGCGCCCGGGAGACCGCCTTGAACTGCGCCTCCACCACGTGGTGGGCGTCCGGGTGGCCGCCGGGGCGGGCCGCGCGCAGCACGTCGACGTGCAGGGTGATCCGGGCGGCCTGGCCGAAGGACTCCCAGATGTGCCGGGTCATGCTGGTCGGGTAGACCGGCCCGATGTACGGGGCCAGCACCGGCTCGTCGTGCACCACGTACGGGCGGCCGGAGAGGTCCACCGCCGCCCGGACCAGCACCTCGTCCATGGGGACGGTGGCCGAGCCGTACCGCCGGATGCCGGCCTTGTCGCCCAGCGCCTGGTCGAAGGCAGCGCCCAGGGCGAGCGCGGTGTCCTCCATGGTGTGGTGGGCGTCGATCTCCAGGTCGCCGGCGGTCCGCACGGTGAGGTCGAAGCCGCCGTGCCGGGCGATCTGGTTCAGCATGTGGTCGTAGAAGCCGACCCCGGTGCCGATCTCGGCCCGGCCGGTGCCGTCGAGGTCGATCTCGACGAGGACCTCGGTCTCCTTGGTGATCCGCTCCACCCGGGCGGTCCGGCTCATGCTGGGCAACCTTTCGTTCGCGACTGCGGGGCTCGCAGGAACGGCTCACTCCTCGCGCCCACGACCTTTTCCATCGCGGCGAGGAAGGCGTCGGTCTCGGCGGGGGTGCCGGCGGTGACCCGCAGCCAGCCGGGCAGCCCGACGTCGCGGACCAGGACGCCCGCGTCGAGCAGGGTGCGCCAGGCCGCGGCCTGGTCGCCGCCGACCTCGAAGAGCACGAAGTTGGCGTCGCTGTCGGCCACCCGGTGGCCCCCGGCGCGCAGCTCGGTCACGATCCGGTCCCGCTGCGTCTTGATCGCGTCGACCGTGGCGAGCAGAGCGTCGCGGTGCGCCAGCGCCGCGCGGGCGGCGGCCTGGGTGAGCGCGGAGAGGTGGTACGGCAGCCGGACCAGCTGCACCGCCGCCACCACCGCCGGGTCCGCGGCCAGGTAGCCGAGCCGGCCGCCGGCGAAGCCGAAGGCCTTGCTCATCGTCCGGGTCACCACCAGCCGCGGGTGGCCGGGGAGCACCGCCAGGGCGCTGACCGTCCCGGGCCGGGCGAACTCGGCGTACGCCTCGTCGACCACCACCACGCCGGGCGCGACGTCGAGCACCGCGGCGACCACCGCCGGGTCCAGCGCGGTGCCGGTGGGGTTGTTCGGCGAGCAGAGGAAGACCACGTCCGGGCGGTGCTGGCGGACCTGGGCCACCGCGTCGGCGGCGGACAGCCCGAAGTCGACGCCCCGGGCCGCCGGCACCCACCGGGTGCCGGTGCCCAGCGCCAGCAGCGGATGCATCGAGTACGCCGGGGTGAAGCCCAGCGCGGTGCGCCCGGGACCGCCGAACACCTGGAGCAGCTGCTGCTGGACCTCGTTGGAGCCGTTGGCCGCCCACACCTGGTCGACGGTGAGGCCGTGGCCAAGGTACGCCGCCAGGTCGGCGCGGAGCGCCACGGCGTCCCGGTCCGGGTAGCGGTTGAGGTCGCGCAGCTCGGCCGCGAGGGCCTCGGCGATCGCCGCCACCACCGGCTCGGGCACCGGATAGGAGTTCTCGTTGGTGTTCAGCCGCACCGCGACGTCCAGCTGCGGCGCCCCGTACGGCGTCAGGCCCCGCAGATCCTCGCGGATCGGCAGGTCGTCGAGGGTCGTCACGAGTCCGTCCCGGCGAAGCGCGCGGCGACCGCCTGGCCGTGCGCCGGCAGGTCCTCCACGTTGGCCAGGGTGACCACGTGCCCGGCGACCTCGCGCAGCGCGTCGCGGGTGTACTCCACCAGGTGCACACCGCGCAGGAAGGACTGCACCGACAGCCCGGAGGAGTGCCGGGCGCAGCCGCCGGTGGGCAGCACGTGGTTGGAGCCGGCGCAGTAGTCGCCGAGCGACACCGGCGACCACGCGCCGACGAAGATCGCCCCGGCGTTGCGCACCCGCAGCGCCCACTCGCGCGCGTCGACGGTCTGGATCTCCAGGTGCTCGGCCGCGTACGCGTCGACCACCCGCAGCCCGGCCTCGAGGTCGTCGACGAGGACGACGCCGCTCTGCTCGCCGCTGAGCGCGGTGGTGACCCGCTCGACGTGCTTGGTGGCCGGCACCTGCCGGGCCAGCTCCCGCTCCACCGCGTCGGCCAGCTCCACCGAGGGGGTGACGAGCACGCTCGCCGCGAGCGGGTCGTGCTCGGCCTGGCTGATCAGGTCGGCGGCGACGTGCGCCGGGTCGGCGGTGTCGTCGGCCAGGATGGCGATCTCGGTCGGGCCGGCCTCGGCGTCGATGCCGACCACGCCGCGCAGCAGCCGCTTGGCGGCGGTGACCCAGATGTTGCCCGGACCGGTGATCATGTCGACCGGGTCGCAGTGCGCGCGGCCCTCGGCGTCCACCGCGGCACCGTACGCCAGCATGGCCACCGCCTGGGCGCCGCCGACGGCGTACACCTCGTCGACGCCGAGCAGCGCGCAGGCGGCGAGCACCCGGGCGTCGGGCAGGCCGCCGTTGTCCCGCTGCGGCGGGCTGACCACCACCAGCGAGCGGACCCCGGCCGCCTGGGCCGGCACGACGTTCATCACCACGGTCGACGGGTACATCGCCAGGCCGCCGGGGACGTAGAGGCCGACCCGGTCGACCGGCACCCAGCGCTCGGTGACGGTGCCACCCGGGACGACCTGGGTGGTGTGGTCGGTGCGGCGCTGGTCGGCGTGGACCTTGCGGGCCCGGCTGATCGACTCCAGCAGCGCGGCCCGCACCTGCGGGTCGAGCGTCCCCTCGGCCTCGGCGATCGCCTCGGCGGGCACCCGCAGCACCTCCGGGGAGATCCCGTCGAAGCGCTCGCTGGCCTCACGGATCGCCGGATAGCCATGCTCCCGGACCGCCTCGACGAGCGGGCGGATCTTCTCGACCGCCACGGAGACGTCGAGCTGGGCACGAGGCAGCAGGCGGCGGGGGTCACGGACGGCACCGCGCAGGTCGATCCGATTCAACACCCTTCGAGTCTAGGCGGCCCGGCCCGGGTGGGACCGCGCCGCCCGGGACCGCGTGGGCGTGAGCCAGGCCACGCCGGACGGGCCCGGGGCGGCTAGGCTCGGTCCCGTGACCGCACGGCTGCCGGTGTTTCCGCTCGGGATGGTGCTCTTCCCCGGGCTGGTGCTGCCGCTGCACATCTTCGAGGAGCGCTACCGGGCCCTGGTCCGGCACCTGGTCGGGCTGCCCGAGGGAGCGCCCCGCGAGTTCGGCGTGGTGGCGATCCGGGCCGGCTGGGAGGTGGCCCCGGGCCCCGGCCGGGCCACCGCAAGCGGCAGCGGCGAGGTGACCCTGCACGAGGTGGGCTGCACCGCCGAGCTGCGGCAGGTGACCGAGCTGGACGACGGGGGCTTCGACATCGTCACCGTCGGCCGCCGCCGGTTCCGCATCGCCGAGGTCGACGACAACTCGCTGCCGTACCTGACCGCCCGGGTGGAGTGGCTGCCGGAGCCGAGCGGCACCGACGAGGTCGCCGACCTGCTCGCCGCCCGGGTGATCTCGGTCTTCCGGCAGTACCTCGGGCTGATCCGGCCCGACCCGGAGGAGATCTCCGAGCAGCTGCCGGAGGACCCGACGGTGCTGTCCCACCTGGTGGCCGCCACCGCCGCGCTGACCGTCGCCGACCGGCAGCGGCTGCTCGCCATCGACGACACCGCGGCCCGGCTCCGGGCCGAGCTGCGGCTGCTCAACCGCGAGGCGGCTCTGCTGCGTCAGGTGCGGGCGGTTCCGGTGCCGCTGTCGGAGCTGGCATCGCCCCCGGCCCCCAACTGAGCGCGCCGGGCCCGCCGGCCCAGTCGGGCTCCGGCTCCGGGCGAAGCGAGGACCAGCGCGACCAGCCGGCCAGCAGGGTGTACGTCACGGCCGCCGCGAACGCCGGCAGCAGCACGTTGCCGAAGGGCAGCGGGATCACGCCCAGCAACCACTCGACGCCGCCGGCGCGCAGGTCGGCCGGCTTGGCGAACGCCGTCCCCTCGGGTGCGGAGGCCAGCAGCCGCTCGAAGTCGGAGAGTCCGATCCGGCGGCCCACCTGCCAGGCGACCAGTGCGGCGCCGAGCCCGCCGAGGGTGACCACGAGCAGGCCCCCCGGGCCGCGGCGGCGGCGCAGCAGCACCCAGAGCCCGACCGCGGCGAGCACCCCGAAGCCGAGCCCGAGCAGGCTGAACCAGCCGTCCGCGGCGATCGGCTGCTCCGGCTGTGGCTGGGCGTAGACCGCGCCCTGGGCGGTCTTCAGCACCGGGGTCTCGGGGGCCACGGCCGCCCAGAGCAGGCCGAGCGGCGCCCCCAGCGCGGTGAGCGCGAGCACCGTCGCCACCGCCAGCGCCGGGGCGGGGCGCGTCCGCTCCCCGGGCTCGGCCGGGCGGCCGGCGTACGCCGGTGGCCAGGTGCCCACCGGCGCCGGCCCGGCGTCGGCCGGCCCGGCCGGTCGCGGGTCACCGCCGGCACCCCCGCCGGGGACGGCCGACGACGGCGATCCGGTCCCGGACGGCACGGGGCCGGCGGGCGCGGGAGCGGCACGACCCGGCTCGTCGGTAGGTTCGACGGGCCGGTGCGGATCGGGGGTGTCCGGGCTCACTGGACGATCTTCTCAGGCGAAGCTGTGCGACGGGGCGGCGGAGGCCGAACCGCTCAGCGGGCGAACGGCTCCAGCATCATCGAGGCCGCCCGCAGCCACGCCTGCCGGGTCTCCGGCTGGAGCTGGTGGTACTCGATCGACGAGCCGGTCTCCAGCGCCGGGTCGTACGGCACCACGGCGACTCCGCGGGTGCGGGTGGCGAAGTGCCGCTCCAGGTCGTCCTGGAGCGACGAGCGGCCCGGGGTCGGGCAGGAGATCAGGGTGACCGCGTTGTCGGCCAGCTCCCCCATCCCCTCCTCGTGCAGCAGGTCCAGCATCCAGTCGGCGCTGAACGCCGCGTCCTCGCGCGGCACCGTGGTCACCACCAGCTGGTCGGCGGCGTGCATGACCGTCCGCCAGTTGGCGCTCTCCACGTTGTTGCCGGTGTCCACGCAGATCACGTCGTGGGTGCGGCGCAGCAGCTCCAGCACCCGCTTGACGGTGAACTGGTCCAGCCGCTGGGCGAACCGGGGGCTCTCCTCACCGGCCAGCACGTCGTACGACCCGTCGGAGGCGTGCCGCAGGTAGTCGTCCAGGGACTCCAGCAGCTCGGCGCCCTCGCGGATCTCGATGTGCGCCAGGTCGCCGATCAGGTGCCGGATGGTCCGGGCGTGCCGGGCGCTGCCGGCCCGCAGGCCGAGGGTGCCGCGCAGCTCGTTGTCGTCCCAGGCGAGCACCCCCCGGCCGCGCACGCTGCCGACGGTGGCGGCGGCGAGCACGGTCGCGGTGGTCTTGTGCACCCCGCCCTTGGGGTTGGCGAAGGCGAGCACCCGGGGGGTGCCCAGGTCGCGGCGGAGGACCGCGGCGGCCCGCTCGTGCTCGTCCTGCGGGGTCTGCGCGCGCCACTCGATCCGGGCCGGCTCGATCCGCGCCGGGTAGCCCCGGTCGGCGGTCACCGCCGCCGGGTACGCCGGCTCGGCCGGGTAGGCCGGCTCCGCGCGGCGCGGAGGCTCCGGCTGGTACGTCCGGTCCGGCTGGTAGGCCGTCGGCTCCGGCTGGTACGTCGGCTGCGCCGGGTACGCGATCGGGTCGGGCTGGTACGTCGGCTGCGCCGGGTACACCGGCTCGGCGGGGGCGTACCCGGGCTGCCCGCCGTAACCGCCGTCGAGCGCGGCGTACCGGGACTCGACCGGCGGCTCGTGCCGGTAGCCGTTGTCCAGCAGCGCGTACCGCGACTCCGCCGACGGCTCCGGCCGGTAGGCCGGCTCGGGGCGCGGGGCGGGCTCGGGCCGGTACGACGGCTCGGGCTGGTAGGACGGCTCGGGCCGGTACGACGGCTCCAGCCGGTAGGCCGGGTCGACCCGGTAGGTCGCCTCGGCCCGGTACCCGGGGTCCGTGCCGTACGGCGGCTCGACCGGCGGCGGCACGGCCGCCGCGGCCCGCCCGGACCAGCCGTTGCCGGATCCGCGCCGGGGCAGCGGGTCCGGCGCCGGCGGCTCCTCGGCCCGACGGTCGGTCTCCGGCTGCTCGCCGGCGCGACCGCCCAGACGGGCGCGGTCGAGCAGCGCCCGCCATCGCGGGGCCGGTTCGGCCGACCGACCCCAGCCGGTCTCGGTGCCGTCCAAGGCTCGCCCTCCCCGCACCACATCGATCTCCGCCTGACAGGCTACGAACGAAACCCTATGCGGACCACACCTGTCCGCGCACATCCCCCGGCGGCCATACTCAGCGCGACGGTGGCGACGACCGTCCGGCACCGACGTCCGGGGAGGTCGGGGCGGTGGTGGGCGGCCGGTGGGCGGTACCGGCGGGCGCACGGTCCGGTGAGGAACCCGTCACATCCGGTGCCGCTTCCGACGAATCGCCCACCTCGGGCGTCAGCGCGGTGTCGGCCGGCGGGCGCACCACGTCCCGCTGCTCGGGCAGGGGCGGGAGGAAGACCGTGCGGTCCAGCCGGCGTACCTCCGGGGCCGGGTCGACCCCCCGGACCCCCGGCCGGGTGGCCAGCTCCCGCAGCGCGTCCGGCGCGGCCCGCACCACGGCGGCGTACACGCAGCCGCAGCCGGCCCGGTAGGCCCGGGCCTCCCGGGCGGCCACCTCCGCCCCGGTGGAGTACGTCCGGCGCAGCAGCGGCTCCGTGGCCGTCGCCGCCCGGTCGCGCTGGTCGGCGGCCTCCCGGTCCTTGCGGTCGGCGACCCCCGACATCCCGGCCAGCACGTCCTGCGGCGTCCGCTGCGCCGCCAGGTGGACCACCTCGGTCTGCCGGTCGGGCAGCGGCACCCGCGCCACCACCTCGACGACCGGCACGTCGGCGAGCATCACCGGCAGCGCGTCCGGCCGCAGGTAGGCGTCGAAGGAGACCAGCGCGTACGTCCCGGCCGACGCGTCGGCCGGGGGCAGCGCGGCGAGCTCCGTGGCGGCGGCGCGCAGGTAGGCCGGGATCGCGTCGCCGGGACCCACCCCGACCCGGGTGACCTCGCCCACCGTGCGGTCCCCGACCGGTTCGTCCCGCCGGTCCGTCCAGCCGGCGGCGAGCAGCACCGCGCCGACGGAGAGGGCCGCGGCCCAGCCGAGCCAGCCGGACCGGCGGCGGGCGTCGGCGAGCGGCCCCCGGTCGCCCGGCGGCGGACCGGCGGCGCCCTCCGGCGCGGGCCCCCTCGTCGTCACAGGATCGGTGCCGTCAGTCGCGCAGGACCGCCAGCGCCTGCGCCAGGTCGTCGGGGTACTCGCTGACGAAGGTCACCTCGTCGCCCGTGCGCGGGTGCGCGAAGCTCAGCGAGCGGGCGTGCAGCCACTGCCGGCTCAGCCCCAGCCGGGCCGAGAGGGTCGGATCCGCGCCGTAGGTGATGTCGCCCACACAGGGATGCCGCAGGGTGGAGAAGTGCACCCGGATCTGGTGCGTCCGGCCGGTCTCCAACCGAACGTCGAGCAGGCTCGCCGCCGGGAACGCCTCGATGGTGTCGTAGTGGGTGATGCTCGGCTTGCCGCCGGAGACGACCGCCCAGCGGTAGTCGTGGTGCGGGTGCCGGTCGATCGGCGCGTCGATGGTGCCGCGCGACGGGTCGGGGTGGCCCTGCACCACGGCGTGGTAGCGCTTCTCCACCTCGCGGTACTTGAACGCCCGCTTCAACGCGGTGTACGCCTGCTCGCTCTTGGCCACCGCCATGATGCCGGTGGTGCCGACGTCGAGCCGGTGCACCACGCCCTGCCGCTCGGCCGCGCCGCTGGTCGAGATGCGGTGCCCGATCGCGGCGAGGCCGCCGATCACGGTCGGCCCGGTCCAGCCGGGGCTGGGGTGGGCGGCCACCCCGACCGGCTTGTCCACCACCACGATGTCGTCGTCGGCGTAGACCACGGTGAGCCCGGGCACCGCCTGCGGCACCACGGTCGGCGGGGCGACCGGGGCGGGCAGCGTCACCTCCAGCCAGGAGCCGGCCTTGACCTTGTGCGAGTTCTGCCGGGCGACCCCGTCGACCAGTGCGTCGCCGGCGTCGACCAGCGCCGCGGCGGCGGTGCGGGACAGGCCGAAGAGCCGGGACACCGCCTGGTCCAGGCGCATCCCGTCGAGCCCGTCGGGGACGGGGAGGGAACGGTGGTCGCCGCCGCCGGCGAAGGCCGAGGTCATGCCGGCTCCCGCTGCTCGGAGGTGGCGCCGGCCGACGCCGCCGCGGTGTCGTCGCCGCCCTTGCCGATCCGGCTGCCGTCGCGCTGCCGGCCGGTCAGCTCCAGCAGCACGGCGAGCAGCACGCCGGAGACCAGGCAGCTGTCGGCCAGGTTGAACACCGGCCAGACCTGCCCGTACGGGTCGAAGAGGCTGACCATGTCCACCACGTGCCCGACGAAGTGACCGGGGGCGCGGAAGATCCGGTCGACGAGGTTGCCCAGCGCGCCGCCGAGCACCAGCCCGAGCGAGATCGCCCACGGCAGGGAACGCAGCCGTACCGCCATCCAGACGATCCAGCCGACCACGCCGATGGTGATCAGCGGGAAGATCCAGGTGTGGTCGGACCCGATGCTCCAGGCCGCCCCGCTGTTGCGGGTCAGGGTGAGGTAGACCGCGCCGCCGAGCAGCCGGACGGGCTCCCGGTCGTCGAGGGCGGCCAGCGCCAGGTGCTTGGTGAGCAGGTCGGCGAGCAGGGCCACCAGGGCGATGCCGCCGAGGACCACGACCGCTCCGCGGCGGGGCGTGCCGCCGCCCGGCTCAGCGGTGCCGGATCCGGTCGGTGCTGTGGTCATCGACTCCCCATCGACTGTCCGGACGGCGATGGTTCGCCGTCTCACGCGGTCGCCGGGAAGCGGACGTCAGCGCCGCTCCTCCAGCTGCTTGCAGGTCACGCAGAGGGTCGCCGACGGGAAGGCGGCGAGCCGCTCGACCGGGATCGGGTTCCCGCACCGCTCGCACCACCCGTAGCCACCCTCGTCGAGCCGCTCCAGTGCCCGCTCGACCTGCGTGATCCGTTCCCGGATGCTGTTCGCGAGGGAGATCTCCTGCTCACGCTCGAACGTCTTGGTGCCGGTGTCGGCCTGGTCGTCCCCGGCCGAGTCGGTCAGCCGGTCGCGCTGCAGCTCGGTGATCTCGCTCAGCGTCTGATCGTACTCGGCGCGCAGCTCGTCCCGTCGGGCCGCCAGGGCGGCCCGGATCTTCTCGGTCTCCGCCGCGCTGCGGGTGGCCTTCGCCACCGGCTTCCGGCCGGCGGTCCTGGTGTCGGCTGGCTTCGCCATCGTCAGCTCCCTCAGCCGCGTAGCGCGGCGGTCGGCGGTTCCCGGACAGGGGCCACCGGCCTGGCGCCCCCACGTAACAAAACGGGCGCACGGCAATGAGGGCCGCGCACTCCGGAGGTTGGCAAGAATACGGAACGTACAGGCGTCCGACAACGTGGCGCACCGTCGTACCGCTATTCAGCCCCTAGTAAGCCCTAATTAGGGCAAAAAGAACGCTAGCAGATCACCCCTCCCGATCCTCGCCGTACTCGCCAAACCACCTGGCCAGTCGACCCCGTCGGCTGACCGCCCGCAGCCGCCGCTCCGCCTCGTCCCGCACCCCGGCGGTCGCCACGATCAGCAGGCTGTCGCCCGCCTTGAGTCGGGTGTCCGGGCCCGGCACGAAACCGGCGCCGTCGCGCAGCACCAGGGTCACCGAGGCACCCACCGGCAGCCGCAGCTCGTCCACGTGCACACCGGCCAACCGGGAACCCGGCGGCACCTCCAGCTGGAGCAGGTCCGCCCGCATCCGCTCCAGCGGCGCCGTCTCCACCCGGATCTCCGCCAGCTCGGCGGGCGCGGTGACGCCCAGCCGGCGGGCCGCCGGGGCCAGCGTGCCGGCCTGGAGCAGGGTGAAGATGACCACCAGCACGAAGACCGCGTCGAAGAGCCGGTCCGCCCCCGGTACCCGCTCGGAGAGCGGGATGGTGGCCAGCACGATCGGCACCGCCCCGCGCAGCCCGGCCCAGGACAGGAAGGCCTGCTCGCGCAGCGACACCCGGAACGGCAGCGCGGAGAGCGCCACCGACAGCGGTCGGGCGACCAGCAGCAGGGCCAGCCCGGTGACCACCGCCGGCAGCACCGCCGCACCCAGCCGGCCCGGCGTGGCGAGGAGCCCGAGCAGCACGAACAGCCCGATCTGGGCCAGCCAGGCCAGCCCGTCGGCGAAGCCGAGGATGGCCTGCCGGTGCGGCAGCCGGGCGTTGCCGAGCAGCACCCCGGCGACGTAGACGGCGAGGAAGCCGGAGGCGTGCAGCACCGCCCCGGCGGCGTACGCCAGCACCGTGAAACCGACCGCCGCGATCGGGTAGAGCCCGGCCGAGGGCAGGGCGGCCCGGCGCAGCGCGAAGCGGCCGGTGATCCCGGCCGCCAGCCCCACCGCCGCCCCGACCCCCAGCTCGTAGCCGACCAGCAGCGCCTCGTACCACCACGGGTGGGCGGCCGGGGCGGCGCGGGAGAGCAGCACCACCAGGATCACCACCGGGGCGTCGTTCATGCCCGACTCGGCCTCCAGGGTGGCCACCAGCCGGGGCGGCAGCCGCAGCCGGCGCAGCGTGGCGAAGACCGCGGCGGCGTCGGTGGACGAGAGCACCGCGCCGTAGAGCAGGGCCAGCCGCCAGTCCAGCCCCAGCAGCAGGTGCACGACCAGGCCGACGACGAGGATGCTGACCAGCACGCCGGCCGTGGAGAGCGCGGCGGCCAGCCCGAGCACCGGGCGCAGCGTGCTCCACCGGGCGGTCAGCCCGCCCTCGGCGATGATCACGATCAGCGCGCAGAAGCCCAGCACCCGGGTCAGCTCGGCGTCGTCGAAGCGGATGCCGAGCCCGGCCTCGCCGATCGCCACCCCGAGCGCGAGGTAGACCAGGAGGCTCGGCACGCCGAGCCGGGTGGAGAAGCGGACCGCGCCGACCGCGACCAGCAGGACGGCGGCGCCGAGCAGCAGCGCGACGTCCAGCCCGGGGGTCACGGGCGCCCGACCCGGTGCGCCGTCACCCGGCCGATCCGTCGCGCAGCCGGCGGAGCACGTCGGCCAGGTCCGAGGTGGGGTGGTCGACCAGGAAGAGCTTGTCCCGACTGGCCGCGCCGGTGCGCAGCGACACGGCGGCCGGGCGGACGCCCAGCGCGCCGGCCAGGGCCCGCCGGGCGGCCTCGGTGGCCCGCCCGTCGACGGCCGGCGCGTTCACCGCGATCACCAGGGCGGGACCGTGCGGGCCGTCGAAGCGACCGCCGACCCGGGCCCGGGACGCGCCGGGCTTGACCCGTACCGCGACGGTGAGCGTCTCGTCGGTGGACATCGGCACCGGTTCAGTCGGGGAAGACGTCGGCGAGCAGGGCGGTGTCCGGGGCGCACCGTCCGCACGGGGTGAAGCCCAGCGCCACCGCCTCGGAGACCGGTAGCGGCTCGTGGTCCCGGCCGACCAGGTACGCGCAGGAGGCGAGGTGGTAGCGGGGATGGCCGTCGACCACCCGGACCTCGGCGTGGAGTGTGGCGACCCGGGCGGCGTCCGCCGGTGACACCTGCTGCGCCTCCGGTTCGGCGGACCGGCCGGCGCCGTTGGTGGGGGTCGGATCGGCGGGGCCCGGCTCCCACGGCCCGGCCGGGTCGGGCTCCCACGGGGCCTCGGGCCGGGGCTCCCAGGGGCCGGTCGTCCCGGCGGCGTGGGGGGCCGCCCCGGTCACCGACGGCTCGGGCGGTTGCCGCCACCCGTCGCCGTCGGTGCCATTCGTCTCAGGTACGTGTTGAACGGGGATCTCCGTCGCCACCGGACTGTAGGCGGCGCGCGGAGCGGCCGTGCGGGGCACCCGGAGGCGTCCCCGGCCACGCGGCCGGTCCCGGCTCGTCGTCGCTCTGGCGGCGGCCACCTGGCGGGCGCCGGCCACCAACGCGACGGCGGCCAACAGGCTGGCCGCGATGGAACCGATCAACAGGGCGCTGGAGCCGTCAGCGAGACCGAGCACCAGCAGCACGACCGCGACGAGGATGAGCAGCAGACTTGCGACTATCACGGCTCACCCCCGCCGCGTCGGCTCGGTGTGGGGCGGTCGACGGTCGTCGGAGGACGACCGCCGACCGTTGATCAGCGACCGGCTTCGAGAGCGCCGGAGCGACCGCCGCCGTACGAGCCGGCGAGGCCCGCGGCGGCCAGACCGTTGCCGCCGGCGGCCCGGCTGCCCTCGGCCCGGGTCATCTCGGCCTCCAGGCCCTGACCGCGGCCGTCGAGGTCCCGCAGCTGGCTCTCCAGGTAGGCCTTGAGCCGGGTGCGGTACTCGCGCTCGAACTGCTTGAGCTCCTCGATGTGCTTCTGGAGGGCCGTGCGCTTGGCGTCCAGGCCACCCATGGCCTCCTGGTGCCGCTGACGGGCGTCGCGCTCCAGCGCGTCGGCCTTGGCGCGCGCCTCGCGGGTGACCTCCTCGGCCTTGGAACGGGCCTCGGAGAGCAGCTGGTCGGCCTCCCGACGGGCGTCGGAGACGTGGTCGTCGGCGGTGCGCTGGGCCATCATCAGGACGCGCAGGGCCTGCTGCTCGCCGTCACCGCCGCCGGCCGGACCGCCGGTGGAGCGGACCTGCTCCAGCTCCGCCTGCATCGCGCGGGCGGCCTGCTCGGCCGCGGCCTTGTCGCGCTGCACCCGGTCGAGCTGGGCCTTGACGTCGTTGAGCTCGGCCGCGAGACGGGCGTCGCCGCCGGGGCCGGCGGGAGCGCCACCACGGCCGCCGCGCTCCACCTGGGCGCGCAGCTCGTTGTTCTCCTCGATCAGACGGGCAAGCTCACGCTCGACCTCGTCCAGGAAGGCGTCGACCTCCTCCTCGTCATACCCCCGCTTGCCGATCGGCGGCTTTTTGAAGGCGACGTTGTGGACGTCGGCCGGGGTCAGCGGCATCGAAACTCCTCGGGTCAGTTGCGGCCGCGTAGCGGCAGGGCCATCGGATTCCTCACCCGATGATCAACCGCTTCAACACGAACTCCATCAGCACGAACAGGATAACCAGGAGCACAAGGGAGGCCAGGTCGATGCTCACGGTACCAATTCGCAGTGGAGGGATCACACGCCTCAACGCCTTGAGAGGCGGATCAGTGACGCTCCACACGGATTCCAGTCCCGCCGACGCTCCGCGCCCCGGTTGCCACCGGCGACCGTACTGGAGAACAGCGCTGAGGACGAATCGGGCCAACAGCACAATTAGGAATAGGTACAGGATCAGGTACAGCACTTGCAGCACGATCGACAACACGGCAGACGACGTCCCTCGGTCGGGCGGACTTAGCTCAGGCTGAAAAAGCCGCCCTCAGCGATCTTGGCCTTGTCCTCCGCGGTGACCTGGACGTTGGCCGGTGAGAGCAGGAACACCCGGTTGGTCACGCGCTCGATCGTACCGCGCAGGCCGAACGCCAGTCCGGCGGCGAAGTCCACCAACCGTCGCGCGTCGGCCTCGTCCATCTCGGTCAGGTTGATGATCACCGGCACGCCGTCGCGGAAGTGCTCGCCGATGGTGCGCGCCTCGCGGTAGGTGGTCGGGTGCAGCGTGGTGATCTGGTAGCGCTGCTCCTCCTCGACCACCGCCCGCTCACGCGTCTGCACCTGCGGCGCCAGCGCGAGATTGTCCCGGGTGTGGTAGGTCAGCGCGCCCGAGGTCTCCCCCGCCCCGGACCGCGTGATCGACCGGACGCTGGACCGCTCGACGCGCTCCGGACGGTCGTCGTCGACCCGCTCGGCCTCGGCCGCGCGGCTCGTGGACCGCTCGCCCAGCCGACCCCGCTCCCCCTGCCGGGGCCGCGGCGCCGGCGGCTCATCCGCGTCGTCGTCATCGTCGTCGGCGAACTCCTCGGAGTACCGGCTCGACCGGTAGCGCGACTCCCGGTAACCCGGCTTGTCGTAGCCACCCTCGTCGTACGCCCGCTCGTCGTCCTCCTCGACGAGACCGAGCCAGACCCCCGCCTTGCGCAGTGCACCCATCCCGCGCCCTTCCGTCCGCCGTGCGGCACGCACCCCCGTGCCGTGTCGCCTTGATCGCGAATGGGAAACCCAATGCCCACCGGATCGGATCGGCAATCCCCGGCGGACGATTCGCGGCCGTCCGCCCTGGCCCCCCGAGCACAGGGATCCCGTTCCTGAACAACACAGATGTAATTTGCTTCTTCCGCGGTCAGGCTACCGCAGCGTGGGGCGCATTCCGAGCAACGCGCTGCCGACGCGGACATGTGTCGCGCCGTACCGGATCGCCGCCTCCAGATCCCCACTCATGCCGGCGGAGAGCGCGGTGGCCGCCGGATGTGTCTGGCGGAACCCCGCCGCGACCTCGGCCAGCCGGGCGAACGCCCGCTCCGGCTCCCAGCCCAGCGGCGCGACCGCCATCAGCCCGGCCAACCGCAGCGAGCCCGCCCCGGCCAGCGCCTCGGCCACCGGGCCGAGGCCGCGGTCGGGGTCGGCGGAGTCCGGCAGCGCGCCCCCGCGCGCCGGGTCGCCGTCGATGCTCACCTGCACCAGGGCGTCCAACGGCCGGTCCCGGCCCGCCTCGGCCGCGGTGTCCAGGGCCCGGGCCAGCCGGACGCTGTCCACCGAGTGCACGACGTCGGCGTAGCGGACCACCGAGCGGGCCTTGTTGCGCTGCAACTGCCCGATGAAGTGCCAGCGCGGGCGCACCCCGGCCGCCGCCACCTCGGCCGCCTTCGGCGCCGCCTCCTGGTCGCGGTTCTCCCCCACGTCGGCCACCCCGAGCCCGGCCAGCGCGACCACGTCGCCGGCCGGGTACGTCTTGGTCACCGCGATCATCGTCACCTCGGCGCGGTCCCGGCCGGCGGCGGCGCAGGCGTCGGCGATGCGGACCCGGACCCGGGCCAGCCCGGCCGCGAGTTCGGCGCGCCGGTCGGGCCGCGCCGTGGCTGGTTGTTCGGTCATCGGCGGAGCTCAGGAACCGTTCTTGAGGAAGTCGGGCACGTCGACGTCGTCGAAGAGCACCCGGCGCGGCGACTGCTGCGGCGCCGGCATGCTGGTCGGCGGAGTCACCGGCGGGGTCTGCGGCGCCGGCTGGTTCTGGTTGGTCTTGCGCGG
Organism: Micromonospora sp. LZ37; assembly: GCF_059359015.1. NCBI lineage: Bacteria > Bacillati > Actinomycetota > Actinomycetes > Micromonosporales > Micromonosporaceae > Micromonospora > Micromonospora sp. LZ37. The sequence goes on along the minus strand of NZ_JCADBL010000003.1, from coordinate 168,704 downwards.
CGCCTCGGCCGCCTTGTACGCCGGCGCGCCGCCGTCGAAGCCGGCCGCGATGACGGTCACCCGGACCTCGTCACCCAGCGCGTCGTCGATGACCGCACCGAAGATGATGTTGGCGTCCGGGTGCGCCGCGTCGGTGACCAGCTGCGCCGCGTCGTTGATCTCGAACAGGCCCAGGTCGGAGCCGCCGGCGATGGAGAGCAGCACGCCGCGCGCGCCGTCCATGCTCTGCTCCAGCAGCGGGCTGGAGATGGCCGCCTCGGCCGCCTCCACCGCGCGGTTCTCGCCGCGGGCGCTGCCGATGCCCATCAGGGCGCTGCCGGCGCCGCTCATCACGCTCTTGACGTCGGCGAAGTCCAGGTTGATCAGACCGGGGGTGGTGATCAGGTCGGTGATGCCCTGGACACCGGAGAGGAGCACCTGGTCGGCGGTGCGGAACGCGTCCATCATGCTGATGTTGCGGTCACCCAGCGCCAGCAGCCGGTCGTTCGGGATGACGATCAGCGTGTCGCACTGGTTGCGCAGCTCGTCTATGCCGGACTCGGCCTGCACCTGGCGGCGCTTGCCCTCGAAGGAGAACGGCCGGGTCACCACACCGATGGTCAGCGCGCCCAGCTTGCGGGCGATGTTGGCCACCACGGGCGCGCCGCCGGTGCCGGTGCCGCCCCCCTCGCCGCAGGTCACGAAGACCATGTCGGCGCCCTTGAGCACCTCCTCGATCTCGTCGCGGTGGTCCTCGGCGGCGTTCTTGCCGACGTCCGGGTTGGCGCCCGCGCCGAGCCCCCGGGTCAGCTCCCGGCCGACGTCGAGCTTGACGTCGGCGTCACTCATCAGCAGCGCCTGCGCGTCGGTGTTGATCGCGATGAACTCGACGCCCTTGAGCCCAACCTCGATCATCCGGTTGACGGCGTTCACGCCGCCGCCCCCGATGCCGACGACCTTGATGACCGCCAGGTAGTTGTGCGGAGGTGTCATCTCCGGTCCTTTCCCTTCGAGATTGGCATCGGCCGACCGGGTACGGCGTGGCCAGCCCAGCGGTCGACGACAGCTGTCACCAGTAGGAGGCGGGGGGTAAACCCTCACCCTCTACTAGAGGCTTACGGTTATGTCAACCACTGATCCTCTTCGGGGCAACGTAAGCGCCCCCACGCCGAGAGCCAAGGACCTGCCCGGCGTGTCGCCCCATTGGCGGGACGGCTCACGTCCCGCCGGATCACTTGAAGGTCACCACGTCCGGCGCGCTCACGTCGATCGTGGCCGCGTCGCGGTCCAGCAACGCGGTGGCCACCCGCGCCTTCTCCGGGCCCCGGGTGGCGTCGCCCCACACCACCCTGCGCTCCCCGCGCAGGGTCAGGCTGATCCGGGCCAGCCCCTCCACGGTCAGCTCGGACAGCTCCGCGCGCAACTGCGGGGTGAGCGCCGCCAGCACCTCCAGCGCGGCCCGGGTGCCCGCGTCGTCCGGGCCGGGGGCGGCGAGCCGGACCACCGGCAGACCGTCCGGGGCCTGCGGCGCCGTCCGGAACACCACGCCGGCCCGGTCGAGCACCACGAACTGCCCGTCCTGCGGCACCGCGGCCACGCCGGTGCGCTCGACCACGGTCACCACCAGCGTCTCCGGCCAGTCCCGGGACACCGTGGCCCGTTCCACCGGGGCCAGGGTGCCGATCCGCCGGGCCGTCGCGGCCAGGTCCACCCGGGCCAGCGGGACGCCGTCGGGCACCGCCGCCGCCTCGCGCACCTCCACCGGGGTGACCAGGTCCGCGCCGACCACCCGTACCTCGCGGAGACCGAACAGGCCGCTGCCCAGCACCGCCCAGGCGACCAGCCCGGCCAGCCCGAGGATCGCGCCGGCCACCGCCCAGGGCAGCGCCGCGCGCATCCGACGTTGCCGGGCGCGGGCCATGAACCGCCGGGTCGACGGCGGCACCGCGTCGGTGCCGGCCCGGACGAGCTGCCAGCGCCGGACCGGACCACGCCGGGGGCCGCCACCGTCCGTGCCGGCGGTACGGCCCCGTGCCGGGCCCGGGCTCATCCGGCGGCGGAGGCCGCGCCGTCCGGGTCGACGGCCGCGCCGAGAGCCACCCCGTCGACACCCGCGCGGGCCGCCAGGGCGTCCAGCAGCTGGTCGCCCATCAGCGAGATCGGCGGCGCGCCCATCGTCACCACCACGTCGCCGGGGCGGGCCCGGCGGGCCACCTCCAGCGGCGCGTCGTCCCAGGAGTCGACGAAGACCTTGTGCCCGGCGGCCAGCGGCACCGCCTCGAGCAACGCCGCCGAGCCCTCACCCGGCTGGCGCAGCTCGCCGGGGCCGAAGACCTCCAGCAGCACCAGCTCGTCGGCGATGCCGAGCGCCGCGGCGATCTCCGCCTGGAGGTCCCGGGTGCGGTAGAGCCGGTAGGGCTGGAAGACCACGATCAACCGGCCGTCGCCGGCCACCTCGCGCAGCGTCTGCAACGCCAGCGTCATCGAGGTCGGGTGGTAGGCGTACTCGTCGTAGACCAGCACCCCGTCGGCGACGCCCTTGCGCTCGAAGCGGCGGCGGACGCCGGGGAACGCGGCCAGCGCCGCCTCCGCCGCCTCCACCGGCAGCCCCAGCAGGTACGCGGCGAGCACCGCCGAGGCGCTGTTGAGCCCCATGTGCCGGCCGGGCACCGGCAGCCGGAACTCGCCCAGCGAGCGCCCGTCGATCTCGGCCAGGTAACGCACTCCGCGCGCGGAGGAGGTCATCTCGCTCAGCCGCAGGTCGGCGTCGGCCGACTCGCCGTAGGTGTGCACCCGGCGGCCCTCGGCGCGCAGCGTCTCGGCCAGCCGCCGACCGCCCGGGTCGTCGGCGCAGGTGACGATGTAGCCGTCCGGGTCGGTGAGCCGGGCGAACTCGGCGAAGGTCGCCTCCAGGTTCGCCAGGTCGCCGTAGGTGTTGAGGTGGTCCGCCTCGATGTTGGTGATGATCGAGACGTACGGGCGGTAGATCAGGAACGAGCGGTCGCTCTCGTCGGCTTCGACCACGAAGTGCTCGCCGGTGCCGTGGTGCGCCCCGGAACCGACCTCGGAGATCTCCCCGCCGATGACGAAGGACGGGTCCGCCCCCGCCTGCTGGAGCACCATGGTGACCATCGAGGTGGTGGTGGTCTTGCCGTGCGTACCGGCGACCGCCACCGTCCGCCGGCCGGTCATCGCCGCCGCCAGGGCCTCGGAGCGGTGCAGCACCCGCAGCCCGCGCCGGCGACCCTCCACCATCTCCAGGTGGTCCTGCGGGATAGCCGAGGAGTAGACGACGGTGTCCACACCGTCGAGGTTCGACGCCTCGTGGCTCATGTGGACCGTCCCGCCGAGGGCACGCAGCCCGGCCAGCGACGGCCACTCCCGCAGCTCGCTGCCGGAGACCGGCAGGCCACGGGTGAGGAAGAGCCGGGCCAGGCCGCTCATGCCGACCCCACCCACCCCGATCAGGTGGATCCGACCCAGGTCCTCCGCGGTGAGCGTGCCGGCCGGGGTGAACTGCGCGGTGTTCATGCCAGGTACCTTCCCGTCGCGGTGGCCGACCTCATCGGGCCACCGTCGTTCACGACTGCGGGGCTCGCGAGCTCACTCCTCGCGCTCACCGAGCCACCGCCTCGTAGACGAAGTTCAGCAGGGCGACGTCGCCGTCGCGCCGCCCGTACGCGGCCGCGGCGCTGCCCATCGCGGCGAGCCGGTGCGGGTCCCGGACCAGCGGGATGACCGTCCGCTCCAGCCAGTCCGGGGTCAGCTCGGCGTCGTCGACCAGCAGCCCACCGCCGGCCTCCACCACGGGCAGCGCGTTGCGCTTCTGCTCCTGGTTGCTGTGCGGGTACGGCACGTAGATGGTGGGCAGCCCGATCGCGGCCACCTCGGCGCAGGTCATCGCCCCACCCCGGCCCAGCATCAGGTCGGCGGCGGCGTAGCCCAGCTCCATCTCGGACAGGTAGGGCAGCGCCACGTACGGCACCGGCAGGTCGGTGGGGACCGGCACCGGCTCGTTGCGGGCGCCCATCACGTGCAGCACCTGCACGCCGTTGCGGGCCAACTCCTTGGCCGCGCCGGTGACCGCCAGGTTGATCGAGCGGGCGCCCTGCGAGCCGCCGGCGACGAAGAGCACCGGCAGGTCGGGGCGGAGTCCGAAGTGGGCCCGGGCGGCGTTGCGCATGGCGGCCCGGTCCAGCCCGGCGATGCCCCGGCGCAGCGGCACGCCGACCACCCGGGCGTCGCGCAGCGCCTCGGACTGCACCGGCTGGTGCGGGAAGCCCGCCGCGACGTTGCGGGTGAACTTCATCCCGAGCCGGTTGGCCACGCCCGGCGGCACGTTCACCTCGTGGATGACGATCGGCAGCTCACGACGCCAGGCGGCGAGGTAGCCGGGGACCGAGACGTACCCGCCGAACCCGACCACCGCGTCGGCGGCGACCTCGTCGATCACCTTGCCCGCCGCGCGGGCCGCCTTCCACATCCGGTCGGGGGTACGCATCAGGCTCATGTTGACCGAGCGCGGCAGCTGGTAGGCGGGGATCTGCCGCAGGTCGTAGCCGGCCGGCGGGATCAGCTCGTTCTCCAGCCCCTTCGGGGTGCCCAGGCAGGTGATCCGGACGCCCGGGTCGTGTCGGCGCAGGCAGTCGGCGAAGGCGAGCAGCGGGTAGATGTGGCCACCCGTGCCCCCTCCACAGAGCACCACCGAACGCAGCGGACCCATCAGCGTCTCCTCTCGTTCGCCGTGCCGCCGCGGTTCCGGGCCTGCCGGACGCCGCGCGGTACGGCCTGGTCGTCCTCCCGCCGCGCTCGCGCCCGGGGTACGGACCCTCGGGCTGCCGGTGGCGTCGCCGGCCGGCGACGCCGCCCCGGAAGCGGCGGCAACGGGGCCCAGAGTAGTCGGACCCATCGGGCGGGCGGACGGGCATGCAGGGCCCGGGCCGCATCGGGTTCGGCGCGGGCGAACGAGGCGAGCATGCCGACCGCCGCCAGCGTCACGACCAGGGCGCTTCCGCCGTCGGAGATGAACGGCAGCGGCACCCCGGTCATCGGCAGCAGCCCGATCACCCCGCCCATGTTGATCACGGCCTGACCGATGAGCCAGGCGGTGACGGCGGCTGCGGCGAGCCGGCGGAACGGGTCGGTGACCCGGCGGGCGATCCGCAGCCCCGTGTAGGCGAGCACCCCGAAGAGCGCGAGCAGCACGACACAGCCCACCACACCCAGTTCCTCGGCGACGACGGCGAAGATGAAGTCGTTCTCCGCCGCCGGCAGCCAGGCCCACTTGAGCTTGCTCTGGCCCAGCCCGACGCCGAACCAGCCACCGTTCTCGATCGCGTAGCGGGCCTGGACGAACTGCCAGCAGCCATCCAGCTGCTGCTCGATGCAGACCCTCGGGTCGGGCGGGTCGAGGAAGGCGGTGAGCCGCATCAGCCGGTAGTTGTCGGCGCCCCGGGCCCCGGAGCCGGCGCCGAGCGACGCCACGGCGACCAGCAGGCCGATGCCGACCAGGCCCACCGCGGAGAGGGCGGCGAAGACGCGCATCCGCACGCCGGCCGCCCAGAGCAGCCCGACCACGATGGCGAGCAAGCAGAGCATGGTGCCCAGGTCGTTGTAGCCGACCAGCACGAAGAGCAGGCCCACCACCGGGAAGAGCGGGGTGGCCAGCTCCTTCCACCAGCCCAGCGCGACGCCCTTGCGGGCGATCACGTGCGCCCCCCACAGCACGAGGGCGAGCTTCGCCAGCTCGGAGGGCTGGACCTGGATCGGGCCGAGATAGAGCCAGAGCAGCTGGGCCCGCAGCGGCCCGAGCGAGGTGATCCCGACCAGCGAGTTCAACGCCAGCAGCACGTTGAGCACGAGCAGCAGCGCCACGGCCGTGCCCAGCACCGGCCGACCCAGGGAACGGAAGGTGGTGGCCGGCAGTCGCTGGCAGGCCCAGAAGGCCACGATGCCGATCACCGCGAAGACCGCCTGCTTGGTCACCGACGCGGAGGCGTCCCCGGCCTCGGCGTAGTCCTTCACGCTGGTCGCCGAGAAGACCATGGTGAGGCCGATCATCAGCAGCAGGCCGGCGCTGGAGAGCAGCAGGTAGTAGGAGGCCAGCGGGCGGTCCAGCAGGCCGCGCAGCGCCGCCAGGCCGCCGGCCGCGCCCAGGCCGCCGAACCCCGCCGGCGGGTCGGCGGTACGCCCCGTTCCCGCGACCCGTCGCGCCTCGGTCTCCGTCGTCGTCGTGCCGGTCGTGCCTCGGTCCTCCCCCACCCGCCCATCATCGCCGCTGCGGCGGGCCCGTTCCGGCCGTTCCACGCGGTCGGCGTGTCGCCGACGCGGAACGGGGGCCCCTCCTGACGGAGGAGCCCCCGTTCCGGGGTCGGTCCGGGTCAGCCCATGCTGGCCAGGAAGTCGCTGTAGAACAGGCCGAGGGCGATGGCGACACCGATCCCGGCGATGATCCAGAAGCGGACCACGATGTTGACCTCGCTCCAGCCGGCGAGCTCGAAGTGGTGCTGCAGCGGCGACATCCGGAACACCCGCTTGCCGGTGGTCCGGAACGAGATGATCTGGATCACCACGGACATCGTGACGATCACGAAGAGGCCACCGAGGATGGGCAGCAGCAGGATGGTCCGGGTGGACATCGCCATGCCGGCGATCAGGCCGCCCAGGCCGAGCGCCCCGGTGTCGCCCATGAAGATCCGCGCCGGGGAGGTGTTCCACCAGAGGAAGCCCACGCAGGCACCGGCCGCCGCACCGGCGATCAGCGCGATCTCCAGCGGATCGCGCACCGCGTAGCAGTAGTTGTCCGGGTTGGCGGTGTAGGTCGGGTCGGCGCACCAGTGCCGGTACTGCCAGAACGCGATCAGGGCGTACGCGCCGAGGACCATCACCGAGGCGCCGGTGGCGAGGCCGTCCAGGCCGTCGGTGAGGTTCACGCCGTTGGTCGCGGCCATCACCACCATGATGATCACGATCACCGAGGCGATCTTGCCGATCTCCAGGGCCGGGATGTCCCGGATGAAACTCAGCGTGGTGCTGCCCACCGTCTCGGTGTTGGTCGCCGCGCCGCTGGCGTCGGTCATGGTGCTGGGGAACCAGAGGGCGACCACCCCGAAGATCGCGCCGACCAGGATCTGGCCGAAGAGCTTGCCCCGCTTGTTCAGGCCGCCGCTGTGCCGCTTGCGGACCTTCAGGAAGTCGTCGATGAAGCCGACCGCGCCGGAGAAGACCATCAGCCCCAGCAGCACCAGCGCCGTGATGGTCGGCTCGACCTGGGCGATCTGCGCGTCCGGCAGGGTGGTGAGGGCGAGGTGGCCGGCCACGTAGGCGATCACCGTGGCCAGGATGAAGACCACGCCGCCCATCGTCGGCGTGCCCTTCTTGCCCTGGTGCATCGCCGGGCCCTCGGCCCGGATCGGCTGACCCGCCTTCAGCCGGGTGAACACCCTGATCGCGATCGGGGTGCAGAGCAGCGAGATCAGGAACGCCACACCGACGGCGACGATGACCGCCCTCATCCGGCGACCCCGTTCCCCGCCGCGCTGTTCCCGCCGGCCCCGTTGCCGGTGGCGTCGGCGCGCAGCGCGTCGGCCACCTCCCAGGTGCGGTACCGGGAGCCCTTCACCAGGACCACGTCACCCGGACGCAGTTCGCTCCGCAGCACCTCGACGGCCGCCGCCTGATCGGTGAGCAGCACCGACTCTCCTCCCCAGTCACTTACCGCTGTCGCGCCCTCATGGATCGGCGCCGCCGACTCGCCCACCACGAGCAGCCGGTCCACCCCCAGCTCGGCCGCGAGCCGGCCCACCTCGCGGTGCCCCTCGCGTTCGAACTCGCCCAGCTCGGCCATGTAGCCCAGCGCGGCGAAGGTACGCCCCCGCCGGCCCATGCCGGCCAGCGCGCGCAGCGCCACCGCCATCGACGCCGGATTGGCGTTGTACGAGTCGTCGATCACCGTCACCCCGTCGGGCCGTTCGAAGACGTCCATCCGACGGGTGGAGACCAGCCCCAGCTCGCCCAGGGCCGCGGCCAGGTCGGCCAGCGGCATGCCGAGCTCGCGGGCCACCGCCGCCGCGGCGAGCGAGTTGGAGACCTGGTGCCGGCCGGACAGGCCGAGCCGCACCGGGACGCTCCCCTCCGGGGTGACCAGGGTGTACGACGGCCGGCCCCGCTCGTCCAGCGACACGTCGACCGCCCGGACGTCGGCGTGCGCGGCCTCGCCGTACCGGACCACCCGGGCGCCGGTACGCGCCGCCATCGCGTCGACCCGGGAGTCGTCGGCGTTGAGCACGGCCAGCCCGTCGGCGGGCAGCGCCTCGACCAGCTCGCCCTTGGCCAGGGCGATGTTCTCCACCGAGCCGAACTCGCCGAGGTGGGCCACCCCGACGTTGAGCACCACCGAGATCCGCGGCGGCACCACCTCGCAGAGGTAGCGCACGTGCCCCACCCCGCGGGCGCCCTTCTCCATCACCAGGAAGCGGGTCTCCGGGCCGGCCTGCAGGGCCGTGTACGGGTGCCCCAGCTCGTTGTTGAACGACCCGGGCGGCGCCACCGTCGGGCCGAGGCGGGCGGTCAGCTGCGCGATCAGGTCCTTGGTGGTGGTCTTGCCGGACGAGCCGGTCAGGCCGACCACGGTCAGCCCGGGCAGCCGGTCCACCACCGCGCGGGCCAGCCGGCCCATCGCCGCGAGCGCGTCGTCCACCAGCACCATCGGCACCCCGGGCACCTCGCGGGTGCCGAGCACCGCCACCGCGCCGGCGGCCACCGCGCCGGCGGCGTAGTCGTGGCCGTCGACCTTCTCACCGGGGAACGCGACGAAGAGCGCCCCGGCGGTGACCTTGCGGGAGTCGAACTCGACCGGACCGGTGATCCGGGCGTCCGGGTCGGCGCCGGCCAGCCGGCCGCCGACGGCCGAGGCGACCTCGGCCAGGCTCAGCGGGATCACCGGTGACCCGCCCGGTCCCCGAAGCGGGCGTGCAGCGCCTCGGCCAGCTCGACGCGGTCGTCGAACGGGAGCACCTCGCCGTCGATCTCCTGGCCCCGCTCGTGCCCCTTGCCGAGCAGCGCCACCACGTCGCCCGGCTCGGCGAGGCGGACCGCCTCGGCGATGGCGGCGCGGCGGCCGGGCACCTCGATGATCCGGGCGGCGGCGCCCGCCGCGTACGCCCCGGTGAGCACCTCGGCCCGGATCGCGGCCGGGTCCTCGGTGCGCGGGTTGTCGTCGGTCACCAGCACCACGTCGGCCCCCTCCGCGGCGGCGGCGCCCATCACCGGCCGCTTGCCCCGGTCCCGGTCGCCGCCGGCGCCGATGACGCAGATCAGCCGGCCGGTGCTCAGCTCGCGCAGCGCGGCCAGGGCGGCCACGATGGCGTCGGACTTGTGCGCGTAGTCGACCACCCCGCGCACCGGGCCGCCCGCGCTGACCAGCTCCAGCCGCCCGGGAACGCCGCCGCAGGCGGCCACTCCATCGGCGGCGGTCGCCGGGTCCACCCCGGCGGCCACCAGGACGGCGATGGCCAGCAGCGCGTTGGCCACGTTGTGCCGGCCGGGCAGCGCCACCCCGGCGGGCACGGCCACCCCGTCCGGGCCGTGCGCGGTGAAGCGCTGGGCGTACCCCTCGCCGTCGATCCCGTCGGCCCACCAGGTGGCCGTGGGGTCGCCGGCGGCCGAGTAGCTGACCGTGCCGGGCTTGAACAGCGGCCGCAGCGCCGGGTCGTCGTGGTTGAGCACCTCGGCCCCGCAGCGGCCGTCGAAGAGCTTCGCCTTGGCCGCGAAGTAGTCGGCCGAGTCGGCGTGGAAGTCCAGGTGGTCGGAGCCGAAGTTGGTGTAGCCGCCGACGGCGAAGCGGACCCCGCCGACCCGCCCCATCGCCAGGGCGTGGCTGGAGACCTCCATCACCACCGCGGTCACCCCGCGCTCCCGCGCGGCGGCGAGCATGGCGTGCAGGTCGGTGGCCTCCGGGGTGGTCCGCACGCTGTCGATGACCAGGTCGCCCAGCCGGGTCTCCACCGTGCCGATCAGGCCGGTGACGTGGCCGGCCGCGCGCAGGCCGGACTCGACCAGGTAGGCGGTGGAGGTCTTGCCGGCGGTGCCGGTCACCCCGATCACGGCCAGCCCCGCGGTGGGGTCGCCGTAGACGGCCGAGGCGACGTCGCCGAGCACCGCGCGGGGGTCGTGCACCACCAGGGCGGGGAGCCCGGCCTCGGCCACCGCGGCGGCGCCGGCCACGTCGGTCAGCACGGCCACCGCGCCGGCGGCGGCCGCGGCGGCGGCGAACTCCGCGCCGTGCCGGCGGGCGCCGGGCAGCGCGGCGTACAGGTCGCCGGGGCGGACCTCCTGGCTGGCGTGGGTCACCCCGGTCACGGTCGGGTCGGCGGCGCCCTCCGGCGCGATGACGCCGAGCCGGGTGGCGAGGTCGCCGAGCCGGACTGCGGGCACGGTACGGGGACGTGGATTGCCGGGCACGGCGTCAGACCCTACCCGGTCGCCCGGTTCCGGCCGCACAGCCGCCCCGGTGGTTCGTCCGCACTCACCGATGATGTCCCGCCGTCCCCGCTCAGCGCGGAAAGACCTCGAACTTGGGAGCCTTGCCGCCGGACGGCGGAACCCGGTAGTGCCGCAGCGTGAAGCCCATCATCTCGCGGAACGCGGGCGCGGCGACCTCGCCGCCCCCACCGCCGGGACTCCACACGAAGACCGCCACCACGTAGCGCGGCTTCTCCGCCGGGGCCATCCCGATGAACGAGCCCACCTCGCCGGGTTGCTGCCGACCGTCGACGTACCGCAGCCCGGTGCCGGTCTTGCCGGCGACCCGGTAGCCGGGCACCGCCGCCGCCACGCCGGTCGCGTCGGGGACGGTGGTGACCGCCTCCAGCATGGTGCGCAGGGCGGCCGCGTTCTGCGGGCTGAGCACCGACCGGGTGGCCGGCGCCGGCGCGGGGGTGCGCCGGCCGTTCTCCCCGCTGACCACTTCCTTGATCAGGTGCGGCTGGACGTAGGTGCCGTCGTTGGCGATGGCGGCGTACGCGGCGGCCATCTGCAACGGCGTGGCGTCGACGCTGTGCCCGATCGGCACCGACCCCTCCGACGACCCGCTCCACTGGTCGGCCGGCAGCAGCCGGCCCGACGCCTCCCCCGGCATGCCCTCCCTGGTGGGCTGGCCCAGCCCGAACCGCTTCTGGTAGTCGATCAGCCGGTCCCGGCCCAGCAGGTCGGCGATCTGGATCGTGCCGACGTTCGACGAGTACGCCAGCATGCCGGGCAGGCTCATCCGCCGCCCGTCGGCGGGGTGGGTGTCGGTGAAGGTCACGTCGCCCTTGGTGATCGTGTTGGCGACCGGCATCGTGGTGTCGGGGGTGATCACCCCCTCCTGGAGCGCCGCGCCGAAGGTGATCGCCTTGTGCACGGAGCCGGGGTCGACCACGAAGCTGGTCGCCGCGTCCTCCCGCTCGGTCGGCTTGCTCGGCCCCGGCGAGGCCGCGTTGTAGGTGGGGTAGCTCGCCTGGGCCAGCACGTCGCCGGTCTTCACGTCCAGCACCACCGCCGCGCCGACGCTGCCCCGGGTCTGCGCCATCTGCCGGCCGAGCACCTGCTGCACCTGGAACTGGAGGTCGCGGTCGATGGTCAGCACCAGCGAGCTGCCCGGCTTGGCCGGCTGGGTCTCGCTGTAGCCACCGGGGATCGGGGCGTCCAGGTCGCCCAGCCCGGCCTCGTAGACCCGTCGGCCGTCCTGCCCCTGGAGCAGGTCGTCGTAGCGCGCCTCCAGCCCCTCCAGGCCGTCCATGTCCTGGCTGACGAAACCGACCAGGTTGGCGGCGAGGTCACCCCCGGGCACCTCGCGCCGCTCGTCACGGTGCACCCCGACGCCGGCCAGGTCCAGGGCCTCGACCTGCTTGGCCCTGGCGATGTCCACGCCCCGGGCCAGGTACTGGAACTGCGAATTGCCGCGCCGCTTCATCTTGTCGGCCAGCTCGGAGACGGGCACGCCGAGCAGCGGGGAGAGCAGCCGCGCCGTCGCCTCGCGGTCGGAGACCTGGGTCGGGTCGGCGTACACGTAGCGCGCCTCGACGCTGTGCGCCAGCGGTTCACCGGCGCGGTCGACGATCGCGCCGCGCGGCGCGGGCAGGTCGACCCGGGTGAGCCGGTCGGAGACGCCCGCGCCCGCGTACGCCGAGGTGTCGGCGGCCTGGAGGAAGACCAGCCGGATGCCGATGGCGACGAAGAGCGCCAGGGCCAGGACGGTGCCCAGCCGCAGCCGCCGGCGCGGCTCGGCCAGCTTCGGCGGCCGCTTCGGCTTGCGCGACGGGCGGCGGGCCGCCGGGCGGGCCGGCGGGCGCGGCACCCGTCCGCCGGAGCGGCGGCGCGGCGCGGGAAGCTCGTCGTCCTCGTCGACCGGCGGCCGGGCCTGGACGGTGCGGACCACGCCGGCGCGGCCGGCCGGGTTGGTCTCCCGCCGGCCGGTGCGGGTGGCGCCGGCCCGGCCGCCGTCGAGCACCTGCAACGCCGGTCGGAACGGATCGCCGGAGCGGTTGGCCCGGGGATTGCGCCGCTGGCCGGCGCGCTCCTCGCGGCCGGCCCGTTCGTCACTGCTCTCCCGGATGGTCCGGCCCCGGGGGGTGTACGCCCGGGCGTCGGAGATCCCCCCGCCCCCCGGCTCGCCGGTACGTGGATCCGTGGCCCGCCCACCCCGGGACGGGCCGCGCCGGGAGCCCGTGGGGTCCCGGCGCGGTTCGTCCGATCTCGGCGGCACGGTGCTATCCCCCGTTGCCCTGCTGGCTGGTGATCGCCGGCTGCCCGTTGGCGGGCTGCGGCACGCCGATCATCCGCCCGTCGGGCAGCCGGATGTAGGCCGGGTCGTCGTTCTCCACCAGGCCGAGCTTGCGGGCCTCGGCGGTCAGGTTGCCCGGCGCCTCGTGCTGCTCGATCTTCTTCTCCAGCTGCTGCTGGTCCACGTCGAGCCGGGCCTGCTGCCGCTGGAGCTGCTGAAGCTTGAAGGCGTTCTCGTTGATCTTCGTGTTGACGGCGAGGATGCCCAGCACCCCGCCGACGACCAGCACCACGATCAGCGCCGCGAAGGGCGCCCGCGGCACCCGCACCGGCGGCGGGGGCGCGACCCGCAGCCGGGGCGACGCCGCCGTGGTGGCGACGGGCTTCTCGGCGGCCCGCAGCGCGGCGGTGCCCTGGGTCGGGAACTCGCGCGCCCCCCGGGCGCGAGTCTCCTGCCGCCGACCGGCGCGGTCCGTCATCGGCGTCGGGGTGCCGGCTCGCGTGGTCCGCTGCGCCGCGGTCCGGCCCCCCGACCGCGGTGCGCGCTGCCCGACGGCCGCGTCCCGGCCGTCGCGCTTGTTGACGTTCATGTTCCCTCCCCCTCTTCGTCCGTCCCTCTGCCGTCCCCCGGCGTCGCCCCCCGGTCCACTGTGGAACCCGGTGTCGACCCCGTCCCCGGTTGGTGCATCGCCCTGACCCGGCGGCGGTACCGTTCGCGGTCGGTCCGCCCCTGTTCCGCGGCCCGCGGGTCGAGTCGTTCCGCGGCCCGCAGGCGCACCGAGGCGGCGCGCGGGTTCGCGGCGACTTCCGCGTCCCCGGGGAGTTCGGCGCCCCGGCTGAGCAGCCGGAACGTCGGACCCGACCCGGGGAGTTCGACCGGGAGGTCGATCGGGCCCTTACTGCGGACCCGATCGGCGAGCGCCTGCTTGGTGAGCCGGTCCTCCAACGAGTGGTAGGACAGGACCACCATGCGACCGCCCACGTTGAGCTTGTCGAGAGCGGCCGGCAGCGCCGTCTCCAGCGCTGCCAGCTCCCTGTTTACCTCGATCCGTAAAGCCTGAAACGTTCTCTTGGCCGGGTGTCCACCGGTTCGTCGGGCTGGCGCCGGAATGCTCTCCCTGACCAGTTCGGCCAGCCGCGCCGACGAGGTGATCGGCGCCCGCTCGCGCTCCCGGATGATCGCCGAGGCGATCCGCCCGGCGAACTTCTCCTCGCCGTAGACCCGCAGCACCCGGGCCAGGTCCGGGTGGGCGTAGGTGTTGACCACCTCCTCGGCGGTCACCCCCCGGGTCTGGTCCATCCGCATGTCCAGCGGCGCGTCCTGCGCGTACGCGAACCCGCGGTCGGGCGCGTCGAGCTGGAGCGAGGAGACACCCAGGTCGAACAGCACCCCGTCGATGCCCGGATAGTCCAGCCGCTCCAGCACCTCGGGCAGCTCGTCGTAGACGGCGTGCACCAGGTGGATCCGGTCGGCGAAGCGGGCCAGCCGGACCCGCGCGTGCGCGAGGGCCTCGGTGTCCCGGTCCAGCCCGATCAGGATCGTCCGCGGGTGCCGCTCCAGCACCGCCTCGGCGTGCCCGGCCAGACCCAGCGTCGCGTCGACGTGGATCGTCCGGCCGCCCCGGTCCAGCGCGGGGGCCAGCAACTCGAGACACCTCTCAAGCAGCACCGGCACGTGCGTGCCGCGTAGCTCCCCCATGTCGACCCCCACTGGTTGAAACGTCCGTTCGTCGCGCGCCTGTTCGTCGGACGACGCCTGTCGTCGTACCGCCAGATCCCCATCCGCTCCCGCTCGCCCCCCGGGCCGCGGCCCCGGAGACTGATCGTGCGCCTGGCACCGGGGAAGGGATGCCAGGAACTCGAAAGCGGCTGGAGATCTCGCAGTACGTCGGGCGTCGCCACGCCCTACAGACCGCCGGGCAGCACCCCCTCCTCGATGTCGGCGAAGTCGTCTTCGCTCTCCGCGAGGTAGGTCTCCCAGGCCGTCCTGTCCCAGATCTCCACCCTCGTGCTCGCCCCGATCACCACCAGGTCCCGGTCGAGCGTGGCGTAGGACCGGAGGTGGGCCGGGATGGTGACCCGCCCCTGCTTGTCGGGGACCTCGTCGTGCGCGCTGGCGAAGAAGACCCGGCTGTAGGCCCGGGCCGCCTTGTTCGTCATGGGCTGCGCACGCAGTTGGTCCGCGATCCGCTGGAACTCGGGCGTGGGGAAGACGTAGAGGCAGCGGTCCTGCCCTTTGGTGATCACGACACCCCCCGCCAGTTCGTCCCGGAACTTCGCCGGAAGGATCAACCGGCCTTTGTCGTCCAGGCGCGGGGTGTGGGTGCCGAGGAACATCGGCCCAACCCCCTCGCCCTTTTAGCGGCGTTCGCGTCGCCGCTGACCCCCCGGGCCGGTGGGCCCTCCCGGCCTCACCATCGCGCCCCACTCTACTCCACTTCCCTCCACCTGCAACCAGAATCGCCCGCGTGGCGCGCCGCCGACGGCGGCAAACGCGCACGTCAGAAGGGGTGGAGCGGAGTGGAGGGGCGGAGCGCCCCCGGCGCGCGTCCGTTACCCGACACTGCCCGACGCCGTGCGACCCAGCCGTCCCGGACCGGACGCCCGACCCACCCCGCCCGAACGGTTCACCCTCGGCGGCGATCTGGCGTACCCGGGGGTCCGGTAACCTCGCTCGGGTGACGGACGCGAAGATGCCCTTGCGGGCAAAGGTGGCCAGCTCCGTGTCGCGGACGGCCGCGGCGCTGTCGCGGGCCGCCGGCCGGGGCGACGGATCGGTGATCGGCGGCTGGATCGGCCTGAAGATCGACCCGGACCTGCTGGCGCATCTCTCGGCGGGCCGCGCCATCGCGCTGGTCTCCGGGACCAACGGAAAGACCACCACCACCCGGCTGAGCGCCGCCGCCGTCGGCGTGCTCGGCCGGGTCGCCACCAACTCCTTCGGCGCCAACATGCCGACCGGCCACACCTCTGCCCTGGCCAAGGCCGGCAGCACCCCGTACGCGGTGCTGGAGGTCGACGAGCACTACCTCGCGCAGGTGCTGGAGGCGACCGAGCCGCACGTCGTGGCGCTGCTCAACCTTTCCCGCGACCAGCTCGACCGGGCCAAGGAGGTCGCCATGATGGCGCAGCTCTGGCGCGCCGCGCTGGTCCGGCACACCGACGTGCGGGTGGTGGCCAACGCCGACGACCCGATGGTGGTCTGGGCGGCCACCCCGCCCGGCGACCCGGCCAACGGCATCCGCCCGCCGCACGTCACCTGGTTCAGCGCCGGCCAGCGCTGGCACGACGACTCCTGGGTCTGCCCCGAGTGCGGCTCCACCATCAAGCGCTCGGGCGAGCAGTGGTGGTGCACCGGCTGCCCGCTGCGCCGCCCCGAACCGCAGTGGACGGTGGAGGACGACGGCGTGCTGGACCCGACCGGCGCCTGGCACAAGGTGCAGCTCCAACTGCCCGGCAAGGTCAACCTCGGCAACGCGGCCACCGCGCTGGCCGTCGCCGCCGAGTTCGGCGTACGCCCCGTCGACGCGGTGTCCCGGTTGGGCAGCGTCACCTCGGTCGCCGGCCGCTACGCCCAGGTCGACCGGGACGGGCGCAACATCCGGCTGCTGCTGGCGAAGAACCCGGCCAGCTGGCTGGAGGCGTTCGACATGGCCGACCTCGCGCCGACCCTGCTCTCCATCAACGCCCGCGACCCCGACGGGCTGGACACCTCCTGGCTGTTCGACGTCGACTTCGCGCCGCTGCGCGGACGGCAGGTGCTGATCACCGGCGACCGGGCGTACGACCTGGCCGTCCGGCTCGACGTCAACGGCGTGCCGTTCCAGCACGTCCGGACGTTCGACGAGGCCGTCCGGGCGGTCCCGCCGGGCCGGCTGGAGGTCATCGCGAACTACACCGCCTTCCAGGACATCCGAGCGGAGTTGGACCGTGTCAACTGAGAGCCTGCGCATCGTCTGGATCTACCCCGACCTGCTCTCCACCTACGGCGACCGGGGCAACATGCTGATCCTGGCCCGCCGGGCGCAGCTGCGCGGAATGCCGGTCGAGGTGATGGAGGTCCGCTCCGACCAGCGGCTCCCCGCCACCGCCGACATCTACCTCATCGGCGGCGGCGAGGACGGCCCGCAGGCGCTCGGCGCCCAGCGGCTGCTCGCCGACGGCGGCCTGCACCGGGCCGTTGCCCAGGGCTCGGTGGTCTTCGGCGTCTGCGCCGGCTACCAGCTCCTCGGCACCTCCTTCTTCGCCAAGGGCACCCGGTGCGCCGGGCTGGAGCTGCTCGACCTCTCCTCCGACCGGGGTCCGACCCGGGCCGTCGGCGAGCTGGCCGGGGAGATCGACCCGCGACTCGGCGTGCCGGCGCTCACCGGGTTCGAGAACCACGGTGGCCGTACCCACCTCGGGCCCGGGGTGTCCCCGCTGGCCCGGGTCACCGCCGGGGTCGGCAACGACGGCGCCACCGAGGGGGCCTGGCGCGGCAAGCTGCTCGGCACGTACTCGCACGGCCCGGCGCTGGCCCGCAACCCCGCGCTGGCCGACCTGCTGCTGCGCTGGGCCACCGGCGTGCACCAGCTCCCGCCGCTGGACGACACCTGGGCCGAACGGCTCCGGTCCGAGCGCCGCGCCGCGGTGGCCGCCGCCGCCCGGGCATGATCCCCGTCGTCCGACGGCTGCTCGGGCAGCCGTCGGCACGACGGTTCGCCCTGCTGCTGCTCCTGCTCGCCGGGTTCGGGGTGCTGCTGCTGGTGACGCCCCGGCCCGACCCGGGGCAGCTGCCCCACCTGGCCGACTCCCTCGGCGGCTACGCCCCGGTCGCGGCGATCGTGACCGGGGCGCTGCTGCTGGTCGCACTGGTGCCCCGTACCTTCATCACGCTCGCCTCGGGCGCCATCTTCGGCCCCCTCGAAGGGGCCGCGTACGCGCTCGGCGCGGCGCTGCTCGCCGCGGCGATCGGCTTCGCGGTCGGCCGGGTGCTCGGCCGGGAGTTCGTCGCCGAGCGGGTCCGCGGCCGGCTGGCCCGCCTCGACGGCTGGTTCGCCCGGCAGAGCGTCCTCGGCGTGGTCACCGTACGGCTGCTGCCGATCGCCGGCTTCGGGCTGGTCAGCTACGGCTACGGCACCACCGGCGCGCGGGCGCTGCCGTTCCTGGTCGGCAGCGTGATCGCGTCCGCGCCGACGGCCTTCGGCTACGCCGCGATCGGCGCGGCCGTCAGCTCCCCCGGCACCGTCAACTGGTACGCCGCCGCGCCCGCCGGCCTCGGCCTGATCGCCAGCGTGGTGCTGGTACGACGGTGGTGGCGGAGCGAACGGCAGCGCCGGCTCGACGAGCCGCGCCGGTGACGCCCGGCGAGCCCGCCGAGGAGGTGCTGGCCGGCGGCTTCATCGCCGAGGTGGTCCGGATCGGCGACACGGTCCGCCGTACTCCCCCGGCGAACGCCGGGTTCGTCGCCGCCCTGCTGGCGCACCTGGAGCGGGCCGGCGCCGACCTGGCGCCCCGCTACCTCGGCATCGACGCGCGGGGCCGGCAGGTGCTCAGCCACCTCGACGGGCGGGTGCCGTGGCGGGAGCGGGAGGACCCGGCCTTCTTCTCCGACGCCGCGCTGACCCGGCTGGCCGAACTGATCCGTACCCTGCACGACGCCTGCGCCGGCAGCGACCTGGCCGGCGGCGCGGAGACGGTCTGCCACCGCGACCTGTCGCCGAAGAACACCGTGTACCGGGACTCCCCCGCCGGGCTGCTGCCGGTGGCGTTCCTGGACTGGGACCTCGCCGCGCCGGGCCGTCGGATCGACGACGTGGCGTTCGCCGCGTGGCACTGGGGTGAGCTGGGCGAGGGCGCCGACCCGGCCGAGCTGGGCCGGCGCTGCCGGCTGCTCTGCGCCGCCTACGACGCGGCCGCCGCCGGACCGGCCGGGGCGCCCCTCGCCCGGGGTGAACTGGTGCCGGTCATGCTCGACCAGATCGAGAGCACCTGGCGCGGCATCGACGCCGGCGCCGACCGCGACGAGCCCGGCATGCGCCGGCTGCGCGCGGCCGGCGCGGTCGACGGGGTACGCCGCTGGCAGGAGTGGCTGCGCGCCCACCGGCGCACCGTCGAGTCGGCCCTCCACGCCTGACGCCCTCCGCGCCGGCCGGCCGCCGGCGGCCGGCCGGCGTGTCGCTCGCCGGAGCGAAGTGCCCGATGAGTGTGATGACTGTGAGGAATACCGATACCTCACAGTCATCACGCTCGTCTCGGCGGATGCCACCACGAAGGCCACGCTCCGTGTCCAGCCTTCCGGCACCCCACCATGGGCCGGCGCGGTCCGCCTGCGTCACTCCGACGGGTGGACCAGCCTCGCCTCGTAGGCGGCGATGACCAGGTGAACCCGGTCGCGGGCGCCGAGCTTGGTGAAGAGCCGCGCGACGTGCGCCTTGGCGGTGGCCACGCTGATGAACAGGTGGGCGGCGATCTCGGCGTTGGACATGCCCCGCGCGACCAGGGTGAGGACCTCCCGCTCCCGCACGGTGACGCTGGGCAGCGCGCGCGGGCGGGGTACCGGGCCGGGCCGGCGCGCGAACTGGGCGATCAGCCGGCGGGTGACCCCCGGCGCGATCAGCGCGTCCCCGGCGGCGACCACCCGGACGGCGTCGAGGATGTCGTCGAGTGCCATGTCCTTCACCAGGAACCCGCTCGCGCCGGCGCGCAACGCGGCGTGCACATGGTCGTCGTCGTCGAAGGTGGTGAGGACCAGCACCCGGCTCGGGCCGCCGGCCGCGGTGATCACCCGGGTCGCCTCGATGCCGTCGGTCCCGGGCATCCGCAGGTCCATCAGCACCACGTCCGGCGCGACCTCGCGGGCCAGCCGGACCGCCTCGGCGCCGGTCCCCGCCTCCCCCACGACGTCGATGTCGGGGGCGTCGGCGATCAGCACCCGCAGGCCGGCGCGCACCAGCGGCTGGTCGTCGGCGAGCACCACCCGGACGCTCACCGGGACACCACCGGCATCGGCAGCCGGGCGGCGACCCGGAAGCCGCCCTCGGGGCGGGGACCGGCGTGGAACCAGCCGTCCAGCAGGCGCGCCCGTTCCCGCATCCCGACCAGACCGTGCCCCTCGTTCCCGACCGGACCGCCGCGGCCGTCATCGACCACCTCCACGACCACCTCGCCGGGCGACCGCTCGACGGTGACCCGGCAGCGGTCGGTGCCGGCGTGCCGCACCACGTTGGTCAGCGCCTCCTGCACGATCCGGTACGCCGCCAGGTCGACCTCGGGTGGCAGCGGACGGGGTTCGCCCCGCCGACGCAGCTCCACCCGTACCCCGGCGTCCGCCGCGGCCGTGACCAGCCGGTCCAGGTCGGCCAGCCCCGGGGTGGGCTCCAATGACGCCGTGATCCCCTCGGGACGCCGGAGCGCGCCGAGGGTACGCCGCAGTTCGGCCAGGGTCTCCCGGCTGGCGGTCTCGATGGTGGCCAGCGCGGCGCGGGCCTCCCCGGGCTGGGTGTCGATGACCCGGGCACCCACCCCGGCCTGGATGGCGATGACGCCGATGCTGTGCGCGACCAGATCGTGCAGCTCCCGGGCGATCCGCAGCCGCTCGGCGGTGATGGCCTGGGCCGCCGACTGCGCGCGCAGCGCCCGGGCGTGCTCGCGGCGCTGTCGCAGCGCCTGCCCCAGGGTCACCGCGGTCACGAGCCCGAGCACCACGACCGCGAAGGGACCGGGGAGACCGGCGTTCGCGTGGTGGTACGTCGCGGCGGCGAGCTGACCGACGGCCGCCAGGCCGACCGCGACGGCGGTGACCCGGAACGGCCGACGCGACGCCACGTACCCGACGACGGCATCGGCGAGCAGGAAGAGCAGGTACTGGCTCTCCAGGCGGGGTGCCGTCACGGCCACGTGGAACGAGCCGGCCAGCAGCAGCGCGAGCGCCAACAGCGGCCGACGGCGCACCAGGCCCACCAGCAGACCGGAGACGACGACCGGCAGCAGGACCGGCAGCACCGGGTCGTCGGTCGGCACGTTCAGCACCACCACGTGCAGCGCCAGCGGGTAGGCCACCGCACCCGCCCAGGCCGGCAGGGTCCCCACCCGGGCCGGTACGCGCCCGGCCGGCACGGGGGAAGCGACATCCTCGGCGTCCATCCGGCGATCGTAGGCACCCCGACGGGGCCCGGTCATCGGCCGACGGGCGTACGCCCCGAGGCGGACCACGGGCCGGACGATGTGGTCGGCGGTGCGATGATCCGCAGCCCGCGACCGGGCAACGTCGAGCACATGATCGAGCTACGTGACCTGACGAAACGGTACGGCGCCACCACGGCGGTGGACCGGCTGACCCTGACCGTCCAGCCTGGACGCGTGACCGGCTTCCTCGGCCCCAACGGCGCCGGCAAGTCCACCACCCTGCGCATGATCGTCGGCCTGACCACCCCGACCGGTGGCGCGGTGACCGTCGACGGAGTCCCGTTCCGGGACCGCTCGCGGGGGCTGCACCACATCGGCGCGCTGCTGGACGCCGGTGACGTGCACGGCGGGCACACCGCGGCGGCGCACCTGGGTGCGCTGGCCCGCAGCAACCGCATCCCGTCCCCTCGGGTGGACCGGGTGCTGCGGGAGGTGGGGCTGGCCACGGTGGCCCGGCGCCGGATCGGGCAGTTCTCCCTCGGCATGCGGCAGCGGCTCGGCATCGCCGCCGCCCTGCTCGGTGACCCGCCGGTGCTGCTCTTCGACGAGCCGTTCAACGGCCTCGACCCGGAGGGGGTGCGCTGGGTACGCGGACTGTTCCACCGGCTGGCCGACGAGGGACGGACGGTCTTCGTCTCCAGCCACCTGATGAGCGAGATGGAGAACACCGTGGACCACCTGGTCGTCATCGGCCGGGGCAGGTTGATCGCCGAGGAGAGCCTGGCCGAGTTCGCCGCCCGCAGCAGCCGTCCCACCGTGCTGGTGCGGACGCCCGACGCCGCCGCGCTCCGGTCCGCGCTGGTCGAGGCGGGCGCGACCGTGCTCCCCGACGGCGACACCGCCCTGACCGTGACCGGCCTGACCACCGAGGAGATCGGTGAGCTGGCCTTCCGGCGCGGCGTCGTGCTCCACGAGATGGCCACCCGGGCCACCACCCTGGAAGAGGCGTTCATGCGGCTGACCGCCGACACCGTCGAGTACGCCGCCGAGGAGTCGCGCCGATGACCGTACGGGAGATCACCCCGACCGACCGGGAGCGGCTCGTGCCCGCGGCCCGGTTCCGCGATCTGCTGGCCGCCGAGTGGATCAAACTCTGGTCGCTCCGCTCGACCCGCTGGTCGTTCCCCCTCGTCCTGCTCTTCGTGGCGGGGGTGAGCGCCAACGCGGCCCTCGCCGACCACCGCAACTGGCCGACGTACTCGGCGGAGCGCCGTGAGCTGTTCCGCCTGTACGGGGCGTTCTTCGACGCCTTCCCCGTGGCCGGCTACCTGTTCTTCATCCTCGTCACCACCACGATCGGGGCGATGACGGTGGTCGGCGAGTACCAGAGCGGGCTGATCCGCACCACCTTCGCCGC
The DNA here is from genome assembly GCF_059359015.1 of Micromonospora sp. LZ37. NCBI lineage: Bacteria > Bacillati > Actinomycetota > Actinomycetes > Micromonosporales > Micromonosporaceae > Micromonospora > Micromonospora sp. LZ37. Next base: position 146,440 of record NZ_JCADBL010000003.1, on the reverse strand, counting down.
CGTGCCCGCCCGTCGGTCGGTGGTGGCCGCGAAGGCGGCCGTGCTGACCGCCGTCATGCTCGGGCTCGGCGCGCTCACCGCGGCGGCGTCGTCCGGCGTCTCCCAGGCGATCCTGGCCGGCCGGGACGCGAACTTCTCGCTCACCGATCCCGGGGTGCCCCGGGCGCTGGCCGCGACGGCCCTGCTCGCGCCGGTCTGCGCGCTGGTCGGCCTTGGACTGGGCGCGCTGCTGCGGCACACCGCCGCCGCCGTCGGGGCGGCCATGTCGGTGCTCGTGCTCCTGCCGTTGGTCGTCGACAGCGACCGGTACCGGTGGGTGGCCGAGCTGCACAACGCCCTGCCGACCACGGCCTGGTTGCGGTTGATCGAGGTGAACACCGACACGGTGGTGGTGGACCCCATCCCGGCCACGATCGCCGGCTCCTGGACGGTCTACGCCGCCTGGTCGGCCGCCGCGGCCCTGGTCGCCCTCGTCGCCGTGCACCAGCGGGAACCCTGACCCCGCGGGTACCGGAACCCGAACGGCCGGAGGCGCACCCCGCGACGGGGTGCGCCTCCGGTGGACACGAACGGGGTCAGGCGACGACCGAGACCATCCGGCCCTTCACCACGATGACCTTGCGGGGCTCCTTGCCGGCCAGCGAGCCGGCCACCGCCTCCAGGGCCGCCGCGCGGACGGTCTCCTCCGAGGCGTCGGCGGGAACCTCGACCCGGCCGCGGACCTTGCCGTTGACCTGCACCGGGTAGGTCACCGTCTCGGCGACCAGCAGCGCCGGGTCGGCGACCGGGAAGTCCGCGTACGTCAGCGAGGTCTCGTGCCCCAGCCGCCGCCACAGCTCCTCGGCCACGTGCGGGGCGAACGGCGCCAGCATCAGCACCAGCGGCTCGGCCACCTCGCGCGGGGTCTCCGCCAACCGGGTCAGGCCGTTGGTCAGCTCGATCAGCTTGGCGATCGCGGTGTTGAACCGGATCGCCTCCATGTCGCCGCGGACCCCGTCGACCACCTTGTGCAGCAGCCGCCGGGTGGCCTCGTCGGCCGGGGCGTCGGTGACCCGCAGCGCCCCGGTCTGCTCGTCGACGACCGCCCGCCAGACCCGCTGCAGGAAGCGGTACGACCCGACCACCGCGCGGGTCTCCCACGGGCGGGAGACCTCCAGCGGGCCCATCGACATCTCGTAGACCCGGAAGGTGTCCGCGCCGTACGCGGCGCACATCTCGTCGGGGGTGACGACGTTCTTCAGGGACTTGCCCATCTTGCCGTACTCGCGCTTGACCTGGGTGTCGCCCAGGTAGAAGCCGCCGTCGCGCTCGGTGACCTCCTCGGCCGGCACGTAGGCACCTCGGGCGTCGGTGTACGCGTACGCCTGGATGTAGCCCTGGTTGAACAGCTTGCGGAACGGCTCGATCGACGAGACGTGGCCCAGGTCGTACAGCACCTTGTGCCAGAAGCGCGCGTACAGCAGGTGCAGCACGGCGTGCTCGGCGCCGCCGACGTACAGGTCGGTGCCGCCGGAGTCGCCCTCGCCGCGCGGACCCATCCAGTACCGCTCGTTCTCCGCGTCGACGAACCGGTCCGGGTTCGTCGGGTCCAGGTAGCGCAGCTCGTACCAGCAGGAGCCGGCCCACTGCGGCATCACGTTGGTCTCGCGGGTGTAGCGCTTCGGCCCGTCACCCAGGTCCAGCTCCACCTCGACCCAGTCCCGGCGGCGCGACAGCGGCGTCTCCGGGTTGCTGTCGGCGTCGTCCGGGTCGAACGTCTTCGGCGAGAAGTCGTCCACCTCGGGCAGCTCGACCGGCAGCATTTCCTCCGGCAGCGCGATCGCCGCCCCGGTCTCGTCGTAGACGATGGGGAACGGCTCGCCCCAGTAGCGCTGCCGGGAGAAGAGCCAGTCGCGCAGCCGGTAGGTCACCGCGCCGGCGCCGTGCCCGTTGGCCTCCAGCCACTCGATGATCCGCGCCTTGGCGTCGGTGACCCCCAGGCCGTTCAGGTCCAGGCCGCGGTCGGGCGCCGCGCTGTTGATCGCCGGCCCGTCCCCGGTGTACGCCTTGCCGTCGAAGCCCTCCGACGGCTGCACGGTACGCACGATCGGCAGCTCGAAGACCTCGGCGAAGGCCCAGTCCCGCTCGTCCTGGGCGGGCACCGCCATGATCGCGCCGGTGCCGTAGCCGGCCAGCACGTAGTCGGCGATGAAGATCGGGATCTGCCCGCCGGTGACCGGGTTGGTGGCGTACGCCCCGACGAAGACGCCGGTCTTCTCCTTGGTCTCGGCCTGCCGCTCGACGTCGGTCTTGGCCGCCGCCGCCTTCCGGTACGCCTCGACGGCGGCGCGCGGGTTGGCGTGCCCGCCGGTCCAGACGTCCCGGGTCCCCTCCGGCCACGCGGCCGGCACCAGCGCGTCGACCAGCTCGTGCTCGGGGGCCAGCACCATGTAGGTGGCGCCGAAGACGGTGTCGGGCCGGGTCGTGAACACCCGGATCGGCTCCCGGTCGGTCGGGAAGTCGATGTGCGCGCCCTGGGAGCGGCCGATCCAGTTGCGCTGCATCAGCTTGATCGGCTCCGGCCAGTCCAGCGCGTCCAGGTCGTCCAGCAGCCGGTCACCGTAGGCGGTGATCCGCATCATCCACTGCTTCAGGTTGCGCTTGAAGACCGGGAAGTTGCCCCGCTCGGAGCGGCCGTCGGCGGTGACCTCCTCGTTGGCCAGCACGGTGCCCAGCCCGGGGCACCAGTTCACCGGCGCCTGCGAGACGTACGCCAGCCGGTGGTCGTCGACGACCTGCCGCCGCTCGGCCTCGGTCAGCTCGGCCCACGGGCGGCCGTCCGGGGTGGGCCGGGTGCCGCCGGCGAACTCGGCGACCAGCTCGGCGATCGGGCGGGCCCGGCGCGCGTCACGGTCGTACCAGGAGTTGAAGACCTGGAGGAAGATCCACTGGGTCCAGCGGTAGAAGTCGGTGTCGATGGTGGCCACCGAGCGCCGATCGTCGTGGGCCAGGCCCAGCCGGCGCAGCTGCTCCTTGTACCGCTCGATGTTCTGCTCGGTAGTGGTCCTGGGGTGGGTGCCGGTCTGCACCGCGTACTGCTCGGCGGGCAGGCCGAACGCGTCGAAGCCCATCGCGTGCAGCACGTTGCGCCCGGCCATCCGCTGGTAGCGGGCGAAGCAGTCGGTGCCGATGTAGCCCAGCGGGTGGCCGACGTGCAGGCCGGCGCCCGACGGGTACGGGAACATGTCCAGCACGTACAGCTTCTCCGCGCCGGAGCGCGGGTGACCCGGGTCGGCCAGCGGGCCGCTCGGGTTCGGGGCGTGGAAGGTGCCCTCCCGCGCCCAGGTGTCCTGCCACCGGCGCTCGATCTCGTCGGCCAGGGCCGCGGTGTACCGGTACGGGGGAATGTCGCCCGCCGGTGCGGCTGCCTCACTCATGGCGTCTCCTTGGCACGGTCATGTCGGATATGGGGAGCTCTGCTGCGGGCACAAAAAAGCCCCTCGCACAGGAGGGGCCGCCGTGCTGTCGCGCGTCAGCGCATCAGCACGGCCCGGTAAGAAGCAGGAACACTCCGGCCATGACCGGCAGTGTACCCCGCCGACCGGGCCGCCAGGTCGCCCGTTCCCGCCTGGTGATCACCGGCGGTGAGCGCGACGGCACGGGCGACGTCCCCCGACCTGACGAATATTCGGGCGTAACCGACCGACTGCCTGCGGGGGTCGGCGATCACGACAAACATGGTTAGCCTGAGAGGCCAGTGAGATTCCTGCGGCAGACGTGGCTCGACGTCGCGAACCCTACGGCGGGTCCAGGTGCTCTTGACAGAGCTGCCGTTCCGGCGACGAGGAGGAGGCCCGTGACACAACAGACCTGGGACGAGGTGGGCGGCCTGCTGCCGCACGACGAGTTCCGCGCCGCCAGCGAAGCCATCGTGACCAACATCGAGCAGGTCATCGAGGGCAAGACCGCTACCGTGCGCCTCGCCCTGGCCGTCCTGCTCGCCGAGGGGCACCTGCTCATCGAAGACGTGCCCGGCGTCGGCAAGACGAAGCTGGCCAAGGCCCTGGCCCGCTCCATCGACTGCTCGGTGCGCCGCATCCAGTTCACCCCCGACCTGCTGCCCAGCGACGTCACCGGGGTCAGCGTCTACAACCAGGAGACGCACGACTTCGAGTTCCGCCCGGGCGCGGTCTTCGCCAACCTGGTCGTCGGCGACGAGATCAACCGCGCCTCGCCGAAGACCCAGTCCGCGCTGCTGGAGTGCATGGAGGAGCGCCAGGTCACCGTCGACGGCGTGACGTACCAGCTCCAGACGCCGTTCATGGTGATCGCCACCCAGAACCCGATCGAGATGGAGGGCACCTACCCCCTCCCCGAGGCGCAGCGCGACCGGTTCACCGCGCGCATCGCGATGGGCTACCCGGACCCGGGCGCCGAGTTGGCCATGTTGGACGGCCACGGCGCCGCCGACCCGCTGCAGGAGCTGCGGCCGGTCTCCGACGCCGACACGGTGCGCCGGCTGATCTCCACGGTCCGCCAGGTGCACGTCGCCGACGCGGTCAAGCAGTACGCCGTCGACCTGGTCACCGCCACCCGCGAGGCGCCGGACCTGCGCCTCGGCGCCTCCCCCCGGGCCACCCTCCAGCTGCTGCGCACCGCCCGGGCGGTGGCCGCCCTGGAGGGCCGGGACTACGTGCTCCCCGACGACCTCCAGGCGCTCGCGGTGCCGGTGCTGGCGCACCGGATCATCCCGACCGCCGAGGCCCAGCTGGCCCGGCGCACCACCGACGCGATCGTCTCCGAGCTGGTGCACCGGCTGGCGCTGCCGCACGACCGCAAGCGCGCCCCGCACGACGCCCGGCCCGCCGCCGGCAACGGCCGCCCACCGTTCGAGCCGCGGAGGCCGTGAGGTGCGTGACGGGCTGCGCGGCCTGACCACCCGTGGTCGTTCCTTCCTGGCGGCCGCCGTCGCGGCCGCCGTCTCCGCCGGCATCCTCGGCGAGCGGGACCTGCTGCGGGTGGCCGTGCTGCTCGCCGTCCTGCCGCTGATGGCCGCGCTCTACGTCGGGCGCAGCCGCTACAAGCTCGCCTGCAACCGCTCGCTGGAGCCGCACCGGGTGCCGGTCGGGGCCAGCTCCCGGGTGGTGCTGCGACTGCAGAACCTCTCCCGGCTGCCCACCGGCACCCTGCTGCTGGAGGACCGGCTGCCGTACGCGCTGGGCAGCCGCCCCCGGGTGGTGCTGGAGCGGCTCGGCGCGCACCAGGCCAGCTCGGTGGCGTACACGGTCCGCGCCGACGTGCGCGGCCGGTACGAGGTGGGCCCGCTGGTGGTCCGGCTGACCGACCCGTTCGGGCTGTGCGAGCTGACCAGGGCGTTCCCCAGCACCGACCACCTCACCGTCATCCCGCAGGTCACCCCGCTGCCCTCGGTGCGGCTGCCCGGCGAGTACGCCGGCAGCGGCGACAGCCGGGCCCGGTCGGTGGCCGTGCACGGTGAGGACGACGCCGCCACCCGCGAGTACCGCCGCGGCGACGACCTGCGCCGGGTGCACTGGAAGTCCACCGCCCGCACCGGCGAGCTGATGGTCCGGCGCGAGGAGCAGCCCTGGGAGAGCCGGGCCACCGTGGTGCTGGACACCCGGGCGTACGGCCACCGCGGCGACGGCCCCACGGCGAGCTTCGAGTGGGCGGTCTCCGCCGCCGCGAGCGTCGCCGTGCACCTGCGCCAGGCCGGCTACAAGCTGCGCCTGGTCACCGGCTCCGGCGCCGACGTCGACGCCACCGAGGGGGCCGGCGACGGCCTGCTCCTCGACCACCTCGCCGACGTACGGCTGGACAAGCGCGGCGAGGTCGCCAGCCTGGTGCAGCGGGTCCGGCAGCGCGCCGACGGCGGGCTGATCATCGCCCTGTTCGGCTCGCTGAGCATCGCCGAGGCGGAGCTGCTGGCCGGGTTGCGCGGCAACGGCGCCACCTGCGTGGGTTTCCTGCTGGACAGCTCCAGTTGGCTCAACCTGCCGGAGAAGGCCCGGGCCGAGGCGGAGCACGCGCACGGCGCCGCGGCGCTGGCCCTGCTCCAGGGCGGCTGGCGGGTGATCGGCGTGGACCACGGCGGCCGGCTGCCGGCGCTGTGGCCGCAGGCGGCCCGGGGCTCGCAGGGTTTCGCGCTGCGCGCGGCGCTCGCCGAGACGGTGGCCGGTGGTGTCCGATGACGGGAAGGGTGGCGTCGTGATCGCGTCCCGGAACCTCGGCTTCGTGGCCGCCGCGGCGACTCTGCTCGCCGCGGCGCCGCTGTCGTCGATCTTCGAGCGCTGGACCTGGCTGATCCAGTCCGCCATCGCGGTGGCGGTGGTGGGCGGCGTCGCCGCGCTCACCCGGCTGCTCCGGGCCCCGCTCTGGGGCCAGGTGCTGGGCATGCTGGCCGGCCTGCTGCTCGCCCTGACCTGGCTCTTCCCCGGCGGCACCGAACTGCTCGCCTTCCTGCCCACCCCGGACACCCTGGTCCATTTCGGCGACCTGCTCCGGGGGTCCCTGCAGGACATGCGCGCCTACGGCGTCGAGGTGCCGGACACCACCCCGCTGCTGTTCATCACCGTGCTCGGGGTGGGCGGGGTGGCGGTGCTGGTCGACGTACTGGCGGTCGGGCTGCGCCGCCCGGCGCTGGCCGGCCTGCCGATGCTGGCGATCTACTCGGTCCCGGTGGCGGTGTACGTGGAGGACGTCCCCGCGCTGCCGTTCGTGATCGGCGCCGCCGGCTACCTCTGGCTGCTGGTCACCGACAACGTCGACCGGGTACGCCGGTTCGGACGCCGGTTCACCGGCGAGGGCCGGGACGTGGACGTCTGGGAGTCCTCCCCGCTGGCCGCGGCCGGGCGGCGGCTGGCGGTGGTCGGTGTGGCGCTGGCCGTGGTGGCGCCGCTGGCGGTGCCGGGGATGACCGGCGGCCTGCTCAACCACTTCACCACCGCCGGCGAGGGCACCGGCAACGGGCGCCCGGGGCAGGGCGGCGGCCCGGGCCGGATCGACCTCTTCGCCGCGCTCAGCGGTCAGCTGAACCAGTCCGAGGTGACCGACGTCGTCAAGGTCGCCACGAACGAGCCGAACCCGTTCTACCTGCGCTTCGGCGTCGCCGACGAGCTGCGGCCGGACGGCTTCCGGGTCCGCCCGCCGAACGGCCGGCCGGCCAACCGGGACCTGCCCGAGCAGGCGCGGCGCGGGGTGCAGCAGCAGACCTACCGGGCCACGGTCGAGGTGACGAAGAACCTGAACATGCCGTACCTGCCGGTCTACTCCGACCCGGTCAACACCGACGGGCTCAGCGGCAACTGGCTCTACGACCCGAACCTCGGCGTCGTCTACTCCAACCGGGACAACTCCCGCGGCAAGCGCTACTCGTTCGACTACGTCCGCTCGGCGTACACGCCGGCGGCGCTGCGCGGGGCGCCGTCGCTGCCGGCCGAGCACCCGATCAAGCGGCAGCAGACCCAGCGGCCGTTGGTGCGGGACGTCGAGCTGCTGGTGCAGCGGCTCACCCAGGGCAAGCGGAACGACTACGACACGGTCCGGGCGATCTACGACTACTTCTCCCGGGAGAACGGCTTCAGCTACTCGCTGAGCACCAAGGGCGGGACCAGCGGCGAGGACATCGTCGACTTCCTCACCAACAAGGTGGGCTACTGCCAGCAGTACGCGGCGGCGATGGCGTGGCTGGTCCGCGCCGCCGGGATCCCGGCCCGGGTGGCGTTCGGGTTCACCAACGGCGGCTCCTCCGACGGCGACGCGTACGTGCTGACCAACCGCAACCTGCACGCCTGGACCGAGGTCTACTTCGACGGCATGGGCTGGGTGCCGTTCGACGCCACCCCAGCGTACGGCGTGCAGGGCTCCACCCGCTCGGCGTGGGCCCCGGACAGCGACGCGCCGGATCCGGAGCCCTCGGGCACCACCGCGCCGGGGGCCACCCCGGACGACCCGGCCGCCTCGGCGGGACCGGACCAACCGGACGCGGCCGACCGGGAGACCGACACCGGCTTCGACCCGACCACCGGCGCTCCGGTGGAACGCGCCCCGACCTGGCCCTGGTGGACGGCCGGAGCGCTGCTGGCCCTGCTGACGCTGCTCGCGCTCCCCGCGCTGCGCCGCTCGGCGCTGCGGCGCCGGCGGCACGGCCGGCCCACCCCGGTCCCCGCGCCGGCCGCGACGGGCGGCGCCGACGCGAGCGTGGGGGCCACCCCGATGGTGGTGGTCGGGGCGGACGCCGACCGGGCCCGCGCCGACGCCCACGCCGCCTGGGACGAACTGCTCGACACCCTGGTCGACTACCGGGTGCCGGTCGACCGGACGGAGACGCCCCGGGCGACCGCGGAGCGGCTGGTCCGGGAGTCCGTCGCCGAGGACGCGGAGTCGGCGTCGGCGGTCCGGCTGCTCGGCCGGGCCGAGGAGCGGGCCCGCTACGCGCGTGACCCGCTGACCGGAGAGCCGCTGCACCCGGCGCTGCGGACGGTCCGGGGCACCCTCGCCGCGCGGGCGGACCGGCGGACCCGGTTCCTGGCGGCGGTGCTGCCGCCGTCGGTGCTGCTGCGCTGGCGACTGGCGCTGGGCGACTCGTCGTCGCGGCTGGTGACGACGGCCGGGCGGCTCCGGTACCGGCTGCTGCGGTGGAGCCCCCGACGGCTGTGGGCCGACCGCGCCGCCCGGCGCGCCTGATCCCGGACGATCGGCCCGCCGGTCCGACCCCACGGTCGGCCGGCGGGCCTTTCCGTGTCGGACGACGGGGCGGCCGGAGCCGGACGCGGTGATACGACGGAGGAGGCCGGAGTTCGTCCGGCACCCGCCGTCGCGGCGACGCCCGTCCTGCTCAGGTACCGCGGGCGTTCAGCGGTGTCCCTCCGGGCGCTGCCGCCACCGGTCCTCCATGCGGTCCAGCAGCGACGGGCGTCGACCACCCGCCCGCCCGCGCGGGCGACGACGACTCGTCGTGCCACCCACCACGTGCAGGTCGGGCGACTGTGCCCGCCGTTGCGACTGCACCGCGTAGCCCAGCGCAGCCAGCATGACGACGAACCCCGCCACTGCCAGCGGCGGAGTCTTGATCACCGCGCCGTAGACCAACAGGGCCAGGCCGACGATGACGACGCCGGCAGCGACGAGCAGACGACGCCGCGCATGGAAACGCGGGTCGCTGGCGCGCACGGCCGAGGCGAATTTGGGGTCCTCGGCAAGCGACCGCTCGATCTGCTCGAACAGCCGCTGCTCGTGCTCCGAGAGCGGCACGGCACTCCTCCCCGGTCACGTTGGTCGGCCCGGTCGGGCCGACAGACCGTGGCAGCCAACCGGCTGCTTACCGCCAAGTCTACGAGGGGGGTCGCGCGTCGGAAAGCGGGACGACCTACGGCCGGGGTTGATTTTCGCTTCGACGGGGGTGACGTTTGCCGAGCAGACTGGCCGGACCTATGACGGACCGCCCGAAACGGGCAGCCGCGGCGTCCGCGGCGGCTTCCGCCTCCCGCCATCCGCGCTCGGGCGCGCCGAGGGTCAACTGGCGCGGCGTCTCCGCCACGCCGCTGAGCCCTTCCGCCCGCACCCCCACCAACCGGACGCGCTCCCCCGGGTCGAAAGCGGTGTAGAGCCCCCAGACCGTGTCGAACATCTCCCGGGCCACGTCCGTCGGCACCCCGAGGGTGCGGGACCGGGTGACCGTGCGGAAATCGGACAACCGCACCTTCAGCGAGATCGTCCGCCCGACCTGCCCCGCCCGGCGCAGCCGGACGCCGACCTTCTCACTGAGGGCGAGCAGCGCCCGGCGGATCTCCAGCGGGTCACCGACGTCCGCGTCGAAGGTCACCTCGGCGCCGATCGACTTCTCCACGTGCTCGGGGCTGACCGTCCGCGGGTCCCGCCCCCACGCCAGCTCGTGCAGGTGGGTCGCGGAGGCGGCACCGACGGCCTTGCGGAGCATCCCGAACGGCGCCTGGGCGAGATCGCCGACGGTGGCCAGGCCGAGCCGGCGCAGCGTCTCCGCCGACCGCTCGCCCACCCCCCAGAGCGCGTCGACCGGCAGCGGGTGGAGGAATTCCAGCACCCGGTCGGCCGGCACCACGAGCAGGCCGTCCGGCTTTGCCCGGGTGGAACCGAGCTTGGCCACGAACTTGGTCGGCGCCACCCCCACCGAACAGGTCAGCCCCTGCTCCTCGGCCACCCGGCCGCGGATCAGGCGGGCGATCGCGGCCGGCGAGCCGAACAGCCGCCGGGCGCCGGCCACGTCGAGGAACGCCTCGTCCGTGGAGAACGGCTCGACCAGCGGGGTGACGTCCCGGAAGATCTGCATCACCGCCCGGGAGGCCGCCGAGTACTGCGCGAAATCCGGCGGGAGGTAGACGGCGTGCGGGCAGAGCGCCCGGGCCCGCATGGTCGGCATGGCGCTGCGCACGCCGTAGCGGCGGGCCTCGTAGCTGGCGGAGCTGACCACCCCGCGCGGCCCGACCCCACCGACCACCACGGGCCGGCCGCGCAGCTCGGGACGGCGCCGCACCTCGACCGAGGCGAAGAACGCGTCCATGTCGACATGGAGGACGGGGCAACCGGTGTCGTCGGCCTCCGGCCCGAAACGCGGGTCGCCGCCGTCGCGCTCCGACCCGGGGCGCGGGTCATGCCCGCGCGCAAACGACTGGCTCCGACCCATTCCCGCAGGTTAGCCGCCCGGTACGACAGCCGGCGGGTCAGCCCCGGACCACCAGCAGCGGGATGGTCATCTCGGCCGCGGTGTCCGCCCCGTGGTACGCCACCAGCCGGGACACCGCCGGCGGCTCCGAGCGGGTGGCCAGCACGGCGTACGTGCCGTGGCAGGTGACCACCACGTCACCGATGCGCCGCAGGTGCTCCTCGGGCACCGGACCGAACCGGCCGGCGGCGACCGCCTCCTCCCGGGTCTCGACCCGGGCCGCCCCGCCCAGCACCTCCGACCAGGCGGCCACCACGTCCGGCGCCGCGCCCGGCTCCACGTGCAGGTAACGCACCCGGGGCTCCCCGGCCACCACCCGCACCCCGGCCCGCAGCCGCAGGTCGGTGTCCAGGTCGAAGCGGTGCGCGGCGGGCACGTCGAGCTGGCCGTGGTCCGCGGTCACCAGCAGCCCGGCGTCCGACGGCAGGCCGTTGACGAGCCGGGTGAGCAGCACGTCCACCTCGGCGGCGGCGACCCGCCACGGCGCCGAGTCGACCCCGGTGAGGTGCCCGTTCCGGTCCAGGTCCGGGTGGTAGCCGGAGACCAGAGTGGGCCCGGCACCGGCGGAGAGCGCGGCGAGCATCGTCCGGGCGAGGGCGTCCACCCCGGCGGCGCCCCGGTAGTCGCCGCCCCGGTTGGCGGCCAGGGTCAGCCCGCTGCCGGCGTACTCCGGGCGGCTCACCACCGTCACCGCCACCCCGGCGGCGCGGGCCCGCTCGAACTGGGTCCGCACCGGCTGCCAGCGCAGCGGCTCCGGGTCGCCGGCCCACTCGATGTGGTTGAGCACCCGCTCGGTGCCCGGGACGCGGACGGTGAATCCGAGCACGCCGTGCGCCCCGGGCGCGGCGCCGCTGCCGAGGCTGACCAGGCTGGTCGGGGTGGTGGACGGGAAACCCGAGGTCAGCGGCCGGCCCACCGTGGCGGCCAGCCCGGCCAGGGTCGGCGCGTACGGGGCGGCGGTCGGGATCTGGTACCAGCCGAGGCCGTCGACGAGCAGGACGGCGATCCGGCGTACCCCGGCCAGCCGGGAGGTCAACCCGAGCAGGTCGGCGGCGCCGGGGACGCCGAGCACCGCGAGCGCGCTGGGCAGCACGTCGGCCAGGCTGCCGCCGCCGTAGCGCGGCGGGACCACCGCCAGCGGTCCGCGCGGCCCGTCCGGCCCCGGCACGCCGGTCATGCCGGGCGGCGGGCGAACAGGTGCAGCTGGGCGGCGAGGTCCCGGTACGGCGACCGGGCGGCCAGCGCCCGTTCCAGCTCGACCAGGGCGCCCGGCTGGCCGTCGGCCACCGCGGCGGGGAGCAGGTCGGCGAGGACGCGTACCCCATGGATCTCCTCCACGGTGAGCCCGGCGGCGCGCAGCAGCGCGGCGGCGCCGTCGGCGTCGAAGCGGCGGCGCAGCGTGTCCCGCGGGCCGGCGGAGCCGTCCGGAGCGGCGGCGAGGGCGGCGGCCACGTCCAGGTGGCCGTTCATCGCCCGACCCAGCACCGCGGCGGCCCGCCCGGCGACCAGCACGCTCGCCGCCCCACCGGGGCGCAGCGCGGTGACCAGCGCGGCCACCACCGGTGCGGGGTCGTCGACCACCTCCAGCACCGAGTGGCAGAGGACCAGGTCGGCGCCGGCCGGCTCGACCAGCCCGGTCATCGCGTCGCCGTCGCCCTGCACGGCACGGACCCGGTCGGCGACCCCGGCCTCGGCGGCCCGGCGGGTCAGCGCGGCGAGCGCGTCCGGGCTGGCGTCGACCACGGTGACCCGGTGCCCGGCCTGGGCGAGCGGCACGGCGAAACCGCCGGTGCCGCCCCCCACGTCGAGCACGGTCAGCTCGTCGCCGGGGCGTCGGTCCAGCTCCGCGGCGAGGACCGACCAGATGACAGCGGTACGGGGGGTCAGCGGCGGCCCGGTGAACCGGCCTCGGGTCTGCTCCACCCGGTCGAGCCTAGTCACCCGCGCCGCCCGACCCCCCGCTGGCGGTGGGTGGAGTTCGGTCGGTGCGTCAGGACTCGCCGCCGCCGGCGGGGTCCTCCTCGGCGCGCGAGCGCTGGGCGTTCGCCACCGGACCGTCGGTCACCTGGTACTCGCGCGGCTCGGCGTCCTGCGCCGGCGTCCAACCGGTGCCCAGTCGGGTGCGGCGGGCGTTCGCCACGCCACCGGTGTAGGTGCTGTTCCCCGTCACTGGTCTTCCCCCTTGCGGCGAGCGGGCCACTCTGCCCGCACGACCTCGAAGTGTCCCGCCTTCCGCCCCCGAAAACCGTAATGTGGATCACTCCGGTCAGCGGAAATCCCGGGACGCCGGGCTGACCGGCGGCTCGATCGCGTCCAGCCGGTCGGCGGTGAGGCTGGTGACCCCCTCGTGCCGGTGCAACCGGCCCCGGACCACCAGCGCCGCGCTGGTGCGGGCGACCCGGCGGTAGCGCTGCCACAGGCCCGGGGAGCAGGTGACGTTGAGCATGCCGGTCTCGTCCTCCAGGTTGAGGAAGGTGACCCCGCCTGCGGTCGCCGGTCGCTGCCGGTGGGTGACGATCCCGCCGACCCGGATCCGCCGGCCCGGCTCCACCCGGCCGAGCCGATCGATCGGCACCGCGCCCAGGGCGTCGAGCCGGTCCCGGATGAACCGGGCGGGGTGGCTCTCCGGCGACAGGCCGGTCGCCCAGACGTCGGCGACCAGCCGGTCCACCGCCTCCAACCCCGGCAGGGTGGGCGCGGCCGTGCCGGTCACCGTGCCGGGCAGCCGGCCCGGCCGGTCCTGGGCCGCCGCACCGGCGGCCCAGAGCGCCTGCCGCCGGGTCAGCCCGAAGCAGGCGAAGGCGTCCGCGGTGGCCAGCGCCTCCAGCTGCGCGGCGGTGAGACCGACCCGGCGGGCCAGGTCCGGCATGTCCCGGTACGGCCCGTGTGCCGCCCGCTCCGCCTCGATCCGCTCGGCCACGTCCTCGCCGAGGGTACGTACGCTGCCCAGCCCCAACCGGACCGCCGGGCCGCCCAGCCCCCAGGCGTGCGGCGGCTCCCCCGGCCGGCTGCCCCACCGGGTCTCCGGGGTCGACTCCAGCACCGCCTTGGCGCCGCTGGCGTTGACGTCCGGCCGGCGCACCTCGACGCCGTGCCGGCGGGCGTCGTCGACCAGGGTCTGCGGGGAGTAGAAGCCCATCGGCTGGGCGTTGAGCAGCGCGGCCAGGAACGGCGCCGGGTGGTAGCGCTTGAGCCAGGAGCTGGCGTAGACCAGGTAGGCGAAGCTCATCGCGTGGCTCTCCGGGAAGCCGTAGCTGGCGAACGCGGTGAGCTTGCGGTAGACGTCGTCGGCCAGCTCGCCGGTGATGCCCCGCTCGGCCATCCCGGCGTAGAGCCGGTCGGCGATCTGCGCCATCCGCTCGACCGAGCGCTTGGCCCCCATCGCCCGGCGCAGCTGGTCGGCCCCGGCCGCGTCGAAGCCGGCCAGGTCGATCGCCAGCTGCATGAGCTGCTCCTGGAACAGCGGCACGCCGAGGGTCTTCTCCAGCGCGTTGCGCATCAGCGGGTGCGCGTACGTCACCGGCTCCTGGCCGTTCTTGCGCCGGATGTACGGGTGCACCGAGCCGCCCTGGATCGGGCCGGGCCGGATCAGCGCCACCTCGACCACCAGGTCGTAGAACTCGCGGGGCTTGAGCCGCGGCAGGGTCGCCATCTGGGCGCGGCTCTCCACCTGGAACACCCCGACCGAGTCGGCCCGGCAGAGCATGTCGTAGACCTCGGGGTCGTCCAGCGTCATGTCGCCCAGGTCCAGGGTCATCCCGATCATGTCGTAGCCGTAGTGCAGCGCGGAGAGCATGCCGAGGCCGAGCAGGTCGAACTTGACCAGGCCGACCGCGGCGCAGTCGTCCTTGTCCCACTGGAGCACGCTGCGCCCGGGCATCCGGCCCCACTCCACCGGGCAGACCTCGATCACCGGCCGGTCGCAGATCACCATGCCGCCGGAGTGGATGCCCAGGTGCCGGGGGAACGTCTGCAACTCGTTGGCGTACTCGACGACCTGCTCGGGGATGTCCGCCACGTCGACCGAGGCGATCGAGCCCCAGCGGTCGATCTGCTTGCTCCAGGCGTCCTGCTGACCGGGGGAGAAACCGAACGCCTTGGCCACGTCCCGCACCGCCGACCGGGGCCGGTAGGAGATGACGTTGGCGACCTGGGCGGTGTGCTCCCGGCCGTACCGGGCGTAGACGTGCTGGATCACCTCCTCCCGGCGGTCGGACTCGATGTCCACGTCGATGTCGGGCGGGCCGTCCCGCTCGGGGGCGAGGAAACGCTCGAAGAGCAACCGGTGCCGGACGGCGTCCACGTTGGTGATCCGCAGCGCGTAGCAGACCGCCGAGTTCGCCGCCGAGCCCCGACCCTGGCAGTAGATGTCCTGCTCGCGGCAGAACGTGACGATGTCGTAGACCACCAGGAAGTAGCCGGGGAAGCCCAGCTCCTCGATCATCCGCAGCTCGTGTTCCAGCTGCGCGTACGCCTCCGGGTGCGCCTCGGGCGGGCCGTACCGCTCCCGGGCGCCGTCCATGGTGAGTCGGCGCAGCCAGCTCATCTCGGTGTGTCCCGGCGGCACCGGGTACGCCGGCAGCTGCGGCGCGACGAGCTGGAGGTCGAAGGCGAGCTCGGCGCCGAACTCCGCGGCCCGGGCCACCGAGCCCGGGTACGCGGCGAACCGGGCCGCCATCTCCGCGCCGCTGCGCAGGTGGGCGGTGGCGGCGGCGGGCAGCCAGCCGTCGATCTCGTCGAGGCTGCGCCGGGCCCGCACCGCGGCCAGGGTGGTGGCGAGCCGCCGCCGACCCGGGGTCGCGTAGTGCACGTTGTTGGTGGCCACCGTGGGCAGCCCGGCGGTGGCGGCCAGCTCGGCGAGGGCGTCGTTGCGGTCGGCGTCGACCGGGTGCCCGTGGTCGGTCAGCTCCACCGCCACCGTCTCCGCGCCGAAGAGCGCGGTCAGCCGGTCCAGCTCGCGGGCCGCCGCGTCCACCCCCTCGGTGAGCAGCGCCGCCGGCACGTGCCCCTTGCGGCAGCCGGTGAGCACCAGCACGTGGTCGCGCAGCTCGGCAGCCACCTCCTCCAGCTCCCCGTAGACCGGGCGGCCCTTCTCGCCGCCGCGTAGCTGGGCGCGGGAGATGGTGGCGGCGAGGCGGGCGTACCCCTCGTGCCCGTGGGCGAGCACCAGCAGGTGCCGTCCGAGCGGGTCGGGTTCGCCGTTCTGCGGGCCGGGCAGCCCGAGGGAGAGCTCGGCGCCGAAGATGGTCGGCAGGTGCAGGGAGCGGGCCGCCTCGGCGAATCGGACCACACCGTAGAAGCCGTCGTGGTCGGTGACGGCGAGCGCGGTCAGCCCCAGCCGGGCGGCCTCCTCGGCCAGCTCCTCCGGGTGGCTGGCGCCGTCGAGGAAGCTGAAGTTGGAGTGTGCGTGCAGCTCGGCGTAGGGGACCGTGCCGTCGGCGCGGGTCAGCTCGGGCGGTTGGTACTGGGCGCGCCGGCGGCTCCAGGCCGGGGAGTCGCCACCGTCGGCGTCGACGGCGAGCGGGTCCACCACGTGCAGGTGCCGCTCCTCGCGCGACCGCCCGTCCCGCGACCGTCCGCCGCCGGACCTGCCGTCGCCCGACCGGCCGTCGCCGGACCGGCCGGAGAGCACCCGCTCCAACTCCGACCAGGGCAGCTTCGGATTGTGGAAACTCACCGGACCGCTCCTCCGGCGTGGGACGAGGCGGGGAGCGGCAAGGGGCGCCCGCCCGGTGCCGGGGTGCGGCCGCAGTGCTCAGTCATAGATCGCCTCCACCAGCCACTGGCCGGCCTCGACCGCCAGCAGCAGCGCGGCGCCGTCGGCCAGGCAGACCTGGAACCGGGCCCGGCGCCGGGCCTCGGCCGGGGCCCACCACCGCTCGTCCACCGGCCACGGGCCGGCCCAGCCGACGATCTCCGCCGGTCGGGCGGTGCCGACGGTGAGCCGGGCCGGCGCGGCGCTCACCGCCAGCCGCGCGGTGACCACGACCGGCTCGCCGGCGGCGTCGTGCACGGTCGCGGCGAGCGGGCTGCGCAGCACCACGGCCGGCGCGGGCGGCGGCAGCCGGCCCGGCCACGGCGGAACGCCGTCACCCCGGCCCACGCCCCCACCAGCGCCACCGGCGCCACCGGCGACCCGGCCGACGCCACCGACCCGGCCGGCGCCAGCGATCCGGCCGGCGCCACCGGCACCGTCGGCCCGGCCGACGCCGGCGCCACCGGCGACCGGGGTGCTGCCGGCGGCACCGCCGACGGCCGGCTCGCCCGGCAGCGGTGGCGGGCCGGGACGGGCGGGGACCCGCTCGTCGCCCCACGGGACCAGCCGCGTCTGGTCGGCCGGGGAACGGCCGCCGCCGAGCACGGCGGTGACCACCGACTCGGGGCCGAGGATGCCCTGCACCCGGCTCAACGCCCGGTGCGCCCGTTCCCGCTCCTCACCCGCCTCGCCCCACAGCCCCGGCTGGAGCCCGGACCGGGCCAGCACCCCGTCGGGGACCAGCCGCAGGCGGACGATGCCGGCGGTCGGTCGGGCCGGGCGGGCACCGGCCCGCCCGGTGCTGCCGGAGAGCCAACCGTCGAGCTGCCAGCGAACCCGGTCGGCGATGGCCGCGGCGGTGAGCAGGCCGTCGTGCCGCCAGACCCGGTGCAGCTCCTGGCCGTGCGCGGTGACCGCCTCGATGCCGAGCCGGGTGCAGGCCAGCCCGTACGCGGCGAGCCGGTCGTGCAGCTGCTCGGCGAGCGCGCGGGCGGCGAAGGCGGCGGCGTCGACCCGGTCGAGCGGCTCGTCGTGGTCGGCGGTCACCGCCAGGTCGACCGGGGGCTGCCGGACGGCCAGCGGCCGGTCGTCCCGTCCGGCGGCGAGCTGGTGGGCGAGCGCGCCGTCGAACCCGAACCGGGCCAGCACGTCGCCGGCGGGCAGCGCCGCGAAGTCGCCGAGGGTACGCACCCCGAGCCGGCGCAGCAGGTCGGCCAGAGCCGGCCGGCCGATCGCCTCGACCGGCAGCCCGGCGAGGAACTCCGGCGTCCCGCCGGGGGGTACGACCCGACCGTCGCGGGCGGCGAGCCCGGCGGCGAAGACCCCGTCGGCGATCCCCACCTGGCTCTCCACCGCGCAGGCCTGGGCCACCTGTTCGACGATCCGCTCGGCGGCCGCCTCCTCCCCGCCGAGGTAGCGGGCGGGGCCGCGGGCGGCCACCGCGCACGCGCCGGGACGGACCACCTCGACCCCGGCGACGACCTCCTCGACGGCGGCGACCACTGGTTCGAACGCGCGGGCGTCCCGTGCGGGGTCGTGGTCGACGACGGTCAGTTGCGGGCAGCGCCCCTGCGCCTCCCGCCGGCGCAGCCCTCGCCGCACCCCCTCGGCGCGGGCCCGCTCGGAGCAGGCCACCACCCGGTTGGCGTGCAGCACCGCGACCGGGCCGGTGGCGGGCACCCCGTCGGCGATCTCGGCGGCGATGACCGGCCAGTCCGGGCACCAGAGCAGCAGGGTGCGCACCGGGGCGCCGGTCACGCCGACCCGACCAGGGTGAGCGCGCCCCGCCGGGACCGGGCGACCGGGGACGCGGCGGCCGGGCGCGGGATGACCCGGGTGAGCCCGTCGCCGGGCAGCCAGACCTTGATCTCCTTGGGGCGGGCGGCCGCGCCACGGCCGCGCGCGGACACGGTCACCTCACGGCGGCGCAGCCGGCCCCGGCCCGGCCCGAGCCCCTCCCAGGCCCCCCGGACCACCTGGAGCGTGACGTCCGCGCGGTCCCACCGGCCGTACGGGACGAAGACGCTGCCGCGCTGCCGGGCCCGGGCGGCCAGCCGCTCGGCGACCGGGGCGGAGACGGTGTGCGGCACGGCGGCCACCACCACGTCCACCCCGTCGATCAGCGCGGCGACGACGGTGGGCCACTCCGGGCCCGGATCCGGTACGAGGGCGAGCCGGTCCAGCGCGATGCCGACCTCGGCGGCCGCGCCCGCCCCGAAGGTGGGCACCCCGACCACCGCGCACCAGGAGCCGGCCCGGGACGCCTCGGCGAGCAGGGCGAGGACCAGGGAGGTGGTACCGCTGTGCCGGGGCTGGCCGGCGGAGACCGCGATCGTGCTGCCCCGGCGCAGCCCGCGGTTGGGCAGCAGGCCGGTCAGCTCGGGGGCCACCGGGAGGACCCGGTGAGCGCCCGCCGGATCCGGCGCGCTCGCCGGGCGCACCAGACCTGCCAGTGCGGCGGAACCGACCACCATGCGGCCCGCCATCGGACCTACCCCCCGTCGTGTCGTGCTGGATCAGGTGCCCGCTGCTGGAGCGGATGGACTCACCGGGGCGGTGCCCGGCGGGGAACCCGGGCGTGCTCCGGGTCAGGCGGCGAGGCCGTCGAAGGTGGGTTGGTGGGCCAGGCCGAGCGCGGTCTCCACCACCGAGACGAACTGCTCGGACGCGCGGAGCAGGTCGTCGGCCTCGCGGGCGCTCACCACCCGGGGTATCCCCGCCTCGGCGGCGGCCCGCTTGCCGGCGCCGGCGGCGAAGTGACGGGACCACTCGTCGAGCTCGGGGGCGACCGTGGAGAGCAGCACCCAGACGCTGGTGATCCGGTGACGTCGGGTGGGCGCCGGGCGGGCGCGGGCGGCGAGCAGGGCCGCGGCGGCACGCAGGGCGGCGAGGTGGGCGGCGGCGTAGCGCAGCCCGTCGGGGCGGGTCCGGGCGGCCTCGGCGAGCCCGTGCCGGGCCACCGCGAGGAGCTGGGCCGGGGTGCGGTGCGGCAGCACGTGCGCCGGCACCGTCGGTGCCTGGGCCGGGTTGGTCGGCATGACTGTCTCCTCCGCGTGACCGGGTCGGGGCGCGACGTGCGGCGGAGAAGTTCCACCGGCGGAGCGCCCGGAGCGGGTGGTGCGGAGGAAGACGCACCAGGTGGGGGCCGGCCGGGTGTGGACGCTTCCCCACACCACACCCGGCCGGCGAACCGGCGGGTCCGTCGTCCGCCGCCCGGGGGTCGTGGGCGGCGGACGACGATCCTGCCTTGACGGGACCGGGCTCGCGACTGCCCGGCACCCGGTGCGGTCCGCGAAACCGCACCTTCCGGAAGCCGGCGCCGCGAAACACCTCTTCCGGGTAGTTGGAACGGGCGTACGACTCAATCGAACACTCGTTCTAACTGCCCTGACAGTACACCCTGCCCCCGACGAAAACGCAACGTGTGGCGTACGGCGTGCCGGGAGCGGATTCCCTGCCCGCGAGCCACCGCCCAGCCGCGCCACGCCGACCGACGTGGTCGGCTCCACCGGCCCGAGGCGTACCGGGAAGAATGGGGGCATGCAGCCACACCCGAACGTACGGGCGGTGCAGGAGGCCCTGGCCGGTGCGGACGCGCGCGACGGCGCCGGCGCGCCGAGCGTGGTCCGCCTGCTGCCCGAGGCGGTCCACACCGCGGCCGCGGCCGCCGGGGCGCTCGGCGTCGACGTCGGCGCCATCGCCAACTCGCTGGTCTTCGAGGCCGACGGGGCCCCGCTGCTGGTGCTGACCTCCGGCGCGCACCGGGTGGACACCGCCGAACTGGCCGCCACCCTCGGATTCACCCGGCTGCGCCGGGCCACCCCCGAGTTCGTCCGGGAGCACACCGGCCAGGTGATCGGCGGCGTCGCCCCGGTGGGCCACCCCCGCCCGCTGCGCACCCTGGTCGACACGGCACTACAGGGGTACGACGAGGTCTGGGCGGCCGGCGGGGTGCCGCAGGCGGTCTTCCCCACCACGTACGCGGACCTGCTGCGGATCACCGGCGGCGACCCGGCCGAGGTGGCGTGAACCGGCCCGACGGCGTTCCCGACCTGGTCACCCTGCACGTGTGGCGGATCTCCCGGGCCGCCCTGCCCCGGGCCCTGACCCGGATGGCGCTCGACCCGCGCCGGCTGCGCGCCACCCCCGGCGTACGGTTCGGCAAGCTGCTGGGCACCGGGACCGGCACCGGCTTCGGCCCCGGCGACGCCGACCTCACCCGGTGGGCCGCGCTGACCGTGTGGGACTCCCCCGCCGCCGCCGAAGGTTTCGACGCCTCCCCGGTCGGCCGGGCCTGGGCCCGGATCGCCCACGCCGGCGTCCGGATCGACCTGCGCCCGGTGACCAGCCGGGGCGAGTGGTCCGGACGGCGCCCGTTCGGCGACCCGCCGGGCGGCCGGGTCGACGGGCCGGTGCTGGCGCTGACCCGGGCCCGGCTACGCCCCCACCGGGCGGCCACCTTCTGGAAGGCCGTCCCACCGGTGGCCGGCGCGCTGCGCTCCGCGCCGGGCCTGCTCGCCCGGTTCGGCGTGGGCGAGGCCCCGCTGGGCTGGCAGGGCACCGTCAGCGTGTGGCGCGACCCGACGGACCTGGTGGCGTTCGCGTACCGTCACCCGGAGCACCGCGCCGCGATCACGCGCACCCCCACCGAGCGGTGGTACGCGGAGGAACTCTTCGCGCGGTTCGAGGTGCGCGACGTGGTCGGTGACCGGGCGGTGCTGGGATGGGTCGCCGACGGCGACGGGCAACGGTGAGAGGACACGCATGAGGTTGGTGCGGTGGACGCCGGACGATCTCGTCCGACGGCTGGACGACGTGGTCGCCGTCTACGGGGAGGCGATGGGCTACCGCGCCGACCTGCTGGAGGCCCGACGCGGCTACATCGCCACCCACGTGCGCCGCCCCGGGTTCCGCGCCGTGGCCAGCCTCACCACCGACGGCCGGCTGGCCGGCTTCGGGTACGGCTACCAGGGCGGACCCGGGCAGTGGTGGCACGACCAGGTGTTCCGCGCCCTGACCCCGGAGGACCGGCGGCGCTGGCTGGCCGACTGCTTCGAGGTGGTCGAGCTGCACGTCCGGCCCCCGGCGCAGGGCCACGGGCTCGGCGCCCGCCAGCTCACCGCGCTGCTCACCCTCGCCGAGGGGAAGACCACCCTGCTCTCCACCCCGGAGGCCGACGAGTCGACCTCCCGCGCCTGGCGGCTGTACCGGCGCTTCGGCTTCGTCGACGTGCTGCGCCACTTCCACTTCCCCGGCGACGAACGTCCCTTCGGGGTGCTCGGCCGGGACCTGCCGCTGGTCCCGCCCGCCGCCGCCGAGGCCGCGCCCGGCGTCGCCGGCGAACCCGGCCCGGGCGCGCCGTGACCCGACAGCGGGCCTCCTGGGCGCTGCTGAGCATCCTCGTCCTCGCCCAGATCTGCTACCCGCTCACCAGCGGCGACACCCGGGCCCGGCTGACCGTCGCCACGGTCGTGCTCGGCTACCTGCTGGCGGTGGGGCACGCGCTGCTCAGCCGCGGTCCGCGTACGGCGGCGGCGCTGGTCACGGTCGCCACCGGCGGCGGGTTCGCCATCGAGGCGCTCGGCGTGGCCACCGGCTTCCCGTTCGGCAGCTACGACTACTCCGGTGAACTCGGCCCGAAGCTGGCCGGGGTGCCGCTGATCATCCCCCTCGCGTGGACCTGGATGGCCTGGCCGGCCTGGCTGGCCGCCGCCCGGCTCGTCCCGCCCGGGCTCGGGCGGACCGCGCTGGCCGCGCTCGGACTGGCCACCTGGGACCTCTTCCTCGACCCGCAGATGGTGGCCGAGGGCTACTGGATCTGGCGGGACGCCACCCCCGCCCTGCCCGGGCTGCCCGGCGTCCCGGTCAGCAACTACCTGGGCTGGCTGCTCTTCGCGGTGCTGCTGATGGGCGCGCTGCGCCCCCTCGCGGGATCGGCCGTCGCGGTCACCGACTCCCGGGACGCCCCGATGTTCGCGCTCTACCTCTGGACGTACTTCTCCAGCGTCCTGGCCCACGCCGTCTTCCTGGACCTGCCCGCCTCGGCGCTCTGGGGGGCGGTCGGCATGTCGGTGGCCGCGGTGCCGCTGGCGGTGACGCTGGGCCGCGCCCGCCGCCACGGTGGCGACCGACCGCGGCCCCGGCCGCAACGCCGCGGCGTCGACGCGACGGCATGACCGCGCTCCTCGCCCTGGTCGTCGCGGTCGCCGCGCTGACCGGGCACACCTGGGTCAACGCGGGCCGCTGGCTGCGCCGCCCCGCCGGCGACCCGGTCGAGGTCGCCGAGGCGGTGGCGGTGCTGCTGCCGCTGCGCGACGAGGCCGCCCGGGTCACCGGCTGCCTGCGGTCCCTGCTCGACCAGCGGGGCGTGCCCGGGCTGCGGATCGTGGTGCTCGACGACGGCTCGACCGACGGCACCGCCGACGTGGTCCGCGCGATCGTCGGCGACGACCCGCGGGTCACCCTGCTCACCGGGGTCACCCCGCCGGCGGGCTGGCTGGGCAAGCCGCACGCCTGCCACCAGCTCGCCGCCCGCGCCGACCCGGCCGCCACCGCGCTGGTCTTCGTCGACGCCGACGTGGTGCTCACCCCGTACGCGGTCGCGGCGGCGGTGACCGGGCTGCGCGCCGCCGGGGCGACGCTGCTGTCGCCGTACCCCCGGATCGTGGTGCGGACCGCGACCGACCGGCTGGTCCAGCCGCTGTTGCAGTGGTTGTGGCTGACCTTCCTGCCGCTGCGCGCGATGGAGCGCTCGCCGCGGCCGTCGCTGGCCGCGGCGGGCGGGCAGTTCCTGGTGGTGGACCGGTCCGGCTACCTCGCGGCCGGCGGGCACGGCGCGGTCCGCGACAAGGTGCTGGAGGACATCGAGCTGGCCCGGGCGGTCAAACGCTCCGGCGGGCGGATCGCCCTCGCCGACGGCTCCCGGCTGGCCTCCTGCCGGATGTACGACAACTGGCCGCAGCTGCGCGACGGCTACACCAAGTCGCTCTGGGCCTCGTTCGGTCACCCGAGCGCGGCGGCCGTCGTGGTGACCCTGCTGCTCCTGCTGTACACCGCGCCCCCGCTGCTGGCCGTGGCGGCGCTCGCCGCGGGCGCGCCGACGGTGGCCGCCCTGGCCGGAGCCGGCTACCTGCTCGGGGTCGCCGGGCGGGTGCTCAGCGCCCGCGCGACCGGTGGCCCGGCCTGGCCCGACGCGCTCGCACACCCCGTGTCGGTCGTGGTCCTCGGTTGGCTGACCCTGCGGTCGTACCATCTGCGGAAGCGGCGCCGCCTGTCCTGGCGCGGCCGCCCGGTCAGCTAGGAGGCACGCCATGGCGCGGATCGTGGTCATCGGCGCCGGCGTGGGCGGGCTGGCCACCGCCGCCCGGCTGGCCGTCACCGGACACGAGGTCACCGTCTTCGAACGGGCCGACACCGTCGGCGGCAAACTCGGCCGCCACACCCGCGACACCCCCGCAGGGGCGTTCCACTTCGACACCGGGCCGAGCCTGCTCACCCTCCCCCAGGTCTTCCACGACCTGTTCGAGGCAACCGGGGCCAAGCTTGACGAGTACCTCGACCTGGTGCCGCTGGACCCGATCGTCCGGCACGTCTTCGCCGACGGCGGCCCGGCGCTGGACTCCTGCGCCGACCCGGCCGAGTTCGCCGTCCGGATCGGCGCCACCCTCGGCGACCGCGCCGCCGCCGACTGGCAGCGGCTGTGGCGGCGGGCCGCCCGGGTCTGGGCGGCGTCGCACCGGGACATCCTGCGCCGCCCCATCGACTCCCCGCGCGACCTGGCCGCGCTGGCCTGGCGGCTCGGCGACCTGGCCGCCATCGGCCCCGGCCGCACCCTGCGCGGGCTGGGCCGCAGCCACCTGTCCGACCCGCGGCTGCGGATGCTGCTCGACCGGTACGCCACCTACACCGGCGCCGACCCGCGCCGGGCGCCCGCCGCGCTGGTCGCCGTCCCCTACGCCGAGCTGACCTACGGCGGCCGGTACCTGCGCGGCGGGCTGGGCACCCTCGCGGACGCGCTGCTGTCGCGCTGCCTGGACCTCGGCGTGGTGGTGCGGACCGGCGTCACGGTCACCCGGATCGACGCGGCCGGCGGCCGGGTCCACGGGGTACGCCTCGCCGGCGTCGCCGCACCCGTCCCCGCCGATGTGGTGGTGGCCAACACCGACGCGCTCACCGTCTACCGGGACCTGCTGCCCCACGCGCGCCGGCTGGCCGGGCTGACCGACCGCAGCCTCGCCGGTTTCGTGCTGCTGCTCGGGGTACGCGGCGACAGCGGGCTGGCCCACCACAACGTCTTCTTCCCCCGTGACTACGACGCCGAGTTCGACGCCGTCTTCGGCGACCCGGGCCGGGGGGCGCGGGCCCGGCCCGCCCTCGACCCGACCGTCTTCGTCACCGCCGCCGACGACCCGATGGTCCGACCGGACGGGCACGAGGCGTGGTTCGTGCTGGTCAACGCCGCCCGCCACGGCACCGCGACCGGTGCGGTGGACTGGCGCCGGCCGGGGCTGGCCGAGGCGTACGCCGACCGGATCCTCGACGTGCTCGCCGAGCGGGGCGTGGACGTACGGGACCGGCTGGTGTTCCGGGAGATCCGCACCCCGGCCGACCTGGACGCCGCCACCGGCGCGCCCGGCGGGACGATCTACGGCACGGCCGGCGGCCTGCTCCGGCCGGGCAACCGCGGCCCGGCGCACGGGCTGTGGCTGGTCGGCGGCTCCAGCCACCCCGGCGGCGGCCTGCCCATGGTGACCCTCTCCGCGCAGATCGTCGCCGAGCAGATCGGCCCGGCCTGGTAGACCCGCGCCGCCGGCCCCGGCGCGGCCCGTCCCGCGCCCCCGCGGCTCTCGCCACACGCTTTGTGGCGGGTCGGGGTGTCCCGGTCGTCGGATACCGCGACACGCCGCGAACCGTGTCGATCATGGCAGGCCGGACCGGCGGGGCCGGCCGGTGTGAGGTCGGCAGGGGCGGGGGCGAGGGGGTCAGCCGGCGTCGACGAGGGCGCGGCGGACGGTGGAGAGGAGCTGGCCGAGGCCGAAGCCGGCCAGCAGTACCCAGACGGCGGTGGCCATGGTGATGGTGCCGGCGGCCAGGTCCGGGTCGATCAATCCGGTCAGCCCGGCCAGCAGCAGCCCGACCAGGGCGACACAGACCCGGGTGGGGCGCTCCCCCACGGTCACCGCGCCGATCTCCCGCATGCCCGCGGCGACGGCCCGGGCCCGGACGTACTCGTGCAGCCAGGAGAGCGCGCCTCCGGCCACGACCAGCGCCCCCGGCGCGCCGACCAGCCAGAACGCGACCAGCCAGGCGATCTCGCCGAGCCGGTCGGCGACCGAGTCGTAGACGTAGCCGAGCCGGGAGGTCCGGCCGGTGGCCACCGCGACCGCGCCGTCGACGCTGTCCGCCACCGAGGCGAGCAGCACGAACAACGCGCCGATGATCGGCCCGTTCGGCGACCGCACCGCGAACAGCGGCACGCAGAAGCAGAGCAGCACCCCGGCCACCGTCACCGCGGTCGGGGCGATCCGGAGCCGGCCGAGGATGTACCCGAGGTGGTAGGCGAAGCGCAGCCAGGCACGCACCACCGGCGCGGCGACCCGCGGGTCGAAACCGCCGTGCAGCCGCGCCCACGCGGTCGCGTACTCGTCCCACTTCAGCTGTGTGCCCACCCTGGGGTCAACCGTCACGGCGTGGTGGAGGTGTCGGCGTCGGCGCGTTCACACCCGTGCGCCGGCCTGGAGACTGCGCCAGACCTCCCGGGTCGCGGTCGACCGGTTGAGGGTGATGAAGTGGATTCCCGGCACCCCCTCGTCGAGCAGCCGGGCGCACATCTCGCTGGCCTGCTCGACGCCGAGCCGGCGGACCGCCTCCGGGTCGTCGGCGACCCGGTCGAACCGTTCGGCGAGCGCCCGCGGGAACGGCGCCCCGGACAGCTGCACGGACCGTTCGATGGTGCCGATCTGGGTCACCGGCATCACCCCGGCGAGGATCGGGGTGTCGCAGCCGGCGGCGGCCACCCGGTCGCGCAGCCGCAGGTAGTCGTCGGCGTCGAAGAACATCTGGGTGATCGCGAACTCGGCGCCGGCGCGGCACTTGCGGACGAAGTACGCGGTGTCGCTGGCCACGTCGGGCGAGCGCGGGTGCTTGTACGGGAAGGCGGCCACCCCGACGCTGAAGTCACCGGCGTCGCGTACCAGCCGGACCAGCTCCTCGGCGTAGTCGACCCCCTCGGGGTGGCGGACCCAGTCGCCGTTGGGGTTGCCGGGCGGGTCGCCCCGCACCGCCAGCACGTTGCGCACCCCCACCCCGGCGAGCCGGCCGATGACGTGCCGCAGCTCCGCCACGGAGTGGTCGACGGCGGTCAGGTGCGCCATCGGCAGCAGGGTGGTCTCGGTGGCGATCCGCTCGGTCACCGCGACGGTGGTGTCCCGGGTGGACCCGCCGGCGCCGTAGGTGATCGAGACGAACGAGGGGCGCAGCGACTCCAGCTCCCGGATCGCCTGCCAGAGCAGCCGCTCGCCCACCGCGGTCTTGGGTGGGAAGAACTCGAAGGAGAAGGTCGGCCGGTGGTCGCGGATGAGCTCCCCGATCGCCGGCTGCGGGTTGGGGAGGACGGAGGGAAGACCGAGCGCCACGCCACGACTCTAGCGGGCGGTGTCCGCCGCACCGACGGGCTTCCCATCCGCGCCCGAAGGCCGGGAAGGGAGCCGTCCGGCCGCGCGGTGACGGACGCCGGGTCCGGCGCGACGTCGTACCCCGGGGGTAGACAGGGAGCAGCGCGGGTGGTGCCGGTCGGAGGCCGGCGCCCGGGGGCACGCGCGGGGGTCAGCAGCACCGACCAGCGGCAACCGGACCCGTCCTGCCGGACGGCGGAAAGGCCGCACCCACGCCTGACCGGAGGACCGATGACGCCGCCCGACCCGTGCCTGCTCGGGCCGCTGATCGCCCAGTCGCGGCTGGCCCGCGGCTGGAGCCAGCAGCGGCTCGCCGACGAGCTCTGCGCCGTGGGGGCGCCGACGCTGACCCGGCACGAGATCTCCCGCTGGGAGCGGCAGGCCCGGCTCCCGGGCGACCGGTGGCTGCGCCGGCTCGCCCAGGTCCTCGGCCTACCGGCCGGGTCGCTGGCCGACGCGGCGGCGCGCAGCCGGCCCGTCGGCCGGCCGGGCCCGGTCGGCCCCGCCGGCTCCCGGTCCCGCTCGGCGCTGCTGGCCCTGGCGCAGCGCTGGTCGGTGGATCCGACCGCCCCGCTGCTCGTCGCCCCGGCGGCGGCCGACCGGGCCGGGCCGTCCCCGTCCGGTGGCCCGCTCCCCGACCCCGGCGACCCGACGCCGGGGCCGGCGGAACCGCCCGGCGCCGGCGGGCTCGCCGCGCTGCGCCGGCTCGACGACCTGGCCGGCGGGGGCGACCTCGCTCCGACCGGGGCGTACCGGCTGCGGTGGACGGTCCGGGCCCTCTCCGGTGCCGGCCCGGCCGCCCGGCGGCGGCTGCTGCCGGTGCTGGCCGAGACGGCTCAGCTCGCCGGGTGGCTGCACGCCGACGCCGGCGACCCGGCGGCCGGGCTGGACGCCTACCGGCTGGGGTTGCGGGCGGCGGCCGCCGCGCGGGACCCGGCGTTCGCCGGGCACGTGCTCGGCTCGGCCAGTCACCTGCTGGCCGGCGCGGGCGACCCGGAGGGGGCGCTGCTGCTGGCCCGCACCGGGTACGCCGGCGCCCGGCGCACCGCCAGTGCGGGGCTGCGGGCGCTGCTGCTGCACCGGGTGGCGCTCGCGGCGGCGCTCGGCGGACGGGCCCGGGCCGCCCGGCAGGCGCTGGACGCGGCGCGGCACGCGGCCGACGCCGTCCGGCCGGGCATCGAGCCGCCCTGGCTCTACTGGCTGGACGAGGTCGAGCTGGCCGCGATGCGCGGGCGCACCCTGGTCGCGCTCGGCCGCCCCGCGCCGGCCGTGCCGCTTCTGCGGGCCGTGCGGGACGCCGGCCGGCCGCGCAGCGCGGCCATCTACGGCGGCTGGCTGGCCCGCGGCCTGCTCCAGCTCGGCGAGGTGGAGCAGGCCTGCGCGGTGGCCGGCGCCGCGGTGCTGGACGCGGTCCGCGCCGGGTCGGCCCGGGCCGTGACCCCGCTGGCCGAGCTGGAGCGGCGGCTGCGGGCGCACCGCACCGAGCCGGCGGTCCGCCGGTACGCCACCCTGCTCGGCGACGCCCGCCGGTTCCTCCCCCGGGCGCCGACGGCGGTGCCGGGCCGGTCGGGCACGACCCGCCGGCCCGGTGGTGACGCGCTGTCGCCGGGGACCGGCTAGCGTCGGGGCGTGACCCACGCTGCTCCCGTCTCCCCCGTCGACCGCGCCGGCCTGCGTCAGCGGGTCGACAAGGCGCTGACCGAGTTCCTGGCCAACCAACGTGCCTGGATGAGCGGCGTGGACGACGCCCTGGCACCGGTCGCCGAGGCGATCGAGGCGTTCGTGCTGGGCGGGGGCAAGCGGTTGCGTCCCGCCTTCGCGTACTGGGGGTACCGGGGGGCCGGCGGGGTCGACGCCGACCAGGTGGTCACCGCCCTGGCCGCGTTGGAGTTCGTGCAGGCCAGTGCGCTGATCCACGACGACCTGATGGACCGCTCGGACACCCGCCGCGGTGAGCCGGCGGTGCACCGCCGGTTCGCTGCCCGGCACCGGGCCGCCGGCTGGGGCGGTGACCCGGACGGGTTCGGCGACGCCGCCGCCATCCTCCTCGGCGACCTGTGCCTGGTCTGGTCCGACGAGCTGCTGCACTCGGCCGGGCTGGACCCGCGGACGGTGGCCCGGGCCCGTCCGGTCTTCGACCAGATGCGCAGCGAGGTCACCGTCGGGCAGTACCTGGACGTGCTGACCCAGGCCACCGGGGACACCTCGGTGGAGCGGGCCGGCAAGGTGGCCCGGTACAAGTCGGCGAAGTACACCGTCGAGCGACCGCTGCTGCTCGGCGCCGCGCTGGCCGACGCGTCGGCGGACGTGCGGACGGCGTACTCGGCGTACGGATTGCCGCTGGGCGAGGCGTTCCAGCTCCGCGACGACGTGCTGGGGGTCTTCGGGGACCCGGCGCAGACCGGCAAGCCGGCCGGCGACGACCTGCGCGAGGGCAAGCGCACCTACCTGGTGGCGGCGGCCTTCGAGGTGCTCGACGAGGCCGGCCGTGAGCTGCTGCTCGGGCAGTTGGGCGATCCGGCACTGGACGAGGCCGGGGTGGCCCGGCTGCGGGAGCTGATCAACGGCTGCGGGGCGCTGGCGCGTACCGAGCAGCGGATCGTCACCCTCACCGACACCGCGCTGGCCGCGCTGAGCGCCGTCGACCTGGACACCGAGGCCCGTCAGGCCCTGGTCGACCTCGCCATCGCCGCCACCCGCCGCGCCGACTGACCCGCCACCCTGCGCAGACCCCGCGCGATCATGAAGTTGACGGCGTCCGGAGACCGGAAGCCGCCGCCAACTTCATGATCGGCGATGCGGGGCCGGGTGGGTCAGAAGCCGAGGGCCTGGGCGCGGCGCTTGACCTCGCGGGCGTGGTCGCCGCCGAGGGTGGCCGCCCCGGTGCCGCCGGAGAGGGTGGCGTCGGGTTCGTAGAGCCAGCGCAGGGCGGCCTCGTCGTCGTAGCCGGCGTCGGCCAGCAGGTTCAGCACGCCGGGCAGGTGCTTGAGCACCGTCTTGTTGGCTACCAGGTCGGCCGGGATCTTGCGGACGCCGTCGCGGCGCACGGCGATCAACTCGCGGTCCCGGATCATCTGGTGGACCTTGCTGATCGACAGGTCGAGGCGCTCGGCCACGTCGGGCAGGGTCAGCCAGGCGGCCGGGTCGGTCGGGCCGGCGAGGTCGGCGCCGGGAGCCTGGTCGGCGGGTACGGAATCGGTCACCCGACCACCCTGCCACGTCCGCCGGGCGGGGTCGCACCGGCACCCCGGTCGACCTGCCCGGGTACGCCGCCCCCGGCACGGCCGCCGCCCGCGTCCGCGCGGCAGGGACGGAGTGAATTGCCCCCCGGCTGTAGCATCCTGTTCAACCTTCACCCTCAGGACACATAGACTGCCTGCCGATGGACACACAGGTCGCCGACACGTTGCTGGGCTCGCTGCTCGACGAGCGCTACCGCATTCGCGGGCGCGTCGCGCGCGGCGGGATGGCGACCGTGTACACCGCCACCGACGAGCGCCTGGAGCGCACCGTGGCGGTCAAGATCATCCACCCGTCCCAGGCGCCCGAGTCCCGGTCGCGGCTGGCCAACTTCGTGGCGCGGTTCACCGACGAGGCGAAGACCATCGCCCGGCTGACCCACCCCAACGTGGTGGCGGTCTACGACCAGGGCACCCACGCCGGGCTGCCGTACCTGGTCATGGAGTACGTCCGCGGCCGCACCCTGCGCGACGTGCTCGCCGAGCGGCGCCGGCTCAACCCGGACGAGGCGCTGGCGATCATGGAGCAGATGCTCGCCGCGATCGGCGCCGCGCACCGGGCCGGGCTGGTCCACCGGGACGTCAAGCCGGAGAACGTGCTGGTCGCCGAGGCGCCCACCGGCGGCGCGGCGAACCTGGTCGACAGCGTGGTCAAGGTGGCCGACTTCGGCCTGGCCCGGGCGGTCGAGGCCAGCGACGAGGACAACGGCAACCAGCTGATGGCGACCGTCGCGTACGTGGCGCCGGAGCTGGTCACCGACGGGCACGCCGACGCGCGCACGGACGTCTACTCCGCCGGCATCGTGCTGTTCGAGATGCTCACCGGGCGGGTGCCGTACGACGGGGACCGGCCGGTGGACGTGGCCTGGCAGCACGTCGACCGGGACGTCCCGGCGCCGTCGACCCTGGTCCCCGGGCTGCCGAGGGGGCTCGACGACCTGGTCGCGCGGGCCACCCGACGCGATCCCGGTGCCCGGCCCACGGACGCGGGCGCGCTGCTCGCCGAGGTCCAGGTGGCCCGGGA
The DNA here is from genome assembly GCF_059359015.1 of Micromonospora sp. LZ37. NCBI lineage: Bacteria > Bacillati > Actinomycetota > Actinomycetes > Micromonosporales > Micromonosporaceae > Micromonospora > Micromonospora sp. LZ37. Next base: position 115,053 of record NZ_JCADBL010000003.1, on the reverse strand, counting down.
CGACCTGGGCAGCGCCAACAGCCACACGGCGGTGCTGCGTCGGGTGTCCGACGACGCGTCGCCGGTGTCCCAGCCGACCATGGTGGTGTCGGCGGTCCGGCCGGCCGAGCGCCCCGCGTGGGCCCGGCTGCCGGAGGGGCAACGGACGCACCGGCGGCGGGCCCCGAGCTCCGGCCCGTTGGCCGGGCTGGCCGAGCTGTGGACCCGGGCCAGGGGCACCTCACGGGGCCGGCTCTCGCTGGCCGCCGCCGTGGTGGCGCTCGGCCTGCTCGCCGCCGTGGGTGGCTGGTGGGTCGGAGTGGGCCGCTACACGGTCGCGCCGCAGCTGGTCAGCCTGAGCAAGGCCGAGGCGCAGGCGCAGGCCGACCGGGCCGGGTTCACCCTCAGCTACGCCGAGCCCCGCCACGACGAGAAGGTCCCCCGGGACAGCGTGGTGGCGCAGGAGCCGGGTTCGGCGGGCCGGATCCTCAAGGGCGGCACCATCACCCTCACCCTCTCGCTGGGGCCGGAGCGCTTCCCCCTGCCGGACGTGCTGGGCAAGGACTTCGAGCTGGCCGAGGCGGACCTGACCGACGCGAAGCTGGTGGTGGTGAAGGGCCCGCCCCGGTTCGACGACAACCTGCCCGAGGGTGTGGTGGTGGCCACCAACCCCAAGGCGGGCGTCGAGGTGCAGCCGGGCGCGAAGATCACCGTCGTGCTGAGCAAGGGCCGGGCGCCGATCACGGTGCCGAACCTGGTCGGCAAGAACGTCAACGAGGCGCGGGCGACGCTGACGCAGCTCGGGCTGGTGCCGGCGGAGACGTACAAGGACTCGCCCAAGCCCAAGGACGAGGTGCTCGGGCAGAGCCCGACCGACGGGGCCGGAGTGGAGAAGGGCGCCCAGGTCAAGCTGGACGTCAGCAAGGGCCCGCCGGAGGTGGTCGTTCCCCGGGTGGTCGACCTGCCGTGCGCCCAGGCGCAGCAGCAGTTGCAGGGCCTGGGCTTCCCGGTGACCGTGCAGTTCAACCCGAACGGCATCGTCCGGTTCCAGAACCCGGAGAACACGCCGGTGCCGCCGGGCACGCCGGTCACCCTGGGGTGCCTGTGACCACGGCCATGGCACGCCGACCCGTCGGCACGCACACCCCCACCTCGGGCGGTCTGGCGAAGACGGCCCTGCCCTACCTCGACACGGTCGGCGCCGCGGTGGCGCAGGTCTACGTCTCCAACTCGCGGGGCTGGGCGCTGCCGGCCGGCGACCCGGGGCAGGACGTGCTCTTCCGCGACGGCTGCGCCGCCCGGGACGTACCGGTCTTCATCCACGCGTCGCTGCTGGTCAACCTCGGCTCCCCGACGGCGGCGACGGTGGAAAGGTCCGCGGAGACCCTCGCCCACGCGCTGCGCCGGGGCCGGGAGATCGGTGCCCGCGGCGTGGTCTTCCACGCCGGCAGCGCGGTCGACGCCGGGCACGCCGACGCGGCCATGCGTCAGGTACGCGAGGCGCTGCTGCCGCTGCTGGACGCCGCCACGGCGGCCGGCGGGCCGATGCTGCTGGTGGAGCCGAGCGCGGGCGGGGGCCGGTCGCTGGCCTCCCGCCTGGAGCAGTTGGGCCCCTACCTGGACGCCGTCGACCGGCATCCCGGGCTCGGGGTCTGCTTCGACACCTGCCACGCCTGGGCGGCCGGGCACGACCTGGCCGCCGAGGGCGGCATGACGGCGGCCCTGGACACGCTGGTGGCCACGGTCGGCGCGGGCCGGCTGCGGCTGGTGCACGCCAACGACTCGAAGGATCTCTGCGGCTCCACCCGGGACCGGCACGAGAACATCGGCAAGGGCAGCATCGGCGAGCCCGCCTTCGCGGAGCTGATGGCCCATCCGGCCACCGCCGGGGTGCCGATCGTGGTGGAGACCCCGTCGGAGAAGCACCTGGGCCACGCCGCCGACATCGCCACCCTCAACCGGCTGCACCCCTGACCGACCTGCCCGGCCGGGTGCCCGGGCGCAGCGCCGTGCTCGGCAGGGCCCCTGACCGGGGCCCTGCCGATCCCGTCAGGCGCGCAGGAGGCGGGTGAGGATCTCGGCGGCGCGGTCCACGCCGTCGTCGTCGACGTCCATGTGGGTGACCAGCCGGGCGGTACGCGGCCCGAGCACCGAGATGAGCAGCCCTTCGGCGCGGGCGGCGGCCGCGAGGGCCTTCGCGTCCAGCGGGTGCTTGGCCAGGTCCAGCGGGACCAGGTTGGTCCGGACCGGGGCGCCGAGCACCCCGAACGGGGCGACCGCGTCGGCCAGCCGGGCCGCCCTGGTGTGGTCCTCGGCGAGCCGCTCGACGTGGTGCGCGAGGGCGTACCGCCCGGCCGCGGCGAGGATGCCGACCTGCCGCATGCCGCCACCCATCCGCTTGCGCAGGAACCGGGCCCGGGCGATCTTGTCCGCGCTGCCGACGACCAGGGAGCCGACCGGCGCGCCGAGGCCCTTGGAGAGGCACACGCTGACGGTGTCGAAGAGGGTGCCGTAGTCGGCCAGCGGCACGCCGTCGGCGACGTGCGCGTGCCAGATCCGGGCGCCGTCGCAGTGCAGGGCCAGCCCGTTGTCGTCGGCGACCCGCCGCAGCTGCCGCAGGGTCGCCAGCGGGATCACCCCACCCCCGCCCCGGTTGTGGGTCTGCTCGACGGCGATCGCCCGGGTCGGCACCGCGAAGTAGCCGTCCGGCCGGATCATCCCGGCGACCACGTCGGGGTCGATGTCCGCGCCGACCGCCGGCCAGGTCCGCGAGGAGATCCCGCCGTACGCGGCGGCAGCGCCGATCTCGTACGTGACCACGTGCGCGTCGGCGTCGCAGAGCAGCTCCTCCCCCGGCGGTACGACGAGCTGGAGGGCGAGCTGGTTGGCCATCGAGCCGGTCGGGGCGAAGAGCGCCGCCTCGTGCCCGAAGAGCGCGGCGACCTCGGCCTCCAGCGCCTCGACGGTGGGGTCCTCGCCGTACACGTCGTCGCCGACCTCGGCGGCGGCCATCGCCTCCCGCATCCCGGCGGTCGGCCGGGTCACGGTGTCGGATCGAAGATCGATGAGGTTGTCAGGCACGGTTGTCCTCTCGGCTGCCGACTGCGGGGCTCGCAAGCTCACTCCTCGCGTCAGCCACGGTCGTTCTTTCGGCTGCCGACTGCGGGGCTCGCAAGCTCACTCCTCGCGTCAGCCACGGAGCATCTCCGCCACGAGGAAGGCCAGCTCCAGCGACTGCTGGGTGTTCAGTCGCGGGTCGCAGGCGGTTTCGTACCGGTCGGGCAGATCGAGGTCCTCGATGCCCTGGGCGCCGCCGAGGCACTCGGTGACGTCCTCGCCGGTCAGCTCGACGTGCAGGCCACCCGGATGGGTCTCCAGGCCGCGGTGCACCTCGAAGTAGCCGAGCACCTCGTCGACGATGCGGTCGAAGTGCCGGGTCTTGTAGCCGTTGGACGACTCGTGGGTGTTGCCGTGCATCGGGTCGCACTGCCACACCACCTTGGCGCCGGCCGCGGTCACCTTGGCCACGATCGGCGGCAGGGCGTCGCGGACCCGGTGGTTGCCCATCCGGCTGATCAGAGTGAGCCGGCCGGGGACGTTGTCCGGGTTGAGCTTCTCGCAGAGCTCGATCGCCTCGTCCGGGGTGGTGGTCGGGCCGAGCTTCACGCCGATCGGGTTGGCGATCCGGGAGATGAAGTCGATGTGCGCCCCGTCGATCTGCCGGGTCCGCTCGCCGATCCAGAGGAAGTGCCCGGAGAGCCCGTACGCCCGGCGGTCGGAGACCCGGGTGAGCGCCCGGTCGTACTCGAGGGCCAGCGCCTCGTGGGAGCAGTAGAGGGTGACGGTGCGCAGCGCCTCGTCGTCGGTCATCCCGCAGGCCCGGATGAACGCCAGCGCCCGGTCGATCTCCCGGGCGATCGCCTCGTAGCGCTCGCCGGCCGGGGAGTTGCGGACGAAGCCCTTGTTCCAGTCGTGCACCGCGTGCAGGTCGGCCAGGCCACCGGCGAGGTAGGCGCGGAGCATGTTCATCGCGGCGGCCGAGTTCGCGTACGCCCGGATCATGCGCTGCGGGTCGGCGACCCGCGCCTCCGGCGTGGCCTCCAGCGAGTTGATCAGGTCGCCGCGGTAGGCGGGCAGGCCCCGGGCGTCGGTGGGCAGCGACCGGGGCTTGGTGTACTGCCCGGCGACCCGGGCGACCTTGACCACCGGCAGCGAGGCGCCGTAGGTCAGCACGATCGCCATCTGGAGCAGCGTCCGCGCGTTGGCCAGCAGGTGGCTCTCGGTGTTGTCGGCGAAGGTCTCGGCGCAGTCACCGCCCTGGAGCAGGAACGCCTTGCCCTCGCAGACCAGGGCGAGCTTCCGCCGGAGCTGGTCGACCTCGTAGGGCGCGACGACCGACGGGACGGTGTCCAGCACCTTGCAGACCTCGGCGACGGCGGCCGGGTCGGGCCACGGCGGGGTCTGCGCGCGGGGCAGGTCCCGCCAACGGTCCAGGCCGAGGGCCGCGTCCTCGGCCGAGTCGGCGGTGGGCCGGCTGGTCTGCAGCCCGGGGCTGCTCACGGCGGGGTAGCTCAGCTGATGCCACTCATGGCGCATGACAGAAAGCGTACGGCGACGGCCGGCGCGACCCGCCGCCGAGGGTGAGGGTTCCGGCAGATGGGAGGGTCAGGGAGTGCCGGCCGGGGCGGGGGTGTGCCCGCCGGGCGCCTCTCCCGAGATGCACCAGTCGGCGCCGGCCCGGGTGACGGTGAACAGCAGCGGCCGGACGAGCTCCCGGGCGCCCGCCGTGACCGTCACCGAGGTGCTGACCTCCTGCCCGCGCGGGCCGGTACGGATGTCGGTGATGGCCGCGCCGACCACCTCGAAGTGGTCGGCGAAATCGCCGTTGGGGCCGGTCGCCGCGGCGTCGAAGGCCTCGTGCATGGGAGCGCAGAGCTGGCTGCGGCCGGCGGCGACGTCCTTGGCGGTCATCGCGTCGAGGTAGGCCTGCACCCGCTCGCGGGACTTGGCGGTGGCCTGTTCGGCCGGGGCCCGCTGGGGCGCGGCGTCGCCACCCTCGTCGTCCCCGCCGATGCCGCAGCCGAGCAGGGCGAGCGGCAGGAGCGCCAGGACGGCGACGCCGCCGGCGGTGCGGTGCCTCGGGCCCATCGGCCCTCCCCTCGGTGCGGACCTCGCGGATTCCGAGCGGCGAGTGTGTCACATCGACGCGCTTGCATGGCACGCCGTCATGGCCCAGACTTCATTTAATAATGTTAACTATTACAGGAGGAGCGATGGAACGACGACGACGTCGCGCCCTGACCGTGGCCGCGCTCGGCGGTCTCCCGGCCCTGGCCACGCTGGCGCTGGTCGGCGCCGCCGGCGCGCACGGCTCCATGCAGTCCCCGGTCAGCCGGACGTACGCCTGCTTCCTGGAAGGGCCGGAGTCGCCCGACACCCCGGCCTGCCGCGCGGCGGTCGCGGCCGGCGGAACCCAGGCGCTGTACGACTGGAACGAGGTCAACATCGCCGACGCCGCCGGGCGGCACCGCCAGCTCATCCCGGACGGCCGCCTGTGCAGCGCCAACCGCGACAAGTACCGCGGCTTCGACCTGGCCCGCGCCGACTGGCCGGCCACCGCCCTGCCGTCGGGCGGCAACTGGACGTTCGCCTACCGGGCCACCGCGCCGCACCGCGGCACCTTCCAGCTGCACGTCACCCGCGCCGGGTACGACCCCACCCAACCGCTGCGCTGGTCCGACCTCGAGCTCTTCCACACCGCCACCGACCCGGCGCTCACCGACGGGGCGTACCGGATGACGGCCCGGCTGCCGCAGCGGACCGGGCGGCACGTCGTCTACTCGATCTGGCAGCGCTCGGACAGCCCGGAGGCCTTCTACACCTGCTCCGACGTCACGTTCGGCGGCACCCCGACCACCCCGCCCGCCACCACCACGCCCCCGCCGACCACACCCCCGCCGACCACTCCCCCGCCCACGACCACCCCGCCGCCCACCACCCCGCCGCCCGGCACCGCGCCCGCCTGGCAGCCGGGCACGGCGTACGCCGTCGACGCGCTGGTCTCGTACGACGGGCGGACCTGGCGGTGCCGTCAGGCGCACACCTCGCTCACCGGCTGGGAACCGCCCAACGTCCCCGCCCTCTGGCTCCCCGCCTGACCACAGCCCCACGGCTCGGACACCCACGAGCGGTACGTCATGGCTGTCATCGGAGCCCGGTGACAGCCATGGCGTACCACCGGTGGGGCGAAGCGGCGGCGGGCCCGGGCAGCCGGCGGCGGGTCGGTGGCTGGCTACTCTGCGGGGGATCGCGGAACGTACGCCGAGGACAGGGGGTGAGGGCCATCCTTCCCGTCGCGTCGGTCGACACCGCGGGGCTGCCCCCGGCGGAGCGGTTCGACTTCTGGCAGGACCTCGTCGCCCGCGAGTCGGTGCCGGCCCGGATCAGCAGCGCGCACACCCTCGACTTCACCGCCTCGGCCCGGGTCGTCGAGCTCGGGGTGGTCCGCCTCGCCGTCTGGGAGTACCCCTCGTTGGAGCTGCACCGCACGTCCCGGATGATCCGCAGCACCGACCCGGAGCTGTACCAGCTGGCGTTGCCCCTGTCCGGCCACGGCGGCGTGTCGCAGGAGCGGCGGACCGGCCCGCTCGGCCCGGCCGGCTTCGCCCTCATCGACACCGCCCGCCCGCACGGGTCGACGCACCGGCCGGACGGACCGGGCGACCCGCTCCTGCGGACGGTCACCGCCCTGGTGCCGCGCGCGGCGCTGCCGCTGCCCGCGCACCGGGTGGACACCCTGCTGGCCGCGGAGATCCCGGCCAGCACCGGCATGGGCCTGCTGCTGGCCCGGATCCTGTGCCAGGTGGCCACGCACCCCGAGCAGTACGCCCCGGCCGACGCGCCCCACCTCGACCGGGCCGTCCTCGACCTGCTGACCGGCACCCTCGCCAGCCGGCTGGACCTGGAACCTGCCCTGCCCCCGGAGGTCCGGGCCACCGGCCTGCGCACCGGGGTCGAGGCGTTCGTCCAGCGGCACCTGGCCGATCCCGAGCTCACCCCGGCCGCCGTGGCCGAGGCGTACCACGTGTCCCTGCGCTCGCTGCACCGGTCGTTCGCGGGCACCGGCACCACGGTCGCCGCCCTGATCCGGACCCGCCGCCTGGAGCGCTGCTTCCGGGACCTGAGCGACCCCCGGCTGGCCCACCTGACCGTCCACGAGGTCGCCGCGCGCTGCGGGTTCCCCGACCGGGCCCACTTCAGCCGGGCGTTCCGGACCGCCTACGGGCTCTCCCCCCGGGAGCACCGCGAGCGGGCGGGCCGGGACTGAGCGGACACGCCGGGCGGGGAGGGACCGCCGTGGTCCCTCCCCGCCGTGTGGGTGGTGCGTCGGCTCGGCTCAGCCGAGACCGCCCTTGATGGCGCCGATCAGCTCGCCGTTGCCGGTGTCACCGGAGAGCTCCCAGAAGAAGGCGCCACCGAGGCCCTGGTTCTTGGCGTAGGTCATCTTGCCGTTGATGGTGGACGGGGTGTCGTAGCTCCACCAGTTGCTGCCGCACTTGGCGTACGCCGTGCCGGCCACGGTGCCGGTCGCCGGGCAGGTGTTCTTGAGGACCTTGTAGTCCTCGATGCCCGGCTCGTAGGTGCCCGGCGCCGCCCCGGTGGCGGTGCCGCCCGGAGCGGACTGGGTGACCCCGGTCCAGCCCCGGCCGTAGAAGCCGATGCCGAGCAGCAGCTTGTTGGCCGGGATGCCCTTGCTCTTCAGCTTCTGGATCGCCGCGTCCGAGTTGAAGCCCTGCTGCGGGATGCCGGCGTAGGAGTAGAGCGGGGAGTGCGGGGCGGTGGGGCCCTGCGCGTTGAACGCGCCGAAGTAGTCGTACGTCATCGGCATGATCCAGTTGAGGTACGACGAGGCCCCGGCGTAGTCGGTGGCGTCGATCTTGCCGCCGTTGCTGCCGTCCGCGGTGATCGCGGCGGTGACCAGCGCCGACGAGCCGAACTTCGACCGCAGCGCGCTGACCACGTTCTTGAAGGCGTTCGGGCCGCTGGTGTCGCAGGAGAGACCGCAGGCGTTCGGGTACTCCCAGTCGACGTCGATGCCGTCGAAGACGTCCGCCCAGCGCGGGTCCTCGACCAGAGCGTGGCAGCTGTCGGCGAAGGCGGCCGGGTTCTGCGCGGCCTGGGTGAAGCCGCCCGACCAGGTCCAACCGCCGAAGGACCAGATCACCTTCAGGTGCGGGTGCATCTTCTTGAGCTTGCGCAGCTGGTTGAAGTTGCCGCGCAGCGGCTGGTCCCACGTGTCGGCGACGCCGTCCACGCTGTCGGCCGCGGTGTACGCCTTGTCGTAGGCGGCGTAGCTGTCGCCGATGGTGCAGCGCCCGCCGGTGGTGTTGCCGAAGGCGTACAGGATGTGGGTCAGCTTGGCGGCGGAGCCGCTGGTCTGGATGTTCTTGACGTGGTAGTTGCGCTGGTAGACGCCCCACTCGGCGAAGTAGCCGACGATCTTCTTGTCCCCGGTCGGCGGGGTGGTGGGCGGCGGGGTCGTCGGCGGCGGCGTGGTGGGCGGCGGCGTCGTCGGCGGGGTGGTGGTGGGCGGAGTGGTGGTCGGCGGGGTGCCGCCGCCGGCGCACGGCGCGCCGTTGATGGTGCAGTTCAGCGGGGCCTGGTACGGCCCGGTGCCGTTGTAGCCCCAGCTGAAGCTGGCGCCGGGGGCGATCGGGCCGGCCCAGCTCTTCTTGACCGCGACGTAGTGGTTGCCGCTGCTGGTGATGTCGGCGTCCCAGGCGCTGCTGACGGTGGTGCCGGCCGGCAGGTCGAACTCGATGCGCCAGGTGTCGACGCTGGCGGTGGAGCCGTTGGCGACGGTGACCCGGGTCTCGTGGCCGGTTCCCCAGTCCTGGGCCTTGGCGAACGAGGCGGTCACGCTGCCGGCGCCGAACGCCGAGGTCACCGGTACCGCAGCGACGGTCACCGCGACCACGGCGCCGGCCCAGAGGGCGCGGCGGAGCGATCTCTTCATGTGGCACCTCCCCAAACAGTTAGGAAACTTTCCAGAAGGATGGGGAGACGCTACTCAGCTCGTCATCACTTAGTCAAGATGTGCATGTCTCGATTTGTCGCCGCGCGCACTCAAGGGCCCGGGACGCCGCGTAGCCTCACAGCATGACCGTCTTCGACATCGAGATCGACGCCCTCGCCGGCGGCCCGGCCGACCTCGCCCGGCACCGGGGCAAGGCGCTGCTGGTGGTGAACGTGGCCTCCCGCTGCGGCCTCACCCCGCAGTACGCCGGCCTCCAGCGCCTCCAGGAGGAGTACGCCGACCGCGGCCTGGTGGTGCTCGGGGTGCCGTCCAACCAGTTCGCCGGGCAGGAGCCGGGCACCGCCGAGGAAATCAGCGACTTCTGCCAGGTCAACTACGGGGTGACCTTCCCGCTGACCGAGAAGGTCGACGTCAACGGGCCCGCGCGCCACCCGCTCTACACCGAGCTGGTCTCCACCGCGGACGCCGAGGGGCACACCGGCGACGTCCGGTGGAACTTCGAGAAGTTCCTGGTCGCGCCGGACGGCACGGTCGCGGCCCGGTTCGCCCCGACGGTCACCCCGGACTCCGCCGAGCTGCGCACCGCGATCGAGAAGGTGCTCCCGGCCTGAGCCGCCCGTAGCTCACCGACGGGAGGCCCCGACGCCCCGTCGACGCCGGGAAGCCCGGTCAGGCCGGGGAGCGCCACTCGTCAGCGAGCACCGACCAGACCTCGATGTCGATCCGCCCGGCGGGCCCCGGGTAGAGCTGCCGCAGCGTGCCGTCGCGGCGCATGCCTAGCCGCCGGGCCACGGCGATGCTGCGCGCGTTGTCGGCGTTGGTACGCCACTCCACCCGCCGGATGCCGCGCTCGCCGACCGCCCAGTCGACGATCCGGCCGACCGCGCGGGTGACCAGCCCTCGCCCCTCGGCCGCCGGCTCCAGCCAGCAACCGGCCTCGCAGACGCCGAGCGCGGCGTCGAACGACACGAACATCACCCCGCCGACCAGGACACCCCCGTCCCAGATGCCCCAGACGCCGCCGGCGTCGCGCGCCCACAGATCGGCGTAGCGGCGCAGCACGGTACGGGCCGAGTCGAGGTCGGTGGCCACGAAGGACGCCCCCACCCAGGGCGAGATGTGGGCCCGGGCCCGGTCCAGGTGGGCCAGGAACTCCTCCGCGTGCCAGGGCGACAGCGGTCGCAGCTCGGCGGTCGCGGTCAACGGCAGGGCGAACACGGCGACTCCTCAGGACGCGGGCAGGCTCAGGCGCAAGGTGGGCCCGGGGGTGTCCCGGAAGCCGAGCGAGCGGTAGAGCGGCTCGCCCGCCACCGACGCCCGCAGGTCGATCCTGCGGACGCCCCGGTCGCGGTACCAGTCCAGCAGCCCGGTCAGGCAGGCCCGGGAGTAGCCGCGCCGCCGGTACGCCGCGTCGGTGACGACGTTGAAGACGTAGCCGGTCAGGCCGCTGGGGTTGCCCGGCCCGCCCAGGCGGCGCTCGATGGTGCCGGTCGCGCAGGCGGCGAGCACCCCGGGCCGGTCGGCAGCGTCCACCACGAACACGGCCATCAGGTCCGCCGGGTCGGCGAGCCGTTCGCGCAGCACCTCCCGGGCGGTCGACTGCCACGGCCCGGGCGGCGGCTCCGCCCCCTCCATCGACGCCAGCATCACCCCGCGCAGCCGGACGATCTCCCCCGCGTCCCCGGGCCCGGCCCGGCGCACCTTGATCACTCCCGGACCGTACCGCACCGTGCCGGCCCGGCCCGGCCGCCGATCCCGACGATCGGACATGCGGCGACACGCGCGCCGATGGTTGCGTCGAAGTCCCGCCCGCGAGACTCTACGACCGTCCACTCACGCCTCGGAGGCGACATGTACACGCTCCGTACCGTGCCCCGCCGGCTCGTCGCCGCCACCGGGGCGCTGCTGCTCGGCGCGGCGCTGACCGCCGCCGCCACGCCGCCCGCCCGGGCCGCCGCCGGACCCGACGTCGGGTACGTGCGCCTCGCGCACCTCTCCCCCGACACCCCCGCCGTGGACGTCTACCTCTCCGCGCCGGGCGCGGCCGAGCCCCGGGTCTTCCCCGCCGTCGGCTACGGCGTGGTCTCCCAGTACCTGACCCTGCCCGCCGGCCGCTACGCGGTGGCGATGCGCGAGGCGGGCGCCCCGGCCAGCCAGCCGCCGGTGCTCACCACCGAGGTGGCCGTCGAGGCCGGCGCGGCGTACACGGTCGCCGGGGTGGGCCGGCACGCCGACCTGGGCCTGCGGGTGCTCGCCGACGACCTCAGCGCCCCCGCCTCCGGGCAGGCCAAGGTCCGCGTGGTGCAGGCGTCGGTCCGGGCGCCGGTGATCGACGTCGTGGCGACCGACGGGCCGGCCATCGCCGACGCGGTCCGCTTCGCCACCACCACCGGATACCGCGAGGTGGAGCCGGGACGCTGGCGGCTGCGGCTGGGCGGCGACCACGGCCCGACCACGGACGCCGAGGTCACCCTCAGCGGCGGCCGGGTCTACTCGCTGCTGGTGCTGGACGCCGAGCGCGGCGGGCTCGCCACCGAGCTGCGCGAGGACGCCCGGGGCGGGGTGGTCACCCCCGCCGGCGGGGTGCCGGCCGGGGCCGGTGGGTTGGCCGGGGGCGGGCGCGGGGCGTACCCGATGGTCGCCGGCGGCCTCCTCGCGGCGGCCGTGGTGGTCGGGGCGGCGCTGCTGGTGCGACGCCGGCGGCGGCCGGTCTGGTGACCACCCGGCCCGGCTTCGCGATCCGGCGGCACCGCGACCGCCGGGTACCGCTGGCCGCGCTGGCCGCGGCCGGCGCGGCGGCCTGCCTCGCCGCCGGCACCCAGGTCGGGCTGGCCGGGGAGGCCCGGCCGGTGCCACCGGCGAGCTGGCGGCCGGGCTGCGCCGACGGTTGCGCCAGGACCGCCGCCCCGCCGCCCACGCCGCAGGGTCCACCCACCCGGGTACGCGTCGCGCGGATCGGCGTCGACGCCGACCTCGCGGTGCTCGGGCTGAACGCGGCCGGCGAGCTGGTGCCGCCGGCCGACCACGACCGCGCCGGCTGGTACGGCGGCGGCCCCCCGCCGGGCGACCCGGGTCCGGCGGTGATCGCCGGCCACCTCGACTCCCGCCGCGGGCCGGCCGTCTTCGCCCGCCTCGGCGAGCTGCGCGCGGACGACCGGATCGAGGTCCGGCGCGGCGACCGGTGGATGCTCTTCCGGGTGACCGCTTCGCTGCGCACCCGGAAGGACACCTTCCCCAGCGCCCGGGTGTACGGCCCCACCCCCGGCCCGGAGCTGCGCCTGATCACCTGCGGCGGCGACTTCGACCGGCGCACCGGCCACTACCGGGACAACGTGGTGGTCTTCGCGGTCGCCGAGGCGACGGGCGACCCACTGCCCCGCTCGGCGGCCGGCTGAGCGTCAGACCGGCCGGCGGCCGGCGAAGCCGCACTCGGCCCGGTGGTACCAGCGCACGTCGGTGTCCCCCTCCAGCCAGCACCAGAGCACCGGCCGGCCGTCGCGTTCGCCGGGGAAGTCCAACAGCACCGGGGCGATGCCCTTGACCTGGATGTCGTGGCCGTTCAGCTCCTCCAGCACGGCGTGCAGCCGGGCCTCCAGCGCCTTCACCTCGGCCCGGCCGCCGAGCGCCGAGACGCCCGCGCCCGCCAGGTCGGCGCGGAGTTCGGCGAGGTCGGCGCGGAGCCGGATCAGCTCGTCGACGCGGGGACGCAGGGTGGCCGCCAGGTGCCGGGCCTGGGCGAGGGTGAACACCCGGCAAGTATGGGCCACCGGGGCCGCTGCCGGCCGGCCGGGAACCGCGCACCTGCTGCTCCGGGGTTCCAGGGACGTCCGGGGCCGGTCGACGTGCCCGGCTCGCGCCGGGAACGGGCCGCCCGGCGTGCCCGGCGACCCGCCTCAGTCGGCCTGCGCGGCCAGCTCGCGGGCCCGGTCGCGGGCCGCCTCCAGCGCGGCGAGCAGCGCCGCCCGGACCCCGTGCTTCTCCAGCTCGCGGACGGCGGAGATGGTGGTGCCGGCGGGTGAGGTGACCGCCTCGCGGAGCTTCACCGGGTGCTCGCCGGAGTCGCGCAGCATCACCGCCGAGCCGATCGCGGTCTGCACGATCAGCTCGTGCGCCACCTGCCGGGGCAGGCCGAGCAGGATGCCGGCGTCGATCATGGCCTCGACCAGCAGGTAGAAGTACGCCGGGCCGGAACCGGAGAGGGCGGTCACCGCGTCCTGCTGCGACTCGGGCACCCGGATCGTCGCCCCGAGGGGCTTGAACATCTCCTCGGCCAGCTCAAGGTGCTCGCCGGAGGCGTGCGCGCCGGCCGAGATGGCGGTCATCGCCTGGTCCACCAGGGCCGGGGTGTTGGTCATCACCCGCACCACCGGGGTGCCCTCGGGCAGCCGGCGGGCGAAGAAGCCGGTGGGCAGACCGGCGCAGAGCGAGATGACCAGCTTGTCCGGCGGCACCTTGGGGCCGATCTCGTCCAGCAGGACCGCCGCGTCCTGCGGCTTCACCGAGATCGCGAGCACGGCGGCCTCGTCGACCGCGGTGAGGTTGTCGACCACCCGTACGCCGTACCGGGCGGTCAGCTCCTCGGCGCGGGCCGGCCGCCGGGCGGTGGCGAGCAGCCGCTCCACCGGCCAGCCGGAGCGCAGCAGCCCGGAGAGCATCAACTCGCCGATCTTGCCGGCGCCGATCACCGCGACCGTGTGCCTGCCGGGTGCCATCGCAGTCGTACCCCTTCCGTGACGGAGGCCGGCGACGCGGCGGGTGGCCCGCCGCGCCGCCGGCACCGGGCGGTCAGCTGCCGAAGAAGACCTCGGCCTCGGCGTACCGCTCCAGCGGCACCGTCTTCAGCTCACGGGTGGCCTCGGCCAGCGGCACGCGGACGATGTCGGTGCTCTGCATCGCCACCATCTTGCCCCAGTCACCCTCGTGCGCCGCGTCGATCGCCTGGAGGCCGAGCCGGGTGGCGAGCACCCGGTCGAACGCGGTCGGGGTGCCACCGCGCTGGATGTGGCCGAGCACCACGGTGCGGGCCTCCTTGCCGGTCTTCGCCTCCAGCTGCTGGGCGAGCCACTGGCCGATGCCGCCGAGGCGGACGTGGCCGAACGCGTCGAGCTCCTGGTTGTGCAGCACCATCTGGCCGTCGAGCGGCTGGGCGCCCTCGGCGACCACCACGATCGGGGCGTACTGGTGCTGGAAGCGCTTCTCGACGTAGCCGGCGACCTGCTCGACGTCGAACTGCCGCTCCGGCAGCAGGATCACGTTGGCGCCGCCGGCGAGGCCGGCGTGCAGGGCGATCCAGCCGGCGTGCCGGCCCATCACCTCGACCACCAGGGTGCGGTGGTGGCTCTCGGCGGTGGTGTGCAGCCGGTCGATCGCCTCCATCGCGATGTTGACGGCGGTGTCGAAGCCGAAGGTGTAGTCGGTGGCGCCGAGGTCGTTGTCGATCGTCTTCGGCACGCCGATCACGTGGACACCGAGCTCGTGCAGCTTGGTGGCGACGCCGAGGGTGTCCTCGCCGCCGATCGCGATCAGCGCGTCCACGCCCTGGGCGGCGAGGTTCTCCTTGATCCGCTCGACGCCGTTCTCGATCTTGAACGGGTTGGTCCGGGACGAACCGAGGATGGTGCCGCCGCGCGGCAGGATGCCGCGGACCTCCGCGATGCCCAGCGGCCGGGACAGGCCCTCCAGCGGGCCCTTCCAACCGTCCTGGAAGCCCACGAACTCGTGGGAGTAGGTGGCGACGCCCTTGCGGACCACCGCCCGAATGACCGCGTTGAGACCTGGGCAGTCGCCGCCGCCGGTGAGCACGCCGATACGCATGATCTGCTCATCCTCCTGGAGCATCAGGTGAAGCCCGGTTAAGCCCCAGGGTATGTGTCAGATCAGACCATCGGCGCCGTTGCCGGCCCGGGGCGGGCCGTCAGTGCGCACTGTAGTCGGCGCGGGTGTCCGACCACACCGCGCCCCGGGCGGTCCCACCCGCCGGGCCGGCTACCGGTCAGTAGCTGACCTCGTGGTTCTCCCCCGCCCTGGGCGGCCGGCCGGTCACCGCCGCCTTGGCGAACCCGAGCAGGTTGACCACCGTGCTGCTCGGCGAGTCCCAGTACTCCGCGGAGCCGGCGTGCACCTTGATCAGGGTGAGTCCGGGGGTGTCCAGGCCGTCCGGGAACCAGGTCTTCAACAGCGGGTTCCACAACTGCTCGGCGCGGGCCCGGTCGTACCCCTCGCGGGCGGTGCCGGAGACCGACACCCAGGCGTGGTGCCGCTGGTCGGAGAAGGCGACGTTGACCTCGGGATTCACCCGGATCTGGCGCACCTTGGCCGAGTCGGCGTAGGCGAAGAACCACAGGTCGCCGTCGAACTCGGCCTCCTGGAGGCCCATCGGGCGGCTCACCATCCGGCCGTCCACCCCGATGGTGGTGAGCATGCAGATCCGCGCCTGACGAATCAGTTCGGTGACCCGCCGGCGGGCGTCGGCGGCGGTGGTCGGCTCGTTGGACATGACGATCCCCTTCGCGTCGGCTCGTCAGACCCTGCCCTGGACGGACCGGGTCAAACCTACGGGAACTGGCCACACCCGCCACCGCCGGCCGGCTCAGCCGCCGGTCATCGCCCGCCAGCGGGCCAGGTTGTGGCGGGCGTCGACCAGGGCGTCGTGCCGGTCGGCCGCGGCGTCCGGCAGCGTCGGCCGGCCCCGGTCGTCCCAGAGCTGACGCAGCTCCTTGGTGAACCGGGGGATCTCCCGGGGCAGCGCCGGCATCGCCCCCCAGAGCTGGGCCAGCACCACGTGGTCGTAGGCGGCGTACCAGGCCCAGAGTTCGAGCTGCTCGCCCGGACGGTCCCGGATCGGCTCCATCAGGAACTCGTACAGGTCGTCGCGGATGCGCTCCCGGGAACGCCAGGCGCGGTCGGCCGGTGACGGGAGCTTGTCCAGGACGTTGCGGCGCACCCAGGGCACGGCCCGGGAGTCGTCGAACTGGGTGGAGACCGCGTAGAACTCGCGGCCGTACTCGTCGACGACGCCGATCGAGACGAGGTCGACGATCCGGCCGTCCTCGATGAATTCGCAGTCGTAGAAATAGCGGTAGACCATCGGGGTCATCCTGTCCCATGGCCGCCGGCCGGCGCCGGCCGGGTCCGTCCGCCGCGCCGCCGGGCACCCCGGCCACGGCCCGGTTGGCGGTGGATCCGCACCTCAACGCGCCGCTCGCGACGACCCGGCGGCGTCACGGAAGTGAATTGAGGGGTGTACAGCAAGCGACCGGACCGTCATGATCTGATGTGTACCGCTACCGGACACCGATTCGGTTCAGTCGACCTCGCACCGGGCAGATCGGAGTTCACCCGGTCAGCGAGGGTTTGGTCCTTGACCGGGGAGGGGTTGGGCCGTGGAGATGCGCCTGCCGGAGCCGGGTGACGCCCTCACGGGCGTGGAGATGTTCGCCGGGCTGGAGCCGGAGGTGCGACAGCGGGTCATCGCCGCGGCGGTGCCCCGCACCTACCGCAAGGGCCAGCTGCTCTTCGTGGAGAACGACCCCGGCGAGTCGCTGATCGTGCTGCGCCGCGGCGCCGTGGCGGTCTTCCGCACCGCGCCGACCGGCGAGCGGGCCGTGCTGTCGGTGATCCGACCCCCGGACGTGCTGGGCGAGGTCTCCCTGTTGGACGCCTCCACCCGGTCGGCCTCGGCGGAGGCCATCGAGGACTGCGCCGCGCTCGCCCTGTCCCGGCCCGCCTTCATGGAGCTGGTGCACTCCAACCCGCGCATACTCGACGCGGTGATGCGCTCCCTCGGCGCGCTGATCCGCCGGCTGACCGAGCAGAACGCCGACCACGTCTTCCTCGACCTGCCCGGCCGGGTGGCCAAGACGCTGGTCCGGTTGGCCGGCGAGAGCCAGGCCCCGATGATCACGATCGAGCTCAACCAGAGCCAGCTGGCCGAGATGGCCGGCGGCTCGCGGCAGAGCGTCAACCAGGCCATCGGCTCCTTCGCCAGCCGGGGCTGGCTGCGCACGGAGGGCCGCCGGATCGTGGTCACCGACGTCTCGGCGCTGCGCCGCCGGGCCGGGATGAACGAGCGCTGACGCAGCCGCGCTCCGCCCCCGACCCGACGCTCCACGGAAACGGCAGGGCCGGCGGACCGTCGGTCCGCCGGCCCTGCCGGTGAATCACTTGGTGGTGTCGTCCGCGGGCGGGGCGCCCGGGCCGGGACCGATCTTCTCCGGCGGCGTGCCCGGGCCGGGACCGATCTTCTGCGGATCGGTGGACGTGGTGGTCGACGTGGTGGTGGTGTCGTCGGCGCTCTGGCCGTCGGGGTTCTCTACCATTCCGTGCTCCTCCAGTCGGGCGAGAGTGACCGCGTCGACATCCACCGTTTCGCCCGGGGACCGGACCGTCCCGTCCGGGTCGGTCCAGGGGGCGGACAGTCTCACCTGCACGGCACTCTCCTGACGGGTGAACCTTCCTCGTGAGGAAGGGTAGTCCCGGCCGATCAGTCGCAGGGTCCGGCCGCACGTCGGGTACCCGACTGACCGGCCGGACACCGATACTGGGACCTCCTCACGTACGGAGCCCGACATCGACCTCAAGTGTGGACACTGCTCCCGGGCGGCAGGGCCGGACGACCGCTTCTGCGGCGGCTGCGGACAGGCGCTGACGCTCGCCTGCGCCGCCTGCGGGCACGCCAACGGCACCGAGGCGAACTTCTGCACCAACTGCGGCCAGCCGCTGCGCGACCACGCCGTCGTGGTGCAGGAGGACCGTCGCCAGGTCAGCGTGCTCTTCATCGACATCGTCGACTTCACCACGTACGCCGAACGGGCCGACCCGGAACAGGCCCGCGGCCTCCAGCAGGCGTACTTCGCCACCGTGCGCAAGCTGGTCCACCAGTACGGCGGGGTGGTGGAGAAGTACATCGGCGACGCGGTGATGGCGCTCTTCGGCGCCCCCGTCGCCACCGACAACGACGCGCTGCGCTGCGTCCGGGCCGGGCTGGAGCTCCAGCGCAGCCTGGCCCGGCAGGCCGCCGGCCCGCAGCGGCCGCTCGAGTTCCGGGTCGGCATCGCCAGCGGCGAGGCGCTGGTCGACCTCTCCGCCACCCGCGACGGCGGGCAGGCCTTCGTCACCGGCGACGTGGTGAACACCGCCTCCCGGTTGCAGGCGCTCGCACCGCCCGGTGGCGTGGTCGTCGACGAGAGCACCTGGTCGGCTACCCGGCACGAGATGGAGTACGTCGACCGTCCACCCGTGACACTGCGCGGCCGCTCCGCGGTCAGCCGGCTCTGGCTGGCGGTGCGGGCCCGCCCGCGCGCCGACCCGCGCACCGCCGAGCTGACCCCGATGGTCGACCGGGACCACGAGCGCGGCCTGCTGGTCAGCGCGCTGCACCGCACGGTCACCGAACGCGCCTCCCAACTGGTGACCGTCTTCGGTCCGGCCGGGGTGGGCAAGAGCCGGCTGCTGCGGGAGCTGTCCCGGCACGCCGCGAACCTGCCCGGGCACCGGGTGACCTGGCTGGTCGGCCAGTGCCCGCCGTTCGGCGAGAACGTCACCTACGCCGCGCTCGCCGACATCGTCCGCGGCTGGGTGGGCGCGCCGGAGACCGACGACCCGGCCGTCCTGCGGGAGCGGCTGCGGCAGCGGTTGGCCCAGCTCGCCGACCCGCACGCCGGGAACCTGGCCGGCGCGCTGGGGCCGCTGGTGGGCGTACCCGGGGAGCGGCTCAGCCCGGGCGAGACGGAGGCCGCCTGGCGGCGTTTCCTGCTCACGCTGGCCGCGCAGGGGCCGACGGTCCTGGTCTTCGAGGACATGCACTGGGCCGACCAGGCGATGCTCACCTTCGTCGAGCAGCTCGGCGCGGCGGCGCGGGGCGTACCCCTGCTGGTCCTGGCGACGGCGCGGCCGGAGCTGCGGGAACGGCAACCGGCCTGGACGGGCACCATCAGCGGCGCGATGTCCCTGTCGGTGCCGCCGATGCACGACACGGACATCGACGCCCTCTACTCGCTGCTGCTCGGGAAGGCCGCGCTGCCGGCCTCGGCGCGCACGCCGCTGATCGAGTTCGCCGACGGCAACCCGCTCTACGCCCAGGAGTACGCCCGGATGCTGCTCGACGGCGGCCTGCTGGAGCCGGCCGCCCGGCTGGACCTGGCCGGGACGTCGGGCATGCCGCGCACGGTGCAGGCGGTGATCGCCAACCGGCTGGACCTGCTCGACCCGGCCGACCGGGCGGTGTTGCAGGCCGCCGCGGTGGTCGGGGTGCAGTTCTGGCCGGCGCCGGTGGCCACCGCGCTGGGCCGGCCGGTGGAGTGGGTGGAGCGGGCGCTGGACCGGCTGCACCGCCGCGACATGGTGTACGAGCTGCCGGCCTCCACCATGCCGGGGCAGCCGGAGTACCGGTTCCGGCACATCCTGGTGCGGGACGTCTGCTACCAGCGGCTGCCCCGCGCGGAGCGGGTGCTGCGGCACCAGCGCACCGCCGAGTGGCTGGAGCAGCTGGCCGACGCGCGTCAGCACGACCTGGCGGAGGTGCTGGCCAACCACCGCTGGACGGCGCACGAGATCGCCCGCACGATCGGCCTCGACCCGGCCCCGTACGCGCTGGCCGCCCGGACCGCCCTGCACCGCGCCGCCCGTCGGGCGTACGCGCTGCACGCGTTGGAGAACGCGGCCACGCTGGTCGCCCGGGCGCTCGCCGTCTCCCCCGAGCCGGATCCGGCGCTGGAGCTCTTCGACGCGGAGCTGGCCCTCTTCCGCGACGGCGACGGGTTCCTGGTCGACGGCGGCACCGGGCGGCTGACCGAGCTGGCCCACCGGCTGGCCGCCGCCGGGGACCGGACCGGGGCGGCCCGGGCCTGGACTTTGCTCGCCACCGCGGCGTGGAGCCGGGCCGACCGGTCGGAGACGTTGCGCTGCCTGGACCGGGCGATCGGCATCTACGCCGGCCTGCCGGACACCGCGGAGAAGGCGGAGGCGCTGCTGGAGCTGGCCCGGGTACGGATGCTCAACGCCGAGACCGACCCGGCGTGCGCGGCCGCCCGGTCCGCGGCCGAGCTGGCCGACCGGCTGGAACTGCCGGAGGTGCGGGCCAACGCCCGGATCACCCTGGCGGTGGCCCGCTACCTGGCCGGCGCCGCGGAGGCGTACGGGGAGCTGACGGAGGTGGCCGAGCACTGCCGGGTGGAGCGGCTGACCAGCCGGCGCCGGGCGGTGCAGAACCTGGCCTGGGCCGCGCAGGAGGAGGGCGACCTGACCGGGTCGGCCCGGCTGGTCGAGGAGCAGCTCTCGCTGGACCTGGCCGGTGGGCACAGCCTCGCCACGAGCTTCGCCGACCAGTGGGCCCGGGCGTACTACGCCGGTGACTGGGTGGCCGCGCTGGAGGTGGCGGCCGAGTCGACCCGGCGGCCGACCGCCGAGTGGGACCTGCACATCGTGGCGGTCTCCGGCTGGATGCGGGCGCTGCGCACCCCGCCGGAGGGCGGGGAGTTCGCGCCGGGGGTCGGGGAGCCGGACCACGTGGCCCGGGCGCTGGCCGCCGCCCGGCGCAGCGGGTTCCACCGGGTGCTGCGCTCGACGCTGGCCCACGCCGCGCTCTGCCGGGCGGTGCGGGGGCTGCGGGACGAGGCGATGGAGTTGCTGGTGGAGCTGGACGAGGACTGGCGGCGGACCCGGATGATCCCGTTCGCCGAGTGGGTGCCGGCAGTGGGGCACGTCGCCGCGGTGCTCGGCCCGGACGCGGCCCGGCTGGTCGGGGGGATGCTCGTCCGGGCGCCCCGCGCCACGCCCTGGGCCGCCGCGGCCGGGCAGGTCGCCGACGCGACGCTGGCCCTGGCCGAGGGGGATCCGGGCACCGCCGCGCGGCTGTTCGGAGCGGCGGCGCAGAGCTACGCGCGGATGACCGACACCACCGACCACGTGCTGACCACCGCGCTCTCGCTGGGCGCGCTCGCCGCCGCCGATCCGGCCGGAGCGACGCCCGCGCGGGACCGGGTACGCGAGTTCGCCGAGCGCAACGACGTACCCGGGCTGCTCCGGCTCGCCGCGCCGGCCGGGGTGGACGGCGGCTGAGCGGGCGGGGCGGCGCTCAGGCGGCGACGGGCAGGGACGGGGTGGGCTCGGTCGGGGCGGGCTGGCTCTTCAGCTTGGCCGCGTACATGTCGACGTACTCGCGGCCGGAGAGCTCCATCAGCTCGTACATGATCTCGTCGGTGACCGCGCGCTCGACGAACCGGTCGCCGGCCAGGCCGGCGTAGCGGGAGAAGTCGAGCGGCGGGCCGAACCGGATCCGCACCCGGGCGATCCTGGGGATCAGCTTGCCGGGCGGCTGGATGTGGTCGAGGTTCAGCATCGCCACCGGGACCACCGGGGCGCCGCTCTCCAGGGCCAGCCGGGCCACGCCGGTCTTGCCCCGGTAGAGCCGGCCGTCGGGCGACCGGGTCCCCTCCGGGTAGATACCGGCGACGCCGCCGGCCCGCAGCACCTTCAGCTGGGTGTCCAGGGCGGCCTGGGCGGCCCGGCCGCCGGAGCGGTCCACCGGGATGCAGCCGGTCCCGGCGAAGAACGCCTTGGTGAGCCAGCCTTTGATGCCCTTACCGGTGAAGTATTCCGCCTTGGCGACGAATGTCACTTTTCGCGGGACGATCAGCGGGGTGAAGATCGAGTCGGAGAAGGAGAGGTGGTTGCTGGCGAGGATCACCGGACCGGTCTCCGGCACGTGCGCCAACCCCTCCACCTGCGGCCGGAAGATCAGCCTGAGCAGCGGGCCGAGGATGATGTACTTCATCAGCCAGTACAGCAACGGGGTCCTTCCAGAGCAGGGGTCGGGCGACCCCACCGGGGCCGGGTGGGCCGCCGGGGGCACCGGCGCCGCCGTCGTGGGCGCCGGTGGGTGGGAACGTCCGCCCTGAGCCTACGAACCGGGAGCGGCACGCCACAACGCACTCCCGGAACCGGGTCCTGACGTGTCACGATTCAGAGCACGGCGTACGGGGCGCCGGGACGACCGCGCCGCGGGGCGCGACAAGGAGGATGTCCGGGTGTCAGCGGGTGGCGCCCGCCGGGGACGGCGGGACAACGGGCTCGACGCGAGCGAGTACGCCGTCGCGGGCGACGTCGACCCGCGCGTCGGCGAGCATCTGCTCGACGTGCTCGCGGCCGGCGGGATCGCCGCCTACCTGCAACCCTCGGCCGACCTCAACCCGATCACCCGCACCACCACCGTGCCGTCCCGCCCGGTCGACCGCCTGTACGTGGACCGCTCGCACCTGACCACCGCCCGCGACTACCTCACCCAGCTCACCGACGAGTCGACCCCGGAGCCGCCGCGCGGCGAGCCGGACGTCGACGCCGAGTGGGACCGGATCGTCGCCGCCTTCCACACCGCGCCGGCGGCCGGCAGCCACCCGTGGCCCGCCGCCGAGGACGTCGACGAGGAGCCCGCCGACCAGGCCGGTCCCGGCGGCGGTCCGTCCGCCCGCGCCGAGGAGGCGACCGGACCGACCGCCACGGACGTGCGGCGGCTGCCGTACGCGGCGGACATCTCCGGGATCTCGGTGGGCCGGGGGCGGCAGGAGGAGCCGTCGCTGCTGGACGGGCTGGACACCTTCGGCGCCGACCTGCCGGACGACGACGCGGAGGAGGGCTACACCCCGCCCCCGCCGCCGCCGCTGCCCCGGGTGTCGAAGTACGCCGTGGTCGGCGTGCTGTCGGTGGTGGTCGGGTTCGTGCTCTTCCTCAACCCGGCGCTGCTGCCGGTGGACGCCTCGGTGGTGACCCTGCTCGGCTTCACCGGCATCCTGGCCGGCTTCGTCACGCTGGTCTGGCGGCTGCGCCCCGGTGACGAGGACGACCACGACCCCGACGACGGCGCGGTGGTCTGAGCGCCCGCCCGCATCCCGGGACGTCGCCGCCCCCGCCGAGGGGGTAACAGTGGTGTAACTTACGGTCAGTAGGAATACCGCTGTCCGTCACTTCCCCCTCCGACTGCCCGGTTCTTCCTCCTGTCGGCCGGCCGGTCCGCTGCAGATCGGAATGCCCGAGATGCGACAGACTTCCCTAGTGGTGGTGGCCCACCGGCTCCCCATCGACGACAGCGCGGCACCCGACGGCGCCTGCGAGTGGCGCCGCAGCCCCGGCGGGTTGGTCAGCGCGCTGCACCCGCTGCTGCGGCACAGCCCTGCGACCTGGGTCGGCTGGGCCGGCGGCACCGGCGGCGCCCCCACCCTCGCCGACGTCGACGGCGTCCGCCTGCACAGCGTCGCCCTGACCACCGACGACCTGCGCGACCACTACGAGGGCTTCGCCAACGCCACCCTCTGGCCGCTCTACCACGACGCGGTCGAGCAGCCGGAATACCACCGACGCTGGTGGGAGGCGTACCAGCGGGTCAACCAGCGGTTCGCCGAGGCGGCCGCCGAGGTGGCCGAACCGGGCGCCGTGGTCTGGGTGCAGGACTACCACCTGCAACTGGTCCCCGGCCTGCTCCGGGCGCTCCGCCCCGACCTGCGGATCGGCTTCTTCCTGCACGTGCCGTTCCCACCGCCGGAGCTGTTCATGCAGCTTCCCCGCCGGGCGGAGCTGCTGCGCGGCATGCTCGGCGCCGATCTGATCGGCTTCCAGCGGGCCCAGGCGGCGCACAACTTCGCCCAGCTCGTGACGAAGGTGCTCGGCCTGCCCGCCACCGACCGGCGGATCGGCGTCGACGACCGGGTGGTCCGGATCGGGGCGTACCCGGTGTCGATCGACACCGCGGAGATGGCCGCGCTCGCCGGCCGCCCGACCGTGACCGACCGGGCCGCCCGGCTGCGCCGCGACCTCGGCGCCCCCGAGCACGTCATCCTCAGCGTCGACCGGATGGACTACACCAAGGGCATCGAGCAGCGGCTCAAGGCCTACAGCGAGCTGCTCGCCAGCGGGGACGTGAAGGTCCGGGACACCGTGCTGGTCCAGGTCGCGATGCCCAGCCGGGAACGCGTCGGGCAGTACCAGATCCTGCGCGAGCGGATCGAACGCGAGGTGGGCCGGATCAACGGCGAGTTCGGCCGGGTCGGCGAGCCGGCCATCCACTACCTCACCCAGCCCTTCGATCGGACCGAGCTGGCCGCCCTCTACCGGGTCGCCGACGTCATGGCGGTCACGCCGCTGCGCGACGGGATGAACCTCGTCGCCAAGGAGTACGTCGCCGCCCGGGTGGACGACACCGGGGCGCTGCTGCTCAGCGAGTTCGCCGGCGCGGCCGCCGAGCTGCCCCAGGCGTACCTGGTCAACCCGCACGACCTGGAGGGGCTCAAGCAGGGCCTGCTCTCGGCGCTGCGGGCCGCCCCGGAGGACCTCGGCGACCGGATGCGGGCGATGCGCGCGCACCTGCACCGCCACGACATCCGGGCCTGGGCCCGCTCCTACCTCAGCGCCCTGGACGACACCGGCTCACTGGTGACCCGGCTGGGCGGCTCGGGCTGAGCCGCCCCGTCACCGGGCCGACGGGTCCTTGACCAGCCAGTCGAGGATCGCGTCGATCGGCTCCCGCCAGCGGGCGTCGAGCATCAGGTCGTGCCCCATCCCCGGAAAGAGCAGCGGCGCCGCCCCGTACCGGCGGGCGGCGTCGTTCAGCGCGGCCGGGGGGACCACCCGGTCGTCGGGGCTGCCCAGCACCAGCACCGGCGGCCGGCCCACCGCCGGCTCGGCCTCCCGGCCGGCCAGCAGCTGCCACTGTGCCCGCCGGCCGGCCCGGCCGAGTCGGGAGACGTACCGGCGGGCGTCGGCCTCCGGCAGCTCCCGGCTGAACAGCTGCCGGCGGTGCAGTCGCAGCGGGCCGCCGACCACCGCGGGCAACGTGCCGAGGGGGTTGCGGCGCAGCGCCGTGCCGGCCGTCGGCCAGCCGCCGAGCACCGGGGCGGCCAGCACCGCCGCCCGCGCCGGATAGCGGGCCAGCGCGTGGGTCACCACGAGCGCCCCGGCGCCGTGCCCCACCAGCACCGCCCGGCGCGGCAGGCCCGCGGCCACCTGGACCACGTCATGGGTGTACGCCCGCAGCGTCGCCTCCGGCGCCGGCTCGCTGCCGCCGTGCCCGCGCAGGCTCAGCGCGTACGCCGGGAAGCCGCGGGACGCGGCGTGCTCCAGCCAGTGCTCGGCGAACGCCCAGGCGCCGTGGCCGAAGCCCGGCACGAACAGGATCGGCGGGCGCCCCTCCTCCAGCTCCGGGGCCGCGCCCAGCACCTCCCGCCGGACCGGCCGGACCGGTCGGGCCCACTCCCGGCCCCGCATGATCCGCAGCCGCTCACTCATCGGGTCCGCCTTTCGTTCGCGACTGCGGGACTCCGCTGCGCTGCGTTCCTCGCGCTCACCGGGCCTGCCTTTCGTTCGCGACTGCGGGACTCCGCTGCGCTGCGTTCCTCGCGCTCACCGGGCCTGCCTTTCGTTCGCGACTGCGGGACTCCGCTGCGCTGCGTTCCTCGCGCTCACCGGGCCTGCCTTTCGTTCGCGACTGCGGGACTCCGCTGCGCTGCGTTCCTCGCGCTCACCGGGACTTCTCCAACTCGTCGAGGGCGCGCTGCACCGCGCGCAGGTAGTCGGCGTGGCCCACCTCGAACCAGTGCCGGCTGCTGTCCTTGACCTTCCCCGAGTACCGCTCCCCCGCGCCGGCCGCCACCTTCGCCCCGAAGGCCGTCGCCCGGTCCGGCCGGGTCGCGCGCAGCTGGAGCAGCCGGGCGAAGAGGACGGTCTGCCAGTGCGACAGGGTGAAGATGCCGGAGTCGGGCTGCACCAGACCGGCCACCGCGAGGGTCGGGTGGCCCGGGACGAGGGCGTTGAGCCAGAGCCGGGGCCGGCCCACGCCCTCGGCGTCGCCGAGGATCGTCGGGTCGAGGAACTCGAAGCGCGGCAGGTAGCCGGTGGCGAAGACGACCAGCTCCGGGTCGATCTCCCGACCGTCGGTGAGGGTCACCCCGCCGGCGTGGAAGCGGGCCAGCTCCGGCACCGGGGTGATCCCGCCGTGGCCGACGTAGTAGACCAGCTGGCTGTTGGCGATCGGGTGGGTCTCGTAGACCCGGTGGTCCGGCTTGGGCAGCCCGAACCGGGTCAGGTCGCCGACGGTGAGCCGCAGCGTCCAGTGGTAGAGCCACTGCCGGACGCGCAGCGGCACCCGCAGCGCGAGCAGCGCGTCGTTGACCTGGTCGGCGGGGCGGCCGAGGACGTACTTCGGGGCGTACCAGTAGCCGCGGCGGGTGGAGTGCCAGCAGTGGGACGCCTGCTGGGCCGCCTCCACCGCGATGTCGCAGCCGGTGTTGCCGGCGCCGACCACCAGCACCCGCTTGCCGCGCAGCTGCGCTGGGTCCTTGTAGGACGAGGCATGCATGATCTCGCCGCGGAACTCCTCCAGCCCCTCGTAGCTGGGCAGCTTCGGCGACCAGTTGTGCCCGTTGGCGACCACCACGGCGGCGTACCGGGAGGTGCGCTCCGGGCCGTACCCGCCGGTGCTGCGGGTGGTGACGTCCCACCGGTCCCCGGCCACCGGCTCCACCCGGACCACCTCGGTCCCGAACCAGATGTGCCGGCGCAGGTCGAAATGGTCGGCGTAGCGCTCGAAGTAGGAGAGCAGCTGGCTGTGGTGCGGATAGTCCGGCCAGGAGTCCGGCATCGGGAAGTCGGGGAACTGGGTGAACGGCCGGGACGAGATGAGGTGGGTGCTGGCGTAGACCGGGCTGCGGTCGTGCCGCCAGTTCCAGGCGCCGCCGACGCCGGTCTCCCGCTCGTAACAGTCGACGCCGAAGCCGTGCTCGGCAAGGTTCTTCACGGCCGTGAGGCCGCTGGCGCCGGCGCCGATCACGCAGACCGTCTCGCCCCGGTCGGAGACCGGGCGGCCGTCCCGGCTCAGGGCGAGCGTGGTGGTCTCCGGATCGGGCCGGCCGTGCTCGGTGGAGGAGGACACCGGGAATCTCCTTAGGTGCGGCACGAACGCCGGTCCGGCGAGCATCCTTCCCGCACCGGCGACCCCTTGTCCAGCCCGCCACGGGGAGCAGGGACGACGGGCGCGCCCGACCGTCGCGGCGCGACGGTCGGGCGCTGCCCTGAGCGGCGGGTCAGCCTGCGGTGGGCAGCAGCAGGTCGACCAGGACCGGGAAGTGGTCGCTGGCCCGGCGGGTCAGCGGGGTGTCGACCACGTCGTAGCCGACCACCGCCACGCGCGGGTCGACGAAGAGCGCGTCGATCCGCCGGCGCGGGTCGGCGCACGAGTACGTGTGCCGGTCGGCGGCGTCCGCGGCCACCGCCGCGTCGGTCAGTCCCTCCCCGACGGTGCGCCAGGCCGGGCCGTCCGGGCCCTCGTTGAGGTCGGCGCCGCAGACCACCGGCAGGTCGCTCCGGGCCAGTTCGCGCTTGAGCAGGGCGGCCTGACCCGGGCGCTCCCCCGGGTCGGTGGACAGGTGGGAGCCGGCCAGCAGGAACCGGGCGCCCCCCACGACGCACTCCGCGTACGCCGCGCCGCGCAGGTGCCGGCCGGGGGTCAGCGGGAACCGCTGGCAGCGGGTCGCGGTCACCCGGACCCGGAGACTGGTCAGCAGCAGGTTGCCCAGCGAGGGCAACCCGCCGGCGGCGACCACCAGGCCGAAGGACTCGGCCAGCGCGGCGGACTTCTGCCGCCACCGGAACCGGCGCGGCGCCTCCTGCACGATCACCACGTCGGGCGCGGCGGCGCGGACCACCGCCGCCAGCGCGGCGGTGTCGTCGCGCTGGCTGTGGATGTTGTACGACACCACCCGCAGCGGCACGCCACCCGGCGCGGCGGCCCCCGGTCCGGCGGCGCTCACAGCCGGCGGGCGAGGTCGGCGGCGCCGATCACGCCGGCGGTGTTGCCCAGCTCGGCGGGGCGCACCTCGGCCACCGGGAGCCGGCTGCGCTGGGCCAGCGCGTCGGTGAAGGAGCGCCGGGTCGGGCCGAGCAGCAGGTCGCCGGCCTCGACGACGCCGCCGCCGACCACCAGCACCTGCGGGTCGAGGATCTGCGCCATGTCGGCGAGGCTGGTGCCGAGCCAGCGCCCGATCTGGGCGAACGCCTCGGCGGAGATCGGGTCGCCGGCCTGCGCGGCGGCGGTGACCATCCGGCCGGTGACCGCCTCGGCGTCGCCGCCGGCCAGCTCCAGCAGCGCGGCGGCGCGCTGCGGCTCCTGCCGGGCGCCGGCCCGGGCGAAGCGGACCAGAGCGCTGCCGCTGGCGTACTGCTCGATGCAGCCGAGCCGGCCGCAGCCGCACTGGTGCCCGTCCGGGACGGTCAGCATGTGGCCCAGCTCGGCCGCGATGCCGTTGGCGCCGCGCAGCAGCTCGCCGCCGAGCACGATGCCGCCGCCGACCCCGGTGCCGATGGTGAACATGACCATCGAGTCGTCGGCGTCGCGGGCCGCGCCGTAGCGGAACTCCGCCCAGGCGGCCACATTGGCGTCGTTCTCCACGATCACCGGCAGGCCGGTGGCGGTGCTGACGTACTCGCGCAGCGGCTCGTCCCGCCAGGCCAGGTTGGGGGCGAAGAGCACGGTGGAGCGGGAGGCGTCGATCCAGCCGGCCGCGCCGATGCCGACCGCGCCGACGTCGTGGCCGGTCGCCAGCTCGGTGACCAGCTCGATGATGACGTCGCGGGTCTTGCCTACGTCGTCCGCGGGGGTGTCCCGCCGGGCCTGCACGAGAACCTTGCCGGTGTCGTCCACGACACCGCCGGCCACCTTCGTGCCACCGACGTCGACTCCGATGGTCAGCGTCACCGCTGCCACTCCCCTCTGCTGTGCTGACCGACATCGGCCGGGAACCGGCCGTGCGATGCCGGGATGTCCGGTGGTCAGGCCTCGTCGCCTGGTGCGTCCCCGCCCGCGCCGGCCGGCGCACGCAAGGCGGGCACCACCGGAGCATCGGCCGTCGGCCGAGCCTGGGCCGGCGTGACCGGCCCGGCGTCGTCGCCGGGCGGGGCGGCGGCGGCCGGCACGACCGTGTCCTCCGCCCGGGTGGCGGCGGACCAGACGTCCCGCTGCGGCGCCGACGGAGAATCATGCCCGGTACGGGTGGCCTCGCGCCACACGCGGTCGGCGGCCGGGCCCTCGCCCGCGGTCCCGCCGGGCGGCTCGGCGGCGGCGGGCGGCGACCCCGGGGTGGGTTCCCCGGCCCCGGGCGGGCCGAACGCGCGCATCAGGCTGGCGATCCCGGCGGCCAGGTCGCCCGCTCCGGTGGCGAGCCGCTCCGCGAATTCGGGACTCGGGTCCCGCAACGCCGCGATACCGCGGCAGACCGGACAGATGCAGCATTCGGGCGATCCGGTGGCGAATCCCCCGGACTGACCGGGGTGGGCGCCCGTGGATCGGGAACCGCCGGCACTGTGACCGAGGACACCCGTCAGGATCCCACCGAGCGGACCCCAGGGGCCCGCCCCGGACGTGGCCGAGGCCAGCCGGGCCGTCGCGAGCAGCGTGGCCACCAGCCGCTCGGCCTCCTCCCGGGCCGAGCCCGGATCCGTGCTCCCCATGCCCGGCTCCCCTACCCCGCCGCCGACGGCCGCGTCACTGCGCCGCACCGGAGGTCTCTACCCGGCGCTTGAGCTGCTTCAACGCCGTGTCCATGATCATTTTCTCGGCCTTGCGGCGAAACATCCCGAGCATCGCGACCGACAGCTCGACCTCCAGGGTGTAGGTCACCGTCGAGGTGCCGTCCGGGTTGCCGACGATGTCGTACGACCCCCGCTGGGACCGCTGCATCTTCGACGGCGCCACCAGGTGCCACTCGATCCGGGACAGGTCCTCGGCGTACTCGTACGCCAGCACGTACTCGTCGGCCATCACGCCGGCGTCGATGGTGAAGCGGACCTGGCTGGCATAGCCGTCCTCGTACTCCTCCACCACCTCCACCCGCTGCACCGCGTCGGTCCACTGGGGGTAGCTCGGGAAGTCGCTGATGACCGCGGCCACCCGGTCCGGTGACGCGCCGATGATGATCGACTGGGTGGAGGAGTCCGCCATGGGGGGAGGCTACCCGGCGCGTCCCCCGCGCGCGCCGCTCCACCCCGCCACGCCACGCCGCGCCGGGCGCGGCCGCCGTCGCGTCCCGGTGGGGGCGCGCCGTCGCGTCCCGGTAGGCACCCGGGCAACCTGCCTGTCCCATTGGCCGGGGCGGACGGGTAGGTTGCGACAGAGCCGACCCCCGGGGCGGCCGGCCAGAGCAGTGCGAGCACGAGGGAGTGCAGGTGCGCGAGTTCTCCGTTCCGCCGATCGTCACCATCGGCGACGCGGCCAACCTGACCGATCCGGTCTGGGACAACGCCGAGGTCGCGCCGGACGCGGTGCAGTTCGTCCGGCTCGGTGGGGACGGCGCGCGGACCGAGGTGACCTGCCGGCAGTTCCGCGACGAGGTGGTCGCGGTCGCCCGCGGCCTGGTCGCCGCCGGCGTCTCCCCCGGCGACCGGGTCGGCCTGATGAGCCGCACCCGGTACGAGTGGACCCTGCTCGACTACGCCATCTGGGCGGCCGGCGGGGTGACCGTGCCGATCTACGAGACCTCCAGCGCCGAGCAGGCCGCCTGGATCCTCGCCGACTCCGGCGCGGTCGCCGTCGTGGTCGAGTCCACCGCGCACGCCACCCTCGTCGCCGGGGTCCGGGACCGGCTGCCGGAGCTGCGCCAGGTGTGGCAGATCGAGCTGGGCGGGGTGGACGAGATCGTCGCGGCCGGCGCCGCGGTGGAGCCGGCCGAGGTCGAGCGGCGCCGCAAGGCCGTCGGCGCCGGCGACCTCGCCACGATCATCTACACCAGCGGCACCACCGGTCGGCCCAAGGGTTGCGTGCTGACCCACCGCAACATGTACGCCGACATCGCCAACGCCGTGCCGGTGCTGCCGAACCTCTTCGGGGAGGGCGCCTCCACCCTGCTGTTCCTCCCGCTGGCGCACGCCTTCGCCCGGCTCATCCAGATCGGCGTCGTGCAGGCCCGGGCCACCATGGCGCACTGCCTCGACACCAAGAACCTCGTCGGCGAGCTCCAGGAGTTCAAGCCGACCTTCGTGCTCTCCGTGCCCCGGGTCTTCGAGAAGGTCTACAACGGCGCCCGGCAGAAGGCCGAGGCGGACGGCAAGGGCGGCATCTTCGACCGGGCCGAGCGGGTGGCGATCGCGTACAGCGAGGCGCTGGAGACCCCCGACGGGCCGGGTCTGGCGCTGCGCGCCCAGCACGCGCTCTTCGACAAGCTGGTCTACCGCAAGCTGCGCGCCGCGCTCGGCGGCCGGTGCCGCGACGCCATCTCCGGCGGCGCGCCCCTCGGGGCCCGGCTCGGGCACTTCTTCCGCGGCATCGGGGTGACCATCTGCGAGGGCTACGGCCTGACCGAGACCTCCCCGGCCGCCGCCGCGAACCTGCCCACCGCGACCAGGATCGGGACCGTCGGCCGGCCGCTGCCCGGCGTCACCGTCCGGATCGACGACGACGGCGAGATCCTGCTCTCCGGCGACCTGATCTTCCAGGGCTACTGGAAGAACGAGCAGGCGACCGCCGAGGCGCTCACTGCCGACGGCTGGTTCCGCACCGGCGACCTGGGCCAGCTCGACAACGACGGCTTCCTCAGCATCACCGGCCGCAAGAAGGAGATCATCGTGACGGCCGGCGGCAAGAACGTCGCCCCGGCCGTGCTGGAGGACCAGGTCCGGGCGCACCCGCTGATCAGCCAGTGCGTGGTGGTCGGCGACGCCAAGCCGTTCATCGGCGCGCTGGTCACCGTCGACGAGGAGGCGCTGCCCAAGTGGCTGGCCGCGCACGACCGGCCGGCAGAGACCACGGTCGAGCAGCTGCGCGACGACGAGACGCTGCGGGCCGAGATCCAGGGCGCGATCGACCAGGCCAACCAGTCCGTCTCCAAGGCCGAGGCGATCAAGGTGTTCCGCGTCCTGCCCCGCGACTTCACCGAGGCGACCGGCGAGCTGACCCCGTCGCTCAAGGTCAAGCGGCAGGTCGTGCACAAGACGTACGCGTCCGAGATCGCGGACATCTACCGAGGCTGACTACGATCCGTCACGTGCCCGCCTCCACACCTGCCCGGCCGCAGACGCGTCCCCTCGCCGCCGCCGCCCGCGGGGTCCTGCTCGCGCTGGTCGCCGTCCTGACCCTGACCGCCACCCGGGACCCCGGGCAGCTGTGGTGGATCGCCCTGCTGGCGGTCGCCGGCCTGCCCTCGCTGCTCGCCCCCGAGCACCGGCTGCTCGGTCCGCTCAGCCGGCTCGCCGAGGCGGTGGTGATCGGGCTGGCCGCCAGCCAGGTCGCCGTCGAGTCCGCGCTCGGCGGGTCGATCGCAGGGCTCGGCGCCTCGGCGGTGCTGCCCTACCTGGCGGTGCCGGTGACCGTCACCGCGCTGCGCCGCCGGTTCCGGGAGGGCGCCGCGCTGCTCGGGGTCACCGCGGCCACCCTGCTCGTCGCCGGCGCGTTCACCGAGGTCGACGGCGGGCGGCAACTCGGCCAGCCCGGGTACCTCGCGGTCTGCGCGCAGTGGCTGATCCTGGCCGCGCTCGGGCTCTACGCGGCGGGCACCCTGCACCAGGTGATGCGGGTCCGCGGCGAGGGCAAGCCCCAGCCGTACGCGGAGGCGACCCGCCTGCTGACCCAGCTGCGCACGGTGGCCCGGCAGCTGCCCGGCGCCACCCTCGACCCGGGCGGCATCTCCGAGCACCTGCTGGAGGAGCTGCGTACCGTCGCCCCCGGCGAGCGGGCGGCGGTCCTATCGGCCAGCGGCGGCGGCCGGCTGGTGGTGCTCGCCCAGGTGGGCGTGGATCGGGTCGACTGGGAGACCACGCTCGACGCGGACTCGGCGATCGCCGACGCCTGGGCCAGCCAGCAACCGCAGACGGCGGCCCGCTCACAGGCCCGCTCGCACCGGCGGGGGGACGTCTCCGCGCTGATCGTGCCGCTGGTCGCCGGGGTCCGCACGATCGGCCTGGTGGTGATCGAGGCGGACACCGCGCACGCGTACCCGCCGCCGGTGGTGTCCCGGGTGACCGCGCTGACCGGACCGGCCGCGCTGCGGCTGGAGGCGGCGCTGCTCTTCGACGAGGTCCGCTCGCTGGCCACCAACGAGGAGCGGCAGCGGCTGGCCCGGGAGATCCACGACGGGGTCGCCCAGGAGCTCGTGATGGTCGGCTACGGCATCGACAACGCGCTGGCCTACGTCGAGGAGGACCCGAAGGAGACCGCCGAGGCGCTGCGCACCCTGCGCGGCGAGGTGACCCGGGTGATCACGGAGCTGCGGCTGAGCCTGTTCGAGCTGCGCAGCGAGGTGGACCGGCACGGCGGGCTGGCCGCGGCGATCGCCGAGTACGCGCGCACGGTCGGCGCCTCCGGCGGCCTGCGGGTGCACCTGTCGCTGGACGAGTCCACCGCCCGGCTCCCCGCCGCCACCGAGGCCGAGCTGCTGCGCATCGCGCAGGAGGCGGTCACCAACGCCCGCAAGCACGCCGGGGCGTCGAACCTCTGGGTCACCTGCGAGGTGGACCCCCCGTACGCGCAGATCGAAGTGTCGGATGACGGTCACGGCATCGGTGACCAGCGTACGGACGGGCACTACGGTCTTGCGATCATGGCCGAGAGGGCGGAACGTATCCGGGGCCGGTTGGAGATCAGGCCGCGCCAACCCAGCGGCACGACCGTGGCGGTGGTGGTGGGTTCGTCGCCCCGGCGCGATACCGTGCGTGGCAGCGCAGCAGCAGAAGGGGAGTAACCCGAGGATGACCACAAGTCCGACACCGGCAACTCGTACCAAGGTCCTCCTTGTCGACGATCACGATCTGATCCGCAAGGGCCTTCGGCACGCCTTCGAGCGCGACCGGCAGTTCGAGGTCGTCGGCGAGGCCGCCACCGCGGCAGAAGGCGTACGCCAGGCCGGCGCGCTGCAGCCGGACGTCGTGATCATGGATCTGCGGCTTCCCGACGGCAGCGGCCTGGAGGCCACCCGGGCGCTGCGCAAGTCCAGCGCCTCGATGGGCATCGTCGTGCTCACCATGTACGCGGGCGACGACCAGCTCTTCGGCGCCCTGGAGGCCGGGGCGAGCGCGTTCGTGCCGAAGACCGCGCCGGCCGACGAGGTGGTGGCCGCCG
The DNA here is from genome assembly GCF_059359015.1 of Micromonospora sp. LZ37. Taxonomy (NCBI): domain Bacteria; kingdom Bacillati; phylum Actinomycetota; class Actinomycetes; order Micromonosporales; family Micromonosporaceae; genus Micromonospora; species Micromonospora sp. LZ37. Next base: position 80,953 of record NZ_JCADBL010000003.1, on the reverse strand, counting down.
CCCGGCACGCCGCCTCCTCCCCCAGCGCGTTCACCGCGGCCGACCTGGCCGAGGCGATGAAGCGTCGGCTGGCCCCCTCCGGCCCGCAGCTCTCCCCGCGGGAGGGTCAGGTGCTGCGGCTGCTCGCCGACGGCATGAGCGTGGCCGGCATCGCCAAGCAGCTCTTCGTCAGCGAGTCCACCGCCAAGACCCACATCTCCAAGCTCTACGAGAAGCTGGGTGCCGCCAACCGGGCGCAGGCGCTGATGACCGCGCTGCGGCTCGGCCTGCTCGAGGCCCCGGACGCGCCGAAGTTCTGACCGCCTCCGAGCGTGCCCGAGGGGTCCGCGTCCGCTCGTCGGACCCGGGCCCCTCGGTCTGTCCGGGCGCCGCCGACTCCCCGGGGTGAGCGGACGACCGCGCAGCGACGGCGGTCTTTGCACCGGGGCGGCGGAGGGGCAGAATACCCGGGTGGCCCGCGCGGGCGACGTTCTCGCGTCTGTCGACGAAGAGGTGGGGCATGCAGCGGCCGGACTGGGCACCCGACACCATCGACATCGAGCGCCCCAGCGTCGCCCGCATGTACGACTACTACCTCGGCGGCTCGCACAACTTCGCCGCCGACCGGGCGGCGGCCCGGGCGATGATGGAGGCGGTGCCCGACGCTCCGCTGATGGCCCAGGCCAACCGGGCCTTCCTGCGCCGGGTGGTGCAGTTCCTGGTCGACTCCGGCGTACGCCAGTTCCTCGACATCGGCTCGGGAATCCCCACCGTCGGCAACGTGCACGAGATCGCCCAACGGATCGCTCCCGACGCCCGGGTGGTCTACGTCGACGTCGACCCGGTGGCCGTGGCGCACAGCCGGGAGATCCTCGGCGGCAACCCGGGCGCCACGGTGATCCGGGAGGACCTGCGCCGGCCGGCGGCGATCCTGGCCCATCCCGAGGTGACCAGGCTGATCGACTTCTCCCAGCCGGTCGCCGTGATGGTCGTGGCGGTGCTGCACTTCATCCCGGACTCCGACCGGCCCGAGGAGATCCTGCGGACGCTGCGCGCGGCGCTCGCGCCCGGCAGCTACCTGGTGCTGTCGCAGGCCAGCGACGAGAGCCGCGGCCACACCGGCGAGCGGGCCGAGGCGGAGCGGGTCTACCGGCGCACCGACAATCCACTGTCGATCCGCGACCGGGCCGAGCTGACCGCGTTCTTCGACGGGTTCGAGCTGGTCGAACCGGGCGTGGTCTGGGTGCCGCAGTGGCGCCCCGAGACGGCGGAGAGCGCCGAGGACGCCGAGCGGGCCGTCTTCATCGGTGGCGTCGGACGTCTCGGTGGCTGAGCCGGCGGCGACGTCCTGCCCCGGGACGTTCGCCCGTGCCTGGGCCAAGGCGGTCTCCGGCACCAGCTACCTGCCGATGACCCAGGCGCAGCTGGAAGCGCTGCTGCACCGGCTCACCGGGCGGCTGGCCGGCGCGCTGCGGGCGGAGCCGTTCGACCCCCGCGTCGGCCACCAGGTCGGCGCGGAACTGGTCGCCGCGCACATCGCCTCCGCCGAGGGGCTGGGCCGCACGGTGGAGGTCATCCAGCTCCGGCTGGTCCGCGACCTCGGCCTGGTCACCGACGACGTCGAGGACCGGATGGCCCGGCTGCTGGCCACGGTGGCCACCGGGTACGCCCGCGCGTTGCGGGACCGGACCCTCGACGAGCAGGAGTCGATCCGTCGGGCCGCGATGACGGCCCGCGCGCAGGCCGAGCGGGCGCTGCGCGACAGCGAGGCCCGCTTCCGCCACCAGGCGACCCACGACCCGCTGACCGACCTGCCCAACCGCACCCTGTTCACCGAGCGGCTCACCGCCGCCATCGACCGGCCCGGCCGGGGCGCCGACCGGATCGGGGTCTGCTTCCTCGACCTGGACCGGTTCAAGGTGGTCAACGACTCGCTCGGGCACCAGGTCGGCGACGCCCTGCTGGTGTCGGTGGCGGCGCGGCTGCGCCGGGCCCTCGGCGACCACCTCGTCGCCCGCCTCGGCGGGGACGAGTTCGTTGTCCTGGTCGAGCGGACCACCGGCACGCACGACGTGGTCCGGGTCGCCGAGGCGGCGCTGGCCGCGGTCGGCGAACCCGCCCTGGTGGACGGACACGAGCTGACCGTCTCGGCCAGCGTCGGCATCGTCGAGCGGCCGGTGGCCGGCGCCTCGCCCGTCGAGCTGATGCGCGCGGCCGACAGTACGCTGCACTGGGCCAAGGCCGCCGGCGGCGCCCGCTGGTCCCTCTTCGACCCCGACCGGCACCGGGACGAGCTGGACCGGTACGCCCTCTCGGCGGCCATCCCCGCGGCGATCGACCGGGGCGAGTTCTACCTGGACTACCAGCCGCTGACCTCGCTGCGCGACGGGGCGCTGCTCGGCGTGGAGGCGCTGGTCCGGTGGCGTCACCCGGAGCTGGGGGTGTTGCGCCCGGACCGCTTCATCGGGCTCGCCGAGGAGACCGGGTTGATCGTCCGGCTCGGCGGGTGGGTGCTCGCCGAGGCCTGCCGGGAGGCCGAGAGCTGGGGCGCACCGGCGCCCTTCGTCAGCGTCAACCTGGCGGTCCGCCAGGTGCACCGGCCCGGCCTGGTGCAGGAGGTCGGCGGGCTGCTGCGGCAGACCGGCCTGCCGCCCGAGCGGCTCCAGCTGGAGATCACCGAGAGCACCATGATGAGCACCGCGGAGGAGCCGGTCCGGGCCCTGCGGGTCCTGGCCGACCTGGGCGTCCGGATCGCCATCGACGACTTCGGCACCGGCTACTGCAACCTGGCGTACCTGCGGGACCTGCCGGTGACCGAGCTGAAGGTGGCCGGGGAGTTCGTGGCCGGGCTGCGCGCGCCGGTGACCGACCCGACCAGCCGTACCGACGAGCGGATCCTCGCCTCGCTGGTCTCGCTCGCCCACGCGCTGGACCTGACGGTCACCGCCGAGGGCGTGGAGACCGAAGGGCAGGCCGACCGGCTGCGGGCGATCGGCTGCGACGCCGGCCAGGGCTGGTACTTCGGTCGGCCGGGGCCGGCCGCGGGCTGCCTCGGTCGCTCCCCGGCGCTGTCCACGCTGGCCGGTGCGGCGACGGTCGGCTCAGGCGGGTAGCGACGGCCCGGCGGCGGTACGACGCGGTGCCCGCCCCGGCACCGGCCACTGACCGTCGTCGCCGTGGAGGTACGTCAGCACCGCCAGCACCCGCCGGTTGTCGTCGTCCGACGGCGGCATTCGCAGTTTGCAGAAGATGTTGTTGATGTGCTTGCTGACCGCCTTCTCGGTGACGAAGAGTCGGGCGGCGATCGCCGCGTTGGACCGCCCCTCGGCCATCAGGCCCAGCACCTCGCGCTCCCGGGCGGTCAGCTCCCGCAACGGCTCGGCCCCGGAACGGCTGGCCAGCAGCTGGGAGACCACCTCCGGATCCATCACCGTGCCACCGCCGGCCACCCGGCGTACCGCGTCGACGAACTGGGCCACGTTGGAGACCCGGTCCTTGAGCAGGTAGCCGACGCCACCGGCGCGGTCGGAGAGCAGCTCCCGGGCGTAGAGCTGCTCGACGTGCTGGGAGAGCACCAGGATCGGCAGGCCGGGGAGCTCGGCGCGGGCCCGGATGGCCGCCTGCAACCCCTCGTCGGTGAAGGTCGGCGGCAGCCGGACGTCGAGAACGGCCACGTCCGGCCGGTGGGTCACCAGGGCCGACAGCACCGACGGTCCGTTGTCGACGGCCGCGACCACCTCGAAACCGAACGCCTCGAGGATGCGGGTCAGCCCGTCCCGGAGGAGGGCGAGGTCTTCGGCGATGACAACTCGCACGGCAGCTCCATGGTCACGACTGTGGGCCCGCCGGGCGGACTGGTCACCACCATCGTTCCATCAAAGGCCGCGAGCCGTCGCCCGATACCGGCCAGTCCGCTGCCCGCCGCCGGGTCGGCGCCGCCCCGGCCGTCGTCACCCACCACGATGGTCAGCCGCCCGTCGCGGTGACCCAGCCGGATCCAGGCGTGGGCGGCGCCGCTGTGCTTGGTGACGTTCGCCAGCCCCTCGGCCACCGCGAAGTACGCCGCGGACTCCATCGGCGCCTCCGGGCGGCCCGGCAGGTCGACCTCGACCTTCACCGGCAGCGGCACGGCCAGCGCGAGCGCGCGAACCGCGCCGTCGAGACCGCGCTCGGCGAGCACCGGCGGGTGGATGCCGCGTACCAGGTCGCGCAGCTCGACCAGGGCCTGGCCGCTGGTCTCCCGCGCCTCGGCCAGCAGCTTCCCGGCGGCGGCCGGGTCCCGCGCCAGCAGTTGCTCGGCCAGGCCGATGCTCATGCTCAACGCGACCAGCCGGGCCTGCGCCCCGTCGTGCAGGTCCCGCTCGATGCGACGCAGCTCGGCCGCCTGGGCGTCGACGGTGTCGGCCCGGGTGACGGTGAGCTGGCGGACCCGCAGCGCCAGCTCCGCCGCCCGGGTCGGGGCCAGGAAGAGCCGGGCGAAGGTCAGGTGCAGCCAGACCAGCCAGGGGGCGACGGCCAGGCCGCCGAGCAGCAGCAGCCAGCCCTGCGGCAGCGCGGCCAGCGCCTCGGCGAGGTTGGTCATCGGCCAGAACAGGCCGTAGCCGTACGAGTCGGCGATCAGGTAGAGCAGCAGCGGCACCCCGAGCGCGCCCTCCAGCCCGTACAGCGGCAGGGCGAAGGCGAGCAGGCACGCCCCACCGGTGAGCGCGCCGGGGACCAGCCAGGCGAAGTCCCGCCAGGTGGCCGGGTCGCCCACCACCCACCGGAAGCGGCGCCAGGTGCCGAACTGCGCGTCCGGCGGCAGCGGCCGGTACGGCGTGGCGATGGGCACGCCGGCCCACCGGGCGAGCCGGCGTTGCAGCCCGGTCGAGAGCCGTACCAGCGCGGTCACCATCGGGAACAGCGCGAAGCCGATGCCGAAGGCGGGGATGAGCAGCAGCGACACCAGCGACAGCGCGAACAGCGCGAGGTTGGTGGTCAGGGAGAGCACGGCCACGGCCAGGCCCTGGAGGGCGGCGGTCGCGCCGGGCCGGAGCGTCTGGCGGGCGAACTCTCTCACCGGGCTGTCCACGGGTTCCATTCTCGGTCACGACCGAGCCGGGTTCGGTGGTGCTAGGACCACCGGCGTCGGGGAGGTGACACTCCTGTTCCCGCGCCCGGCGACCAGAAGGATCGACGGCAGGAAGCGAACCCGATCCTCGGAGGAACCCGACATGTCCCGGCAAAGACTGGCCGGCCTGCCGTCCGGCCGACGCAGCAAGTACGCCCTGATCGTCTTCTGGCTCGTGCTCGTCGCGGTGGCCGGCCCGCTCTCGGTCAAGCTGAGCGAGGTGCAGGACAACGACACCCTCGGCCTGCTGCCCGCCGGCGTGGAGAGCAGCCGGGCCGTCGCGCGGGCGGAGGCGGCCTTCCCGGAGTCGGAGAAGCCGGTGGCGATCGCCGTCTACGTCCGCGACAGCGGCCTCACCGACGCCGACCGGGCCAAGGCCGAGGCCGACCGCGTCGTGTTCGCCCGGTACGCCGACGGCGGTGCGGTGCCGCCCCCGGTGCCCAGCGAGGACGGGAAGGCGCTGCTGGTCTCCTTCCCGGTCGCCGGCGACGACACCGGGCGCCTGGCGGCGGTGACCGACGTCAAGGAGCGGCTCGCCGTCGACCAGCCGGCCGGCCTGCGCACCGCGCTGACCGGTGACGCGGCGGCGGAGAGCGACGTCTTCGACGCGTTCGGCGGGATGGACCTCACGCTGCTGCTGGCGACCGCGGCCACCGTCGCGGTGCTGCTCCTGATCACCTACCGCAGCCCGGTGCTCTGGCTCATCCCGCTGGTCACCGCCGGCATCGCCAACCAGTTCGCCGGCGGCATCGTCTATCTGATGGCCAGGTACGGCGGGGTGACGGTCGACTTCCAGAGCCAGACCATCCTGACCGTGCTGGTCTTCGGCGTCGGCGTGGACTACGCCCTGCTGCTGATCGCCCGGTACCGGGAGGAGCTGCGCCGGCACGCCGACCGGCACGAGGCGATGCGGGTGGCGCTGCGCCGGTCGTTCGGCGCGATCTGCGCCTCGGCGGCGACCGTCGCGATCGGACTGCTCTGCCTGCTCGCCGCCGAACTGCCGTCCACCCGCGGGCTGGGCCCGGTCGGCGCGGTCGGCATCGGCGCCGCCCTGCTCGCCATGACCACCCTGCTGCCGGCGGTGCTCGTCCTCTGCGGACGGTGGGTCTTCTGGCCGTTCGTGCCGCGCCACGCCCCGACCGCCGCCACCGCCGACGCGACCGGCGACCACGGGATCTGGCGCCGGATCGCGGCGCTGGTCGGGGGCCGGCCCCGCGCGGTCTGGATCGGCACCACGGCGGCGCTCGTCGCGCTGACCTTCGGCATCGGCAACCTGAGCATCGGCCTGCCCAACGAGGAATCCTTCACCTCGGAGGTCGGCTCGGTGACCGGTCAGCGGCTGATCGCGGCGCACTACCCGAGCGGTTCGGCGTCGCCGGCCGAGATCCTGGCCACGGCCGGTACGGCCGACGAGGTGACCTCCGCCGCCCGGGCGGTGCCCGGTGTGGCCCGGGTCGACGAGCCGGAGCGTTCCGCCGACGGCGCCTGGGTGCGGATTCCGGCGGTGCTGGCCGACACGCCGGACAGCGACGCCGCCCTGGCGACCGTGCAGCGGCTCCGCGCGGCGGTCCACGAGGTGCCCGGCGCCCAGGCGCTGGTCGGCGGCAGGACCGCGGTCCTGGTGGACGAGGAGCGCGTCGTCGGCCGGGACAACCGGGTGATCATCCCGCTCGTGCTCGCGGTCGTCCTCGTCATCCTGGTGCTCCTGCTGCGGGCGCTGGTCGCGCCGCTGCTGCTGATGGTGAGCGTGGTCCTGTCGTACGCCGCCGCGATGGGGGCCGCCGGCCTCGTCCTGGACGCGCTGGGCCACCCCAAGCTCTTCGTGGGCATCCCGCTGCAGGCGTTCCTGTTCCTCGTCGCCCTCGGCGTCGACTACACGATCTTCCTGATGACGCGGGCCCGGGAGGAGACGGCGCGGCTGGGGCACCGGCCGGGCGTGCTGCACGCGCTGACCGTCACCGGCGGCGTCATCACCAGCGCGGGGGTCGTGCTCGCGGCCACCTTCGGCGCGCTGGGTGTGCTGCCGCTGGTGCCGTCGATGCAGACCGGGGTGATCGTGGCCGTCGGCATCCTGCTCGACACCCTGCTGGTGCGCAGCCTGCTCATCCCGGCGCTGGCGCTCGACCTGGGCGCCCGCACCTGGTGGCCCGGGAAGCTGTCCCGCCGGGACGCCGCGACCGCCCCGGCCGAGCCGGTCCCCGCCGGAGCCTGACCGCGACCGCTTGGCGAGCGCCACGCACATGTCGGACCGGCCGTTGTCGACGAGCGTGACACCTCGGAGTCGTGTCGATGCCTCTGAGGTGTCACGCTCGCGGTGGTGTCACGCCCCCGGCCGGCGCAGCCGGACCGGTCGTCAGCCGGCGAGCAGGGCGGCCATCCGGTGCGCCTGGGTCTCCCAGCGCCACTCCTTCTCCACCCAGGCCCGACCGGCCGCGCCGAGCTGACGGGCCAGGTCCCGGTCGGCGAGGAGGGTGGCCACCCGGTCGGCGAGCTGGGCGACGTCCCGGCCGCGCACCACGTACCCGGTCTCGCCCTCGCGGACCGCGTCGGGCGCGCCGCCGGAGTCACCGGCCACCACCGGCAGGCCGGTCGCGGAGGCTTCCAGGTAGACGATCCCGAGCCCCTCCACGTCGAGACCCCGGTTACGGGTGCGGCAGGGCATCGCGTACACGTCACCGGCGGCGTAGTGCGCCGGCAGTTCGACGGTGGGCACCGAGCCGGTGAAGACCACGTCGCGCTCGACGCCGACCTGCCGCGCGAGCTTCTCCAGCGTCGCCCGGTACGGCCCGCCGCCCACGATCAGCAGCGCCGCGTCCGGAACCCGACGGCGGATCTCCGGCATGGCGCGGATCAGCATGTCCTGGCCCTTGCGGGGCACCAGCCGCGACACGCAGACCACCACCGGACGGTCGGCCAGGCCGAGCCGGACCCGGACCGGTTCGCCGTCGACCGACGGGTGGTAGGTGTCCACGTCGACGCCGGGGGCGAGCCGGCGCAGGTCGGTCAACCCGTGCAGCGCCCGTTCGAGGCGTACCCGGGTGTAGTCGCCGAGGTAGGTGACGACGTCCGCGCCCCGGCCGATCCGGCGCAGCGCGGCGCGGGCGGCGGGCAGCGCCGCCCAGCCGACCTCGTGGCCGTGGGTCTGCGCGACCACCCGGCGGACGCCGGCCCGCCGGCGCAGCCCGGCGGCGAGGAGGCCGAGCGGGGCGGCGGCGCCGAACCAGACGGTGTCGCACTCGTGTTCCCGGGCCAGCCGGGCGGCCCGGCGGGCCACCAGCGGGGTCGGCAGCAGCACCCGGGTCCGCTCCCGGACCACCGGGAAGGGCTGATCGGCGTCGAACTTCTCGGCGCCCTTCCAGCTGGAGGCGTAGACCACCACCGAGCCGGCCGGCTGCTGCACGGCGAGGCCGTGCACGAAGGACTGGATGCCCCCGGGGCGGGGCGGGAAGTCGTTGGTGATCAGCAACGTCCGGCTCATCGGCCGGCCTCCCTGGCGTAGGCGCGGGCGGCGGCCATCCGCTCCACGGTGGACGGGTGCGACGCCGACCAGAGGTACTCCCAGCGCGGCGGGTCGGGGTCGGCCAGGTTGATCCCGGCGAGCCGGCGCTGCATGGCCTCGAAGGTGGCCGGGTCGCCGGTCAACGCGAGCGCGTGGGCGTCGGCGCGTGCCTCGACCCGGCGGGAGACCAGCGCCTGGACCGGCCCGGCGATCAGCCCGGTCACCGTCACCAGGGCGATCAGCAGCGGGAACGCGCGCGGCTCGGCGACGGAGTCGACCCCGGCCAGCCGCAGCAGCGGCGCCCAGGAGCCGATCAGGTAGAGCCCGACCACGGTCAGAGCGGCGCCGAGCGCCCCGGTCAGCGTGCCGACCGTGACGTCCCGGTCCTTCGCGTGCCCCAGCTCGTGCGCCACCACGCTGGTCACCTCCGCCGGGGTGGCCTCGCGCAGCAGGGTGTCGTAGACGACCACCCGCCGGGTGGGCCCCAGCCCAGAGACGTACGCGTTGACCGCCCTGGTCCGCCGTGACGCGTCGGCGACCAGCACGTCCCGCACCGGCACGCCGTCGCGGGCCGCCATGGCCATCAGCTCGGTACGCAGCGCGCCCTGCTCCATCGGGGTGAACCGGTTGAACACCGGCTCCACCAGGACCGGCAGGACGAAGGAGAGGAGCACCACCAGCCCGGCGGCGCCGGCCGCGCCGAACGCCCACCACCAGCGCGGGGCGAGCCGGGTGACGGTGTAGAAGCCGAGCAGCGCGATCGCGCCGATCACGGCGCTGACCGCGTACGACTTGAGCAGGTCGACCGTCCAGCCGCTCCAGCCGTGGGTGCTGAGCCCGTAGCGGGTGAGCACGGCCTGCCGCCAGGCGGCGAAGGGCAGGGTGAGCAGGTCGGCGACGAGCACCACGGCGAGGCCGCCGAGCACCGCGCGGGCGGCCCAGTGGCCGCCGAACGGACGGCCGGCGAGTTCGACCAGGTGGGCGCCGAGCGGGGTGAGCCCGAGCAGCAGCGCCACCAGCAGGCCGGCCACGAGTGCGCCGTACGTGCCGGGGCGCAGCGCGGCGCGGAAGGCGCGGCTCCGGTCGACCTGGTCGACGGGGAGGTCGCGCAGCGCGGCGAGCTGGTCGGCGCGGGGTGCCGGCGGGCGGTGCCAGGGCACCAGCAGCGCGCTCGTCACGAGCAGCGCCAGCACCAGGCCGGCGAGGGTGAGCAGCGCCCAACCGCGCGGGGTCACCTCGGCACCCCGTCGGTCGTCGGCCTGCCGGCGTGGCGTCGTCCCCGGGTCATCCCACCGCTCCTCCCGCCGTGAGCGCCCATCCTATGGCCCCGCGCGGTCGGCCCGGACGGGACGTCGGCACGCCGGCACGCACCATGTGCGGCACCGGGAGCGGGAGCCGCCGCACCGGGACGGGGGCGGCTACGCCGCCCGGCGGCGACCGGGTACGCGGCGTCGCACGGGCGGGCCGGACTCGTGGCCGAGCACCTCCACGTCGAAGCCGGCCCGGGCGAACACCTCCACCGCATGGCGCTCGGCGGCGCCCAGGCCGGCCGTCGGCGAGTCGTCGAGCAGGGCGGTCACCAGGCAGTCGGCGCAGCCGGCGCCGCGGATCCCGCAGCCGTCGCAGTCGATGAGCATCGTGCCTCCTGACGCAGTGCGGCGGCGGGGGCGACGACCTCGTCACCGCCCGGCCACCGTCGGTCAGGTCGGACACTAGAGCCCGGGTACGACAGAACCGGACAACCGGTGATCAACACCTCAGGAGCGGGAGAGCCGGCGCAGCAGCGAGTCCGCACCCAGCGGGTACGCCCCGTGCCGGCGGACCCCGTCGGCGACCTCCCGGTCGGAGGAGACCACCACCACCGGGCGCCCCGACGGCTCGGCGCGGACCAGCCGCCGGATCAGCTCGTCGGCGGTCTCGCCCTTGCGGGAGAAGAGCACCCGTACCCCGCGTGGGGTCGGCGGCAGCCCGTGCATCCGCTCGGCGCCGTCGAAGACCACGGTCACCTCGTCACCGGTCTGCGCGGCGATCCCGCCGAGCCCGGTGATCAGCCGCTTGCGCTGCTGCTCCAGCGACATCTCGCCGAAGCCCCGCTTGGTCACGTTGTAGCCGTCCACCACCAGGTGCGCGCGGGGCAGGGCGAGCAGCTGGTCGAGGCGGGCCGGGTCGTCGGTGTCCCGGGCCCGGGCGGCCGGCCCACCGGTGGGGGCGGCGGCCGGGTTCTCGGCGAAGGCGTCGGCGACGAAGTCGGCGGGGAGCTTCTCGACCGGGTCGAGGGCCAGCTCGCGCCGGAGCCCGACGGCGGCCTGCCCGATGGTCTCCAGCAGCAGCCAGAGCCGGGCGTCGTCGACCGAGCGGGCCTCCTTGGCGCTGGCCCGGGCCATCCCCGCCGCCGCCTCCGCCTCGGCCAGCCGGGCCCGCGCCCGGCGCAGCTCGGCGTCGCTGTCGGCGGCAGCCCGGGCGGCCCGGCCGCGCTCGGTGGCGAGCAGCTCGGTGGCCTTGCGTTCGCGGGCCTGGGTCTCCCGCAGGGTGCGCTGGAGCTGGCGGGCCTCCTCACGCAGCTGCCCCAGCTCCTCGCGGACCCGGGCCAGCTCGTCGCGGAGCTTCTCCGCCTCGACCCGGGCCACCGCCCGGTCGTGCTCGGCGCGGGTGGCCCGCTGCTCGGCCTCGCGGACCAGCTCGGCGACGACCGCGCTGTCCGCCTCGGCGCGCACCGCGGCGCCGCTGGCCTCGATCAGCTCCCGCCAGCCGCGCGGCCGGGCCAGGTAGGCCAGGGCGGCCACCTCGACCGGGTCGGCGGCGGCCGGGGCGGTGCCCTCGACCACGGCCGCGCCCAGGTCGCCGGAGTCGGCGAGCACCCGGGCGGTGACCCGCTGCCGGAACAGCGGGTCGGCGGTCAGCTGGGCGGCGATCGCGGGCGCGCCCAGCCGGGCGCGGCGGTTCGGCGCGAACTTGGCCACCCGGCGCAGCGGCACCGGCACCTCGTCGACGGGCAGGCCGGGCAGCACGGCGGCGGTGAGCGCGACGATGCGCTGCCGGACCGGCTCGGGCAGGGTGGGCTCCGGCTCGGGCGCCCCCGCACCCGGATCGACGCCGGCCCCGGGCGCGGCGGCGGACGACCCCTCCTCCGGGAGGTGGTCGTCGTACGGCTCGGTGAGGGGCATGTGGCAAGTCTCCCACCGCGACCGGGCCCACTGCCGGATGAGTGAGCCGATCTCTCATCCTAGACCCGTGACCACCTGTGAGGCTGCTGGGACGGGAGTGTCGGACCTGGCCGCTAGCCTGCCGCGCGTGGCACCTGGGGAGTACGTCCAGCAGACGCTGGCCGGTCTGGATCCGACAGCGGGCGGCGGGGTCGACCCGGCGTTGCCGCTCTACGCGACGACCTTCGTGGTGGTCGACCTGGAGACCACCGGCGGCGCGCCGGACGGCGGCGGCATCACCGAGATCGGCGCGGTCAAGGTGCGCGGCGGCGAGCAGCTCGGGGTGCTGGCCACCCTGGTCAACCCGGGGGTGCCGATCCCGCCGTTCATCACCGTGCTGACCGGTATCACCCAGGCCATGCTGATCCCGGCGCCGCCGATCGAGCAGGTGCTGCCGAGTTTCCTGGAGTTCATCACCGACGCCGTGCTGGTCGCCCACAACGCCCCCTACGACGTGGGTTTCCTCAAGGCGGCCTGCGCCAGGCACGGCTACCGCTGGCCCAACCCCCGGGTGCTGGACACCGCCGCGCTGGCCCGCCGGGTGCTGACCCGCGACGAGGTGCCCAACCGCAAGCTCGGCACCCTGGCCGCCTACTTCCGCACCGCCACCCAGCCCACCCACCGGGCGCTGGACGACGCCCGGGCGACCGTCGACGTGCTGCACGGGCTGATCGCCCGGCTCGGCGGGCACCGGGTCGACACGGTCGGCGACGCGATCGAGTTCGCCCGCGCGGTCACCCCCACCCAGCGCCGCAAACGGCACCTGGCCGAGGGGCTGCCCAAGGCGCCCGGGGTCTACATCTTCCGCGCCGCCGACGACCGGCCGCTCTACGTCGGCACCTCCGGCGACATCGCCACCCGGGTGCGCAGCTACTTCACCGCCGCGGAGAAGCGGGCCCGGATGTCGGAGATGCTGGCCGCGGCCGAGCGGGTGGAGGCGGTCGAGTGCGCACACTCCCTGGAGGCGGAGGTCCGCGAGCTGCGCCTGATCGGCGCCCACGCCCCGCCGTACAACCGGCGGTCCAAGTTCCCCGAGCGGATGGTGTGGCTGAAGCTGACCGACGGTCCCTACCCGCGGCTGTCGGTGGTGCGCAACCTCTCCCCCGGCGACACCGCCTACCTGGGTCCGTTCCGGTCCAAACAGGCCGCCGAGCTGGCCGCCGCCGGCTTCCACGACGCGGTTCCGCTGCGCCAGTGCACGCACCGGCTCTCGCTGCGCACCGTCACGCCGGCCTGCGCGCTGGCCGAGCTGGGCCGCTGCCCGGCGCCCTGCGAGCACCGGATCACCCCCGAGGAGTACGACCACCGCGCCGCCGCCCCGTTCCGCACCGCGACGGCGAGCGACCCCCAGGTCGTGGTGCAGGCCCTGCTCGCCCAGATCGAGGCGCTCTCGGCCGCCCAGCGGTACGAGGAGGCGGCGGTGGTGCGGTCCCGGCTGGCCGCGGTGCTCCGGGCGGCCGTCCGGATGCAGCGGCTGGCCGGCCTGACCCGGATCGCCGAGCTGACCGCGGCCCGGCCGGCGGCCGGTGGCGGCTGGGAGCTGGCCCTGGTCCGGTACGGCCGGCTGGCCGGGGCGGGGGTCTCCCCGCCGGGGGTCCACCCCCGACCGACCATCACCGCGATCCGGGCCACCGCCGAGACGGTGGAGCCCGGCCACGGGCCGGTGCCGCGCGCCTCGGCCGAGGAGACCGAGCGCATCCTGTCCTGGTTGGAGCGGCCGGAGACCCGGCTGGTGGAGATGTCCTCCGAGTGGTCGTCCCCGGTCTCCGGCGCGGCCCGCTTCCGGGACCTGCTGGCGAAGGCCGAGAACGGCGGAGCCCACCAACTCTCGACCGAACGCTCATGAGCAAGTGACCGATCGGACGACCGTGCCTCACTTAGGCTGTTGAGGGAGTGCAGTCCTGCCCGTTTCGTGGGCCTGCTTCCGGTTACTGGTGACGGTGACCGAGGAGCCGGGGTGAGGAGGTGTCCCTCGTGGACGTCGACGCCGGACACGGCGCCGCCCTGGGGGGCGCGCTCCCGACCCAGCCGGGAGAGCTGCCACTGGCCCGCCGGCTGCGGTCGCTGCTGACCTGGCCGACCACCGACGGCGATCCGGTCGCCCGGCTGGTACGCAGTCACCGCAGCATCCACTCCGGCGCGGACCCTTCGGTGCTGCGGCGGGCGTACACCATCGCGGAGAACATGCACCGCGGCCAGTTCCGCAAGAGCGGCGAGCCGTACATCACCCACCCGCTGGCCGTCGCCGAGATCTGCGCGGATCTCGGCATGGACACCACCACCCTGGTGGCGGCGCTGCTGCACGACACGGTGGAGGACACCCGCTACACCCTCCAGGCGCTCGCCGAGGACTTCGGCCACGCGGTGGCCCACCTGGTCGACGGGGTGACCAAGTTCGACAAGGCGTTCTACGGCAAGGCCGCCGAGGCGGAGACGATCCGCAAGATGATCATCGCGGCCGGCAAGGACGTCCGGGTGCTGATCATCAAGCTGGCCGACCGGCTGCACAACATGCGGACGCTGGGGGTCCGCTCGGCCGCCTCCCGGCAGCGCATCGCCCGGGCCACCCAGGAGGTGCTGATCCCGCTCTGCGACCGGCTCGGCATCCAGACCCTCAAACGCGAGCTGGACGACGTGGTGCTGCTGCACCTGGAGCCCGAGGAGCACGCCCGGATCGCCCGGCACGTGCACGACCGGCCGGGCTGGGACGCCTACCTCGACGACGTGGTGGCCCAGGCCAGGGTGGCGCTGCGCCGCAGCCGGGTCGACGCCGAGGTGGGCCCGCGCCCCCGGCACCTCTACTCGATCTGGAAGGACACCGTCGCCGGCGGACACCCGGCCCCGTACGACCTGCCCCGGATCGCGATCGTCGTGGACGGCCCGGCCACCGACTGCTACGCCGCCCTCGGCGCGGTGCACGGCCGCTGGCGTCCGGTGCCCGGCCGGTTCAAGGACTTCATCGCCTCACCGAAGAACAACCTCTACCGGTCGCTGCACACCAGCGTCCTGGGACCGCAGGACCGCACCGTCGAGGTGCTGATCCGCACCCGGGAGATGCACCGCGCCGCCGAGTACGGCATCGCCGCCGAGTTCCGCTTCCCCCGCTCCTCCGGCGACGCCACCCGGCCCGGCCAGCTCTCCTGGCTGCGCCGGGTGCTGGACTGGGAGCAGGAGGCCCCCGACCCGGCCCAGTTCCTCCAGTCGCTGCGCTGCGACCTGGCGGAGGCGCAGATCCAGGTGGTCGCCGACGGCCGCCCGGTGGTGCTCCCCGCCGGCGCCACCCCGGTCGACCTGGCCTACGAGCTGGGCGCCGCGCGCGGCGACCACTGCCTGGCCGCCCGGATCAACGGCCGGCTGGCCCCCCTGTCGTCCGAACTGGACGAGGGCGACGTGGTGGAGATCTACACCGAGAACGACGCCGAGAGCGGCTTCGAGGCCGACGCCGCGCCCCGTGGCCCCCGGCGGGAGTGGCTCGGCTTCGTCAAGTCGCCGCACGCCCAGATGCAGATCAACCGCTGGTTCGCCGAGCACACCGAGCCGGGCATCTCCATCGCCGACAAGGTCCGCCTGGGCCGGGCCACCATCGGGCTGGCGCTGCGCAAGCACGACCGGGGGCTGGCCAGCGACCTGCCACTGCTGCGCCTGTCCGAGGAGCTCGGCTACCCCGACCTGGAGACCCTGCTGGTGGCCGTCTTCGACCGGACCGTCGAACCGGACACGGTGGTCCGTCAGCTCATCGACCTGGTGGACCACCGGCAGTGACCCGGCAGCGCCACGGTAGGGCTGGAGCGGTCGCCCCGCCCACCACGGCGGGCCCCGCACGGCATAGCCTGGAGTCATGATCCCCCGTACGCGCGCCACCGGCCGGGCCGTCGCCTACAAGGTCTTCTACCGGCTGCCGGTGACGATGCGCCGCCGGCTGGTCCGGCTGGCCGTACCGAAGTACATCGTCGGCGCGGTCGCCCTGGTCCGGGACAGCGAGGCCGAGGGGACCGGCCGCATCCTGCTGCTGCGGCAGCCTCCGGGGCACAGCTGGAGCCTCCCCGCCGGGCTGCTCGAGCGCGGCGAGCCCCCGGTCGTCGGCGCCGCCCGCGAGCTGTACGAGGAGTCCGGCATCCGGCTCGCCCCGGAGCGGCTCCGCCCGGCCGTGCCGAACGCCCTGGTGCACGCCGGGGGCTGGGTGGACGTGGTCTTCGAGACGGAGGTGCCCGCCTCCACCACCGCGCTGAAGGTGGACGGCGCCGAGGTCCTCGAGGCGGTCTGGCACCCGCTGGACGACCTGCCCCGGCTCAGCCGGGCCACCGCCAACCTGCTCGGCCACTACGGCATCGGGCCGATGGCCGGGAAGGTCCCGCCGACCGGCGAGCCGGCGGCGTGACCGCCGACGGGCGTCCCACCGGCGGCAGCGGGCCGGCGCGGGCCGGGGCGGCCACCGGGACCGCGGCGGGGATCTGCGCGGTGGTGCTCGCCGCGGGTGAGGGCACCCGGCTGCGGCCGCTCACCACCGGCGCACCCAAGGCGCTCTGCCCCGTCGGCAACGTCCCGCTGCTGGACCGGGCGCTGGCCCGGCTGGCCGGGCTCGGCCTGACCGGCCCGGACCGGGTCGCGGTCAACGCCGCCTACCTCGCCGACCAGGTGGTCGCGCACGTCGGCGACCGGGCGCACCGCTCCGTCGAACCGGGCGGACCGCTCGGCACGGCCGGCGGCATCGGCAACCTGCGGGACTGGATCGCCGGGCGAGGGGTGCTGGTCGGCAACGCCGACGCGTACCTCGCCGACCCGGGGGCCGCGCCGGGGCCCGACATCGCGGCGCTGCTGGCCGGCTGGGACGGGCACACCGTACGCCTGCTCGGTCGGCCCGCCGCGGACCCGACGGCGCCGGGCACCTTCGACGGGCACGACTTCACCGGGTTCTCGCTGCTGCCCTGGCGACTGGTCCGGGACCTGCCGCCCACCTTCGGCGACCTGGTGCGGGCGGTGTGGCGGCCGGCCGAGGCGGCGGGCGCCCTGGAGGTGGTCCCCTATCCGGGTGTCTTCTACGACACCGGCACCCCGGCCGACTACCTGGCCGCCAACCTGCACGCCGCCGGCGGCGGCAGCCTGGTCGACCCGACGGCGGCGGTGACCGGCCCGCTGCGGCGCTCCGTGGTCGGCGCCGGGGCGGTGGTGCACGGCGACGTGGCGCGCGCGGTGCTCTGGCCGGGCGCGACGGTCGAGGCGGGTGAACGGCTGCGCGACGTCATCCGGACGGGCGACGGGCTGACCGTGCCGGCGGCGTGAGCGGCGGGGGCGGTCCCGCTCCGGGCGGGCCGGTCAGCATCTAGCATGAGCCACGACGCCGACGAACGGAGAATCGTCCAGTGATCACCGCGATCGTCCTGATCGACTGCGCCACCGACTCGATCCCGGAGGTGGCCGAGACCCTGGCCGACCTGCCCGGCGTCAGCGAGGTCTACTCGGTGGCCGGTCACGTCGACCTGATCGCCATCGTCCGGGTCCGGGAGTTCGAGCAGATCGCCGAGGTGATCGCCGGCAGCATCTCCAAGGTGCCCGGGGTGATCGACACGGAGTCGCACATCGCGTTCCGGGCCTACTCCCAGCACGACCTGGAGGAGGCGTTCGCGATCGGGCTGGCCGGCGCCGACTGACGGCCCGGCCCCCGCGCCACCCATCGCACGGCGATGGCCGGCCCGCCCGGGAGGGCGGACCGGCCATCGGTCGTACGGTGATGTCAGCCGTCACCCGGAGCCGGCGAGTTGGTGATGGTGCCACCCGGGGCCGGCTGCTCGGTGCCGGTGCCACCCGGAGCCGGGGGCACGGGAACACCCGGACCCGGCGTCGTGGTGCCACCCGGGCTCGGGGTGCCGGTGGCGCTGGTCTGCGGCACCGGGACGCCCAGCTGCTGGGCCAGGGTCACCAGCTCGTCGTAGTGCGCCTGGAGGATCGGCAGCGCGTTCTGCGCCAGCTGGACAACCGACTGCTCGGTGCCCTGCGAGATCTCGGTCTGCGTGGCCTGGATGGCCTGGACGTGGCCGGCCAACTGCGCGGTCACCCACTGCCGGTCGAACTCGGCGCCGTCGAGGTTGCCGAGCCGGTCGAGCACCTCCTGCTGGTCCGCGGTCGGCTCACCGGGCAGCGTCACGTTGAGCTGCTGCGCGGTGCTCTGCACCGTCTGGTCGAGCTGGGTGTGGTCGGTCCGGAACATCTCGCCCAGCCGCTTGACGTCCTCGCTCTGGGCCTTCCGCCGGGCCAGGTCGCCGGCCGTGATCTCGAACAGGTTCACCTGGTGCACCGCCTGCAGGTACTGGGTGTCCTGCGCCGACGGCTGTGCCGCGGCCTGTACCGCCGTGGCGGGCGCGAGGCCAACCACCACCAGCGCGGCCAGCAGGCCGAGGCGTTTGATTCCCAACATGTTCCCTCCCCGATTCGTTGGACCGCACGGATACCCGGCTGACGGGGCTTATTCCTGCGTGTCCACCCGTTCGTGGGCGGGTCGCCCGGATGTGGCGACCCGGCGGGACGACCGGCCCGGAAACGGACGTGGCGCCCGCCGGAAACTCCGGCGGGCGCCACGCTCAGGTGCGTCGGGGGTCAGCGCCGGCTCTCGCCGCTGCTGATCTCCTCCCGCTCCGGTCGGGGCTCGACCGGCGGGTGGCCCGGCGAGACCGGCGCCTCGGCCGGCTTCTCGATCGGGTAGAAGAAGCCCCGGATGGCCGGGCCGAGGGCGCCGAGCCGGTTCATCTTCTTCGGCACCACCCAGCCGACGTAGTCCAGCTGACCGTGCCCGTCGGCGTGCCCGTCGAGCGAGGTCAGCGGCTGGTGCACCTCGACGAAACGGCCGTCCGGCAGGCGCCGGATGATGCCGGTCTCCACGCCGTGGGCCAGCACCTCACGGTCGTGCTGCTGCAGACCGAGGCAGAGCCGGTACGTGACGTAGTAGGCCAGCGGCG
Organism: Micromonospora sp. LZ37; assembly: GCF_059359015.1. NCBI lineage: Bacteria > Bacillati > Actinomycetota > Actinomycetes > Micromonosporales > Micromonosporaceae > Micromonospora > Micromonospora sp. LZ37. The sequence goes on along the minus strand of NZ_JCADBL010000003.1, from coordinate 62,212 downwards.
GGACCACCAGCAGGCCGATCCGGCCCGCCCAGGTCATCGCGTTGAGGCTGATCTGGAACTTGTCGGCGATCACGTCGTTGCCGCCGGAGAGGGTCAGCACCACGAAGAACGACACCGCCATCGCGCCGACCGCCGTACGGGCCGGAACGTCCCGCGGGCGCTGGAGCAGGTTGTGGTGCTTGCGGTCCTTGAGGTGCCGCGCCTCCATGAACGGGTAGAACAGGGAGATCGCGACCAGGATGCCCGGCAGGACGACCGTCGGCCAGAACAGCGGCGGAATGACGTAGCCGTCGCCGATCGGGATGTTGACCTCCCAGGCCGGCATCAGGCGGGTCGAGCCGTCGAGGAACATGACGTACCAGTCGGGCTGGCTGGCGGCCGAGACCACCCACGCCTCGTACGGGCCGAAGTACCAGATCGGGTTGATCTGGAAGAGGCCACCCATCAGCGCGATCACGCCGAAGACGACCATGAAGAAGCCGCCCTGCTTGAGCGCGTAGCGGGGGAACATCCGCTCGCCGACCACGTTCTCGTTGGTCCGGCCGGGGCCGGGCCACTGGGTGTGCTTCTGCTTGAAGATCAGCGCCAGGTGGGCGGTGATCAGCGCCACCAGCAGGCCCGGGATGAGCAGCACGTGGGCGATGAAGAACCGGCTGATGATGATCTCGCCGGGGAACTCCCCACCGAAGATCGACGAGGTCAGCCAGGAGCCGATCACCGGGATGGAGAGCATGATCGCCGAGGCGATCCGCAGGCCCGTGCCGGAGAGGCCGTCGTCCGGCAGCGAGTAGCCGGTGAAGCCGGCCAGGAAGCCGATCCAGAACAGCAGCGAGCCGATGATCCAGTTCGCCTCACGCGGCTTGCGGAACGCGCCGGTGAAGAAGACCCGGAGCATGTGCACCACGATCGCGGCCATGAACAGCAGCGCCGACCAGTGGTGCATCTGCCGCATGATCAGGCCACCCCGGACGTCGAACGACAGGTCCAGGCTGGAGGCGTACGCGGCCGACATCGGCGTGCCCCGCAGCGGGGCGTAGCTGCCGTTGTAGATGACCTCGGTCATCGCCGGCTCGTAGAAGAAGGTCAGGAACACACCGGTCAGCAGCAGCACGACGAACGAGAAGAGCGCGATCTCGCCGAGCAGGAAGGACCAGTGGTCCGGGAAGACCTTGTTGAGCAGCTTGCGCAGCGGCGTGGCCACCTGGAAGCGGTCGTCCACTTCCCCGGCGGCCTTGCCCGGCACCGCTGCTACGTCAAACTTTCGGCGCTTCATGGCCGCTCCCAGAAGTCGGGGCCGACGGTTTCGGTGTAGTCGGACTTCGCCACGAAGAAGCCCTCCTCGTCCACCTCGATCGGCAGCTGCGGCAGCCGTCGGCTGGCCGGGCCGAAGATCGGCCGCGCGTTGTCGGTGATCAGGAACTGGCTCTGGTGGCACGGGCAGAGCAGCCGGTTGGTCTGCTGCTCGTACAGGCTCGCCGGGCAGCCGGCGTGCGTGCAGATCTTGGAGTACGCCGCGTAGTTGCCCCACATGTAGTCGCCGTGCCCGACCCGGGCGTTGGCCTCGCGGGACTGCTGCGCGTCCGACTCCCGCAGGTGGATCAGCAGGGTCGGCGAGTCGGCGTGCTTGTTGCTCACACCGTGCTCGATGCCGGGGAAGACGGTCAGCTGACCACCGGCGCTGATGTCGGTCGGGCGGATCGGTCGACCGTCCTCGCGGACCAGCCGGATCCGTCGACCGCCCTCCGCCGGCGCGAAGCCGGTGGTGAACATCTGGTTGTTCTTGTGCGGCTGGGAGATCAGGCCACCGACCAGCGGGGCCGCGGCGACCGCGCCCACCGGCAGCAGACCGGCGACCAGCGAGACACCGAGCAGCGGACGGCGCCGCACACCCATCTCGTCGGCCAGGTAGAGCATGGTCTCACCGGTGATCTTGCGATCCTCCGGAGAACCCGGCTGGTCGTGCCGGTCCTGGATCGAGACCTCCTTGGGCAGCAACTTCTTGCCCCAGGTCAGGATGCCGAAGCCGATGGCGAGCAGCGCGACGCCGAGGGTGAGGCCGAGCAGCGGGGTGTACCACTTGTCCCCGCCGCGGCCGGCCTCCCAGTGCCACGGCCACCAGATGTAGACGACCAGGAACGCGGTGGCCGCGAGGCCGGTGAGCAGGAAGAAACCGGCGACGAGCCGGGTCAGGCGGCGCTCGGCCTTGCTGCCCGGAACCACCTGCTCCTCGTAGTGCACGATCTCGATGTCGTCCCGACGCGCGCCCTCCTGGACGATGTCGAACCGGGACAGCCGGGGATCGAGAACGTCGAGCGGCTCCGGACCCCGCGGGGTCTGGGGCTCGGTGTGGGTGCTCATGCCGTCACCTCGCTACGGGCGGTGCCGGGAGCCGGCACCACGGCAATGGTACTCATGTTCGGCTCGGTCACGACTTGCCCGCAATCCACAGGCTGGCGAAGACCAGCGCGACGATGCCGACCAGGAAGATCGCCAGACCCTCGGTGGACGGACCGTACCGGCCCAGGTTGAAGCCGCCCTGGTCCTCGCCCTGCTTCAGGGTCTCCTGGATGTAGGCGATGATGTCCGCCTTCTCCTCCGGGGAGATCTGGTTGTCGCCGAAGACCGGCATGTTCTGCGGGCCGCTCAGCATGGCGGCGTAGATCTGCCGGTCGCTCGCCGGGCGCAGGCTCGGGGCGAACTTGCCCGAGGAGAGCGCGCCGCCGCCACCGCCGAAGGCGTGGCACTGCGAGCAGTTGATCCGGAACAGCTCACCACCGGTCGCCAGGTTGGCGCCCTCGCGGAGCTCCCCCTCGGGGACCTGCGGGCCACCACCCAGCTCCTGGATGTACTGGCCGAGCTGGCGCACCTGCTCGTCGGTGAAGACCGGGGGCTTGCGCTGGGCCTGGGCCTCCTGGCGGGCCATCGGCATGCGGCCGGTGTCGACCTGGAACTCCACGGAGGCGGCGCCGACCCCGATCAGGCTCGGGCCACGACCCTCGACGCCCTGCGCGTTGCGACCGTGACAGGTCACGCAGCTCACGTCGAACAGCGCCTTGCCCTCGGCTGCGGCGCCGGTCAGCGGCGGGTTTTCCTGCGCCTGCACGCCAGGGGCGAAAGCGGTGTAGGCGCCGCCGGCCAGCGCGAGCGCGGCGATCAGCCGGACCGCGGCGCCCAGCCGGCGGCGGCCCCTGCTGCGCGCCACGGGCCGCCCGCGCAGGTGCGCGAGCAGACCGCGTCGGCGGTCGTTGTCAGAAGTCATGACCTGTGTCCTTAACCGGTTGGACCTTGTCTCAGGGGACGGAGCAGCGGCGCGGTGCGTGACGCGCCAAGATCATTGAAGCCAGTAGATCATGGCGTAGAGCCCGATCCACACGACGTCGACGAAGTGCCAGTAGTACGAGACGACGATGGCCGACGTGGCCTGCGCCGGGGTGAACCGGCCCATGGTCGTGCGGATCATGAAGATGACGAAGGCGATGAGACCGCCGGTCACGTGCAGGCCGTGGAAGCCGGTGGTCAGGTAGAACATCGACCCGTAGCCGTCTTCGTTGATCTTCACGCCCTCGTGCACCAGCTCGCGGTACTCGTTCACCTGGCCGAGCACGAAGATCAGGCCCATCACGAAGGTGATCGTGAACCAGCGCCGCAGGGCGTGGACGTCACCCTTCTCGGCCGCGAAGACACCGAGCTGGCAGGTCACCGAGGACAACACCAGGATCACCGTGAAGGTGGTCGCATAGGGGATGTTGAGGTGCTCGGTGTGCTTCTCCCACTGCTCCGGCGCCGCAGCGCGGATCGAGAAGTACATCGCGAACAGCGCCGCGAAGAACATGAGTTCGCTGGAGAGCCACACGATCGTCCCGACGCTGACCATGTTGGGTCGGGTCAGGGAGTGGATCCGGCTCTTGTCAATGGCTGGGGCCGCAGTCACGCGGTCATTATTGCCCTTGACCGGGGCCGGCCATCAGCGGGGTGGCAAACCAACGCCTTCCGTGGCCCGATCTCGGTGGTCCGGTTCGCCTGACCTACCCTGAAAAGCGTGCTGCACGTCGATCCGATCTTCGCCGCCACCTCGGTCGCCCCGTCGACCCTGGCGGCGGGGGGCGAGGCCGTTCCGCCGCCCTTCACCATCGCCCGGGTGTTCACCGAGACCCGGCTGGACAGCTGGCTCGCCCTCGGACTCGTGCTGGCCGCCGGTCTCTACCTCTACGGCGTCCACCGGCTCCGGCTGCGCGGGGACCGCTGGCCGGTCGTCCGCACGGTCTGTTTCCTCGGCCCCGGCCTGGGCGGTATCGCGTCGGTCACGGTGAGCGGACTGCACGCGTACGACACCGCGCTGCTCTCGGTGCACATGATCCAGCACATGGTGCTGTCGATGATCGCGCCGATCTTCCTGGCCCTGGGCGCCCCGGTCACGCTGGCCCTGCGCACCCTGCCGGTGCGCCCCCGCAAGCGGCTGCTGGCGGTCGTGCACAGCCGGATCGCCCGGATCTACAGCTTCCCGCTGGTGGCGTTCGCCATCTTCGTGGTGAACCCGTTCGCGCTCTACTTCACCGATCTGTACCGCTACACCCTCGAACACGCCTGGGCCCACGAGGTGGTGCACGCGCACTTCATCATGACCGGCTGCGTGTTCTTCTGGCCGCTGCTCGGCCTCGATCCGCTGCCCGGGCGGTGGCCGTACCCGGGGCGGGCGCTGCTGATGCTGCTCTCCGTGCCGTTCCACACGGTGCTCGGGCTCACCATCATGCAGAGCACCACGCTCTTCGGCAGCGACTGGTACCCGTCGCTCGGCCTGAGCTGGTCGAACCCCTGGGACGACCAGGTGGTCGCCGGCGGTGTCCTCTGGGCCGGCGGCGAGTTCGTCAGTGTGACGATGCTCGCGGTGCTGGTGTTGCAGTGGGTCAAGCAGTCGGAGCGGGAGGCCCGCCGGCTCGACCGCGAACTGGACCGCCAGGAGGCCCGCGACCGCGCCGCCGCCGCGGCGCAGGCCGCCCCACCCCCGGTCGCCCAACCCTGAGCAGCGCCGACGGCGGGGTCCGCCGGGACCCGGCGGGCGGGATGTCAGGTACGCCACACCGACCGGTACGATCAGCGGGCAGCTACGAGGTGGGAGCCAGTCCAGCGATGAGCAATCGTCTTTGCACCGTCCTGCTCTACAGCGACGACCCGCAGGTCCGGGACCGGATGCGGCTGGCCGTCGGCACCCGTCCCGCGCCCGGCCTGGAGATCGAGTTCGTCGAGGCCTCCACCTACGCCGAGTGCATCCGGCTGGTCGACGACTACGAGATCGACCTCATGCTCCTCGACGGCGAGGCGTCCCCGGGCGGTGGCATCGGCATCGCCCGGCAGATCAAGGACGACCGTGACGACGCCCCGCCGACCTGCGTGGTGATCGCCCGCGCCGCGGACCGATGGCTCGCCGCGTACGCGCAGGTCGACGCCACCCTGGTGCATCCGCTCGACCCGGTGACCACCGGCACCACGGTCGCCGAGCTGCTGCGTACGCACGCCGCCGCCTGAGTCACCGCGCTCGGCGGCGCCCCCGGCGCCCGGGGTGACGGGCGCGATCCGTCCCACCCGCACCTCACGCCCGCTCGGGAGGCCCGCCATGGGCGATCGGACCTGGCCGCACCTGCTCAACGCGCTGCTGCGCGGTGAGGAGCTCTCCACCGGCGACACCGCCTGGGCGATGGACGAGATCATGGCCGGCGCGGCCAGCCCCGCCCAGGTCGCGGGCTTCGCCGTCGCGCTGCGGGCGAAGGGTGAGACCCCCGCCGAGCTGGCCGGCCTGGTCGAGGCGATGCTCGGCCGGTCGGTGGAGGTGAAGCTTCCGGAGGAGGTGCGCCGCACCGCGCTGGACGTGGTGGGCACCGGCGGTGACCTCGCCCACACGGTGAACATCTCCACCATGACCGCGCTGGTGGTGGCCGGCGCGGGCGTACGCGTGGTCAAGCACGGCAACCGCGCGGCCTCGTCGCTCTGCGGCACCGCCGACCTGCTGGAGTTCCTCGGTGTGCCGCTGGACCTGGACCCGGAGGCGGTGGCCCGCTGCGTGTCCGAGGCCGGCATCGGCTTCTGCTTCGCGCCCCGGTTCCACCCGGGGATGCGGCACGCCGGGCCGGTCCGACGCGAGCTGGGGGTGCCCACCGCGTTCAACTTCCTCGGCCCGCTGACCAACCCGGGCCGTCCCCGCTCCGGCGCGGTGGGCTGCTTCGACCGGCGGATGGCCCCGGTGATGGCCGCCGTCTTCGCCGCTCGCGGCGACTCGGTGATCGTGATGCGCGGCGAGGACGGCCTGGACGAGTTCACCACCGCCGCCCCGACCCGCCTCTGGGTGGCCCGGGAGGGCGCCGTCACGGAGGCGCTGGTGGACTCGACCGACCTCGGGGTACCCCGGTCCACCCTGGCTGACCTGCGGGGCGGTGACGCGGCGTACAACGCCGGCGTGGCCCGTCGGCTGCTGGCCGGGGAGACCGGGCCGGTACGCGACGCCGTCCTGGTCAACTCCGCCGCCGCGCTGGCCACCCAGAGCTCGGTGGACGGGGACCTGACCGGAGCGCTGCGGGCCGGCCTGGACCGGGCCGCCGAGTCGATCGACTCCGGTGCGGCGGCCGCCGTCCTGGAGCGCTGGATCGAGGTCGCCCACGCGGGCTGAACGACCGGGCGAGGGTGGCGTGCCGGAAAGTGTCGGAGGGGCGTGCCAAACTACACGGGAGTAATTTTCCGTTTTCCACCGATGGCGGTGCTGCCCGTCGGGGAACGCCGGAGCGAGAGGAGACGCCCGTGTCGGACCGCGAGCTCTACTGCGACAGCTGCGAGGGCGTTCAGCCGTTCGAGGCCCCACCCTGCGCGGACGGCCACGGCGCCGACTGCCCGGAGCTGATCTGCACCGGCTGCGGCGTGGCCGTGCTGATCGCCACCTTCGCCTTCCGCGCCCCGCAGCTCGCCGCACGCCGGCACCCCGGTCCCCGCCGCCGCGCGGCCTGACCCCACCCCTGCCGGCCCAGCTATGCCCCGGCCCCGCCCCTCGTCCCCGGCCCCGCACTCGTCCCCGGCCCCGCACTCGTCCCCGGCCCCGCACTCGTCCCCGGCCCCGACCTCGGCCCCAGCCCCGGCCCGAGACGCCCGGCTCCTGTTCGAGACGCCCGGCTCCTGTCCGAGGACGACGTCGCGCCCGCCCAAGCCGTCAGGACCAGCGCACCAACATAGGCCGTCCCGAGTCCGATCACTCCAGGCTGACGGTCGTCCCGGCAGGACGGCACCCTTGCGCTTTGCGGGAGTCGACCGGCCCACCCGGCCGGAGGCAGCGCGGAGTCGCCGACCCCAGGACTCTGTTGCGGGTCCTTTAGAGCTGATGTCGTAAACGACTCAGGCATCACGGTCGGCGAGGCGGCTCGACGATCACACCGGCGACAGCCGACACGCCGCAATGCAGGGCGGAGGCGGCGACGGACGGGGACCGCAACCACCACGCGCCCCGGCGATCGCCCTCACGGCGGAGGGCGGAACCGCCCGCCGCGATTTGCGGCAGGTCGGGGTATCCCCGTCGCCGAACACCCCGACACGCCGCAAACCACGGCGGGGCGAAGGCCGGTGGGCGGCCGAGACCGGCCAGGGGGGACCGGCGAAGCCGACAGGCGGCGAGACCGGCCAGCGGCGACCGCCGAAGCCGACGGGCGGCGAGACCGGCGAGAGGCGATGGCCGGTGGGGCGAGGGCAGGCGGGGCGAAGGCAGGCGGGGCGGGCAGGGCGGGCGGGGGCAGGCGCGGCACGCTGAGTCGTTTACGTCATCAGCTCTAAAGCACAGCAACCAGGTCGGCGCCACCGCCACACAGCTCACTCACCAGCACCAACCGGCGCCAGCACCCGACAACGACCAGCACCGGACAACGACCAGCACAGTACGGGGCCCGCCTGCACGGCCACGACCGCCAGCACCGCACGACCGCCAGCACGGCCACGACCCGCCAGCACCGCACGACCGCCAGCACGGCCACGACCCGCCAGCACCGCGCGACCGCCCGCACGGGCACGGTGCCCATGGCCGGCCGCCTTCCCGACCCCACATACGCGTAGGCCCGCGTCCCCGAAGCGGGGACGCGGGCCTACGGGTGAAGCCGTCGGGTCAGTGCTCGGCCGTGCGGCGGGTGCCGGTGTAGTACTCGAACAGCAGGCCGCAGGCGGCGAGGATGACCGCCACCAGGCCGACGCCCAGCAGCCAGAACTGCCAGTACACCAGGCCCAGACCGGCCACCGCGGCGGCGAGCGCCAGGCCGAACGGCCAGTAGCTGCCCGGGCTGAAGAAGCCGATCTCGCCCGCGCCGTCGGCGATTTCGCCGTCCGGGCGGTCCTCCGGCCGCAGGTCGATGCGGCGGGAGACGAACCAGAAGAAGCCGCCGCACATCGCGCAGAGCAGGAACGACAGCAGCAGGCCCACCGTGCCGACCCACTCGACCCGGCCACCGTCGCCGTAGGTCCAGACGCCGTAGAGGATGGCCGCGCCGAGCAGGAACGCGGCGATGACCAGGAAGATACGCCACTCAGTCTTCATGCCGGATCCCTCAGTTTCCCGCGCCGGCGGACGCGTTGTCCGGGTTGAAGTTCGCGGTGTTGCGCCGCGTCTCGAACGGCTTGGTGGTCTGCGCGTACGGCTCCTCGCCGATGGCGCTGAGCGCCTCCTGCGTCGACTTGCCGTCCCGCTTGGCCGCCAGGAACTGGTCGTACTTCTCCGGGGAGACCACGCGCAGCTCGAAGTTCATGAAGGCGTGGTAGCTGCCGCACAGCTCGGCGCAGCGGCCCACGTAGGCGCCCTCGGTCTGCAGCTTCGAGACCTCGAACACGTTGCGGATGTTGCCCGGCATGACGTCCCGCTTGAACAGCAGCTCCGGCACCCAGAAGGAGTGGATGACGTCGCGGCTGGTCTCCTCGAACCGGATGGACCGGTCCGTCGGCAGGACCAGCACCGGGATGACCTCGCTGGTGCCCAGCACCGAGGCGACGGTGTTGGCCTCGGGGCCCTGGCCGTCGCGGTAGTTGAACTGCCAGTTCCACTTGAAGGCGACGACCTCGACGGTGACGTCCGGGTTCTTCGTCGTCCGGACCACGTCGGTCTGCACCACCGCCGTGTAGTAGAAGAGCACGGAGACGATGAGGATCGGCGCGATGGTGTAGAGGAACTCCATCGGCATGTTGTAGCGGGTCTGCACCGGCAGCTCGTTGCCGCGCTTGCGGTAGCGCACGACGCACCAGAAGATCAGGCCCCACACGAAGACGCCGACCGCGAGGGCGGCGATGCAGGACGCGATCCACAGGTCGTACATCCGGTGCGACTCCGGGGTGATGCCGCCCTGCGGCCAGCCGAAGCCGTCCACCGCACTGCCGACGTCACACCCGGTGAGCAGAACCAGCAGCGCAGCTCCGCCGAGACCGAGCCCGGCGAGCCGACCAGCACCACGCCGCCGGCGTCCACCGGCTCCTGGGGAAGCGCTGTGCCGTACGGCCGACGGCCGTACCTCCGAACTCCTTGCGACCACCTGGTCCTGCCTCCCTAGCGCGCCGCGGTGGGTTTCCATCAACACCGACGGCAAAGGCGTCACCGACGGTCGCAGATTACTCGACCATGGGGGGGTCGGCCGTGTTGGGGTCACTTCCCGCCCCCATCGGGGAATCCTGGGCATACCGGCGCGATAGCGTGAGCAGCCGTGAGCCCTTCCCCGGTCTACCTGGACGCGGCCACCGCCGCGCCGCTGCACCCGGTCGCCCGGCAGGCGCTGCTGGCCGCCCTCGACGACGGCTGGGCCGACCCCGCGCGGCTGTACTCCCCGGCGCGGCGGGCCCGCCAACTGCTCGACGCCGCCCGCGAGGCGACCGCGCAGACGCTCGGCGTCCGCGCCGACGAGCTCTCCTTCACCCCCAGCGGTACGACCGCCGCGCACTCCGCCGTGCTCGGCGGCCTCGCCGGCCGGCGGCGGACCGGGCCCACGCTGGTGCACTCGGCGATCGAGCACTCGGCCGTGCTGCACGCCGCCGAGCGGCACGTCGCGGCCGGCGGCGCGGTGACGTCGGTGCCGGTGGACCGGCTCGGCCGGCTCGACCTGCCGGCCTGGTCCGACGCGGTCCGGGCGCCCGGGGTGGCGTTCGCCGCGCTGATCGCCGCCAGCCACGAGGTGGGCACCGTCCAGCCGGTCGCCGAGGCCGCCGCCGCCTGCGCCGAGGCGGGGGTGCCGCTGTACGTGGACGCGGCCCAGGTGGTGGGCCGGGCGCCGGTGCCGGCGGGCTGGTCCGTGCTGACCGCCAGCGCGCACAAGTGGGGCGGTCCGCCCGGGGTGGGGCTGCTGGTGGTCCGCAAGGGCACCCGGTGGGAGTCGCCCTGGCCCGCCGACGAGCGGGAGTCGGGGCGTACGCCGGGGGTGGTGAACCTGCCGGCGGTGGTGGCGGCGGCGGCGAGCCTGCGCGCGGCGGCGGCCGACGCCGCGGCGGAGGCGGCCCGGCTGGCGCCGCTGGTGGACCGGATCCGGGCCCGGGTGGCGGCGGAGGTGCCGGACGTCGAGGTGGTGGGCGACCCGGTCGACCGGCTCCCCCACCTGGTCACCTTCTCCTGCCTGTACGTCGACGGCGAGGTGCTGCTGCACGAGCTGGACCGGCGCGGCTTCGCCGTCTCCTCCGGCTCCTCCTGCACCTCCTCGACGCTGCGGCCCTCGCACGTGCTGGAGGCCATGGGGGTGCTCTCGCACGGCAACGTCCGGGTCTCGCTGCACCGGGAGACCACCGAGGCGGACGTGGAGCGCTTCCTGACCGAGCTGCCCGGGATCGTCGCGGGGCTGCGGGCCGAGGCCGGGGTGGTGGGGCTGTGAGCGATCCCACGGAGGTGCTGGACTGCCGGGGGCAGCGCTGCCCGCTACCGGTGATCGCGCTGGCCCGCCGCCTGCCGGAGCTGCCGGTCGGGGCGGTCCTGCGGGTCCGCGCCGACGACCCGGCCGCCGCCGTCGACATCCCCGCCTGGTGCCGCCTGCGCGGCCAGGAGTTCCTCGCCACCACCCCCGGCCCCGCCTACGACGTGCGCCGCACCCGCTGACCCCCGCTGGGGCGGGCGCTCAGGTGAGGTAGGTGAGGATGGCGGGGAGTGGGTCGATGTCCACCGAGGTGTCGACGACCAGCCGGGGGCCGATGACCGGTTCGAACTCGGCGCGGCGCAGCAGGGTCTGGTCCCAGGTGGGGCTCAGCGGGTCGGGCTCGGCCGACAGCCGCGCCTCCACCCGGCGGCGGTGCTCCGCCTCGTCCCCGCAGTGCACTTCGATCACCCGCAGCGGCACCCCGGCCCGCTCGGCCAGGTCGTGCCAGAGTCCCCGCGCGCTCGCGACCGGGTTGACCGCGTCGATCACGACGCTCAGGCCCAGCCCGAGCTGCACCTCGGCCAGCCCGGCCAGCGCGCCGTACGCGGCCATCCCGGGCACGTCGCCGACCAGCCCGAACCGGGCCATCGCCCGCTCGATCGGGTCGACCGGCAGCACCGGCGCGGACCGGGCCACGCCGACCCGGGCCGCCAGGGTGCTCTTGCCCACCCCCGGCAGCCCGGCGAAGGCGACCAGTACCTGACTCACGGCAGCAGGTGCGGCCGCACGTCCTCGGCGGCGGCGTCCCCGTACGACTCGGCGAGGCGCTTCACGAAGAGGTCACGGCGCACCTCGTACTCCTGGCCGCCGAAGTTCTCCAGCACCAGGGTGGCCAGCAGGCAGCCCACCTGGGCCGCCCGCTCCAGGGTGACGCCCCAGTTCAGCGCGGTGAAGAAGCCGGCCCGGAAGCCGTCGCCGACGCCGGTCGGGTCGATGGCCTGGATCTCCCGGGCGATCGGTACGTGGATGACGCCGATCTCCCGGCCGGCGATCTCCACGCCGTTCTTGCCCAGCGTGGTGACCCGGACCTTCACCAGGTCCAGCAGCTGCTCGTCGCTGAGCCCCGCCTTGCTCTGCAGCAGCGACTTCTCGTACTCGTTGGTCATCAGGTAGTCGGCGCCGTCGATCAGGCCGAGCACGTCCGAGCCGTCCATCCGGGCGAGCTGCTGGGACGGGTCGGCGACGAAGGCGTAGCCGCGCTCCCGGCACTCCGCGGAGTGGCGGATCATCGCTGCCGGGTCGTTGGCGCTGACCAGGACGAGGTCCAGGCCGCCGATCCGCTGCGCGACGGGGAGCAGCTCGATGTTGCGGGCCTCGCTCATCGCCCCCGCGTAGAAGGAGGCGATCTGGCACATGTCGGTGTCCGTGGTGCAGACGAAGCGGGCGGTGTGCGCCACCTCGCTGACGTGCACCGAGTCGCAGTCCACCCCGTGCCGCTCCAGCCAGGACCGGTAGTCGGCGAAGTCGGCGCCGACCGCGCCGAGCAGGACCGGACGGAGCCCGAGCTGGGCCATCCCGAAGGCGATGTTCGCGGCGGTGCCGCCACGACGGAGGACCAGCTCGTCCACGAGGAAGGAGAGCGACACCTTGTGCAGCTGGTCGGCGATGAGCTGGTCGGCGAAGCGACCGGGGAAGCTCATCAGGTGGTCGGTCGCGATCGAGCCGGTCACGGCGATCTTCATGTCAACCTTCAGGGTCGGGAACACGGCGCGGTCAGCCTACCGGCCCGCCCCTGACCCCATCCCCGGTCCGGTCGATCATGCAGTTCCGGTGGGGTGCACAGGGCGCGAAAGGGTGACAACGCCCACCACGACTGCATGGTCGGCGCGGGAACGGGCGCGGGAACGAGCGACGGGGCCGGCCCGGGAGGGCCGGCCCCGTCGCAGGGGTTCGGGGCGACTCAGCTGAAGGAGTCGCCGCAGGCGCAGGAGTTGCCCGCGTTGGGGTTGTCGATGGTGAAGCCCTGGGCGTCGATGCGGTCGGCGAAGTCGATGGTCGCCCCGGCGAGGTAGGGGGCGCTCATCCGGTCGACGACGACCTCGACACCGTCGAAGTCGGTGACGACGTCACCGTCGAGCGAACGCTCGTCGAAGAAGAGCTGGTACCGCAGGCCGGAGCAGCCACCCGGCTGCACCGCGACCCGGAGCCGCAGGTCGTCGCGGCCCTCCTGCTCGATCAGGGCCTTGACCTTCTGCGCCGCGACGTCGGTGAGGACGACGGAAGTAGGGGCCTTGGCCTCGGTCGACTCGGTCTGCGCTGGCGTGGTCACGTGGAAATCTCCCTGCGCGGTTGGGTCCGGACGCACTGGCCAACGTCGCGCGTCGTCCAGTGATTCCCGGTGTGGTCCAGATCCGATCGTACGCCGTCGCGGCCGGGCTCACCCGGGGGCCGTGACCCGTCGCGGTGACCCGCGCCGCAGGCCGGCGGGCGGAGCGGCCGGGCCGGGCGGCGACGCCGTCGGGTGGGGCGGATGGGGCGGACGGGGTCAGCGGCTCCACTGCCGGGCCAGCCGGGCGCCCAGCGCGCGCAGCCCCTCGGCCGGCCGGCCCATCGCCGCCTCGATCCCGCCGCGCTCCTCCCCGCCGAAGTGCTCGACCAGGCTGTACGCCTCGGTCACCCCGGCGGAGGCGGCCTCCCGCCGCCCGGTGCTCACCCGTCCCGCCAGCACCACGCAGGGCACCCCACGGTCCCGGGCCGCGCCGGCCACCCCGGCGACCACCTTGCCGCGCAGCGACTGGTGGTCGAAGGAGCCCTCGCCGGTGATCACCAGGTCGGCGGCGTCGAGCGCGGCGTCCAGCCCGATCGCCCGGGTGACCAGGTCGATGCCGGACTCGCAACGGCCACCGAGGGCGAGGATCGCGGCGCCGAGGCCGCCGGCCGCCCCGCCGCCGGGCAGCGCGCCCAACCCCGCCGGGCAGCCCGGCAGGTCCCGTTCGAGCACCTCCGTCCAGCGCTCCAGCGCGGCGTCGAGCAGCAGCACGTCGGCCCGGTCGGCGCCCTTCTGCGGGCCGTACACGCTGCTGGCGCCGTGCAGCCCGAGTAGCGGGTTGTCCACGTCGGTGGCGGCGACCAGGGTGGCGCCGCGCAGCCGGGGCGCCCCGTCGAGCGCGGCGACGGCGGCCAGCGCCGCCCCGCCGTACGGCAGGGCCAGGCCGGTCCCGTCCAGCGGGGTGGCCCCGAGCGCGGCGAGCAGTCCGGCGCCCCCGTCGTTGGTGCCGGAGCCGCCCAGCCCGATCACCACCGTCCGGGCTCCGTGCTCCACCGCGGCGGTGACCAGCGCGCCCAGCCCGTACGAGGTGGTGGCCTTCGGGTCGCGCTCGGCGGTGGAGAGCAGGTGCAGCCCGCACGCCTGGGCGCTCTCCAGGTAGGCGACGCCGTCGGTGGTGAGCAGGATCTCACCGGCGGCGGGCCGACCGAGCGGATCGACGGTGGGCACCGGGATCCGGCGTCCGCCGAGGGCGTCGGCGAGCACCGCGACGAAGCCCGGGCCTCCGTCGGCGAGTGGCCGGATGAGCAGGTCGTCGGCGGCGGCGACGGTGCGCCAGCCCTCCGCCACGGCGACGGCGACGTCCTGGGCGGCCAGGGTGCCGGCGAACTTGTCCGGACAGAGCAGCACGCGCATGCCTGGCAGTGTGGCAGGCCACACCGGCTCGGGACAGTGCCGCAGCCCACACCGGCCCCAGCTGCGCCACCGGGGCGCTGTGGGACCATGAGGGCGTGACTTCGACCTGGGTGGAACCCTCCAACACCGCCACTGCGCTGCTGCTCCTCGGCCGCGGCAGCGACCCCGCCACCGAGCGTGGCGTGGAGTGTCCGGGCGACCTGCCGGCGCCGAGCGACCCGGATCTGGTGGCCCGCGCCACGGCGGCCAAGGCCGCGCTCGGCACGAAGGTGTTCGTGCTGGGTCACCACTACCAGCGCGACGAGGTGATCCAGTTCGCCGACGTGACCGGCGACTCGTTCAAGCTGGCCCGCGAGGCGGCCGCCCGCCCCGAGGCGGAGTACATCGTCTTCTGCGGCGTGCACTTCATGGCCGAGAGCGCGGACATCCTCACCTCGGACGCGCAGAAGGTGATCCTGCCCGACCTGGCCGCCGGCTGCTCGATGGCGGACATGGCGGTGCTGTCGCAGGTCGAGACGGCCTGGGACGTGCTCACCGAGCTGGGCATCGCCGGGGAGACGGTCCCGGTCACCTACATGAACTCCTCCGCGGACATCAAGGGCTTCGTCGGGCGCAACGGCGGCGTGGTCTGCACCTCGTCCAACGCCCGGCGGGCCCTGGAGTGGGCGTACGAGCAGGGTTCGAAGGTGTTCTTCTTCCCCGACCAGCACCTGGGCCGCAACACGGCGGTGCTGGAGATGGGCTTCTCGCTGGACGACTGCGTCCTCTACGACCCGCACAAGCCGAACGGCGGGCTCACCCCGGAGCAGCTGCGCGACGCGAAGATGATCCTGTGGCGCGGGCACTGTTCGGTGCACGGCCGCTTCACGCTGGACAGCGTCAACGACGTCCGCGAGCGGGTGCCCGGGGTCAACGTGCTGGTCCACCCGGAGTGCCGGCACGAGGTGGTCAACGCCGCCGACTTCGTCGGCTCGACCGAGTACATCATCAAGGCCATCGAGGCGGCCCCGGCCGGCTCGGCGTGGGCGGTCGGCACCGAGCTGAATCTGGTCCGCCGGCTGGCGCTGGCGCACCCGGACAAGCAGATCATGTTCCTGGACAAGGCGGTCTGCTACTGCTCGACGATGAACCGGATCGACCTGCCGCACCTGGTCTGGGCGCTGGAGGAGCTGGTCGCCGGCCGGGTGGTCAACCAGATCACGGTCGATCCGGACACCGCGCACCACGCCCGGGTGGCGCTGGACCAGATGCTCGCCCTGCCGGGCGCCGTCATCGCGCCGCCCACCGCCTCTTGATCACCCTCGGTCACATCGCTGGTACGGATACGCACCGGACACCCCAGTTCGTGCCCGCACTGGTGATGTGACCGATTCCATTTTCGTCACCGAGGGCTATGCTGCCGGGGCGATGACGCACGGCGGCCGTTTTGACCCGGCGCCGTTCCGGGTAGCTGGACAGCTTGTCCCACCCTCGACACATGGCACCACCTGACGCGCGCTGGAGGTTGCGTTGACCGACGACGTCCTGGTCGTACACGGAGGTACTCCGCTGGAAGGGCGGATCCGCGTGCGCGGCGCGAAGAACCTGGTCTCCAAGGCGATGGTCGCCGCCCTGCTGGGTGACAGCCCCAGCCGACTGTTCGACGTTCCGCGCATCCGCGACGTCGAGGTGGTCCGCGGCCTGCTCGGCCTGCACGGGGTGAAGGTCACCGACGGCCAGGAGGAGGGCGAGCTCGTCTTCGACCCGGCCAACGTCGAGAGCGCCAGCACCGACCAGATCAACGTGCACGCCGGATCCAGCCGGATCCCGATCCTGTTCTGCGGCCCGCTGCTGCACCGGCTCGGCCACGCGTTCATCCCGGACCTCGGCGGCTGCCACATCGGCCCGCGCCCGATCGACTTCCACCTCCAGGCGCTGCGCGAGTTCGGCGCGACCGTGGAGAAGACCCCGGAGGGGCTGCACCTGTCGGCGCCGAACGGGCTGCACGGCACCAAGTTCGCCCTGCCGTACCCGAGCGTCGGCGCCACCGAGCAGGTGCTGCTGACCGCGGTGATGGCCGAGGGCGTCACCGAGCTGCGCAACGCGGCGGTGGAGCCGGAGATCATCGACCTGATCTGCATCCTGCAGAAGATGGGCGCGATCATCAAGGTCCACACCGACCGGGTGATCGAGATCCAGGGTGTGAAGAAGCTGCACGGCTACACCCACCGGCCGATCCCGGACCGGATCGAGGCGGCCAGCTGGGCGGCGGCCGCGCTGGCCACCCGCGGCCACGTCGAGGTGCTCGGCGCGCAGCAGGCCGACATGATGACCTTCCTGAACGTCTTCCGCTCCGTCGGCGGCGAGTACGAGGTCACCGACGCCCGCCCGCCGAAGCTGGGCGACCCGGGCCAGGAGGGCGGCATCCGGTTCTGGCACCCGGGCGGCGAGCTCAACGCCGTGGCGCTGGAGACCGACGTGCACCCGGGCTTCATGACCGACTGGCAGCAGCCGCTCGTCGTCGCGCTGACCCAGGCCCGGGGCCTGTCGATCGTCCACGAGACGGTCTACGAGCAGCGGCTGGGCTACACCGAGGCGCTGAACACGATGGGCGCCAACATCCAGGTCTACCGGGACTGCCTCGGCGGCACCCCGTGCCGCTTCGGCCGGCGCAACTTCAAGCACTCCGCGGTGATCGCCGGCCCGAGCAAGCTGCACGCCGCCGACCTGGTCATCCCGGACCTGCGCGCCGGGTTCAGCCACCTGATCGCGGCGCTCGCCGCCGAGGGCACCTCCCGGGTCTACGGCGTCGACCTGATCAACCGAGGCTACGAGGACTTCGAGGCGAAGCTGGCCAGCCTCGGCGCGCACGTCGAGCGCCCGTAACCGACCTCGCCCCGCTCCCACCGCGCGCCCGGTGCACCGTGATGTGCACCGGGCGCCGGCGTTTGGCTACCCTTCACCTCGTGCCGTCGCTGTTTCGCCGCAAGTCCGCCGACCTCCCCGACTCCTCCGCCCCGGTGGCGACCGAGGAGCCGGCCCCCGCGCCCGCCCGGGGGTACACCCCGGCCAAGGGCCGGGAGACCCCGAAGCGGCCGGTCGCCGGCCGCCGGCCGGCCGGTCCGACCAAGCCGTTGACCAAGCAGGAGGCGCGGGAGCGGCGCCGGGTGGCCCGGGCCGAGGCCGCGGCGGAGTTCCGCCGCGAGGGCGGCCCCCGGGACCGGGGCCCGGAGCGGCTGCTGGCCCGCAACGTGGTCGACTCCCGGCGTACCGTCGGCACCTGGTTCTTCGGTGGCGCGCTGATCGTGCTGATCGGGTCGAACGCGGCGATGCCGCCGGCGATCCGGCTGGCCTCGAACGTGGTGTGGGGCCTGCTCGCGTTCGGTGTGGTGGTCGACTCGATCCTGATCTCCCGCAAGATCAGGAAGCTGGTCCGGGAGCGCTTCCCGAACAGCGGCGAGCGGATGGCGTCGCTCTACCTCTACGCGATCATGCGGTCGATCACCTTCCGCCGGATGCGCGCGCCCGCGCCGCGGGTCGACATCGGCGACCCGGTCTGACCGGTCACGACCGGGGTCGGGCCGGGGCGCCCGCCGCCCCGGCGACGTCGACCGCCGGCCCCTCCCGCCCCTGGTAGAGCCGGGTCACCACCTCCTCGATGTCCGGCTCCACCACCGAGATGTCCCGCAGCGTCGCCAGCCCGGCCAGCCCGGACACCACCTCGGCCACCCCGGCCGACTCCAGTGCGTAGACCAGCCGCCGGCCGTCGGCCTCGACCCGGTGCAGCGGCGCGCCGGGCAGCTCCGGCGGCGCGGCCAGCGCGGCGTCCAGCTCGGCGACGACGAGCCGGCGGGAGCCGTAGCGGGCGTGCAGGTCGGCGATCGAGCCGTCGTGCACCACCCGGCCGTGGTCGATCACGACCAGCCGACGGCAGAGCCGTTCGATGTCGGCCAGGTCGTGGGTGGTGAGCACCAGCGTGGTGTCCCCGGCCCGGCCCAGCTCGCCGAGGAAGTCCCGGACGGCCTGCTTGCTGACCACGTCCAGCCCGATCGTCGGCTCGTCGAGGAAGAGCACCTCCGGGCCGTGCAGCAGAGCGGCGGTCAGTTCGCCGCGCATCCGCTGCCCGAGGGAGAGCTGGCGGACCGGGGTGTCCAGGAACGCGTCGAGGTCGAGCAGCCCCCGGCAGCGGCGCTGCCGGGCGGCGTGCTCACCGGCCGGCACCCGGTAGACGTGCCGGAGCAGGTCGAACGAGTCGCGCAGCGGCAGGTCCCACCAGAGCTGCGAGCGCTGGCCGAACACCACGCCGATGCGCAGCGCGAGCCGGGTGCGCTCGGCGACCGGACGCAGGCCGCAGACCCGTACCTCCCCCGCCGAGGGGGTGAGCACGCCGGTGAGCATCTTCAGGGTGGTGGACTTGCCGGCGCCGTTCGGGCCGATGTAGCCGAGCATCTCGCCCCGCTCCACCCGCAGGTCCACCCCGTCGACGGCGGTGACCAGCCGCTTGTCCCGGCGCAGCCGGCCGGCCCGGACCCGGACGGTGAACTCCTTGCGCAGACCCCGCATGTCGATGACGTTCATGACCCCGTACTCCGGTAGTGGCGGACGCCGGTGCGCCAGGCCGCGGCCGCGCCCGCGGCGGCGACCAGCGCGACGGCCGGCGCGACCCACCCCGCCCAGGACGGCAGGCCGAGCGGGTCGGTCCGGCCGAGCAGCGCCAGCGCCGGCTGGTAGCTGACGAAGGCGAACCCCAGGCCGTAGGCGAAGGCCGCGCGGAACCAGCCCTCGAAGACCGTCACCGGGTACGACGTGAAGTCCCGCCCACCGTAGGTGACCGAGTTGGCCAGCTCCCCCGACTCGACCCACCAGAACGAGACGGTGGCGGTGGCCACGAAGAGCGCGCCGAAGAAGACCACCCCGGCCAGCGGCGCGACGACGGCCAGCACCACCCGGCCGGGCGTCCACTCGATCCCGGCGGAGACCAGGGCCACCACGAGGACCAGCAGCCCGAACAGCGCCCGGGACACCTTGCGCAGCGGCAGGTCCATCAGCAGCAGTTGGGGCAGCGCGCCGAGCGGGCGGACCAGCACCGCGTCGAGCAGGCCGGTGCGCACATAGCGGGGCAGCCGCTCGATGTTGCCCACCAGCAGGTCCGCTGTGGCGAACGCGCAGGAGGAGAGCCCCACCATGACGAGGGTCTCGCGGAGGCTGAAGCCGCCCAGTTCCCGGGTGACCCCGAAGATCACCAGCACGGTGACCACGTCGAACACGGTCGACCCGACGTTGCCCAGCACGTCGACGACGAAGGACGTCCGGTACGCCGTCTGCGACCGCGCCTGGGCCCGCAGCAGCGCCCGGTACGCCGCGATCGTGCCGCCGGCCTCAGCCACCCTGCACCACCAGCCGTCGCTCGGCCCGGCGCTGCACCCGGTGGCAGACGAACAGGATCGCCACCGTCCAGCAGAGCTGGAGGGCGACCAGGCCCAGCTGGGTGCCGGGCGGGTCCCGCTCGACCAGCACGTCGAGCGGGGTCTGGAGCAGGCTCGGGAACGGGGTGCCGAGCCAGAGCGCCCACTGGACGCCCTCGGGCAGGAATCGCAGCGGGAAGTAGAGCCCGGCCAGCACGCCGGAGCCGACGGTCCAGAGGATCATCGGGCCCCGGACGTCCTGCAACCAGTACGCGCTGGCGTTGACCAGGAACCGGCAGCCGAAGCAGAGCACGACCGCGGTCACCGCCGAGACCGCGAAGAGCGGGACGGTCGGCCACCGGGTGGGCAGGTACACGTCGAAGAAGATCGGCCCGACCAGCACCGGCGGCACCAGCCGGACCAGCGCGGCGTACCCGGCCCGGCCCAGGTCGGTGGCGAGGTAGCTGGTCACCGGGGGGACCGGCCGGAGCAGGTCACCGGCGATGTCCCCGGTCCGGATCCGGTCGGCCAGCTCGGTCCAGCCCCAGAGCAGGACGACCGCCAGCAGGCCCTGCCCCACCCAGACGAAGGTGGCGAGCTGGGCGCGGTCGTAGCCGGCGGCGTCGCCGGCGGTCCCGGCCACGGCGAGCAGCAGGTAGCAGCGGAGGAACCCGAAGACCGAGTTGGTGACCACGCCCGCCACGGCGGCCTGCCGGTAGGTGGCGTATCGTCGAAAGCCCGCACGGGATATCGCCCAGAATGTCCGAAACCATCGGATAACGTTTGGGTCCGTGGGCGGTGCCACAGTGGCGGTGACCGAGCCCACGCCGCTACCCTCCATCCGCAGCCACGCTGTGCCGGATCGGGCGACTCTACCGGCACCCCGAGGCGCCCGGCACGACAATTTGCAACGAGGTGACACCGCCGTGAGCGAGCGACGCGAGCCGGGCATCGGGGCGCGGCGCACGCGCGGCGACGGAGCCCCCCGATGACGGGCGGCTACCGCGACCGCTGGCACGATCCGGCCGAGCCGTCCTGGGTGGTCGAACCGACCACCGAGTGGCACCCCCAGTTCCCCGGCCAGCGCTACCCCGGCGACATCGGCACCCGGCACGCACCCCCGCCGCGCGGACGCGCCGGCGCGGTGGGCCGGGCCGAGGTGCCCCCGCTGGCGCCGACCCGCCCCGACGGGACGTACCTGGGCCGGTCCTGGGAGGACCACGAGGAGGAACTGCCCCGGTGGGGCGGTCCCGCACCCGACGAGCTGCCGGCCGAGCGGCCCAGCAACCACGACCTGTACCGGCCGCCGGCGCCGGAGCTGACCTGGAAGCGCGAGCGACGCCGTCCGGAGACCGACCGGCAGGCCGCCCCGGCCGGCCGCTCCGACGCGCGCCCCGACGAGCGGCCCGGCCGGCTCGACGCGCGACCGGACGACCGGTCCCGTGAGGCGGCGTGGCACCGCGACCGGGGCGGCCCCGACCGGTACGAGGCCCGGCCCGGCCACGGGCGGGTCGCGCCCGACATCACCCCGGTCTCCCCCGGCCCCCGGCCGGAACCGACGCGCGGCGCCGAGCCCGGCTGGATGCCCGAGCCGGACGAGGGCCTGCCGCCCCGCCGGCCCGCCGCCCCGGAGCGACCCGGGTACGACCGCCGGCCCGTCGACGACGGCCGACGCCGGGGTGCACCCGGCGACGCCTACGAGCAGTTCCCCGGCCCGGCCGACCGCCGCGCCCGTCCGGAGCGGGACGGCCCCTCCCGGTACCGGGAGGACGCGGAACGGGACGGCCCGACCCGGTACCGGGACGAGGCCGAGCGCTGGCAACCGCGCCGGGACCACGCGGAACGCCCACCGGCCGCCCGCGACCACGAGGACGGCTCCCGCCCGGCCCGGCCGGTGCCCGACCAGCGGTGGCAGCCGGGGTACGACGAGCGACGGCAGCCCGACCAGCGACGGCAGCCCGACGGGTGGGGCCCGCCCCGCGAGGCGGCCGCCCGGGCCGAGACGTACCCGGAGCGGCGCGGCCGTGAGGCGGGCGCACCCGGCGAGACGTACCCGGAGCGGCGGCCCCGCGAGGCCGTCCCGCCCGCCGAGACGTACCCGGACCGGCGGTCGCGCGAGGCGGCACCGGCCGGCGAGGCGTACCGCGAGCAGCAGTGGGCGCGACCCGGCGCGGACCGCGACGGCGGGCACCGGCCCGCGCCCGGACCGGCCCGGCCGGAGCACGGCCGGGACGGCCGGCGTCCCGAGTACGGCCGACCGACCGAGCCGACCCCACACACCCACCCGGACCCCCGCCCGTCCCGCTACGACGAGCGTCCCGCCGCCCGCGCGGCGGGCGCTCCCGCGCGCCCCGTCTCCGGCGCTCCGGTCTCCGGCGCGCCCACCTCCGGTGGACCCTGGTCCCGGCCGGTCGTGCCGGGTCGGCCGACCTCGGGCGCCCCTACCTCCGGCGGGCCGGTCCCGGGCCGGCCGGTCCCGGGCGCCCCGACCTGGGCAGCACCCGTCTCCGGCGCACCGGTCTCCGGGGCCCCCACCTCCGGCGGACCCTTCCCCGGCCGTCCCGTCTCCGGCGCACCCACGTCGCCCGCGCCCGTTTCCGGCGCACCGGTCTCCGGCGCACCCACGTCGCCGGCGCCCGTCTCCGGCGCACCCGTCTCGGGCGGGCCCTTCCCCGGCCGTCCGGTCTCCGGCGCACCCGTCTCGGGCGGGCCCTTCCCCGGCCGTCCGGTCTCCGGCGCACCCGTCTCGGGCGGGCCCTTCCCCGGCCGTCCGGTCTCCGGCGCACCCGTCTCGGGCGGGCCCTTCCCCGGCCGTCCCGTTTCCGGCGCACCCACGTCGCCCGCGCCGGTTTCCGGCGTACCCGTCTCCGGCGGGCCCCTTCCTGGTCGTCCCGTCTCCGGCGGGCCGACGGCGGAGCCGTACCCGCCGACGGCGGCGCCGCGCGGACAGCAGGGGCACCAGCCGGGTCGGCCGGTCCCGCCGCCGGGCGCGGGCGGTCCCGGCACCGCCCCGCCCGCCTCCGTCGAGCGGGGTGCCGTACCGCCCGTCCCGGGCCGCCATGTCCCGGACGCGCCGGTCTCGGGAGCCGCCGCTCCCGTCACGCCCGTCTCCGGGCCACCCGCCGTCACGCCGCCGGCCCGCCCCGAGCCGTCGACGCCGCCCGCCGGTCCGCCGGCCACCTCGGGGCTCGCCATCACGCCCGACCGGCCGCGCCGCTACGTGCCACCGGTCCCGACGCCCGAGAAGGCGCCGCCGCCGCAGTCGCGGACGTCCCCGCCGAACAGCGCGGAGGCCTGGTTCCGTCCGGCCAAGCCGGTGCCGGCGACCACCGAGCCGACCGGCCAGGACGAGCCGGCGCCGTCCGCGCCCGCCTCGTCGGCCCCGGCCGGCGTCCCCGCCGCGCCGCAGCCGTCGCCGGCGGAGGAGAGCCCGCTCGCGGGCCGGGAGGCCGCACCGGTCGCGCCGGTCTCGTCCCCGCCGGACCAGCGGGCCGAGCTGTCCGGGCCGCCCGCCGCGGCTGCCCCCGCGCCGCCCGTCCGCCCGGTGTCGGCTCCCCCGGCCGAGGCCCCGGCCGCCGATTCGGAAGTCGCGGCGACCCGACCCACCTCGGCACCGCCCGCGCCAGCCGGCGCCGGGGAGCCGACCGTCACGCGGCCGGTGTCGGGCCCACCCGCCGCCGCGGCCTCCGCAGCGCTGTCGGCCGACTCGCACGAGCCCACGACCGCGGCGGCGGCCTCCCCGCAGTCGGCCCCGGTGCCGCCCGTCGCGTCACCGGACCCGGCGACCGCGCGACCGTCCGCCCCACGGCAGGCGCGGTGGGACGACGACCGCGCACCGGCGGCCCCGGCCGACGAGGACGAGGCGCAGCCGGTCACGCCGACTCCGTCGGTGGCGTCCTCCGACGCCGGGACGCCGGCCCGCCCGGTCTCCGCACCACCGGCCCAGCCGGTCTCCGCACCACCGGCCCGGCCGGTCGAGCCACACGACCGGACCGTCGCGCCACCGGCCCCGATCTCGGGACCTCCCGCCCCCGTCTCCGCGCCGCCCGCCCCAGTGGCCGCGCGCCCGATCCCGGTCTCCGGACCACCCGCCCCGGTCTCCGCGCCGCCGGCCCCGGTGGCCCCGCCGCCCGCCCCGCACGACTCGACGCCGGCCCCGGTCGCCGCGTCGGCGGATCCGGCTTCGCCGTTCCCGGAGCAGGTGTCCCGGCCCCTCGACCAGGCCCCGCCGCCGGCCGCCCCGGTGCGCGACGAACCGACAGCGGCCCGACCCGACACCACGCCGGCGCAGACCGTGCCGACGCACCCGGAGACCCCACCGGCGCCGGCCGAGCCCTCGGCGGATCAGGTCGCACCGGCCGGCCCGGCACCGGCCTCGGCGGCGCCGCTGCCGGACCCGCCCACGACCGACACCGGCGAACCGGACGCACCGTCACCCGACCGCCTGACCGGCCCGGCGCTCGACCACGCCGCCGAGCCCGCGGAGCGTGCCGCCACAGCCGTCCAGGACGCCGTACCGCCGCTGGACGCCCCGGAACGGCAGCGGCCCACCCCGCCTCCGGCCGGCGCCCCCCAGGAGGAGCAGGACCGGCCCGCCGCCTCCCCGCAGGCCCCTCCGGCGCCGGAGCCGGACCAGCCGAGTCCGCCCACCGTCGACCCGGCAGCGCCGCACCCGGAACGGTCCACTGCGGGCAGCACCGCCGTCCCGGAGCAGCCGACCGTCCAGCCGACGCCGGAGCCGCCGAACACACCCGCCGTCGCCACCCCGGCCACGCCGGACGCGCGGGAACTGCCCGCCCCCGCCGGAACGACGGCGCCGCCCGGGACGCGGGAGCCGGACCGGGCCACCACCGCCACGGCGGGCGACGGCACCGCCGTACCGCCCGCTGTCACGGCCACGACGACGGACGACACCGGGAACGAGCCCTCCGTCGCGGCCCCGGCCGGCGACGCCGAACGGGACCAGACCCCGCCGGCCCCGGCCACCGACGCCCCGCAGGAGCACGCCCAGCCCGCCACGGACGCCCCGCAGGAACAGGACCAACCGGCCACGGACGCCCCGCCGAAACAGGCTCCGACGGCCACGGAGGCCCCGCCGGAAGCGGCCCAGCCTACCGACTCCTCGGGCGGCGCGGCGAAGAGCGTGAACCCGGCCGTCCTGCAGGGCGACCCGGAGCAGGTCTTGGCCGGGTACCGGTGGCGGCTGGACCCGGAGACGCTGCGTGAGGTGGCCGACGACCCGGACGAGCTGCGGGTGCTGCGGCGCCGGCTGACCGAGAAGCTCGGCGCGTCCCTCGACAACCGCGCCCGGGCCCGGCTGCTGAGCCTGCGTGCGGTGGCCTCCCGCATCGTCGGTGACCTGGACGACGCGCTCGCCGACGGGCGGCTCGCCCTGACGTACGCGGAGGCGACGGGCGAGCTGCGCCGTACGGCGCTGGCCCGCGCCCGGCTGGCCCAGGTGCTCCGCTGGCGGGGTGAGTTCGCCGAGGCGGACCGGCTCTTCGCCGAGGCCAACTCCACCGAGCTGCCGGACCCGTTGCGGGCGGCGCTGCACGAGCACGCGGGCCGGTCCTGCTACGACCAGGGACGGCTGATGGAGGCGTGCGAGCACTTCGAGCGGGCCCTCGACCTGCGCCGCGGCGACGACCCGGAGCTGACCGCGCGGATCCGCACCGGCCTGGACGCCGTGCACACGCGGGCGACCTCGCGGGGCGGCTTCGGGCCGTACCCCCGCAGCCAGGAGGAGGTGCGGCGCGGCCGCCGGTCGCCGGTGCCCACGCACGACGGCGGCCTGGACCGCTGGGGGTACGCCGACGCCGACGGCGAGCTGGTGCTCGGCTACGAGTACGCCGAGGCGCAGCCGTTCCACGAGGGGATGGCCTGGGTACGCCGCGTCGACTCCCCCGGCTGGGAGCTGATCGACGAGCGGGGCGGCACCCTGATCGGCCCGTCGTACGCGGCGGTGCGGGCCTTCGCCGACGGCCTGGCCTGGGTGTCGCGCGGCGGTGAGGCCGACTGGATGGCGATCGACGCCGAGGACACCGTGGTGGTGCCGGGGGCGGGTTTCGAGGAGGTCCGGCCGTTCCGTGGCGGCGTGGCCGCGGTGCGCCGCGGCGGCTGGGGCGCGGTGGACCGCTACGGCCGGATGATCGTGCCGGGCCGGTACCACGGGTTCGCCACCACCCTGGTCGACGGCCGCCGCTTCGACGGTTTCACCGACGAGGGGCTGGCCGTGGTGGACCTGGCCGGCCGGCGGGGCGTGGTGGACCGCAACGGCAGAGTGCTGGTGCAGCCGGCCCACCGGGCGCTGGTGATCCATCCGGTGGCGTTCTTGGTCTCCGACGGCGCCGGCCGCTGGGGCGCGCTGGACCGGCGCGGCGAGCCGCTGATCGACCCGGTGCACCCGGGGCGGGAGGCGGTGGTCGCCGAGCTGGACCGGCTGCTGACCGACGCCCACCCGGTGCTCTGACCCGCTGGCCGGTGTTCATGATCCGGTCGGGCTAGGGTCGGGGCATGGAATTCCGACACCTAGGCCGCTCCGGCCTGCTGGTCAGTGAGATCTCGTACGGCAACTGGATCACCCACGGCTCCCAGGTGGAGGAGGACGCGGCGCTGGCCTGCGTCCGGGCCGCCCTGGACACCGGCATCACCACCTTCGACACCGCCGACGTGTACGCGGCCACCCGCGCCGAGGAGGTGCTCGGCAAGGCCCTCGCCGGCGAGCGCCGCGAGGGCGTCGAGATCTTCACGAAGGTCTACTGGCCCACCGGCCCGGGCCGCAACGACCGCGGCCTGTCCCGCAAGCACATCATGGAGTCGATCAACGGCTCGCTGCGCCGGCTGCGCACCGACTACGTGGACCTCTACCAGGCCCACCGGTACGACTACAGCACCCCGCTGGAGGAGACGATGGAGGCCTTCGCCGACATCGTGCACGCCGGCAAGGCGCACTACATCGGCGTCTCCGAGTGGAAGGCGTCGCAGCTCCGCGAGGCCCACCAACTCGCCCGTGAGCTGCGCATCCCGTTGGTCTCCAACCAGCCGCAGTACTCGATGCTGTGGCGGGTCATCGAGGCCGAGGTCGTCCCCACCAGCGAGGAGCTGGGCGTCGGGCAGATCGTCTGGTCGCCGATGGCGCAGGGCGTCCTCTCCGGCAAGTACCTGCCGGGTCAGCCCCCGCCGGCCGGTTCCCGGGCCACCGACGAGAAGTCGGGCGCCGGGTTCATCGCCCAGTGGCTGACCGACGAGGTGCTGACCCGGGTGCAGCGGCTCAAGCCGCTGGCCGAGCAGGCCGGGCTGACCATGCCGCAGCTCGCCCTGGCCTGGGTGCTGCAGAACCCGAACGTCTCCTCGGCGATCGTCGGCGCCTCCCGCCCTGAGCAGGTGCACGACAACGTCAAGGCGGCCGGGGTGAAGCTCGACGCCGAGCTGATGAAGGCGATCGACGAGATCGTCGAGCCGGTCACCGAGCGCGACCCGGCGAAGACCGAGAGCCCGGCTCAGCGCCCCTGACGCCCACCCGGTCCGGCCGGCCCGTCGGGGCCGGCCGGACCGGCCGGCGGGCCGCTCAGTCCTGCCAGAAGCGGATCTGGTCCAGGCCGAGGGCGTAGAGCCAGCTCGGCAGGCCGAGCAGGTCGCCGACCGCGAAGACGGCGCCGAAGAACCAGCCGCCGATGCGCGGGTTCCACAGCAGCACGAAGAGCAGGATGAAGCCGTACGGGGCGAACATGTCGTACATGCGCCGCCACTGCGGGCTCAGCCAGGGCTGGATCATGTTGCCGCCGTCCAGCCCGGGCACCGGGAGCAGGTTGAGCACGCTCGCGGTGAGCTGGAGGAACGCCAGCAGCGCCACCCCGGCCCAGAACTGGACCGGCCCGCCGAGGACCTCCGAGCCGATCCGCAGCGCCGCCACCAGCACCAGCGTGAACAGCACGTTGGTGGCCGGGCCGGCGAGGCTGACCAGGGTGTGCCGCAGCCGACCCGGGATGGCGTGCCGGTCCACCCAGACCGCGCCGCCGGGCAGGCCGATGCCGCCGAGCAGCACCACCACGACCGGCAGCGCGATCGACAGCAGCGGGTGGCTGTACTTCAACGGGTTCAGCGTCAGGTAGCCCCGGTGGGCGATGTCCCGGTCGCCGGCCCGGAACGCGACCACCGCGTGGGCGTACTCGTGCAGGCAGAGCGAGACCACCCAGCCCGAGACGACGAAGAGGAAGACGTCGAACCGGACGTTGCCGTACCCGTTCCAGGCCATCACCCCGGAGGCCACGAAGAGCGCGACCAGGGCGAGGAAGATCGGGCTGGGCCGGAACGCCGCCTTGGGCACGCCGAGAACCAGCGGCTCACCGCCCAGGCGGTCGTAGCCCATCACTCCGCCGTCGGCAGCAGGCTCATCCGATACTCCACCCGGTCGTCCTCCACCAGCGCGACCGAGGTGACGCCGGACGCCGCGAGCTCCCGCCAGGTCTGGCCGATCCACGATTCGGCGTCCGCCTGGCTGCCGAACGTCTCCGCCGGTCCCTCGACCGACGCGCCGTCCGTGCCCTCGTACCGCCAGCTCCACGCCATGCCGCGTCTCCCCTCGCCGCTCCACCGTCCCCGGGGGACGGACCCCCGCAAGCGTAGTCGGCCGGTCGCGCGACGGCCCGACGCTCACCCCCACGGGCACCCCGACCGCCTCCGGGTGGTCCCACCGCCGCCGGCCCCGGCCGGTACGGTGACGCGGTGCTGACTCGAGGCGTGGTGCTCAGCGACCGGTACCGGCTGGGCGAACGGGTGGCAACCGGCGGCATGGGCGCGGTCTGGCGGTGCACGGACACCCTGCTCGGCCGGGAGGTGGCGGTGAAGGTGCTGCTGCCGTCGCTGGTGACCGACCCCGAGTTCACCACCCGCTTCCACGCCGAGGCCCGGATGATGGCCGCGCTGCGGCATCCCGGCATCGTCGCCGTGCACGACTTCGGCTCGGCGACGCTCGCCGACGGCAGCCAGGTCAGCTATCTGGTGATGGAGTACGTGGACGGTGAGCCGCTGACGACCTGGGTGCGTCGGGCGGGGCGGCTCGACCCGGCCTCCACCATGTCGGTGGTGGGGCAGGCCGCCGCCGCGCTGCACGCCGCGCACCGCGCCGGCATCGTGCACCGGGACGTCAAGCCGGGCAACCTGCTGGTGAAGCGGGACGGCAGCGTGGTGCTGGTCGACTTCGGCATCGCCCGGTCCAGCGCGATGGCCGGGCTGACCGCCACCCACATGGTGCTCGGCACCGCGTCGTACATGTCGCCGGAGCAGGCGACCGGGCAGCCGGTGTCACCGGCCACCGACGTGTACGCCCTCGGCGCGGTCGCCTACTACTGCCTGACCGGGCAGCCGCCCTTCGTCGGCGAGAACCCGTTGCAGGTGGCGCTCCGACACGCCCAGGACAGCCCGGCACCGCTGCCGCCGGACACGCCGCCGGCGGTCGCCGCGCTGGTGGAGCGGGCGCTGGCCAAGAGCCCGGGCGAGCGCTGGGCCGACGCGGAGCGACTCGCCGAGGCGGCGCAGGACGCCCGGGACGCCACCCTCGCCGTGCTCCCGGCGCCGCCCCGCCCGCCGTGGGCCATGGACGGGCCGGGCGTCGCCCTCGGACCGGCGGCGTCGACCGGGCCGGCGGGAGGCGGGCCGGCGGTGTCGGCCGGAGCTGGCCCGTCCGCACCCGCCGGGCCGTTCGGCCCGCCCCGCCCGGCGAGCCCGCCGGCGCCCGCCGTCCCCGGCGGACAGCAGGCGACGCCGCCGGCCGGCCACCCGGGCCGGTACGGCGTACCGGAGACCGCCCCGCCCCCGCACCACCCGGCCGGTGGCGCGGCGCGGCGGCGCCGGGTGGCGCTGGCCGGCGCGGGCGCGGTGGTGGCGGTGCTGGCCGGGGTGACCGCCGTGGTGGCGCTCCAGCCGGACGACGCGGCCCGGGGTGGTACGGAGCTGGCCGCGGCGGAGTCGGCGGCCGCCGGGTCCACCCCGGGCGCACCGGAACCCACCCGCTCCGCCGGCCGGCCGAAGCCGAGCGGGAAGGCCACCGGCTCACGTCCGGCAGCGACGGACGCGAGCCCGGCGGCGACCGGCACGACCACCGCGCGGCCGGGGGCGGAGCCGGGGTCCGCCGCGCCGAGCACCACCGCACCGGCTCCCGGGGCGACCACGACCACGCCGGCGAAGCCGAACCCGTACTCGGCGGGGCAGGTCTGCGGCAGCGGTTACCAGGTCATCGACTCGGCGGCGCTGACCGTCGACGGGGTGCGCAAGGGCAAGGTGTACCTGCTCTGGAACGAGACCGCGAAGGCCAACTGCGTGGTCACCCTGAAGGAGACCGCGGTCGGCGAGCGGAGCACGGCGTCGGCGTTCCTGGAGGTGCGGGGAGAGGCCCGGGCCACCGACAGCGGCTCGTTCGAGTACTACGCCGGCCCGGTCCGCGCCGCAGCCGGCGGCACCTGCGTGAAGTGGGGCGGGGCGACCGGCGGCGCCAGCTACGGCAGCGGTTTCGAGCACTGCGGCTGACCACGGGCCGGCGGGCGGCCCCACGCCGCTCCGCTCTAAGGTACGGACATGTCCGTTGACGGGTGGCACACGATCCTGGTGCTCGGCGGTATCCGCTCGGGCAAGTCGGAGTTCGCCGAGTCCCTGGTGGCCGACGCCCCCACCGTCCGCTACGTGGCGACGGCGGCCGACGCCGACCCGGGCGACGCCGAGTGGGCCGCCCGGCTGGCCGCGCACCGGGAACGCCGGCCCGGCGGCTGGACCACCGAGGAGACCGCGACGGACCCCCGCCGGCTCGCCGACGTGATCTCCTCCGCCGGCCCGAACGAGACGCTGCTCGTGGACGACCTGGGCGGCTGGGTGACCGTGCTGCTCGACCCGGCGCACCAGCCCGCCGACGACGTGGCCACCATCGCCGAGCTGGCCACCGCGGTCCGCGACAGCGCGGCGCGGATCGTGCTGGTCAGCCCCGAGGTGGGGCTCTCGCTGGTGCCCACCACCCCGCTGGGGCGGGCGTTCACCGACGCGCTCGGCGCGGCGAACCGGGCCGTCGCCGACGCCTGCGACGCGGTGGCGCTGGTGATCGCCGGCCAACCGGTCTGGCTCAAGCCCGCCGCCGGGCCGCGCGCCACCGGCGTGCCCACCCAGGCCGCGCCCTCGACCCGCGCCAACGGTACGACGGCGGAGCCGGAGACCCCGCTGCCGGACGTGCTGACCCCCACCGTGCCGGCGGGCACCGGCGCGAAGGCCGGCGGCGACGGCACCGCGTGGGCGGCGCCCACCATGGCGCTGCCGATGGTCGCCACCGGCCTGGTCATCCAGCCCGGCATGGAGCTGCCGATGCCCGACGAGTACGCCGGGCCGCAGGCCGTCGACCGGCTCGCCACCCTGGACGTGCCGGGGGCCGGGCTGGGTGTGCTGGAGCGGGTGGTCGGCTTCGCCGCCGCCACCCAGGGCACCGCCACCCCACGGGCCTGGGGTTCGGTGCGGGTGCTGCTGCTGCAGGGCGACCACGAGGGCGGCGCCGCCGCCGGCACGGTGCCCGGCGAGTCGTCGCGGCGGGCCCGGCAGGCCCGCGCGGGGCGGGGCGCGCTGGCCCGGCTCGCCGCGGAGAGCGGCGCGAGCCTCCAGGTGGTGGACGCCCCCTCGGCGGCCCCCATCGAGGAGGGGCCGGCGTTGAGCCCCGCCGCGGTCGAGTCGGCCCTGCGGCACGGCTGGCGACTCGCCGAGGAGGCCGCCGACGCGGGCGTGGAGCTGCTGGTGCTGGGAGCGTGCGGCGCCGGCACCGAGGCCGCCGCCGCCGCGGTGCTCGCGGCGACCGCCGGCGCGGAACCCCCGGCGGTGCTGGGCCGGGTGGTCACCGCCAACGGCGAGATCGACGACGCGGCGTGGATGGTCCGCTGCGCGGCGGTCCGGGACGCGCTGCACCGGACCCGGCGTTCCCCCCGGGACGCCAAGGACGTGCTGGCCGAACTGGGTGGCGGCGACATCGCGGTGGCCACCGGCGTGCTGCTCGGCGCGACCGCCCGCCGGGTGCCGGTGCTGCTCGACGGCCCGGTCGGTCTGGCCGCCGGCATGGTGAGCCGGGACCTGGCCGGGCAGGCCCGGCACTGGTGCCTGCTGGCCGACCACGGCGGCCACCCGGCCGTCCGGCTCGCCGCCGACGTGCTCGGCCTGAACCCCCTGCTGGACCTGCGGCTCGACCTGGGCGAGGGGGCGAACGCGCTGGCCGCGCTGCCGCTGCTGCGGTCGGTGCTGGCGCTGGCCGCCGCCCTGCCGGTACACCCCCGGCTCGGCGGCGGCGAGGACGAACCGGACTTCACCGAGCCGGAGCCCGCCGGTCCGGGGCCGGCCACCACCGAGCCGGACTTCGCCGAACCGGAACCGGCGGGCCCCGGCCCGGCCAGCACCGGGCCGGACTTCCCCGAGCCGGACTTCACCGAACCCGAACCGGCCGGGCCCGGCCCCACCACGACCGGGCCGGAGCCGGACCGCGACCCGTCCGGCTGGCGTGCCGGCTGAGCCGGGCCGCACCGACGGCCTGCGGCTGGCGCTGACCACCTTCACCACGCTGCCGGTGCGGGCGGGCCGGATCGACCGGAGCGTCGCGGGCACCGCGATGGTGCTCGCCCCGCTGGTCGGGGCGCTGCTCGGCGTGGTGCTGGCGGGGGTGCTGCTGCTCCTCGGCGCGCTCGCCCCGCCGCTGGTCGCCGCCGGGGTCACCGTGGGGTGCGCCGCCCTGCTCACCCGGGGACTGCACCTGGACGGGCTGGCCGACACCGTCGACGCGCTGGGGTCGTACCGGCGGGGGGCGGCGGCGCTGGAGATCATGAAGAAGCCGGACGTGGGGCCGTTCGGGGTGGCCGCGCTGGTGGTCGTACTCCTGCTCCAGACGGCGGCGCTCGCGGAGCTGGTCGGGCGGTCCTGGCCGGCGGCGCTCGCGGCGGTGGTCGCGGCGACGGCGGGGGGGCGGCTCGGGGTGGCGGTGGCCTGCCGGCGGGGTGTGCCGGCGGCCCGGCCGGAGGGGTTGGGCGCGCTGGTCGCCGGGACCGTCGGGCCGGTCGCCCTGGCCGTCGGCACGGCCGCCGTCGCGCTCGCGGCGGTGCCGGCCGTGCCGGGCCGCCCGTGGCAGGGGCCGGTCGCCGTGCTGGCCGCCACCGCCGTCGCGGTGGGGCTGCTGCGCCACGTGGTACGCCGGCTCGGCGGGGTCACCGGCGACGTGCTCGGCGCCACCGTGGAGGTCGTCACCACGCTGGTCTACCTGGGACTGGTGCTGTCCGGCTGAGCCGGACCGGTGGCGGCGGGTAGCGTTTGCCCCGACAGCACCGGCGCGGCCACCCGGGGGACGACTTGCTCATCACGGACGACTTCCTGCCCGTTCCGGTTCCGGAGTCGCTGAGCGCGACCTACCTGGTGCCGATGGCGGGGTTGCCGCGGGTGAGCCCGAAGACGGCGGTGCAGGCCCTGGCCGGCCGGCTGGCCGAGCCGGTGCACGGGCTGGCCCGGCAGATGCTGGACAGCCCGCTGATGACCGTGGACACCCGGACCGTCGACGAGTTCCCGCAGTTGCCGCCGGACCTGCTCACCGCGTTCGGCGCCACCGAGGCGCAGCTGGGCCGGCTCGCCGCGGCCAGCCACCTGGTGGTGGTGCAGGCCGAGTACCGGCCGGGGTGGCCGCCGGCGCACGAGTGGGCGGCCCGGGCGGTCGCCGCGGCGGTCGCCGAGTCGGTCGACGGTGACGTGGTGGACGTGTTCGGCCTGCAGTTCCTGGACCCGGCGGCCGCGCTGCGCTCGCTGCCGGACGCGCAGGGCCGGGTACGCCTGGTCGACTGGGTGCTCGTCCCCTACTCCTCCGACGCGGAGGGGCTCTGGTTCACCACCAAGGGGCTGCGCCGGTTCGGGCTGCTGGAGTTGCAGACCCAGGGCGTGCCGGACCATCTCACCCGGGCCTGGGGCGCGGTGATGACCGGGGCGGCGCGACGGCTGCTGCGGGACTGGACCGACGGGCTGGCCGGCGAGGAGGTGCCCGCGTTCGTGCAGCTGCCGGTGCTGGCCACCGTCACCGGGCACGACATCGCGGTGGCGTACGGCAACCCGGAGCAGCACGGCGCGACCGCCCCGGTGCTGCTCCGGCTGGAGCTGGACCCGGCCACCGACCCGGAGGCCGACTCGTTCCTCAGCCTGCGCCCCCCGCCGGGGCACACCGGGCCGGCCGGGAAGTACTTCGCCGCCGCCTGCGCGACGCTCTTCTCCGGCATCCAGCCGGACGTCCGCTACGCCCGCCCGGGCGACGCGATGAGCAGGGCGGTCGCCACCGCCCGCGCCGGGCTGGACGGCATCCGGGCCCGCTTCCTCGCCGACGACCTGCCGCCGGAGTCGCAGCTGGTGGTGAAGTACGGCCTCCCCGGCGACGAGGGCCCGGAGTACGTCTGGGCGGGGGTGACCTCGTGGGACGCGCCGGAGCGGATCGTCGGCCACAGCGCCAGCGACGCCAACACCGACCCGACCGTGCGGATCGGCTCCCCGGTGGTGGTGGAGGCGAGCGACATCGTCGACTGGGCGATCCTCGACGGCACCGGCGTCATCGAGGGCGGCTGGACCCAGGCCGTCCTGGACGCCGGCGAACCCCCCGCCTGACCCCTCCCCCTCATACCTCCCCGCCCTGTCCCAGTCCCACTCCCAGTCCGGTGATCATGAAGTTAGCGGCGAAGTTGATCGCAGAGACTGCCGCCAACTTCATGATCACCGAGGCGTAGGGGTGGGGGTTACTTGACTGAGGGCTGGACGAAGGGGGGTCGGGTGACGCGCATCTGGGCGCGGCGGCCGCGGATGTCGACCTCGACCAGGTCGCCGTCGGCGATCCCCGGCTCGGTGTCCAGCAGAGCCAGGGCGACGCCCTGCTTCTTCGTGGGGCTGAAGGTGCCGCTGGTGACGACGCCGACCCGGTCGTCGCCCAGCAGTACGGTCATCCCGGGGCGCGGGATGGCGCGGTCGACGGCCTCCAGGCCGCGCAGCGTACGCCGGGGGCCGGCCGCCTTCTCCGCGAGCAGCGCGTCCCGGCCCCAGAAGGCCGGCTTGCCCCAGCCGACCGCCCAGCCGGAACGGCCCTGCAGCGGCGTGATCTCCAGCGACAGGTCCTGCCCGTGCAGCGGGTAGCCCATCTCGGTGCGCAGGGTGTCCCGGGCGCCCAGGCCGCAGGCCCGCAGTTCGGGCTCGGCCGCGAAGAGGGCGTCCCAGACGGCCACCGCGTGCTCCGCCGGCACCACCAGCTCGTAGCCCAGCTCGCCGGTGTAGCCGGTGCGGCACACGGTCAGCTCTCCGCCCTCCAGCGTCGCGGTGGAGAAGCTCATGTAGTCGTGCGCCACCGGCAGGCCCAGCGCGCCGAGCAGCTCCGCCGAGCGGGGGCCCTGCACGGCCAGCACGGCGTACGCCTCGTGCTCGTCGGTGACGGTGATCCCGGCCGGCGCGGCGGCGCGCAGCCGACGCACCACCTCGGCGGTGTTCGCCGCGTTCGGGATGAGGAAGACGTGCTCGTCGTCGTGCAGGTAGGCGATGATGTCGTCCACCACGCCACCGGTGGCCTCGTCGCAGCAGAGCGTGTACTGCGCCCGGCCGGGACCGATCCGGCCCAGGTCGTTGCTGAGGCAGGCGTTGACGAACGCCGCCGCGCCCGGGCCGGCGACCCGCGCCTTGCCCAGGTGCGAGACGTCGAAGACGCCCACGGCCGTCCGCACCGCGGTGTGCTCCTTCAGCACGCCGCCGCCGGCGTACTCCAGTGGCATCTCCCATCCCCCGAAGGGGGCGAACTTGGCGCCGAGAGCGGTGTGCCGCTCGTGCAGCGGGGAACGGCGCAGCCGGGTCGCGGCGGCGTCGGAGGTCACGTCCGTCATGGGTGGCAACTTACCCGTGGCCACACCGGTGGTTAGCATCGGCGGGACCCGTCATGAACAACGGCGGGACGCACCCGACGTCCGGCGGGTAGGTTGCCGCCGGAGACCTTCATCGCTGGTCCGCGACGACGCGACCGGCCCGGCCCGCCCGGAGTAGCTTCAGTGACATCGCCCCGCACCACCCTGAGCCTGGTCGACACCGACCCGGCCGAGCTCGCCGTCGACGCGATCGTGATCGGCGTGCACAGCCAGACCGGACAGCCGGCCGCCACGAACGGCCCCGCCGGGACCCTGCTGCTGGCCGACGGCGCGGAGAGCATCGCGGCCGCCTTCGACGGCAAGCTGACCGAGACGCTGGCGCTGCTCGGCGCGACCGGCGGCCCGGGCGAGGTGATCAAGCTGGCCACGCTGGGCACGGTCACCGCGCCGATCGTGGCGGCCGTCGGGCTCGGACCGGAGCCGACCGGCGCCGCCCCCGCCCCGGAGACGCTGCGCCGGGCCGCCGGCGCGGCCGTCCGGGCGCTCGCCGGGGCACCGCGGGTGGCGCTGAGCCTGCCCCTGCCGGACGACGCCGACGCCCCGGCCGCGCTGCGCGCGGTCGCCGAGGGCGCGCTGCTCGGCGGCTACCGCTTCGCCGGCTACAAGACCAAGCCGCAGCCGACCCGCCGGGAGCCGGTGGCCGAGGTGCTGATCGCCGTGCCGGACGCCGCCGAGGCGACCGCCCGGGGCGAGATCGAGCGGGCCACGGTGGTGGCCGGCGCGGTCCGCACCAGCCGGGACTGGGTCAACACCGCGCCGAACGAGCTGCGTCCGCCGGCCTTCGCCGAGGCCGTCGCCGCCGCCGCCCGCGAGGCCGGGCTGGGCGTGGAGGTGCTGGACGAGGAGGCGCTGCGGGCCGGCGGGTACGGCGGCATCATCGCCGTCGGGCAGGGCTCGGAGGCCCCGCCGCGCCTGGTCAAGCTCACCTACACCCCCGCCGGTGGCGGCACCGGCAAGCGGGTGGCGCTGGTCGGCAAGGGCATCACCTTCGACACCGGCGGCATCTCGATCAAGCCGGCCCAGGGCATGTGGGAGATGAAGTCCGACATGGCGGGCGCGGCCGCGGTCGGCGCGGCGATGATCGCGATCGCGGCGGTGAAGCCGTCGGTGGCCGTCACCGCGTACCTGCCGATGGCGGAGAACATGCCGTCGGGCACCAGCTACCGGCCGGGTGACGTGATCACCATGTACAACGGCAAGAAGGTGGAGGTGCTCAACACCGACGCCGAGGGCCGGATGATCCTGGCCGACGCGATGGCGCGGGCCTGCGAGGACGGTACCGACTACCTCTTCGAGACCTCCACCCTGACCGGTGGGCAGGTCGTCGCGCTGGGCAAGCGGATCGCCGGCGTGATGGGCACCCCCGAGCTGTGCGAGCGGGTCAAGGCCGTCGGCGAGTCCGTCGGCGAGCCCGCCTGGCCGATGCCGCTGCCGGACGAGGTCCGCAAGGGCATGGACTCCGACGTCGCGGACATCTCCCAGGTCAACGCCGGCATGGACCGGGCCGGTCACATGCTCCAGGGTGGGGTGTTCCTGCGCGAGTTCGTCACCGAGGACGTGGCCTGGGCGCACATCGACATCGCCGGCCCGGGCTACCACTCGGGCGAGGCGACCGGTTACTGGACCAAGGGCGGCACCGGTGTGCCGGTCCGCACCCTGGTGCAGTTGGTCGAGGACGTCGCCGCCAACGGCTGACAGCCTCCCGCAAGCCCTGACGGGGCGCCTCCCCACCCGGGAGGCGCCCCGTCGGCGTCCCCGCCCCGGCACGCCGGTCCCGCCCCCACGCCTGACCGAGCCCGAGCCCGATCCCGAGGTGGCGGTTCGTATCCGGAGGACAGCCCATGCGGAAGTCTGTTGACCAGCCGATCGGAGTGAAGTTGCCCGATCCCCACGGCTCTGTCGCGGGTCCTTTGGAGCTGATGTCGTAGACGACTCAGCTGATCACGGTTGGCGAGCCGGTCCGACCGTCACACCGGCGACAACGGCACGCTGATGTCGTGAACGTCATCAGGTCCAAAGCGCAGCAACCAGGTTGGTGCCGCCACCATGCTCGCGAGCGCGATACCTGACAGGCATCAAGATGCCATCACGCTTGCGAACGACCCGAGCGCCTCGCCGCGCCGTGCCGTCCCGCAGACTCCTGTGGCGGTCGGGGTGTCCGGATGCCGGGACACCCCGACCTGCCGCGAGTCGCGCGTCGCGCAGGGACGCCCGGCCGGGCGGCGAGGCCGGCACGGGTCGTCAGAAGAGTTCGGGGCGGCGCTTGCGGCGTTCGTTGTAGTCGCGCATGCGCTGCGGATAGCCCATCAGGCGGACGTCGTAGACGGGGATCGCCAGCTTGTGGGCGAAGCGCCGGGCGCCCTCGGGGCCGTCGATGCGGCGACGGGTCCACTCCCCGTCGTCGGCGATCAGCATGACCGTGGTCTCGGTGACCGTGGTCCGCGGCTCGATGTACGCCTCGACGCCGCGCCGGGTCCGGACGAAGTTCTCCAGGTGGTCCAGGTCACCGCGGTCCGCGGCCCGATCCCGGCTGATCGGCTCGGTCCGCCTGCGTCGTCGGAACAGCCCCACCCGATCCCTCTCCTCCCCCGGCGTCATCGAAGACGGTGCCAAGCGTACGTCCCGACGACGTGTCGTTGGGCACCTCGGTACGCGCTGCGCATCCCCTAGTGACAAGATGACCGAGGTGGGGTGTGTTCCTGTGACCCCGCCGTGACCCCCCGATGCAGCGACGCGACCTGGGAGTTGGACGTGAGCGAGCCGAACGAAGCGACCTTCGACATCGTCATTCTCGGAGGTGGCAGCGGCGGCTACGCGACCGCACTGCGCGCCGCCCAGCTGGACCTCTCCGTCGCGCTGATCGAGAAGGGCAAGCTCGGCGGCACCTGCCTGCACAACGGCTGCATCCCGACCAAGGCGCTGTTGCACGCCGCGGAGATCGCCGACCAGACCCGCGAGTCGGAGCAGTTCGGCGTCAAGGCCGAGCTGGTCGGCATCGACATGGCCGGGGTCAACTCGTACAAGGACGGTGTGATCTCCCGCCTGTACAAGGGCCTGCAGGGCCTGGTGGGCGGCACCAAGAACATCACCTTCGTGGCCGGCGCCGGCAAGCTGGTCGGCAAGAACGTCGTCGAGGTCGACGGCAAGCGCTACACCGGCCGCAACGTCGTCCTGGCCTCCGGCTCGTACGCCAAGAGCCTGCCCGGCCTGGAGATCGACGGCGAGCGGATCATCACCAGCGACCACGCGCTGACCCTGGACCGGGTCCCGGCGTCGGTGATCGTGCTGGGCGGCGGTGTGATCGGCGTCGAGTTCGCCAGCGTGTGGAAGTCCTTCGGCGTGGACGTCACGATCGTCGAGGCGCTGCCCCGCCTGGTCGCCGCCGAGGACGAGGAGTCGTCCAAGGCGCTGGAGCGGGCCTTCCGCAAGCGGAAGATCAACTTCAAGGTCGGCAAGCCGTTCGAGAAGGTCGAGAAGACCGAGAAGGGCGTCAAGGTCACCATCGCCGGCGGGGACACCGTCGAGGCCGAGCTGCTGCTGGTCGCCGTCGGGCGCGGCCCGAACACCGCCAACCTCGGGTACGAGGAGCAGGGCGTGAAGATGGACCGCGGCTACGTGCTGACCGACGAGCGGCTGCGCACCAGCGTGCCGAACGTCTACGCGGTCGGCGACATCGTGCCCGGCCTCCAGCTCGCCCACCGGGGCTTCCAGCAGGGCATCTTCGTCGCCGAGGAGATCGCCGGCCAGAACCCGGCCGTGATCGACGAGGCCGGCATCCCGCGGGTCACCTACTCCGACCCGGAGCTGGCGTCGGTGGGTCTGACCGAGACGAAGGCCAAGGAGCAGTACGGCGCCGACAAGATCAAGACCTACAACTACAACCTGGGTGGCAACGGCAAGAGC
Organism: Micromonospora sp. LZ37; assembly: GCF_059359015.1. NCBI lineage: Bacteria > Bacillati > Actinomycetota > Actinomycetes > Micromonosporales > Micromonosporaceae > Micromonospora > Micromonospora sp. LZ37. Next base: position 22,476 of record NZ_JCADBL010000003.1, on the reverse strand, counting down.
CAGATCCTCAAGACGGCCGGCTTCGTGAAGCTGGTCCGGGTGGAGGACGGCCCGGTGGTCGGCGTGCACATGGTCGGCGCCCGGGTCGGTGAGCTCGTCGGCGAGGCGCAGCTCATCTACAACTGGGAGGCGTACCCGGCCGAGGTGGCGCAGCTCGTGCACGCCCACCCGACGCAGAACGAGGCCCTGGGCGAGGCGCACCTGGCCCTCGCCGGCAAGCCGCTGCACGCGCACGCCTGATCGAGAACCTATTCCGCGGCGTCCGGCGGCAGACGGGCGAGATCGCACCAGGGGAATGAAGGAGTCATAAGAGATGCCGGTATCGGTCACCATGCCTCGGCTCGGCGAGAGCGTCACCGAGGGCACCGTCACGCGCTGGCTCAAGCAGGAGGGCGACACCGTCGAGGTCGACGAGCCGCTGCTCGAGGTGTCGACCGACAAGGTCGACACGGAGATCCCGTCCCCCGCGGCGGGTGTGCTGAGCCGGATCGTGGTCGGTGAGGACGAGACCGCCGAGGTGGGCAGCGAGCTGGCCGTCATCGCCGGTGAGGGCGAGGAGGCCGGTGGCGGCGAGGCCGCCCCGCAGCAGGCGGCCGAGCCGGCCGCCGAGCCCACCGCCGCCGCCGAGGGCACCGGCCCGGAGCCGGAGCGGGAGCAGCCCGCCCCGCAGCAGCCGCAGGCCGCCGCCGCTCCGGCGCCGTCGGGCGAGGGCACCCCGGTCAAGATGCCGGCCCTGGGCGAGAGCGTGACCGAGGGTACGGTCACCCGCTGGCTCAAGCAGGTCGGCGAGACCGTCGAGGTGGACGAGCCGCTGCTGGAGGTCTCCACCGACAAGGTCGACACGGAGATCCCGTCGCCGGTGGCCGGCACCGTCCTGGAGATCAAGGTCGCCGAGGACGAGACCGCCGAGGTCGGCGCCGACCTGGCGATCATCGGCGCGGCCGGAGCCGCCCCGGCCCAGCCGAAGCCCGAGCCGAAGCCGGAGCCCAAGGCCGAGCCGAAGCCGGAGCCCAAGCCGGAGCCGAAGGCCGAGGCGAAGCCGGAGCCCAAGGTCGAGGAGCCGACCCCGGGCATGTCGTACAACGAGCCGGCGGCGGAGGCCGAGGTCGCGGCGGAGCCGGTCAAGGCCGAGCGGGAGGCGCAGCCGTCCGCCCCGACCCCGACCCCGCAGCGTCCGTCCGCGCCCGCCCAGGGTGGCGGCGAGGAGGCGGCCGGTTACGTGACCCCGCTGGTCCGCAAGCTGGCCAGCGAGCACGGCGTCGACCTCTCCTCGATCACCGGCACCGGCGTCGGTGGCCGGATCCGCAAGCAGGACGTGCTGGAGGCGGCGGAGAAGGCGAAGGCGGCCAAGGCCGCGCCGGCCCCGGCGCCGCAGCCGGCCGCCGCGGCGGCCCCGGCCAAGCCGGCCGCGAAGCCGCAGCCGAGCAGCAAGCGGGGCACCACCGAGAAGCTGCCCCGGATCCGCAAGGCCATCGCCAAGCGGATGCACGAGTCGCTGCACGAGATGGCGCAGCTCACCACGGTCATCGAGGTGGACGTCACCAGGATCGCCAAGCTGCGGGCCCAGGCGAAGGACTCCTTCCAGCAGCGGCACGGCGTGAAGCTGTCCTTCCTGCCGTTCTTCGCCCTGGCGGCCGTCGAGGCGCTCCAGACGCACCCGATCGTCAACGCCAGCATGGACCTCGAGGGTGGGACGATCACCTACCCGGACGCCGAGCACCTGGGCATCGCCGTGGACACCGAGCGGGGCCTGCTGGTCCCGGTCATCCACAACGCCGGTGACCTCAACCTCGGCGGCATCGCCAAGCGGGTCGCCGACCTGGCCGAGCGCACCCGGACCAACAAGATCAGCCCGGACGAGCTCGCCGGCGCGACCTTCACGCTGACCAACACCGGCAGCCGGGGCGCGCTCTTCGACACCCCGATCGTGCCGTCGCCGCAGTCGGCGATGCTCGGCACGGGTGCCGTGGTGAAGCGTCCGGTCGTGGTCAACGACCCGGAGCTGGGCGAGGTCGTCGCGGTCCGCTCGATGGTCTACCTGGCTCTCTCCTACGACCACCGGCTGATCGACGGCGCGGACGGGGCCCGCTTCCTGGCCGCGGTCAAGGAGCGCCTGGAGGGCGGCAACTTCGAGGCCGAGCTGGGCCTCTGACCCTCCCGCGTACGCAGGGCGCCCCGGTCACGTCGACCGGGGCGCCCTGCGCCGTTTCGCTCCGCGTGCGGCGCCCCGAGCCAGCGCGACCTCGCCGGCCGGCTGCCGGCCTGCTGATGGACGGCCCGCGGCACCGCGCCGCAGGCTGAGGGGAATCGCCTCCGGGCCGACCGCGCGCTGCGAGAGTGGACGGGTGGGCAGCGGGCGGTGGAGGCGGCGCGGGACGCTGGGGCCCGCCGTCGCAGTCGCTCCCGGCGCCCGGGTGGACCGCTTCGAGGTCTTCTTCGACCTGGTCTTCGTCTTCTCGTTCTTCATCATCACCCGGGCCACCGCCGTCGAGATCACGGGTTCGGCGTTGCTGCACGGCATGCTGGTGCTGGCGGTGCTCTGGTGGGCCTGGGTGGTGCACAGCGTGGTGGCCACCCGGGTGCGGCTCGGCGAGGGTTTCGTGCCGGTGCTGATGGTCGTCGGGATGGCGGCGCTGTTCAGCTTCGCGCTGGCCCTGCCGCAGTCGTTCAACGACCCCCGCGCGGGCGCGGCCGGGCCGATGGTCGTGGCGGTCACCTACGTGGTGATCCGCGCGGTGCACTTCATCCTCTACCTGCACGTCGTGCGGGAAAGCCCACGGGAACGCAGGCAGCTGATCCGGTTCGCCCCGGAGATGGTGTTCAGCACCCTCCTGCTGCTCGGCGCGGCGTTGATCCCCGCCCGGATCGACGACCTCGACCTGGCGGGCATGGTGCGCGACGGCCTCTGGCTCTGCGTGGTGGTGCTCCAGTACGGGTCCGGCCTCCTGGGCGGCGCCGAGGGCTGGGGGGTGGCGTCGGCCGAGCACTGGACGGAACGCTACGAACTCATCCTGATCATCGCGCTGGGCGAATCGGTCATCTCGGTCGGCGTCGGCAGCAACCTGCTCGGCCAGCCGCCGACCTGGCCGGCGGTCGCGGCGGCGACGCTGGGCATCTTCTTCACCGCCGCGCTCTGGTGGGCCCACTACGACGTCATCGGGCCGGCCGCCCGGATCGCCCTGCACGTCGCCGAGGGGCGGGCACGGGTGGCGATGGCCCGGGACGCCTACGCCTACCTATACCTTCCGATGATCGCCGGGATCATCCTCTTCGCCCTGGGCGCCGAGGAGGTGGTTCACGCGATCGCCGATCCGTCCGTGCCGCTCACGGAGCCGGCCCACGGCCCGAGCGTGCCCCTGCTCTTCGGCGGGGTGATCTGCTACCTGTGCGGCAACATGCTGTTCCAGTGGCGCACGCTGCGCACGCTGTCCTGGAGCCGGGTCGCGGCGGTGCTCCTGCTCGCCCTCGGGATCCCGGCCGGCGCCCACCTGCCCGGGCTGGCCACGCTCACCCTGCTCACCGCGATCTGCGTCGGGCTGGTGGTGGTCGAGGTGCTCACCATGGAGGAGGGCCGGCGCGCGCTGCACCAGGTGGTCTTCCACGAGAAGACCACCCACGAGGCGCACGAGGCCGCCTACCGGGCCCAGTGGAAGGAGACCGGGACGGACGGGATGGGCACCTCGACGTAGCCGGCCGGCAGCCACGGCGGGGGCGGATTCGTCGGTCAGCAGAATCGGCCCGCCCGGACTGGCCGGCGGCCCTTCGGCGGTACAGGCTGGCCCGGTGACCGTCTTCTCGCTCCAGGCCACCCCCAGCGACGCGGCGAGCTGGCTCGACCTGGCCCGCCGGGCCGAGTCGGCCGGCTACGCCGCGCTGCTCGCCGCCGACCACCCCGGCCACCGGACCTCCCCGTTCGTCGCGCTGGCCGCCGCCGCGTCGGTGACCTCGACGATCGAGCTCGGGTCGTACGTGTCGAACCTCGGCGTCCGGGAACCGCTCCTGCTCGCCGTCGACGTCGCCACCCTGGACCTGGTCTCCGGCGGGCGGGCCCGGCTGGGCGTCGGCGCCGGCCACACCCCGGCCGAGTGGCGCGCCGTCGGCCGCGAACGCCCGGACGTGGCCGGTCGGGTACGCCGCTGTGTGGCGGTCGCCGAGGCGGTCCGGGCCCTGCTCGACGGCGAGGAGGTCACCGTGGACTCCCCCGAGCTGACCGTCCGGGCGGCCCGGCTGACCGCGCCGCGCCCGGTGCGGGAGCGCATCCCGCTGACCATGGGCACCGCCAACTCGACGCTGCTGCGCTGGGCCGGCGCGCACGCCGACGTGGTCGGGCTGACCGGCTTCGGGCGTACCCTCGCCGACGGCCACCGCCACGACGCGCGGTGGCGGGCCGACCAGATCGAGGCGCAGCTCGCCTGCGTCGCCGCGGGCGCGGCGGGACGGAACGACCCGCCCGCGCTGGAGGCGCTGGTGCAGCGGGTGGTGGTCACCGACGACGCGGAGGCCGCCGCGGCGGAGCACGCCCGCGACGTCGGCCTCACCGTCGCCGAGCTGCTCGCCACGCCGTTCGTGCTGGTCGGCACCGTCGACGAGATCGTCGCGGCGGTCGCCGGGCACGAGCGCCGCTGGGGCGTCACCCGCTTCGTGGTACGCCGGGACGCCCTCGAACCGCTCGCCCCGGTGCTGGCCCGACTGTCCTGAGCGCTGGCGTTTGACGGCGGGTTGTCAGCGGCGAGCCGGTGCTCGTTCGGGAGCCGAGCCTCTCATCGAGACGCTTTAGAGCTGATGACGTAAACGATTCACGTCGGCCGCGTCCGGCGTCAGCGGCAGACCCAGCCGGGGACACAGCTGATCCGACCGACGCCGCGGCCGACGCAGAGCTCGGCGGTGTCCCGGTCGATCCAGTGGGTTCGATCTTGCCAGACCAGCACCGGTCGGTCGAGGTAGCCCCATGTGACCTCGTCGAGCAGGACGAGCCGCTCCGCCGTCACCCGCCCACGGACGGCGTCGTCAGCCCTTCGGCCGCTCGGCGACACCGAGGCCGTGAACATCCTCAACAGTCCCTGGGTCTGAAGCACGAGGTTACGGGTGCGACCCTTGGTCAACCCGCCGGTCAACGCGCCGGCGAAGGTGCTCGGCGAGCTGCCGATGCCGGCGGACCTGAAGGCGTCGTAGTCACTCTGAGGTCTGCGACAGGCGGCCTCATGCCTCGTCATCCGACTGGGCGTTCTGCCGGACTGCGGCGATGGTACCGGCGATCCCGAGGAGTAAGGCTGCAGCACCCGACACCGCCAACCAGGCGGGCCAATCCCCGTCATGAACTGTGCCGTTGCAGCAGAGAGCCATACCCGCTGCCACCAATCCGCCGACGGAAAGGCAGCCAGTTGCCGACGGCTGCGGTGGGGCCGCTGAACCGGCCGAGGGGAGGTTTTCCCCTGGCCCGGCGAGCTGATCATCATCGGGGCGGTCCGGCGACACCCGCGGCGCTCCGACCCGTGCATCCCTCTTCTGCCGGAGACTCCTGAGCACGTCGCTCACCTGAGACTTGCTGAGACCGGGCCCGTCTTCTGCCGGCAGGTACTCGACGGTCGTGCGCAAAGGCGTCGACGGTGTGGAGCTGTCGCGGTGGCGAGGATCCGGTGCAGGCTTCCCTGGTGCCGCTCCGGCATCTGCACGGCTTCCGGGCTTACGGGCACTCTGTCGGGCGACGGCCGCCCGGAAAGTTGAGCGTGCGATCGGGCTGACGGGGCGGATCAGGCCGGTGGCGGACGAGTAGACGAAGGCAGCCATGTCGACCGACTCAGCGAAGGTCAGTGCCGGCTTGCTGTAGCCAGCGTTGACGAAGAAGTAGAGCCTCCCCGGTCGGTTGGCCCTCGCTCCGAAGAGCTGCCGCAGAGGCCCTACACCCACGGGCCTCCCGTACCACTTGACCTGGGCGAAGGCACCCTGGGCCATCACATCGACGCCGCCGTCGGCACCCGGCTTCGTCGGTTGGGCGTCCCGGTGGCCCAGCCATCTCATCCACTCCACGGCGTTGGCCTCGGCGGCCTGCCAGTCGCCGACCTCCCGGGGAGGAGGCGAACCCTCCGGTCGGACCTCCATGGTCGTCCCTCCCCCAGTGCCGGTCGCGGCACCGTAGCAGGCGATGGGTGCCGCCCGTAGCCCCTCGACCTCCGCGCCCCGTAGAGGGCTTCCACAGAGGCGGACGCCCTCTTCTCCTGGGACGGCGTGGACCGGATCATCTCGATCCTCAACTCCGCACGCCCCACCGCCGCGCGCCCGGGGCCCGCTGCCGGCCGAGGCGTTCGCGCAGGTGGAGCACCTCCTCGCCGACCTGCGCGGGGCGCCGGTCGGCTGAGCCGGGGGCGAGGCTCGGAAACGAGGCCGGTGGGGCGCGTCGGGTCGCGGGCCGCCCCACCGGTCCGCCCGACGGCGAGGAGAACGGGGAAGCGGGTGAACGCATCCGTTCGGTGTCCCGTACCCGAAGATATGAGCATGCGGATCCTCATGGCCGGCGCGTCCGGCTTCCTCGGCACCCGGCTGGTCGACCGCCTCACCGCCGACGGACACCAGGTCGCCCGGCTGGTCCGGCGGGCGCCGCGCACCTCCGACGAGCACCGGTGGGACCCGTCCGCCGCGCAGCTCGACCCGGCCGTGGTGGCCGGGACCGACGCGGTGGTGAACCTGGCCGGCGCCGGGGTCGGCGACAAGCGCTGGACCGACGAGTACCGGCAGCTGATCCGGACCAGCCGGGTGGACACCACCAGCACCCTGGCCATCACCATCGCCGGCCTGCCGGCCGCGGACCGGCCCGCGGTGCTGCTCAACTCCTCCGCCGTCGGCTGGTACGGCAACACCGGCGACCGGGTGGTGGAGGAGGGCGCTCCGGCGGGTGAGGGCTTCCTCGCCGACGTCTGCCGGGTCTGGGAGGCGGCGACCCGGCCGGCCGAGGACGCCGGCGTACGGGTGGTGCGGCTGCGCACCGGGCTGCCGCTGCACCGCGACGGTGGCCTGCTCAAGCCGCAGCTGCTCCCGTTCAAGCTGGGCATCGCCGGGAAGCTGGGCAGCGGCCGGCAGTGGCTGCCCTGGATCTCCATGCGGGACTGGCTGGACGCGACGGTGTTCCTGCTCGACCGGGGCGACATCGCCGGCCCGGTCAACGGGGTCGGCCCGAACCCGGTCACCAACGCCGAGTTCACCCGGGAGCTGGCCCGCCAGCTGCGCCGCCCCGCGATCATGCCGATCCCCGCGGTGGCCCTCAAGGTGGCCCTCGGCGGCTTCGCCCAGGAGGCCCTCACCAGCACCCGGGTCCTGCCCGGAGTGCTGACCAGGACTGACTTCCACTACCACCACCCCGACCTGACCAGCGCCCTGCACGCCGCCCTCACCGACTGATACGACCCCCACCCCCACCCCCGGGCCGTTGGTCATGAAGTTGACGGCAGTGATGGAGATCGACATCGCCGTCAACTTCATGATCAGCGGGGGTCAGCGGGGTCAGCAGCCGATGACCCAGTAGGCGGGGGCGGTCTGCTTCAGGGTGGTGGTGGCGTAGGTGTTGTAGAGACCCATGCGCTGGTTGCTGCCGAGGGCGTAGGCGTAGCCGCCGGAGGCGTAGGCGCGGCCGGCCGTGACGTGGGCGTAGTTGTTGGCGGTGACGCAGACCGGCGCGGCGGTCGGGCTCGGCGTGGGGGACGAGGTCGCCGTGGGGGTCGGCGTGACGCCGCCGTTCAGGCCGAAGAAGAGCGCGTCCCGGTAGGCCGAGCAGATGGTGTCCAAGAAGTACGAGGTCGCGGTGCCGCACTGGTCGGCGCCGGTGCCGGGGTCGACCGGCGTGCCGTGCCCCATCCCGGAGACCCGGTAGAGCCGGACCGCGTCGTTGCCGTACACCTCCAGGCTGGTGCCGGCGGGCAGCGACGCCGTGCTGGTCGGGGTCTGCCCGACGCCGAGCACGTTGGTCCACTGGTCGCGGGACTCGGTGGCGTTCAGCGGGGCGACCGTGGTGTCGGAGGTGCCGTGCCAGACGGCCACCCGGGGCCGGCGGCCGGTGTAGCCGGAGTACGCGCCCCGGACCAGGTCACCCCAGGCGGTCGGGGTCCTGTCCACCCCGGGGTTCATGCAGGAGAACGCGTTGACGGTGCTGGTGGCGCAGCGGTACGGCAGGCCGGCGACCACCGATCCGGCGGCGAAGACGTCCGGGTAGGTGGCGAGCATGACCGCGCTCATCGCCCCGCCGGCGGAGAGCCCACTGACGTGGACCCGGCTGCCGTCCACCGCGAAGTTGGCCTTGGCGTGGTCGACCATCTGCTTGATCGACAGCGCCTCGCCCTGGCCGCGCGCGGTGTCGCCGGTCTCGAACCAGTTGAAGCAGGAGTTGGCGTTGTTGGAGGTGGACTGCTGGGGCACGATCAGGGCGAACTTCCACTGGTCGGCGTACTTGCGCCAGCCGGAGTTGGCGAAGTAGCCGGCGGCGTTCTGGGTGCAGCCGTGCAGCAGCACGACGGCCGGCGCGTTGGCCGGCAGGCCATCCGGACGGTAGGCGTACATGGCGAGGTTGCCGGGGTTGGAGCCGAAGCCGGTGACCTGGGTCAGGGTGGCGGCCTGGGCGGGTGCGGCGACGGCGACCAGGGCGGTCGCGGCGAGCGCGACCCCGGCGACCGCGCCGGCGAGACGGGCGAGGATGGATGCGGGTCGGCGCACGGCGACCTCCTGTGGCGGTGTGTGAACCGGGTCACTCCGAAGTTGCCGCGACGTTACGTCCATGTTTCCGACCTGCGACATGGCCACCGCTCACACATTCGCCCCGACCGATGTGTGCACGGCGGGTGCGCGGATCGCCGGGACTCCCTCCGGCACCGGAGACGTCCTCCTTGCCCCGTGTCCGGGCGGTGGGGGCGGATCCGGTTGGTAACGTCCGCTCCGTGCCGACCTCCCCCACCGTGGACGCCGACCAGCCCGTCGCCGCGCCCGCCGCCCGGAATCGTCGGGCCGACCTGGTCGTGGCGCTCGTCGCCGTGCTGCTGGCCGGCTGGGTCACCAGCGGCCTCTGGTCCGACCCGAACGGCCGGGCGATCACCGTCAACTCCAGCGACCAGGCGCTCTTCGAGTGGCTGCTCGCCTTCGGCGGGCACGCCGTCACCCACGGGGAGAACCCGCTCTTCACCACCCTGATCAACGTCCCCGACGGGGTCAACCTCGCGGTCAACACCTCGGTCACCGTGTACGCGGTGGTCTTCGCCCCGCTGACGTACCTGATCGGACCGCCGGCGACGTTCCTGGTGATCCTCACCCTCAACCTCGCCGCGACCGCGCTCGCCTGGTACTGGCTGCTCTCCCGGCACCTGGTGCGCAGCCGGTTCGCCGCCGGGCTCGGCGCGCTGGTCATCGCCTACTCCCCCGGCATGGTGTCGCACGCCAACGCGCACCTCAACTGGACCGCCGGCTGGCTGGTGCCGCTGCTGGTCCACGCGGTGTTCGTACTGCGCCGTCCCGGGCGCTGGCTGCGCGGCGGGATCGTCCTCGGTGCGCTGGTGGCGGTCGCGTTCTCCATCGCCGCCGAGGGGCTCTTCTTCACCGCGCTGGCGCTGGGCGTGTTCCTCACCATCTGGTCGCTGCACCCGGCCCGGCGGGCCGAGGCCCGGGCGGCGCTGCCCACCTTCCTGCGCGGGCTCGGGGTGGCCGCCCTGGTGGCCGGGGCGCTGCTGGCGTACCCGCTCTGGCTGCACTTCGCCGGGCCGCAGCGCTTCCACGGCACCGGGTTCGATCCGGTCATCCACGCCGAGGACATCGCCGCGTTCGGGGCCTATCCGCAGCGCTCGCTGGCCGGCGAGGCGGGGTTGCGCACCTCGCTGGCGCCCAACCCGACCGAGGAGAACTCGTTCTTCGGGCTGCCGCTGCTGCTCCTCGCCGTCGCCTGCTTCGTGGCGCTGTGGCGGCGGGCCGACCCGGGCCGCCGGGCCACCCTCGCTGCGCTGGGCGGCACCGCCATGGTCTTCGCGGTGCTCTCCTGGGGGTCGCAGGCGAAGTGGAACGGGCAGCACACCGGGCAACTGCTGCCCTTCGGGTTGCTCGACGACCTGCCGGTGGTCAACGCCGCGCTGCCGTCCCGGTTGGCGCTGGTGGTCGCCCCGATGATCGGCGTGCTGCTGGCGTACGCGATTGACCGGTTGCGGGCCGCGCCGCCGCGCCGGCGCGCCGCCCGGGCGGCCTGGGTGCTGGGCTTCGCGGCGGCGCTGCTGCCGCTGCTGCCCGTCCCGCTGCTGACCAGCACGCGCGAGCCGATCCCGGAGTTCATCACCGCCGGCACGTGGCGCGAGCACGTCTCGCCCGACGGGGTGCTCACCCCGCTGCCGCTGACCCTGGACGTCACCCCGGACGGGCAGCGCTGGCAGGCGTACGCCCTCGCCCACCGGCAGGGCGAGTTCCGCATCCCGGCCGGTTTCTTCCTCGGCCCGGGCGGCCCCGACGGGCGGGGCCGGATCGGTCCGCCGCCGCGCACCTTCGACACCCTGATGGACCAGGCCGGACGGACCGGTCTGGTGCCGATCATCACCGAGGGCAGCGTCCGGCTCTCCCTGGCCGACCTGCGGTACTGGGGCGTCGAGGCGGTCGTGCTGCCCGACCGGGTGCACGGCGCCAAGTACGACCTCGACGAGAACGCCCTGCGCCGCACCGCCACCGCCCTGCTCGGCCAGCCGCAGCGGGTCGACGACGTCTGGCTGTGGAAGGTGCCGCCGGCCTGACCCGCTGCTGGTCACCGCCCTGCTGGTGGGCGGCGACGGCGACGAGGCTCACCCCGGGTGACGACCACCGACGGCGCTAGGCTGGCGGGGTGACTACGACGACTTCCGGGGTGACGGCCGTCCGCGCCGGCCTGCTCGACTACCAGGCCGCCTGGGACGAGCAGCGCCGGCTGCACGAGTCGGTGGTGGCCGGCGAGCGGGGGGACACCGTGCTGCTGTTGGAGCACCCGAGCGTCTACACCGCCGGCAAGCGCACCGAACCGTCGGACCGGCCGATGGACGGCACTCCCGTGGTCGACGTCGACCGCGGCGGCAAGATCACCTGGCACGGCCCGGGGCAGCTCGTCGGCTACCCGATCCTCCGGCTGCCCGACCCGGTCGACGTCGTCGCCTACGTACGGCGCACCGAGCAGCTGCTGATCGACGTCTGCGCCGAGTTCGGGCTGGCCGCCGGCCGGGTCGAGGGGCGCAGCGGGGTGTGGGTGCCGCAGGACGACCGGGGCCCGGCCCGCAAGGTGGCCGCCATCGGCATCCGGGTGGCCCGCGGGGTGACCCTGCACGGCTTCGCCATCAACTGCGACTGCGACCTGTCGTACTACGACCGGATCGTGCCCTGCGGCCTCCGGGACGTCGGGGTCACCTCGCTCACCGCCGAGCTGGGCCGTCCGGTGACCGTCGCCGACGTGCTCCCGGCGGTGGAGCGGCGGCTGTCCACCCTCCTCACCGTCTGAGGACCCGGCCGCGCGCCGGGGTGGGCGGAGGACGGCCTACCCTCGGTCCGGTGCAGATCGATCTCGTCACCCTCGTCGTCGCCGAGTACGACCCGGCCATCGCCTTCTTCACCGAGGTGCTCGGCTTCGAACTGACCGAGGACTCCCCGTCGCTCACCAACGACGGGCGGCCGAAGCGCTGGGTGGTGGTCCGCCCGCCCGGCGGCGGGACCGGGCTGCTGCTGGCCCGCGCCGACGGCGAGCGGCAGGAGGCCGCGGTGGGCGACCAGACCCACGGCCGGGTCGGCTTCTTCCTCCAGGTCGACGACTTCGACGCCACCTACCGTCGGATGGTCGAGGCGAACGTCGAGTTCGTGAAGCCGCCGCGTACCGAGCCGTACGGCCGGGTCGCCGTCTTCCGCGACGTCGCCGGCAACTCCTGGGACCTGCTCGGCCCCGCCTGAGCGGCCCGCCGGCCCACCTGATTGACCGCCCGCGCCCGGGGGCAGGTTGACTCCTGTCGAGACGGGCAACCGACGGAAGGATCCCCCCGATGACCGACGTGATGTCGACGCAGCAACAGATCGCCGAGGAGCTCCAGGTGCCGGCGGGCTTCGACGCGGAGACCGAGATCGAACGACGGGTGGTCTTCCTCGCCGACCGGCTGGTCGACACCGGCCTGCGGACGCTGGTCCTCGGCATCAGCGGCGGGGTCGACTCCACTACCGCCGGTCGGCTCTGCCAGCTCGCCGTCGAGCGGGCCCGCACCGCCGGCCACGAGGCGGTCTTCCTGGCCATGCGGCTGCCCTACGGGGTGCAGGCCGACGAGGAGCACGCCCAGGCGGCGCTGGCCTTCATCCGCCCCGACCGGGTGCTCACGGTCGACATCAAGCCGGCCGCCGACGCCGCCCTGGAGGCGCTGGAGACAGCCGGGCTGACCTTCGCCGACGCCGGGCAGCGGGACTTCGTCCACGGCAACGTCAAGGCCCGCCAGCGGATGATCGCCCAGTACGCGGTCGCGGGCGCGACGGGCGGGCTCGTCGTCGGCACCGACCACGCCGCCGAGGCGGTCACCGGCTTCTTCACCAAGCACGGCGACGGCGCGGCCGACGTCGTCCCGCTGACCGGGCTCACCAAGCGCCGGGTGCGGGCGATCGCCGCCGCGCTCGGCGCCCCCGCCGACCTGGTGGGCAAGGCGCCCACCGCCGACCTGGAGAGCCTCGCCCCGGGCAAGCTCGACGAGGACGCGCTCGGCCTGGCGTACGACCAGATCGACGACTACCTGGAGGGCCGACCGGTCCCGGCGGAGGTGGAGGCGGCACTGGTGGCCCGCTACCGGGCCACCGCCCACAAGCGGAACCTGCCGATCGGGCCTCCGGTCCAGCGGTGAGCCCGGGCCCCTCGTCGACAGCCGTGCGCCGACGAGGGGCCCCGCTCGCTACGGGGTGAGCCGGTGCAGGTCACGGGGGAAGGCGGTGACCTCCCGGACGTTGGCCGCACCGACCAGCCGGGCGACGAAGCGTTCCAGCCCGATGGCGAAACCGCCGTGCGGCGGCATGCCGTGCCGGAACGCCTGGACGTAGCCCGCGTACGGCTCGACCGGCTCGCCGCGCGCGGCCAGCGCCGCCAGGTAGTCGTCGTACCGGTGCAGCCGCTGCCCGCCGGTGACCAGTTCCAGGCCGCGGAAGAGCAGGTCGAAACCGTTCGAGTACGCCGGCCGCCGCGGGTCCGGATGGGTGTAGAAGGGCCGCTTCGCCATCGGGTAGCCGGTGACGAAGAGGAAGTCCGACCCGTGTTCGGCGCGGGCCCACTCCCCCAGCGCCCGCTCGTGGGCGGGGGCGAGGTCCGGCTCGTCGGCCGGCGCGCCGGCGATCTTCAGCGCCTCGGTGAAGTGCACCGCGGGGATCTCGGCCGGCACGGCCGGCAGGTCGAGGCCCAGGGTGGCCACCGCGCCACCGGCGCGTTCCGCCACGTGGGTGAGCATCCCGGCCAGGGTGTCGCGCAGCACCGCCATCACGTCCCGGTGGTCGGCGACGAAGCCCAGCTCGACGTCGAGCGAGGTGTACTGGGCCAGGTGTCGCACGGTGTCGTGCGGCTCGGCGCGGAACACCGGTCCGACCTCGTAGACCCGCTCGAAGACGCCCACCATCAGCTGCTTGTAGAACTGCGGCGACTGGGCCAGGTACGCGGGCCGGCCGAACCAGTCCAGCGCGAAGACGTTCGCCCCGCTCTCGGTGGACGAGGCGACCACCTTCGGCGTGTGGATCTCCACGAAGTCGCGGGCGTCGAGGGCGGCCCGGAATCCGGCCACCGCCGCCGCCGAGATCCGCAGCGCCGCCGAACGGGTCGGGTGCCGCAGCGCCGTCGGGGCGTGGTCCAACTGGGTCGGCAGCGTGGCGGTGAGCGCCGGCCGGTACAGGTCGAACGGCGGCGGCACGGCGGGCGGGCCGAGCGGTCGTACCGTCGGGTCGGTCAGCTCGACCCCGGCGGGCGCGGTGCCGTTCGCGACCACCGTGCCGACAACCTCGACGACGCTCTCCTCGGGAAGCTCCCCGAGGGCGGCCCGGGCGGCCGGGTCGGTGAGCACGACCTGGGCCAGGCCGGCGGCGTCCCGCACGATCAGGAAGGCCACCGACTTGAGCAGCCGGCGGCGGTGCACCCAGCCGGCGAGCCGTACGGTCTCGCCGACATGGGCGGTGAGCTGGGAGGACAGGATGCGTTGCACGGCGGTTACCTCCTTGGTCAATCGCAACGCGATCCCCGGGAGGTGTGGGCGAGCGGGAACCTCGCGGTGCCACCACACCTTCGCCCCCGCCGGAGCGGGAGCCTCGTTCGTCGCCCGTGACGTGGGCCAGTCGGCGGGTTCTACCGGGCGCCCGCAGGCGCCGTTCTTCCCGCAGCTCGGGAGGGTCTTCACGCGCCGGCGCCAGACCGCCTTCCAGCAACCGGCGGCTCTCTGCACTGGCTGATCGACGCGCTACTCGGCTCCGTCACAGCTCTGCCGGGCACGCTAGCACCCCCACCGGAGCGCTGTGACGCCATTTCGGACGTCCCCGGTGTCCGGTGTCACAACATCTGCGACGTGACGCCCGTCGCCCGACGTTCATCGACGGCCGCCGTCGGGCGTAGGCTCGGTTTTGTGACGATCGAGCACTCCGCGACGACGACCCCGCAGGCTGCGCGTTCCGCGACGGTCGCCCCCGAGGGGCGACGCATGCTGCGGATCGAGGCGCGCAACGCCGAGACGCCGATCGAGCGCAAGCCGCCGTGGATCAAGGTCAAGGCCAAGATGGGCCCGGAGTACACCCAGCTGCGCGGGCTCGTTTCGCGCGAGGGGCTGCACACCGTCTGCCAGGAGGCCGGCTGCCCCAACATCTACGAGTGCTGGGAGGACCGCGAGGCGACCTTCCTCATCGGTGGCGACCAGTGCACCCGGCGGTGCGACTTCTGCCAGATCGACACCGGCAAGCCGGCCGAGTTCGACGCCGACGAGCCGCGCCGGGTGGCCGAGTCGGTGGCCGCGATGGGCCTGCGCTACGCCACCATCACCGGTGTCGCCCGGGACGACCTGCCCGACGGCGGCGCCTGGCTCTACGCCGAGACGGTCCGGCAGATCCACGCCCTGCGGTCCGGCTGCGGCGTCGAGCTGCTGATCCCCGACTTCAACGCCGTCCCCGAGCAGCTCGCCGAGGTCTTCGGCGCCCGCCCGGAGGTGCTGGCGCACAACGTCGAGACGGTGCCGCGGATCTTCAAGCGGATCCGCCCGGCGTTCCGCTACGAGCGCTCGCTGGACGTGATCCGGCAGGCCCGCGCCGCCGGCCTGGTCACCAAGAGCAACCTGATCCTGGGCATGGGCGAGGAGCGGACCGAGGTGTCCCAGGCGCTGCGCGACCTGCACGACGCCGGCTGCGAGCTGATCACCATCACCCAGTACCTCCGCCCGTCCCCCCGGCACCACCCGGTGACCCGCTGGGTCAAGCCGGAGGAGTTCGTCGAGCTGCGCGAGGAGGCCGAGGAGATCGGCTTCGCGGGCGTGATGAGCGGACCGCTGGTGCGCTCGTCGTACCGGGCCGGCCGGCTCTACCAGCAGGCCCTCGACGCCCGCGAGAGCTCTCCCGCCGCCGGCTGACCCCCGGCCGGCGCCGCCTCTGGCCGGCGGTGAGCCCGCTTCCGCGACAGGCCATCACGGCCCGCGCACACGTCTGCGGCGTTACGTGACATCAGCTACGGTTCGTCCGTTATGCACAGGTGTCGGCGTACGCGCCGCAGGCGCCTGCCCCCGCCCGGTGGTCCCGGCTGCCCGGGCTGCTCACCCTGCTCGCCGTCGCGGCCGGGATCGGCTACCGCCTCGGCCTGCTGCTGCACCACTCGCCGCCGACGAACAGCGACGAGGCCACCATGGGTCTGGCCGCGGTGCGCATCGCCCTGGGTGAGGACTTCCCGGTCTTCTTCTACGGCCAGGCGTACATGGGGACGCTGGAGGCGTGGCTGGCCGCGCCGGTGTTCGCGCTGGCCGGCCCGTCGACGCTCGGCCTGCGCCTGCCCGCCCTCGCGCTGTACGCCCTCTTCGTGCTGCTCGCCTGGCGGCTGGCGCTGCGACTGACCGGGGACCGCTGGTTCGCCCTGCTGGTCGTGGTGCTGCTCGCGCTCGGCTCGGACCGGATCGTCAAGAACCAGCTGATCGCGGGCGGCGGCTACCCGGAGATGAACCCGGTCGGGGTGGCGCTCGCCCTGCTGGCGTACGACCTGTCGGCCGGTCGGCCGGGTCGCCGGCTGCCGCGCTGGGCCGCCTGGGGGTTCCTCGCCGGCCTGATGGTCTGGGTGGACCCGCTGGTGCTGCCGTACGTGGCCGCCACCGGGGCGGTCCTGGTGGCGTTCCGCCGGCGGGAACTGGCCGGCCGGGCCGGCGCGCTGCTCGGTCTCGGGGCGCTGGTCGGTGCCGGGCCGCTGCTGGCGCACAGCCTGGTGGCAGGTCGCAGCCCGCTCGCCGCCGTGCTGGCCGCGAGCGGCGCCGGCCAGACCGCCGGATGGCCCGAACGGCTGTACGGAGGGCTGGTGCTCGGGCCGCCGCTGGGCATGGGCTTCTGCTTCCCGAGCCACTGCGCGCCCTGGCAGCTGTGGTGGGCGGTCGCCGTGCCGGTGCTCCTGTCCGCCGCCGGTGTCGCCGCCGGGCGCACCCTGCGCGCCGTCTCCCCGGCCGGCCCGCCGGGCCGCGTGCCGGCCCCCGTCCGGCCCAGCCCCACCGCCACCGTCGGGCCGGGCGGGACGCGGATCGCTGCGGCGGTGACGCTCGCCCTGGTCGTCGCCGCCGCCGCGACGCTCGCCGTCTACGCGGTCAGCAGCGCGGCCGGGCGGACGCCGATCGAAAGCAGTCGCTACCTGTCCTGCCTGCTCATCTCCGTACCGGCGCTGCTGTGGCCGCTGTGGGCCGCCGCCCGGCGGCGGGCCTGCGGGCCCGACCCCGCCCGAGGGGATCCCGCGCTGCGGTTCGCGGCGGCCGGGGTGCTGACGGCGACACTCGGCACCGCCGTCGTCGCCACCGCCGGGGCGGTCGGTGCCGCGCCGGCCGCCCGCGCCGCCGAGGCCCGCCACGCCGAACTGGTGGCCACGCTGCGGGAGCGGGGCGTCCGGCACGTGTACGGCGGCTACTGGACCTGCAACCGGCTCACCTTCGCCAGCGGCGAGGACGTGCTCTGCGCCGTGATCGACGACGACCTGAACCCCGGGCACGACCGCTACCGGCCGTACCGCCAGGCGGTGGCGGCGTCGACCTCAGCGGCCTGGGTCGCCCCCGCCGGCTCGCCGCTCGCCGCCCGCCTCGACGAACGCCTGCGCGCCGAACCGCCCACCCTCGACCTGGTCACCATCGACGGCTGGCGCATCTACCTCCCGCACCGCTGACCCACCCTCCACCTCCCGCGCGCTGTCACGGACATGGACATTCGGGCGGGGCAGTCACCCTTCCCGCGACAGTGGGACGGGAAGGAGGGGGTCAGCGGGGGTCGGCGAGCAGGTTGAGGCGGTGGGCCAGGGCGGCGGCCTCGACGCGGTTGCTCACGTCGAGCTTGGCGATGATCCGGGAGACGTGCACGCTGGCCGTCTTCGGCGAGATGAAGAGCTCCGCGGCGATCCGGCTGTTGCTGTGCCCCTCGGCGACCAGCCGCAGCACCTCCTGTTCGCGCAGGGTGAGCAGGTCCGCGCCGGGGCGGCCCCGGGTCGCGCCGCGCAGGCCGACCCGTCGGGCCAGGGTCGCGGTCTGCTCGGCGAGGGGTGCCGCGCCGAGCTGGCTGGCGATCACGCTGGCCTCGCGCACCGCCGCGCCGACCTCGTCCCGCTCCCCCGCGCCGGCCGCCGCCTCGGCCAGCGCCAGCAGCGACCGGCCGAGCGGGTACGGCTGTCCCGCCGCACGCCAGGCGGCCACGGCGGCCCGCCAGGCGGCCACCGCCTGCCCGTCAGCGGCCAGGGTCGCGGTGACCTGGGCGGCGTACGCCCGTTCCGCCGGATGGCGGGCGGGCAGGTCGGCGGCTCGCGCGGCCACGGTGGCGGCCAGATCGGCGTCTCCCGTCAGCGCCGCCACCCGAGCGACGGCCCCGAGTACCGGCCAGCCCTCCCGGGGAAGCTGCGACAGGCGGTCGTCGGCGAGGGCGCTCCACCCGGCCCGCACCGCCTCGCCCCGGTCGCCCGCCGCCAGGGCCGCCTCGATCCGCAGCTCCAGCAGCGGCAGGCGGTGATTCGGCCACAGGTACGGCCGCGCCAGGAACGCGAGCGCCCGACCGACCAGTTCGTCGGCAGCGGGATGTCCCCGGGCCAACCGCAGGCCGGCCCGCAGCTGGAGCCAGTGCAGCCCGGAGACGCCCGGCGGGTCGATCCGGGCCGCTTCGGCGCAGGCCGCGTCCGCCTCGTCCCAACGGCCCAGCGCGACCAGCGCCTCGGCCTGGTTGGAGAGCAGGTACGCGCCGGAGGAGCGGCTGATTCCGACCCGACGGGCCTCGACCACCCCTGCGGCGGCCGCCTCCGCCGACTCGGCGTACCGGCCGAGTTCGAAGAGCACGTCCGAGCTGTGGACCAGGGCGCTGACCAGTGCCGGCGCGTTGTCCGCGGCACGGGCCAGGGCCTCCGCCCGGCGCATCTCGGCCAGGCCGAGATCGGGTGCCCGACTGGTGCGACAGAGCAAGGCGATCCGGGTCGGCAGCAGGGTGACGTCCTCGCCGAGCGCCTCCGCCGCCGTCATCGCCTCGCCGATGACCGACGCGGCCTGTCCGGGGTCGATCCTGACCAGGTACGCGGCGACGTCGACGAGCAGCCGGAGCCGCTCCGGACCGTCCGGCACCCCCGACACCAGCCGGTACGCCTCGCGCAGCTCGGCGGCGCCGTCGCTCTTGCCGAGCATGGCCAGCATCCGGCCGCGCCGCTCCAGCAGGCGCGCCGCGCGCAGCGGCTCCGCGTCGCCGTCCACCTCGGCCAGCGCGGCCCGGGTCAGGGTGAGCGCTCGGTGGTAGTCACCGGCGGTGGTGGCCGCGGCGAGCGTCTCCTCCAGCACCGCCAGGTGGTCCATGCCGAGCCGGTCGGCGGCGTCGGGCACCAGCTCCCACAGCTCCAGCACCCGTTCCAGCAACCGGCTCTGTTCCGCGTACGCGTACCGGTCGGCGGCGGCGCAGGCGGCCGTCCGGGCGGTCACCAGGGCCCGCGGATGGTCGTGCGCGGCGTACCAGTGGTGGGCGATCTCGGCCGGGGCGCGGCCGGCCGCGACCAGGTGGGGCTGCGCCTCGACGGCCGCGGCGAAGCGGGCGTGCAGCCGGGCGTGCTCGCCGGGGAGCAGCTCGTCGTGGACGGCCTCGCGGACCAGCGCGTGCCGGAACTCGTAGTCGCCGTCCGGGTCGGCCACCACCAGTTGGGCGGCGACGGCGGCGCGCAGCGCGTCCTCCAGCTCCAACTCGGGCAACCCGGCCACCTCGGCGAGCAGCTGGTGGGCGATCCGGGTGCCGCCGGCGGCGGCGATGCGCAGCACCCGCTGGGCCGCCTCGGGCAGCCGCTCCACCCGGGCGAGCAGCAGGTCGCGCAGCGTCTCCGGCAGCGCGGCGCAGCCGATCGGGTCGCCGGCCGCGGCCAGTTCCTCGACGAAGAACGGGTTGCCCTGGGTGCGGTCGTGGATGTCGTCGACCGCGCGGGCGGCCGGCTCCGTACCGAGCAGGTCGGCCAGGATCGCGGCGGTGCCGTCCCGGTCGAGGCGGCCCAGCTCGACCCGCTCGACGCCGCGGGCCCGGTCCAGCTCGGCGAGGAAGGGACGCAGCGGGTGCCCCCGGTGCAGCTCGTCCGTGCGGTAGGTGCAGACCAGCAGCAGCCGGGCGGTGCGGGCGCCCCGGACCAGCAAGCCGATGAGGTCACGGGTGGAGCGGTCGGCCCAGTGCAGGTCCTCGATCACCAGTATCAGGGGCTGGACGGCGGCGAGCCGGTGGAACAGCTCGGCCACCAGGTCGAACAGGTAGCCGCGCGGGGCGTCCGAGCCGGGCGCGACGGCGGGAGCGGTGCCGCCGAGCGGGCCCCGGGCCAGCTCCGGCAGGAGGCGGGCGAACTCGGCCTCGTACCCGGCGAAGACCTCGGCGCCGTCGCGCCGCAGCACCGCACGCAGCGCTGCGGCGAACGGCGCGAAGGGAAGGCCGACCTCGCCGAGTTCCAGGCACTGGCCGACCAGCAGCCGGGCGCCGGCGTCGGTGGCCGAGCGGCCGAACTCCTCCAGCAGCCGGGTCTTGCCCACGCCGGCCTCACCGCCGACCAGGACGGTGGTGGGTTCCCCGGTACGGGCCCGGGCGAGCGCGTCGCGCAGAGCCACCAGCTCGCGCCGGCGGCCGACGAGGACGGTGCTGACGGCGCGTGCGGTCACGGCACCGAGCATGCCATGGCCGGGGCCGGCGCCGTTCCCGCCGATCGGTCGGTCCGTGGGCGGGGCACCCCTCGCCGACCGCCCCGCACCGGCCCCGCCGGCCGGGTGACCGGGCGGGGCCGGTGGCGCGCGGTGCGGATCGGTCGGCACCGCCGCCGGGGGGCGCGGAGGGCTCACCGGCGGGCGTCGCCGGTGCGACCCGCGTGGTCGCGTCGACTGAGCCAGCCGCGCACGGTGCGGCGCGGCAGCGTCCGGGCGAGCCGGTCCACGTCGGCGTCGGCACGCAGCTCGGCGGCGTGCGTACGGTGGATGGTGAGGATGAAGTCTGGGTCGTTGCCGAACATCGCGGGCTCCTTGCGGTGGTCGTCGTCTGCTGACATCGACGTTCCACGCGAAGGTGCCGCCGGGGCATGGGTGCGCTGCCTGATCTTCGGCCGATCCCCGTCCTTACTCCGGCGCCCGGCGGGGGTCGGCACGCCGTAAGGTACTCAGCCGGCGGACCCCCGGACGCGGATCAACCTCACGGGCGGCGACCACTAGACTCTGCGGCATGGCAAAGCCCCAGGAGAAGGTCTCGTTCGGCCAGCGGCTGAAGCAGATCGGGATGGTGTTCAAGTTCACCGCCAAGCAGGACAGGTGGTTCGCTCCACTGGCCGCCGGCGCGGTGCTGATCCCGCTCGCGCTCACCGTGGTCGCGGTGATCCTCTGGGGCTGGCTCTGGCTGCCGCTGGGCATCCTGTTCACCCTGCTCGCCCTGCTGATCGTGCTGAACCTGCGATCCAACAAGGCGATGATGAACGCCGCCGAGGGCCAGCCCGGCGCGGCGGCGCAGATCATGGAGAGCATGCGCGGCGACTGGCGGGTCACCCCGGCGGTCAGCTCCACCACGCAGATGGACATGGTGCACCTGGTCATCGGCCGGCCCGGCGTGATCCTGCTCGCCGAGGGCAACCCGCAGCGGGTCCGTGGCCTGCTGGGTCAGGAGAAGCGCCGGCTGGCGAAGGTGATCGGCTCCGCGCCGCTGCACGACTACGTGATCGGCCAGGGTGAGGGTGAGCTGCCGATCCGCAAGCTGCGGATGACGCTGATGCGGCTGCCCCGCGACCTCAGCCCCAAGGACGTCAACGCGCTGGACAAGCGGCTCAAGGCGCTCACCGCCCGGCCGCAGATGCCCAAGGGCGCGGTCCCGAAGAACATGCGCCCGCCGCGCAGCGCGTTCCGCCAGTCCCGGGGCCGCTGACCCCCTCGTCGTACCCGGAAGAGCCGGGCCCGTCCGGCACCTCACCAGATCGCGCTCGATCCGGGAAACAGTGGTGACCCTTCCGCTCGGGGGCCACTGTTTCCTGGTTCGAGCGCGACCTTGGGTCGGGCGGCGCGGGATCAGGCTCGGGGGGCGGGGGTGACGACCGAGCCGGTGAGGCGGTCGTGCAGGCCGCGGCGGTGCTCGTCCATGAGCAGGGCGGGCACCACCAGGGCGAGCAGCACGCCGCGCAGCAGCGCCCGGAGCACCCCGATCCGGCCGCCGTCGGCCCAGGAGAGGCACCGGACGCGGGTCACGTACATGCCGGGGGTCTGGGCGAAGAGGCCGAGGAAGAGGCCGTACTCGACGACGAGCACCAGCACCGGGGCCCAGGCGTCGCGGAACGGGTCGGCGAAGATGTTGGACGCCAGCAGGCAGAGCACCCAGTCGATCACCAGGGCGCCGAACCGGGGGCCGAGGCTCGGCGGGGTGAAGGCGGGGTCTGCGGCGGGCGGCACCGGTGCCGCGGCGTACGGGTTGGTCACAGCGGTCAAGGGTAGTCAGCGAATCGGCGTCGTCCGGATCGGCACGGTGCGGGGAATCGGGCCAATGGCATCAATTGGCGGTACTCCGCCCCGGCCGGTATCGTCCGAACGGATACCCGGAGGGGACTGAGCGGCGCAGATGACACTCCGCGAGCGACGTAACACGGCAGAAACATAGGAGACACGGCCGGGCAACCCCGCGGTCATAGCGTCGCCAGAGCCCAGCCACCGGAGTGGACGTGCCAGGAGGACGTGTGTTTGCCAATCCCGAGGAACTGCTGCGATACCTCAAGAACGAGGACGTGAGGTTCGTCGACGTACGGTTCTGTGACCTGCCCGGCGTGATGCAGCACTTCAACCT
>NZ_JCADBL010000029.1:0-1632 GCF_059359015.1 Micromonospora sp. LZ37 | reverse complement strand
GAAGGCCGGCGCGGCGTACCTGCCGATCGATCCCGCGTACCCGGCGAACCGCATCGCGTTCATGCTGGCCGACGCCGCCCCCGTCGCGACGCTGACCACCGGGCGGCTCGGGGCGGGCCTGCCCGCGTACGGCGAGCAGGTGCTCCTCGACGATCCCGACGTGATGGCAGCGATCGACCGGCTCGACGACGGCGCGGTCCACGACGGTGACCGCCTCGCGCCGCTGCGCCTGGCCCACCCGGCGTACACGATCTACACCTCGGGGTCGACCGGACGGCCGAAGGGCGTCGTGGTCCAGCACGACAGTGTCTGTCGTCTGCTCGGCTGGGCCGCGGCCCGGTTCGCCGCCGGGGAGTTCGCGCGGGTGCTGGCGGCGACGTCGCTCAGCTTCGACGTGTCGGTGTTCGAAATGTTCGGGCCGCTGGTTACCGGAGGCGCCATCGAAATCGTCCCGGATCTGCTGGCGCTCGCCGACGCGGCCGCCGGTCCGTGGGCTGGGAGCCTGATCAGTGCGGTGCCGTCCGCCGTCGCGGAGCTGCTGGGCACCGGCGCCGCCCCGGCGCGGGCCGGTACCGTCGTGCTGGCCGGTGAGGCACTGACCTCGGCTACAGTCGCCGCCGTGCGCAGCGCCCTGCCGGACGCGGCGGTGCTCAACATCTACGGTCCGACCGAGGCGACGGTGTACGCGACCGCGTGGACCGCCGGACCTATCGACACGGTCCCGTTGATCGGTGGGCCGATCTGGAATGTGCGGGCGTATGTGCTGGATGCGGGGTTGGGTGTGGTGCCGCCGGGGGTGGCGGGTGAGTTGTACCTGGCTGGCCCAGGCTTGGCGCGGGG
Source organism: Micromonospora sp. LZ37 (assembly GCF_059359015.1). Taxonomy (NCBI): domain Bacteria; kingdom Bacillati; phylum Actinomycetota; class Actinomycetes; order Micromonosporales; family Micromonosporaceae; genus Micromonospora; species Micromonospora sp. LZ37. Next base: position 792 of record NZ_JCADBL010000029.1, on the reverse strand, counting down.
CTATCTGGGCCGGGCCGGTCTGACCGCGCAGCGGTTCGTGGCGTGTCCGTTCGGGTCCGGTGAGCGGATGTACCGCACCGGTGACCTCGCCCGTTGGCGGCCGAACGGGGAGCTGGAGTACCTCGGTCGGGTCGACGACCAGGTGAAGATCCGTGGATTCCGGATCGAGCTCGGCGAGATCGAAGCCGTGCTCGCCGCACAACCCGGCGTCGACCGCGCCGTCGTCATCGTCCGCGAAGACCGACCCGGCGACCGCCGCCTCGTCGGCTACATCATCCCCGAGCCGGGTCGCGACCTGGACCCGGCTGACATCCGGGCCGCCTGCGGACAGGCGCTGCCCGGCTACATGGTCCCCACGGCGATCGTCGCCATCGACAGCCTGCCCCTGTCGGTCAACGGCAAACTGGACCGCCGGGCGCTGCCCGCACCCGAATACACCGCCGGGCCGGGCCGGGAACCCTCCACCCCGGCCGAAGCCGCCCTGTGCGCCGCGTTCGCCGACGTCCTCGGCATCGACACCGTCAGCATCGACGACAACTTCTTCGACCTCGGCGGACACTCACTCCTCGTCACCCGCCTCATCAGCCGCATCCGCGCCACCCTCGGCATCGAACTCGACATCCGCGCCGTGTTCGACAACCCCACCGTCGCAGACCTGGCCCGCCTCATGGACCGGGCCGGCCGCGCCCGTTCACCGCTGCACCGGGCAACCGAGCGACCCGACCGGCTGCCGCTGTCCTTCGCCCAGCAACGACTGTGGTTCCTCAACCAAATGGAAGGACCCAGCCCCAC
>NZ_JCADBL010000028.1:0-1925 GCF_059359015.1 Micromonospora sp. LZ37 | reverse complement strand
CCGGCGGTCGCCGGACCGGGCATGGTGGGTGTGCTGGCCGGCGTCGGTGTGGTGGTGGCCGCAGCAGCCGTCTGAACAGCCGGGCCGGGCGCGGTGGTCCCCGGCGGCGAGGCGACCTGGCCTGGTGCCGGGGCAGCCGTGACGGGAGTGGGCGTCGGCAGCCCGGCAGGAACCGGTGATCCACTCGCGGCCGTCGAACCCGCCGTCACCGCGCCGTCAACGACGGTGGGACGACCTGGACCGGCCGGCGCACTCGCTGGCTGCGCCGAGGCACCACCAGCCGAAGCGGGAGCTGACGGACCCGCACCTCCCGACGAACCCGCACCTCCCGACGAACCCGCACCTCCCGACGAACCCGCACCTCCCGACGGACCCGCACCTCCCGACGGAACCGCACCTCCCGACGGACCCGCATCTGCCGACTCGAGCGGCCTCACCGGCCCACCCGATGCGGTGATGAGGAAGGGCGTCGCCTGCCCATCGGAGCCCTCGACAACGGACCCCGTCAGCGGCGTCCCACCGGCCACCTCAGGCACTGCCAGCGGCGATCCCCCCTCAACCCCCGCCACCACCGGCGGCGACGCGGAAGGCAGATCCACAGCGGATGCAACGAAGTCCGTCGGATGAGGCGTCACCGTGCTGCGAGGCGTCGCGGTGACCGGTGAACCACCAGCACCAGCAGAACCACCAGGACCGGCTACCGGCCTGACACCAGAACCAGCAGAACCAGCAGAACCAGAACCAGCAGAACCAGCAGAACCAGAACCAGCGGGACCACCGGAACCAGCGGGACCACCGGAACCAGCGGGACCACCGGAACCAGCGGGACCACCGGAACCGACACCGGTATCCACCGAACCCGGCCCCTGCCCGACAGCAGCACCCGCGGGGCCGTCAGACGAACCCGAAGGCGGCGGGCCCAACTCAGAGTAGGCCGGAGGCGTGTCCAACTTAGAGGAGGCCGGAGGCGACGTGTCAGGCCCACCCAGACCACCGAACCGGGCCCGCAGGCTCGCCCCGGCGTCCTCACCGACCACACCAACCAGACCAGACAACCCACCAGCGACAGCGGCCGCCGGAAGCATTCCGAAGTCGATCTCCTCACCCTTGACCGCGGAATAGGTGACCGTACCGACAGTCTCCGTCAGCGCCTCAACGACGATCTCGTCCACGAACCGGCCACCGCCGGACTTCGCCGCCCCGCCCCCACCAGCACCCGCCGCACCCCGCGCAGCTCCACCCATCAGGTTCCTGGCCGCACCCGCCGCCGCACCCAACACGACACCCACCGCGCCGATCCACGCACCCACCTCCGCGGCCCGCGCCGTCAGCTCCGGGTCGAACTCCTTCCGATGCCCCTGCGCAATCTGAATACTCTGCGCGATGAAATCCATGAGCACCTGCAAACCAACACCGACGATCTGCCCCGAGACAACCGCGACAAGCAGACTCTGCAACCAGCCCGCGATGACCAGCCGACCCACGAACAGCCGCGCCGCCAACTGCGGCAAAATGCCCGGAATAACCCACGCAAACATGAGCGCAAAAGTGAACTGGGCCACCAACTCGATAATCGTCAAAATGATCATGAGCTTGGCGTACTCGACATTGACGGCCATGCTCTTCAACTCATGGCCCATCCGACTGACGTACTTCGACCCCAACATGATGTGGCCGTTCTCGCCGAGCGCCTCCCTCATCGACTCGACGAAGGCCTCCTGCGACTGCCCAGCCACACCATCACGGATCGAATGCACCGCCCCCGCCACAAGCGGCAACATCTCCGCGGCGATCTTCTCCGCCGCCACACCGTACGTCTCGGAAATCTGCCGCAGGCGATCTTCATCAACCGCAGGGAACTCCTCCCCCGTCAGCCACTTGAAGAACTCAGCAGTGGGCCCATCAATGTCAAGGCCCATAACCCC
>NZ_JCADBL010000027.1:0-5133 GCF_059359015.1 Micromonospora sp. LZ37 | reverse complement strand
GGTGTGTGGTTGTTCTTTGAGAACTCAACAGGGTGCTAGATAAGCCAGTGCCAATTATGATTTATACCCCGGACTGGTGGGCTCGTCTTCGGATGGGTTTGCTGGTTGGGATTCCTTTGGCAACACTTTTGTTGCCGGGACAGTCTTTCAACAAGTTTTTGTTGGAGAGTTTGATCCTGGCTCAGGACGAACGCTGGCGGCGTGCTTAACACATGCAAGTCGAGCGGAAAGGCCCTTCGGGGTACTCGAGCGGCGAACGGGTGAGTAACACGTGAGCAACCTGCCCTAGGCTTTGGGATAACCCTCGGAAACGGGGGCTAATACCGAATACGACCTCTGGACGCATGTCTGGTGGTGGAAAGTTTTTCGGCCTGGGATGGGCTCGCGGCCTATCAGCTTGTTGGTGGGGTGATGGCCTACCAAGGCGACGACGGGTAGCCGGCCTGAGAGGGCGACCGGCCACACTGGGACTGAGACACGGCCCAGACTCCTACGGGAGGCAGCAGTGGGGAATATTGCACAATGGGCGGAAGCCTGATGCAGCGACGCCGCGTGAGGGATGACGGCCTTCGGGTTGTAAACCTCTTTCAGCAGGGACGAAGCGTAAGTGACGGTACCTGCAGAAGAAGCACCGGCCAACTACGTGCCAGCAGCCGCGGTAAGACGTAGGGTGCGAGCGTTGTCCGGATTTATTGGGCGTAAAGAGCTCGTAGGCGGCTTGTCGCGTCGACTGTGAAAACCCGCAGCTCAACTGCGGGCCTGCAGTCGATACGGGCAGGCTAGAGTTCGGTAGGGGAGACTGGAATTCCTGGTGTAGCGGTGAAATGCGCAGATATCAGGAGGAACACCGATGGCGAAGGCAGGTCTCTGGGCCGATACTGACGCTGAGGAGCGAAAGCGTGGGGAGCGAACAGGATTAGATACCCTGGTAGTCCACGCTGTAAACGTTGGGCGCTAGGTGTGGGGGGCCTCTCCGGTTCCCTGTGCCGCAGCTAACGCATTAAGCGCCCCGCCTGGGGAGTACGGCCGCAAGGCTAAAACTCAAAGGAATTGACGGGGGCCCGCACAAGCGGCGGAGCATGCGGATTAATTCGATGCAACGCGAAGAACCTTACCTGGGTTTGACATGGCCGCAAAACTGTCAGAGATGGCAGGTCCTTCGGGGGCGGTCACAGGTGGTGCATGGCTGTCGTCAGCTCGTGTCGTGAGATGTTGGGTTAAGTCCCGCAACGAGCGCAACCCTCGTTCGATGTTGCCAGCGCGTTATGGCGGGGACTCATCGAAGACTGCCGGGGTCAACTCGGAGGAAGGTGGGGATGACGTCAAGTCATCATGCCCCTTATGTCCAGGGCTTCACGCATGCTACAATGGCCGGTACAATGGGCTGCGATACCGTGAGGTGGAGCGAATCCCAAAAAGCCGGTCTCAGTTCGGATCGGGGTCTGCAACTCGACCCCGTGAAGTCGGAGTCGCTAGTAATCGCAGATCAGCAACGCTGCGGTGAATACGTTCCCGGGCCTTGTACACACCGCCCGTCACGTCACGAAAGTCGGCAACACCCGAAGCCGGTGGCCCAACCCCTTGTGGGAGGGAGCCGTCGAAGGTGGGGCTGGCGATTGGGACGAAGTCGTAACAAGGTAGCCGTACCGGAAGGTGCGGCTGGATCACCTCCTTTCTAAGGAGCACCTTCACCTGAAAGGGTGCAAGGAGCCCTGCCAGGCATGGCCTGGCCTCGCATACCGCCGGCGGTTGTCGGGTTTGGTGTGGGGCGGATCGGGTTGTGGGTTGGTCGTTTGTTGAGAATTGCACAGTGGACGCGAGCATCTTTGTGGTCAAGTTGTCAAGGGCGAACGGTGAATGCCTTGGCACCAGGAGCCGATGAAGGACGTGGGAGGCCGCGATAGGCCTGGGGGAGCTGTCAACCAAGCTGTGATCCCAGGGTGTCCGAATGGGGAAACCTGGCACCAGTCATGTGGTGTCACCCACACCTGAACACATAGGGTGTGTGGAGGGAACGCGGGGAAGTGAAACATCTCAGTACCCGTAGGAAGAGAAAACAATTTAGTGATTCCGTGAGTAGTGGCGAGCGAAAGCGGATCGAGGCTAAACCGGCTGCGTGTGATACCTGTCAGGGGTTGCGTGGTCGGGGTTGTGGGACCCTGCTGAACAAGCTGACACTTGTTCGAGGAGTTACAAAGTCAGTGGCTAGTCGAACAGTCTGGAATGGCTGACCGTAGACGGTGAGAGTCCGGTAGGTGAAAGTTGCTGACCTTCTGTGGGTGTTCCCGAGTAGCGGCGGACCCCTGAAATCTGCCGTGAATCTGCCAGGACCACCTGGTAAGCCTAAATACTTCCTGGTGACCGATAGCGGACGAGTACCGTGAGGGAATGGTGAAAAGTACCCCGGGAGGGGAGTGAAATAGTACCTGAAACCGTTCGCCTACAATCCGTCGGAGCCTTGCGGGGTGACGGCGTGCCTTTTGAAGAATGAGCCTGCGAGTTAGTGGCATGTGGCGAGGTTAACCCGTGTGGGGGAGCCGTAGCGAAAGCGAGTCTGAACAGGGCGGTTCAGTCGCATGCTCTAGACCCGAAGCGGAGTGATCTAGCCATGGGCAGGCTGAAGCGCGGGTAAGACCGCGTGGAGGGCCGAACCCACCAACGTTGAAAAGTTGGGGGATGACCTGTGGTTAGGGGTGAAAGGCCAATCAAACTCCGTGATAGCTGGTTCTCCCCGAAATGCATTTAGGTGCAGCGTCGCGTGTTTCTTGCCGGAGGTAGAGCACTGGATGGTCTAGGGGGCCCACAAGCTTACCGAAATCAGCCAAACTCCGAATGCCGGTAAGTGAGAGCGCGGCAGTGAGACTGCGGGGGATAAGCTTCGTAGTCGAGAGGGAAACAGCCCAGATCACCAGCTAAGGCCCCTAAGCGTGTGCTAAGTGGAAAAGGATGTGGGGTCGCATAGACAACCAGGAGGTTGGCTTAGAAGCAGCCACCCTTTAAAGAGTGCGTAATAGCTCACTGGTCAAGTGGTTCCGCGCCGACAATGTAGCGGGGCTCAAGCACACCGCCGAAGCTGTGGCATTCACATTTCAACCTCGCTTGGACTTGATTCCTTGTGCAGGTGTGTGGATGGGTAGGGGAGCGTCGTGCCGGGGGTGAAGCAGCGGGGTGACCCAGCTGTGGACGCGGCACGAGTGAGAATGCAGGCATGAGTAGCGAAAGAAGGGTGAGAAACCCTTCCGCCGGATGACCAAGGGTTCCAGGGCCAGGCTAATCCGCCCTGGGTGAGTCGGGACCTAAGGCGAGGCCGAGAGGCGTAGTCGATGGACAACGGGTTGATATTCCCGTACCCGCGAAAGAGCGACCCTGACGAACCTCGTTGTGCTAACCATCCGAACCGCCGGCGACCTTCGGGTCAATGGTGGGGAGCGTGGGAACCTGGCGGGTAGTAGTCAAGCGATGGGGTGACGCAGGAAGGTAGCTGAGCCCGGCCGGTGGTTGTGCCGGGGTAAGCGTGTAGGCCGTACCGTAGGCAAATCCGCGGTGCATGAAGGCTGAGACGTGATGCCGAGCCGATTCAGGTGAAGTCAGTGATCCTATGCTGCCGAGAAAAGCCTCTAGCGAGTTCTTAGCGGCCCGTACCCCAAACCGACACAGGTGGTCAGGTAGAGAATACCGAGGCGATCGGGCGAACTGTGGTTAAGGAACTCGGCAAATTGCCCCCGTAACTTAGGGAGAAGGGGGGCCGGAGACGTGAAGCCCCGCGCGGGTGGAGCGTTGTATGGCCGCAGAGAGCAGGGGGAAGCGACTGTTTACTAAAAACACAGGTCCATGCGAAGAAGTAATTCGATGTATATGGACTGACGCCTGCCCGGTGCTGGAACGTTAAGGGGACCTGTTAGCTCTTCGGGGCGAAGCGGAGAACTTAAGCGCCAGTAAACGGCGGTGGTAACTATAACCATCCTAAGGTAGCGAAATTCCTTGTCGGGTAAGTTCCGACCTGCACGAATGGCGTAACGACTTCCCCACTGTCTCAACCACAGGCCCGGCGAAATTGCAGTACGAGTAAAGATGCTCGTTACGCGCGGCAGGACGGAAAGACCCCGGGACCTTTACTATAGCTTGACATTGGTATCCGAATTAGCTTGTGTAGGATAGGTGGGAGCCGGTGAAGTCCATACGCCAGTATGGGTGGAGGCAATCTTGAAATACCACTCTGGTTGATTTGGGTATCTAACTTCGGACCGTTATCCGGTTCAGGGACAGTGTCTGGTGGGTAGTTTAACTGGGGCGGTTGCCTCCCAAAGGGTAACGGAGGCGCCCAAAGGTTCCCTCAGCCTGGTTGGCAATCAGGTGTTGAGTGCAAGTACACAAGGGAGCTTGACTGTGAGACTGACAGGTCGAGCAGGGACGAAAGTCGGGACTAGTGATCCGGCACTTGCGAGTGGAAGCGGTGTCGCTCAACGGATAAAAGGTACCCCGGGGATAACAGGCTGATCTTCCCCAAGAGTCCATATCGACGGGATGGTTTGGCACCTCGATGTCGGCTCGTCGCATCCTGGGGCTGTAGCAGGTCCCAAGGGTTGGGCTGTTCGCCCATTAAAGCGGTACGCGAGCTGGGTTTAGAACGTCGTGAGACAGTTCGGTCCCTATCCGCCGTGCGCGTAGGATACTTGAGAAGGGCTGTCCCTAGTACGAGAGGACCGGGACGGACGAACCTCTGGTGTGCCAGTTGTCCCGCCAGGGGCACGGCTGGTTAGCTACGTTCGGAAGGGATAACCGCTGAAAGCATCTAAGCGGGAAGCCTGCTTCAAGATGAGGTATCCCACCCACCTTTGGTGGGGTAAGGCCCCCAGCTAGACTACTGGGTTGATAGGCCGGAAATGTAAGCCCGGTAACGGGTTCAGTTGACCGGTACTAATAGGCCGAGGACTTGACTACAAAGAAGCTACGCGTCCACTGTGCAACTCCCGACAAACGAACACGCACGCCGTGTTTGATAAGTCGATAGAGTTACGGCGGTCATGGCGGAGGGGAAACGCCCGGTAACATTCCGAACCCGGAAGCTAAGCCCTCCAGCGCCGATGGTACTGCACTCGGGAGGGTGTGGGAGAGTAGGACGCCGCCGGACAA
>NZ_JCADBL010000026.1:0-6043 GCF_059359015.1 Micromonospora sp. LZ37 | reverse complement strand
CGCCGGCGCCACCGGCATCCTGGTGCCCACCCCGGTCACCCGGCCCGAGGAGGTGTCCGCCGCCCCGCACGTCGCCCGCGACCTGCCGGCGGCGATCGAGGAGATCCTGCGCCGGCGGGCCGCGCTGCACCCCGCCCCCCGGCCCAGCGCCGGCACGGTGCTCGTCGTCCGCAGCGACTCCGCCGGCGACGTCCTGGTCACCGGCCCCGCCATCCGCGCCGTCGCCGCCACCGCCGAACGGGTCGTCCTGCTCCACGGTCCCCGGGGCCGCGCCGCCGCCGCCCTGCTGCCCGGTGTCGACGCGCTCGTCGAGTGGCCGCTGCCGTGGATCGACGGCGACCCGGCGCCCGTGGACCCCGCCGACCTCCACCGGCTCACCGACACCCTCCGGCAGGTCGCCGCCGACGAGGCCGTCATCTTCACCTCCTACCACCAGTCACCGCTGCCCCTCGCCCTGCTGCTCCGCCTCGCCGGGGTGGCCCGGATCAGCGCGATCAGCGACGACTACCCCGGCACCCTGCTCGACACCCGCCACCGGGTGCCGGCCGGCGTGCCCGAGCCCGAACGCGCCCTCTCCCTCGCCGCCGCCGCCGGCTACGCGCTGCCCGCCGGCGACGACCCGAGGCTGCGGATCCGCCCCGACGGGCTGCCACCGGTCCCGGCCGGGCTCGGCGGGCCGGGATACGTCGTGGTCCATCCCGGCTCGGCGGTCCAGACCCGCGCCTGCCCGCCGGAGCTGGCCGCCCGGATCGTCCGGGAGCTCACCGCCGCCGGCTACCGGGTGGCGGTCACCGGCGGCCCCGGCGAGGCCGAGCTGACCGCCCGGGTCGCCGGGGACGCCGGCGTCGACCTCGGCGGGCGCACCGGACTGGCCGACCTCGCCGCCGTGCTCACCCACGCCGCGGCGCTGGTGGTCGGCAACACCGGGCCGGCACACCTCGCCGTCGCGCTGGACGTGCCGGTGGTGAGCCTCTTCGCCCCCACCGTCCCGTACGGACAGTGGGGGCCCTACCGGGTGCCGGCGGTACGCCTCGGCGACGCCGCCGCACCCTGCCGCGACACCCGGGCCACCCGCTGCCCGGTGCCCGGACACCCCTGCCTCTCCGGCATCGAGCCGGGTCACGTCCTCGACGCGGTACGCCTGCTCGGCGTACCCGGAGACCGTCCGACGGCGCGGGTCGACGCCGTGGCGGCCGCCGGCGGTGGGAGCGCCCGATGAACATCCTGGTGTGGCACGTGCACGGCTCCTGGACCACCTCGTTCGTGCACGGCAAGCACCGCTACCTGGTGCCCGTCACCCCCGACCGGGGGCCGTACGGGCTCGGCCGGGCCCGCACCTACCCCTGGCCCGACAGCGCCGTCGAGGTGACCCCGCAGCAGCTGCGCCGCGAGGACGTCGACCTGGTGCTGCTGCAACGCCCGGAGGAGTTCGACCTGGCCTGCGACTGGCTCGGCCGGCGGCTCGGCCGGGAGCTGCCGGCGGTCTACGTCGAGCACAACACCCCCAAGGGCGACGTGCCGAACACCCGGCACCCGATGGCCGACCGGGACGACCTGCTGCTCACCCACGTCACCGGATTCAACGAACTCTTCTGGGACAACGGCGGCACCCGCACCGCCGTCGTCGAGCACGGGGTGGTGCCGCCGGCGGTGGAGTGGACCGGTGAGCTGGACCGGCTCGCCGTGGTCATCAACGAACCGGTGCGCCGCTGGCGGGTCACCGGCACCGACCTGCTGACCCGGTTCGCCGAGATCGCCCCGCTGGACGTCTTCGGCATGCGGGTGGCCGGGCTCGCCGACCACCTCGGCCTGCCCGCGGACCGGCTGACCAGCCACGACGACGTGCCGCAGCACCGGATGCACACCGAGCTGGCCCGGCGGCGGGCGTACCTGCACCTGTGCCGTTGGACCTCGCTCGGGCTGAGCCTGATCGAGGCGATGACCATGGGCATGCCGGTCGTCGCGCTGGCCACCACCGAGGCCGTCGAAGCCGTGCCGCCGGGGGCCGGGGCGCTCTCCACCCGGGTCGACGTCCTGGTGGAGGCCGCGCAGCGGTTCGTGGCGCGGCCCGCCGAGGCCCGCCGGGCCGGGGTCGAGGCGCGTGCCGCCGCCCGGGCCCGCTACGGCCTGGACCGTTTCCTCGCCGACTGGGACCGCCTGCTGGAGGAGGAAGTATGCGCATCGCGATGATCTCCGAGCACGCCAGCCCCCTCGCCGTGCTGGGTGGTGAGGACGCCGGTGGGCAGAACACCCATGTCGCCGAGCTCTCCGCCGCGCTGGCGGCCGCCGGACACGAGGTGCGGGTCTACACCCGCCGCGACGCGGTCGACCTGCCGGTGACCGTCCGCGCCCCGGACGGCTACGACGTGGTGCATGTCCCGGCCGGGCCGGCCGAGCCGCTGGCCAAGGACGCCCTGCTGCCACACATGAAGGAGTTCAGCCGGTGGCTGACCCAACGGTGGCGGGGCGGGGACTGGGTGCCCGAGGTGATCCACGCGCACTTCTGGATGAGCGGACTCGCCGCGCTCACCGCCGGCCGGCAGACCGGGGTGCCGGTGGTGCAGACGTACCACGCGTTGGGCGCCGTCAAGCGTCGCCACCAGGGCGTACAGGACACCAGCCCGGCCCGGCGGATCGCGTACGAGCGGGAGCTGGGCCGCTCGGTCGACCGGGTGATCGCGCAGTGCCAGGACGAGGTCGGCGAGCTGGTCCGGCTCGGCGTGCCCCGGTCCCGGATGACGGTCGTCCCGTCCGGGGTCAACCTCGCCACCTTCGCCCCGCTCGGTGCCGCCGTCGAGCGGGAACCCGACCGGCCCCGCATCCTCACCGTCGGCCGGCTGGTCGAACGCAAGGGCTTCCAGACGGTGATCCGGGCGATGGCGCTGGTGCCCGACGCCGAGTGCGTCGTGGTGGGCGGCCCGCCCGCCGGGCTGCTGGAGACCGACGCGTACGCCCGGCGGCTGCGCGCGCTCGCCACCACCTGCGGGGTGGCCGACCGGGTGCGGCTGGTCGGCGCGGTCCCCCGGGAGGAGATGGGCCGCTGGTACCGCTCGGCCGACGTGCTGGTCGCCGCCCCCTGGTACGAGCCGTTCGGGCTGACCCCGCTGGAGGCGATGGCCTGCGGGGTGCCGGTGGTCGGCACCGCGGTGGGCGGCATCCGGGACACCGTCGTCGACGGGGTGACCGGCGACCTGGTTCCCGCCCGGGACCCGCGGGCGCTCGGCACCGCGATCCAGCGCCTGCTCACCGACCGCATCCGCCGCTTCGGGTACGCCACGGCGGCGTTGCAGCGGGCCCGGCGCAGCTACTCGTGGGCTACGGCCGCGGAGCGGCTGGCCGAGGTGTACGGCGAGGTGGCCGCGGTGCGCCGGCCCACCGGGGTGGTCGCCTGATGACCGCGACGGACACCGGCGTGCTGGCCGGGCACCTCTCCCTGCTCGCCGAGGCGCTGCTGCCGTTCCGCGCCTCCGAGCAACTGCTCGCCCGGTGGGGCGCCGAGCTGGCCGGGACGCTCTCCGGCGGCGGCCGGCTGCTCGTCGCCGGCAACGGCGGCAGCGCCGCCGAGGCACAGCACCTCACCGCCGAACTCGTCGGCAAGCTGCGCGACGACCGGGAACCGTACTCCGCGATCGCACTGCACGCCGAGACCTCCGCGCTGACCGCCATCGGCAACGACTACGGCTACGACGAGATCTTCGCCCGCCAGGTCCGCGCCCACGGCCGGCAGGGCGACATCCTGCTGCTGATGTCCACCAGCGGCGCCAGCCCGAACCTGCTCGCCGCCGCCCGGGCCGGTCGGGAGGCCGGGCTGCGCTGCTGGGCCTTCACCGGTCCGACGCCGAACCCGCTCGCCGAGGCGTGCCACGAGGCGCTCGCCGTCGCCTCACCCGAGAGTCAGGTGGTGCAGGAGCTGCACCTGGTCGCCACCCACGTGCTCTGCGAGTACGTCGACCGGATCCTGCCCACGGTGCCCGCGCCCCCCACCGCCGCCGTGCGGACCGGCGTCGAGGTGGTGCTCGACGGCGGCGGCCCGCGGGTCGAGGCGGGATGAGGCGGCCGACGGTGCGGGGACCGCTGGTGGTCGTCGGCGACACCCTGCTGGACCGCGACGTCGAGGGGGTGGTGAACCGGCTCTGCCCGGACTCCCCGGTGCCGGTGCTCGACGAGACCGACCACGCCGACCGCCCCGGTGGGGCCGGGCTGGCCGCGGTCTTCGCCGCCGCGCAGGGCGCCGAGGTGGCGCTGGTGACGGCCCTCGCCGACGACGCCGGCGGCGCCCGGCTCGCCGCCCTGCTCACCGCCGCCGGGGTGCAGGTGTACGCGCTGCCGCTGCTCGGGGCCACCCCGGAGAAGATCCGGCTGCGGGCCCGGGGCCGGGTACTGCTGCGGCACGACCGGGGCGGGTCGGCCGCCGAGCCGGGTCCGCCGCACGAGGCGGTGCTCCGGCTGATCGCCGGAGCGTCCGCGGTGCTGGTCAGCGACTACGGCCGGGGCGTGGCCCGACAGCCGGCGCTGCGCGCCGCCCTCGCCGCGACCCGGGCGCCGGTGGTCTGGGACCCGCACCCGCGCGGCCCGGCGGCGGTGCCCGGGATCACCCTGGCCACCCCGAACGAGGCGGAGGTCCGCGAGCTGACCGAGGTCCCGCCGGGCGGCCCCCGGCTGGCCGCCGCCGCCCGGGGCGCCCAGGGGCTGCGCGAGCGGTGGCGGGCCGGCGCGGTCGCGGTGACCCTCGGCGGCGACGGCGCCCTGCTCTGCCACGCCGGGGCCACCCCGCTGGTGGTCTCGGCGCCGGTCAGCGCCGAGGGGGACACCTGCGGGGCCGGGGACCGGTTCGCCTCCGCCGCCGGGATCGCCCTCGCCCGGGGAGCGCTGGTCTCCGAGGCGGTGCAGGAGGCGGTCGCGGAGGCTTCGGCGTACGTGGCGGGCGGGGGAGTGGCCACGGCCCTGCCACCACCGGTCCGGGCGCTCCCGCCGGTGGTGGCCGGCGGTGGCGACCTGCGGATCGGGGCGGCCGCGGCCGGCGCGGTGGTCGCCGAGGTACGGGCGGCCGGCGGCACCGTGGTCGCCACGGGCGGCTGCTTCGACCTGCTGCACGCCGGGCACGTGGCCACCTTGCAGGCCGCCCGGCAGCTCGGCGACTGCCTGATCGTCTGCCTGAACTCCGACGCCAGCGTCGCCGGCCTGAAGGGACCGGACCGCCCGGTGGTGTCCCAGGGTGACCGTGGCCGGCTGCTCGCCGCCCTGGGCTGCGTGGACGCGGTGCTGGTCTTCGACGAGCCGACGCCGCACGCCGCGCTGAGCTGGCTGCGCCCGGACATCTGGGTCAAGGGCGGCGACTACGCCACGGGCGGCGGCGACGAGCCGACCCTGCCGGAGGCGGAGGTACTGCGCCGCTGGGGCGGGCACACCGTGGTGGTGCCCTACCTGGACGGCCGCTCCACCACCGACCTGATCGCGGCGGCCCGTGGCGGGGGCCGCGCGGCCGCGTCCACCGGTCCACGTCACACCGGCGGCACCCCGCTCGCCCCTGTCGAGCAGGGCGACGTGGACCAACCGACTGCGGAGGGAGCCCGATGACCAGCAGTGCACCCGGTGCCGGCCCGACCGTCCTGGTCACCGGCGGCTCCAGCGGGCTCGGTGCGGCGGTGGTGACCGCGGTGGCCCGGGCCGGCGGACGGCCACTCGTGCTGGACCGGCACCGCCCCGGCGACGGGGTGCCGTGGGTGGAGTGCGACCTGGCCGACACCCGGGCCGCCGAGGAGGCCACCCGGCAGCTCGCCGAGCGCTCCGGCGGCCTCGACGGCGTGGTCACCGCGGCCGGCATGGACGTGCCCGGCAAGCTGGTCGACGTGCCCCGGGAGACCTGGGAGCGGATCGTCGCGGTGGACCTGCTCGCCACGGTGGCGGTGGTCCGGGCGGCGCTGCCCTACCTGGAGGCGTCCCACGGCAGCATCGTCACGGTGGCCTCGACGTTGGGGATCAAGGCCGTCTCCGACGCCACCGCCTACTGCGCGGCGAAGTTCGGCGTGGTCGGCTTCACCCG
>NZ_JCADBL010000025.1:0-6061 GCF_059359015.1 Micromonospora sp. LZ37 | reverse complement strand
CGCCGGCGCCACCGGCATCCTGGTGCCCACCCCGGTCACCCGGCCCGAGGAGGTGTCCGCCGCCCCGCACGTCGCCCCCGACCTGCCCACCGCGGTCGACGAGATCCTGCGCCGGATGGCCGCCGTCCGGCCGGCCGCGCCGCGCCGCGCCGGCACCGTCCTGGTGGTCCGCAGCGACTCCGCCGGGGACGTGCTCGTCACCGGGCCGGCGATCCGCGCCGTCGCCGCCGGGGCGGAGCGGGTCGTCCTGCTGCACGGCCCCCGGGGGCGCGGCGCCGCCGCGCTGCTGCCCGGAGTGGACGAGCTGATCGAGTGGCCACTGCCCTGGATCGACGGGGACCCCGCCCCGGTCGACCCGGACGACATCCGCCGCCTCACCGACCGGCTCGCCACCGTCGGCGCCGACGAGGCCGTCATCTTCACCTCCTTCCACCAGTCCGCGCTGCCGCTCGCGTTGCTGCTGCGGACGGCCGGTGTGGCGCGGATCAGCGCGATCAGCGACGACTACCCCGGCTCGCTGCTCGACGTCCGGCACCGGGTGCCCACCGGCGTGCCGGAACCGGAGCGGGCCCTCTCCCTCGCCGCGGCGGCCGGGTTCGGGCTGCCCGACGACGACCACCGGCTCCGGGTCGACGTGCCGCCCGTCGCCGTCCCCGACGAGCCCTACGTGGTGGTGCACCCCGGCGCGTCGGTGCCGGCCCGGGCCTGCCCGCCGGAGCGCTGCGCCGAGATCGTCGCCAGGCTTACCGCGGCCGGCTATCGGGTAGTGGTCACCGGGGGGCCGGCCGAGACCGCGCTGACCTCCCGGGTCGCCGCCCACGGCGGCACCGATCTCGGCGGGCGCACCGGGCTGGCGGAGCTGGCCGGCGTCCTCGCCGGCGCGAGCTGCGTGGTGGTCGGCAACACCGGCCCCGCCCACCTCGCCGCCGCCGTCGGTGTCCCCGTGGTCAGCCTCTTCGCCCCCACCGTTCCCTTCGGCCAGTGGGCACCGTACCGGGTGCCGCTGCTCCGCCTCGGCGACGCCGACGCGCCCTGCCGGGGCAGCCGCGCCACCCGCTGCCCGACGGCCGGCCACCCCTGCCTGACGCAGGTCGACCCGGACGAGGTCGTCGCCGCGGTCCGCCTGCTCACCACCGGAAGAACTCCCCGAGCTGAAGGAGGGTCATGAACGTCCTGCTCTGGCACGTGCACGGCTCCTGGACCACGTCCTTCGTGCACGGACGGCACCGCTACCTGGTGCCGGTCACCCCCGACCGGGGGCCGTACGGGCTCGGCCGGGCCCGCACCTACCCCTGGCCGGAGAGCGCCGTCGAGGTGACCCCGGAGGAGCTGGCCGGCGCGGACGTGGACCTGGTGCTCCTGCAACGGCCCGAGGAGCTGGAACTGGCCGAGCGGTGGCTGCGTCGCCGACCCGGCCGGGACGTGCCGGCGGTCTACGTCGAGCACAACACCCCCAAGGGCGACGTGCCGAACACCCGGCACCCGATGGCCGACCGGGACGACCTGCTGCTCACCCACGTCACCCACTTCAACGAACTCTTCTGGGACAACGGTGGCACCCGCACCGCCGTCGTCGAGCACGGCATCGTCCCGCCCGCCGTCGAGTGGACCGGGGAGCTGGACCGGTTGGCCGCGGTGACCAACGAGCCGATCCGGCGCTGGCGGGTCACCGGCACCGACCTGATGCCCCGCTTCGCCGACGTCGCCCCGCTGGACGTCTTCGGCATGGGGGTGACCGGGCTGGCCCAGCGGCTCGGCCTGCCCGAGGAGCGGGTCGCCAGCCACGACGACCTGCCACAGGGGGTCATGCACGCCGAGCTCGCCCGGCGGCGGGCGTACCTGCACCTGTGCCGTTGGACCTCGCTCGGGCTGAGCCTGATCGAGGCGATGACGATCGGCATGCCGGTCGTCGCGCTGGCCACCACCGAGGCCGTGGACGCGGTGCCGCCCGACGCGGGGGTGCTCGCCACCCGGGTGGACACGCTCGTCGAGGCGGCGCGGTGGCTCGCGGAGGACCGCGACGCCGCGTACCGGCTCGGTGCGCGGGCGCGGGAGGTGACGAAGGAACGCTTCGGGCTCGACCGGTTCCTCGCCGACTGGGACCGGATTGTGGAGGAGGAAACATGCGCATCGCGATGATCTCGGAGCACGCCAGCCCCCTCGCCGTCCTCGGGGAGGAGGACGCCGGCGGGCAGAACACCCACGTCGCCGAACTGGCGGCGGCCCTGGCCGGTGAGGGACACGACGTGCGCGTCTACACCCGCCGGGACTCCTCCGACCTGCCGGACGTGGTGGCCGCCTCCGCCGGCTACCAGGTGCTGCACGTGCCCGCCGGTCCCGCGCTGCGGGTGCCGAAGGACGAGCTGCTGCCGTACATGGGCGAGTTCGGCCGCTGGATGGCCGAACAGTGGAGCCACGGCCGGTGGCGACCGGACGTGGCACACGCCCACTTCTGGATGAGCGGGCTGGCCACCCTGCACGCCGGCCGCCGCACCAACGTCCCGGTGGTCCTGACGTACCACGCGCTGGGCTCGGTGAAGCGACGCCACCAGGGTGCCCGGGACACCAGTCCACCGGGCCGGACCGGCTACGAACGCGCGTTGGGGCGGGCCGCCGACCGGGTGATCGTCCAGTGCCAGGACGAGATCGGTGAGCTGGTCCGCCTGGGCGTGCCGAGGTCGAACATGACGCTGGTCCCGTCCGGGGTCAACCAGGAGATGTTCCGCCCCGACGGGCCGGCCGCCCCGCGCGACCCGGCCCGCCAGCGGATCATCACGGTCGGCCGGATGGTCGAGCGCAAGGGTTTCCAGGACGTCGTCCGGGCGTTGTCCGCCGTGCCGGAGGCCGAGTGCGTGGTGGTCGGGGGACCCCCGGCGGAGCTGCTGCCGGCCGACGCCTTCGCCCGCCGGCTGCGGGCGCTCGCCGAGTCGTGCGGGGTCGCCGACCGGGTCAAGCTGGTCGGCGCGGTCCCCCGGGAGGAAATGGGCGCCTGGTACCGCTCGGCGGACGTGCTGGTCGCCGCCCCCTGGTACGAGCCGTTCGGGCTGACCCCGCTGGAGGGGATGGCCTGCGGTCTCCCGGTGGTCGGCACGGACGTGGGCGGGATCGCCGACACCGTCGTCGACGGGCTCACCGGCGACCTGGTGCCACCGCGTGACCCGCGCGCGCTGGGCACCGCGATCCGCCGGCTGCTCGCCGACCGGGTCCGTCTCTTCGCGTACGGCACGGCGGCGCTGGACCGGATCCGCAGCCGGTACTCCTGGAAGCGCTGCGCGGAGCAGTTGAGCGCGGTCTACGCGGCGGTGAGCACCGCCGGGCGCGTCGCACCGGCGGTGGCCTGATGGGTGAGCAGATGTCCCCGCTCGACGTGCACCTGTCCGGGTTGGCCGCCGCCCTGCTGCCGTACCGGCGGGTCGCCGAGCGCCTGGCCGGGTGGGGCACCGAACTGGCCTGGACGCTCTCCGGCGGTGGCCGGTTACTCGTCGCCGGCAACGGCGGCAGCGCCGCCGAGGCACAGCACCTCACCGCCGAACTCGTCGGCAAGCTGCGCGACGACCGGGAACCGTACTCCGCGATCGCACTGCACGCCGAGACCTCCGCGCTGACCGCCATCGGCAACGACTACGGCTACGACGAGATCTTCGCCCGCCAGGTCCGCGCCCACGGCCGGCAGGGCGACATCCTGCTGCTGATGTCCACCAGCGGCACCAGCCCGAACCTGCTCGCCGCCGCCCGGGCCGGTCGGGAGGCCGGGCTGCGCTGCTGGGCCTTCACCGGTCCGCCGCCGAATCCGCTCGCCGGGGTCTGCGACGACGTGCTGGCGGTCCCCTCGCCCGACAGCCAGGTGGTGCAGGAGCTGCACCTGGTCTCCCTGCACCTGCTCTGCGAGTACGTCGACGAGGCGCTGCCGCTGGTGCGCCGGCTGCCGGGTGCGACGGCGCCCAGGCCGCGGACCATCGCCCTCACCAGGCGGCTGCCCAACGCCCCGGCGGACCGGGCGTTGGCGGGGGCGGTCGGCGCCGGGTCCGGCGGGACGGCCCACGGCCTGAACGGGGGCGGCTCCCCCGCAGGCGGCGCGAACGGACACGGCCCGAAGGGACACGCCGCCAACGGCTCCGGGGCCAACGGACACGGCGCCAACGGCGCCGGTGCGAACGGGCACGGGCCGAGCCGGCGGGGGTGCCCGTCGTGAGCGGGCCGCTGGTGGTCGTGGGCGACGCCCTGCTGGACCGGGACGTCGAGGGCACGGTCGACCGGATCTGTCCCGACGCGCCCGTACCGGTGCTCGACGAGCGCCGCGCCACCGACCGGCCCGGCGGCGCCGGGCTGGCCGCGCTGCTCGCCGCCGCCCAGGGCACGGAGGTCGTACTGGTGACGGCGCTCGCCGACGACGCCGCCGGCGCCCGGATCGCCGAGCTGCTCACCCGGGCCGGGGTGCGCCTCTGCCCGCTCCGACTCACCGGGGCCACTCCGGAGAAGATCCGGCTCCGCGCCGGCGGGCAGACCCTGCTGCGGCTGGACCGGGGCGGGGCCCCGTCGACACCCGGTGAGCCGCCGGAGGCGGCGCTGGAGGCGCTCGCCTCGGCCGGCGCCATTCTGGTCAGTGACTACGGCCGCGGGCTGCTGCGGCAGCCGGCGCTGCGGGCCGCGCTCGCCGCCGCCGGCGCGCCGGTGGTCTGGGACCCGCACCCGAAGGGACCGGTGGCGGTCCCGGGCGTCCGGCTGACCACCCCGAACCTCGCCGAGCTGCGCCAGCTCACCGGCGACGCCGGCGCCGGCTCGCCGCTCTCCACCGCCACCCGCGCCGGGCACGAACTGCGCCGGCGGTGGCGGGTCGGCGCGGTCGCGGTGACCATGGGCGGCGACGGGGCGGTGCTCTGCCACTCCGGCGGCACCCCGCTGGTGGTGCCGCCGGAGTCCGACGTGGACCACGTGGTGGACACCTGCGGCGCCGGGGACCGCTTCGCCGCCACCGCCGCCACCGCCCTCGCCGCCGGTGCGCTCACCTCCGAGGCGGTGCAGGAGGCGGTCGCCGCCGCGTCGGCGTACGTGGCCGCCGGCGGGGCCGCCGGGCTGGCCCGGGGCGACCGCGAGCCGGCCACCGCGCGGCGGCCGGCCGCCGCCGAGGAGCTGGTGGCGCGGGTACGGGCCGACGGCGGCACCGTGGTCGCCACCGGCGGCTGCTTCGACATCCTG
The DNA here is from genome assembly GCF_059359015.1 of Micromonospora sp. LZ37. Classification (NCBI taxonomy): domain Bacteria; kingdom Bacillati; phylum Actinomycetota; class Actinomycetes; order Micromonosporales; family Micromonosporaceae; genus Micromonospora; species Micromonospora sp. LZ37. Next base: position 865 of record NZ_JCADBL010000025.1, on the reverse strand, counting down.
CACGCCGGTCACGTCGCCACCCTCCAGGCGGCCCGACGGCTCGGCGACTGCCTGGTGGTCTGCCTCAACTCCGACCGCAGCGTCCGGGCCCTCAAGGGCCCGGAGCGCCCGGTCAACCCGGAGGCGGACCGGGCGCGGCTGCTGACCGCGCTGGACTGCGTCGACGCGGTGCTGGTCTTCGACGAGGCCACCCCGGAGACGGCGCTGGCCCGGCTACGTCCGGACGTCTGGGTCAAGGGCGGCGACTACGCCGGCGACGGCGCCCCCGAACTGCCTGAGGCCGAGCTGGTCCGCGGCTGGGGCGGCCGGGTGGTGACCGTGCCCTATCTGGCGGGCCGGTCCACCACCGCCACCATCACCGCCGCGCGGTCGCGCGGCGCCCGACTGGTCAAGGGAGCACGATGAGCAGGGATCTGAACGGTAAGGCGGTACTGGTCACGGGCGGGTCGAGCGGGCTCGGCGCGGCGGTGGTGACCGCGGTGACCAAGGCCGGCGGGCGGCCGTACGTGCTGGACCGGCAGGCGCCGGCCGACGGGGTGCCGTGGGTGGAGTGCGACCTGGCCGACACCCGGGCCGCCGAGGATGCCACCCGGCGACTCGCCGAGCAGGCCGGTGGGCTGACCGGGCTGGTCACGGCCGCCGGGATGGACGTGCCCGGCAAGCTCGCCGACGTCGACGGCGCGACGTGGGACCGCATCGTCACCATCAACCTGCTCGGCACCGCCGCCGTGGTCCGGGCCGCCCTGCCGCGCCTGGAGCGCTCGCACGGCACGGTGGTGACGGTGGCGTCGACGTTGGGGATCAAGGCCGTCTCCGACGCCACCGCCTACTGCGCGGCGAAGTTCGGCGTGGTCGGCTTCACCCG
>NZ_JCADBL010000024.1:0-7386 GCF_059359015.1 Micromonospora sp. LZ37 | reverse complement strand
GCCTCGGTCACCGGGCCGGCGAAGATGCCACCGGCGAAGGCCAGACCCGCGATGCTCAGCATGCTCTTACGCAGAATGTTCGTGTTCATCAGAGAAGCTCCATCCGGGGGTTGGCGACGCGTCCCAATGGGGGTCGGAACACGCGCAAGCACCACGATCAGGCGCCCAAAAGATCAGAGGAAAAGTCTTCGACCGGCGGCTTCACAAGCGGGGGCTTGCGGCGCCGGGACTGTGTGTAACGACCACCGGCCGGCCATCATTCCGCCGAAGGGGCGGAGGCTGCTCGGTCGTGAGACCGGGCCGGGGGATGTAACGACCACCGGCCTGCCGTCATTCCGCCAAGGGGCGGGGCTGCTCGTGCGATCGTCCAGGGGATGTAACGACGAGGCGCCCGGGGTCATTCCGCCAGGGGCGCGGGTCCATCGGGCGGCAGCGCAAGTCACCGACTGCTGCGGTCGTACAGGAGATGTAACGACCCCGACCCCGCCACCATTCCGACCTGAGCGTGCCGCCGGCCACGAAACGCAACCACCGCCAGCGGACAGGCCGGACGCGCCCGCCAGGCCGACATGCTGGAAACGGACAGTCGAGGCGATACACCCCACCGGGCACGGTTCGGCCTGCCACCGCCTGGGCGACACCCGACCGCCCGGACCCGCCCGGGGACGGCGTGCTCGCATCGTGAGCGGGAAGCGGTGAGCGGTACCGGACCGGTTCGGGGTTACCCTGACAGCATGCAGGCCGTCGTCCCCACCGCGCCCCACCTGGCCCGTCCGGGTCGCCCCGCCGTGGTGGCGCGCACCCTGGCGGAGCTGGCCGGCCCCACCCGGGGCGTGGTGGAGCTGCCGGTGCGGCTGATGTGGAACGCCGACCGTACGTTCGACCTGGCCGACCCGGACCAGCTGCTCTGGATGTACGAGAACGTGCTGCGCGAGACGACCCGCGCCGAGGACCTGCGCCACCTGATCAATGGGCGCACCCTGCGGCGGGTGTGGCGGCGGTTGAATTTGCCCCGGGGCGTACGGCAGGCGTGGGAGAGCCGGCACCGCGGTCTGCGCGCCGCGTGAACCTGCCGCACCTGCACGACTTCTACCGCGAGGTCGCCCGGGTGGCGCTCTCCGCCGCGGGACCGCATCGTTTCGTGCTGGGTGGCGGGATCGCCTGGGCGGCGCACGGCCTGGTCACCCGCCCCACCGAGGACGTCGACCTCTTCGCCGACGTGGAGGGCGCCGCCGCGGCGGCCGCCACCGAGGTACGCGCGGCGCTGGAGCGCGCCGGGTTCACCGTCGCCGACGCGGACCCGGACAGCGATCTCGGTGACCTGTTCGAGGGTTTCGACCGGGACATGAAGGACTTCGTGGTCACCCGCGGATCCCGGCGGATCCGGCTCAGCCTGGCCCGCCTCGACCGGTACCGGTCACCGGTGGTGATGGACCTCGGACCGGTGATGGACGTCCGGGACCTGGTCGCCAACAAGACCGCCGCGCTGGTCAACCGGCGCGAGGTCCGTGACTACATCGACGTGTCGGCGGCGCTGGACCACTACCCCGTCCCGGAGCTGCTCGACCTGGCCCGGCAGGTCGACCCGGCGCTCGACGCCGACGACGTCCGGGAGGCCGGACGCTACCTGGACCGGATACCGGACCGACGCTTCGCCCGGTACGGGCTGGACGCCGCGCAGGTCGCCGAGCTGCGGCGACGACTGGCCGCCTGGCCCCGGTGACCGGCCGGCGTCATCCGCCGTGCCCGAGGCTCGGTGTGACGGCCGGATGACGGTCGGCGCTGGTGGGGTGGAACGGGACGCCTCGGGCGCTTGTGGCAGAAGTGACAGCCGCTCGTTATGGTGCGCAATGGCGCCCACAAGGCGTCCACCCCCATGGAAAGGCACCTCATGACCTCCTCCTCCGCCTCGCGCCGCCAGGTGCTGGCCGTCGCCGCTGCCGCCGCGACCGCCCCCCTGATCGCCGGCGCCCCCGCCCGGGCGGCCGCCGCGGGACCGAAGACCTGGGACCTGACGATCCTCGGCACGTCGGACACCCACGGCAACGTCTACAACTGGGACTACTACAAGGACGCCGAGTACGACGACAGCAGGCACAACGACGTCGGCGTCGCCAAATTGGCCACCCTGGTCAACCAGATCCGCGCCGAGCGCGAGGGCCGGGCCACCCTCGTCCTCGACGCCGGCGACACCATCCAGGGCACGCCGCTGGCCACGTACTACGCCAAGCAGGAGCCAATCACCGTCACCGGTGAGACGCACCGGATGGCCAACGCCATGAACATCCTGAAGTACGACGCCGTGACGCTGGGCAACCACGAGTTCAACTACGGCCTGCCGCTGCTGGCGAAGTGGATCGAGCAGCTGGGCTTCCCGGCGCTGGCCGCGAACGCGGTCAACGAGGCGACCGGCAAGCCGGCCTACCTGCCGTAGGTGATCAAGAAGGTCCGCCTCGGCGGCGTGGACTCCCCCACCATCAACGTCGGCATCCTCGGCCTGACCAACCCGGGCGTGGCCATCTGGGACAAGGCCAACGTCGAGGGCAGGCTGGTCTTCCCGGACATGGTCGAGACGGCGGCGAAGTGGGTGCCGATCATGCGGGAGCGCGGCGCGGACCTGGTCGTCATCTCCGCGCACGGCGGCGACAGCGGCACCTCCAGCTACGGCCCGGAGCTGCCGAACGAGAACCCGGTCACCCTGATCGCCCAGCAGGTCCCGGGCATCGACGCGATCCTCTTCGGCCACGCCCACGCCGAGGTGGTGGAGAAGTTCGTCACCAACACCGCCACCGGCGAGCGGGTGCTGACCGCCGAGCCGTCGAAGTGGGGCCAGCGCCTCACCCGGATGGACTTCACCGTGCAGAAGGTCCGCGGCCGGTGGAAGGTGCTCGCCGAGGGCGCCACCATGCTCAACACCAACACCGTGGTCGAGGACCCGGCGGTCCTCGCGGCCGTGCGCGGCCAGCACACCAGGACCGTCGAGTACGTCAACACGGCCGTCGCGCGGTCCAGCGTGGAGCTCTCCGCCGCCGAGTCGCGCTACAAGGACACCCCGATCCTGGACTTCATCAACCATGTCCAAACCGAGGTGGTCACCACCGCGCTCGCCGGCACGTCGTACGCGGGCCTGCCGGTGCTGTCGATCGCGGCGCCGTTCAGCCGTACCGCGATCTTCCCGCAGGGTGACGTGCGGATCCGCGACGTCGCCGGGCTCTACGTCTTCGACAACACCCTCGAGGCCGTGGTGCTCAGCGGCGCCGAACTCCGGGCCTACCTGGAGTTCTCGGCGAAGTACTTCCGGACCCTGCCGGTCGGCGCGACGGTCGACCCGGCGACCATCAGCGACCCGGCCGTGCCGGACTACAACTACGACGTCGTCTCCGGCGTCGATTACGACATCGACATCAGCAGGCCGGTCGGCCAGCGGATCACCCGCCTGGTGCTGCCGGGCACCGACACCCCGGTCGCCGACACCGCGCAGTTCGTCGTCGCGGTGAACAACTACCGGCGCAGCGGCGGCGGCAACTTCCCGGGCATCGTGAAGACCCAGGTCTACAACGAGCAGCAGGAGATCCGCCAGCTGCTGATCGACTGGGCGCAGGCCAAGGGGGTCATCGACCCGGCCGACTTCTTCGTACCGAACTGGAAGCTGGTCCGCGAGGGCGTGCCGGTCCTCTGACCCGTACCGCCGGACGGGCCGTGGGTGCACACCCGCGGCCCGTCCGCGCGTCAGCCGCCCCAGCCGAGCGCGCGCTGGTCGAGGTTGTCGACGGGTTCGGGGTAGTCCCGCCGAGGCTCGGTCTCGCTGAGCTCGACCCGTTCGTCGGGCCGGACGGGCGGGGGCAGCTCGCCGAAGCGAACGTGCCGCAGGAAGCGGTACTCCTCGTCGCTGAACGACGGGCGATCCGGCTCACTCATAACCGCATTGTGCGGCCCCCGGTCCACCTCCGCACCCGGCTCGCCGGCGCGCCCGCCCGGCCGATCACCTGGGCAGGTCGGTCAGCGCCCGCGCGCCCGCCTCCGGGCGGCGGGGGCGGACCGGCGGCAACCGGTCCAGCACCGCCAGCGCGGCGCGGACCGGTGGCCGGGCCAGGGCCGTGTCGAAGCTGGCACGGCCCTGGCAGAACCGGACGAACATGGTCCAACCGGCGGGCGTGGCCAGCAGGCCGTGGAAGACGTCCGGGCGGCGTTCGAACACCTTCAGCAGGCGGTGCCCCGCGCGCATCGACGGCACCAGTTGATCGCGTACGTCCCGCTCGTAGCGCTCCGGGTCACCGTCGGCGACCGCGGCGCCGGCGAGCGCGCCGGACCGCAGCGCGTAGCTGATCCCCTCCCGGCTCCACGGTTCGAGCAGCCCGGCGGCGTCCCCGACGACCAGTACCCGGCCGCGGCGCAGCGGCGCGTCGTCGGCCCGGCAGCGGGTCAGGTGGCCCGAGTCGTGCTCCGGCTCCACCCCGGACAGACCCAGCCGGTCGACGAAGTCGCGCAGGTAGGCGCGGGTCCGCTCCCCGTCGCCGCGGGCGGCGATCACCCCCACGGTGAGGCTTCCGCCCTTCGGGAAGACCCACCCGTACGACCCGGGGACGGCACCCCAGTCGAGCAGCAGCCGCCCGCGCCAGCGCTCCTGCTCGGCGGGGGAGACCGGCAACTCCCGCTCCAGCCCCAGGTCCACCTGCCGGAAACGGACACCCACGTGCCGGGAGGTGACCCCGGCGGAGCCGTCCGCCCCGATCACCGTCCGGGCGTGCACGGTGGTCCCGTCGGCCAGGCGTACGCGTACCCCGTCGGGGTCCTGGTCGAGGCCGCGGACGGCGACGCCCTCGCGGACCTCGGCCCCGGCGGCGAGCGCGGCCCCGCGCAGCCGGTCGTCGAACTCGTCCCGGCGCACCATCGTCACCAGCGGGGTGCCGTGCCGGCGGGTGAAGCCGCGCCGCCCGTCCCGGGTAAAGGTCACCCGGTCGACCCGGTCGTGTGCCGGCACCTCGATCCGCCCGGCGACGGCGGAGAGCGACGTGCCGATCAGCCCGCCGCCGCAGGTCTTGTAGCGCGGATGGGTGGCCCGGTCCAGCACCAGTGTGCGGACGCCGCGGGCGGCGGCGACCCGGGCTGCGCAGAGCCCGGCGGGGCCCGCCCCGACGACCACGAGATCCCAGGTGATCACCGTGCCAGCGTAGGGCACCCCGCGCCGACCGGCCGCTCACGACCGACCGATCGGGTGGGCATTCTCGGTCGCCCAGGGGGTAACCGGCCGTACCCAGACCGCCCGGCCGCACGGGCGGGTCACGGCAAGGAGGTCAGCATGCAGCAGGTACGACTGTCGGAGGCCGAGGTACGGGTGTACGAGGCGGTGTCCGCGCTGGAGGCGCGGGGCCAGGTGCCGTACCCGGACCTGATCGCCCAGGAGGCCGGGATGGCCGAGGAGGAGGTGCACGCCCCGTTGCACCTGCTCACCGAGAAGGACCTGCTGCACCGGGAGGACTCGCCGATGGCCGGACTGGACTTCGGTCCGCGGTGGTGCGCCCGCCAGATGGCGTGACCCGCCGCCGGTTTGCCGGCAGAGGGCCCGGGTAGCGGGCGGGGATGCCTGATCGCCAACCCGCCGTGCGCGAACCGGGCGACGGCCGCCGGTGGCAGGCGCTCGGGGTCGGACTGGTCGCGACGTTCATGACGTTGCTGGACGTCAGCATCGTCAACGTCGCCGTCCCGTCGATGGACGAGGCGCTCGGCGCGAGCCCCAGCGACCTGCAGTGGGTGCTCTCCGGGTACGCGCTGACCTTCGGTTTGGTCCTGGTGTCCGCCGGGCGGCTGGGCGACGCCCGGGGGCGACGTACCGCCTTCGTGGTGGGCGTCGCCCTGTTCACCCTCACCAGCACCCTCGCCGGGCTGGCCCGGTCCCCCGGTTGGCTGGTGGCCGCCCGGCTGATGCAGGGCGCCGCGGCGGGCCTGGTCAACCCGCAGGTCACCGGCCTGGTCCAGCAGTTGTTCCGGGGTTCCGAGCGGGGCCGCGCCTTCGGACTGCTCGGCGCCACCATCGGCGTCTCCACGGCGGTCGGTCCGCTCCTCGGCGGCCTGCTCATCCACCTGGGCGGCGAGGAGCACGGCTGGCGCTGGGTCTTCTTCGTCAACGTCCCGGTCGGCGTCGTCGCGGTGGTGCTGGGGTGGCGGCTGCTGCCCGCCCGCCCAGCGGGGCAGCCCGACCGCCACCGACTCGACCCGGTCGGGGTGCTGCTGCTCGGCGCCGGGGTGCTGCTCCTGCTGCTGCCGCTGGTGCAGCGGGAACAGTGGCACAGCCCGTGGAAATGGGCACTGATCCCGGCCGGCCTGCTGGTGCTGGTCGCCTTCGGGCTCTGGGAACGCCGGTACGCCCGGCGGCAGACCCCCCTGTTCGACCTGCGGCTGTTCACGCTCCGCTCGTACACCCTCGGCGCGGTGATCGCGCTGGTCTACTTCGGCGGCTTCACCGCCATCTTCTTCGTCTTCACCCTGTATCTGCAGAACGGCCTCGGATACAGCGCCTTGGTCGCCGGCCTGGCGATCACCCCGTTCGCGCTCGGATCGGCACTGGCCTCCGCGCTCGGCGGACGGCTGGTCAACCGGTTCGGCCGGCCACTGGTGGGCATCGGCCTGCTCGTGGTGGTGGTCGGTCTCGCGGCGGTGGTGCTCGTACTGCGCGGCTCGCCGACCGGCTCCGTGCCGCTGCTGACGGCGGTGCCGCTGCTGCTCGCCGGCCTCGGCAGCGGCCTGGTCATCACCCCGAACCAGACGTTGACCCTGTCCCAGGTGCCGGTGCCGCAGGCGGGCAGCGCGGCCGGGATGCTCCAGACCGGCCAACGCATCGGCTCGGCCGCCGGGATCGCGGCCGTCGGGTCGCTGTTCTTCTCGTCGCTGGCGAGCAGCGGTGGGCAGTGGTCGACCGCCTTCCGGCACTCCCTGCTGCTGGCCGGCGGCATCATCGCGCTCGCCCTGGTGGCGGCCGTGGTGGACATCGTCCTCAACCTCGACCGCCGCCGCTGACCACCCCACCGCTCCTCGCGGCGCCGCGCTCCCCGCTCCCCTGGCGCCCGTGCGCCCTCGCCACCGCGGCCTCGCCCTCGCGCTGATGATCATGAAGTTGGCGGCAGTGTGGATCTCCGAACCTGGCGACAACTTCGTGATCATCGGGGGGTTGGGGTTTGGGGACAGTTGTTGTCGTCCCAGCGACAACAACTGTTCACGATCCGCCGAGTCAGACGCCGCTGGCCGGCACCCCCGGGTGGGGGTGCCGGCCAGCGGGTGGTTCGTGAGTCAGTTGTTCCAGTGCTTGGCGACCAGGTCGGCGGCCTGCTGCTCCCACTGTGCGTAGTGGAAGGGGTAGGCCGAAACCTGCACGGTCTGGGCGGCCTCGGT
>NZ_JCADBL010000023.1:0-20288 GCF_059359015.1 Micromonospora sp. LZ37 | reverse complement strand
ACCGCAGGGAACTCCTCCCCCGTCAGCCACTTGAAGAACTCAGCAGTGGGCCCATCAATGTCAAGGCCCATAACCCCGCCACCCCCTCAACCACACACCGCTCGAGGCGTCGACGACCGGCCCGATCGGCAGCATGCCCAACAGCCGGCACAGCACCGGCCATGCCTGCTCCAACCGAGAACCAAGCCGACGCATCGCTTGCGCCGCCACTGGAGACCTGACCCCGGCATCGGTCACCAGGAACACCGCAGCTCCGGCAGACTGGTGGGGACGGCCGGCCGGGGACGCCGGCTGCGGTACGACGGGCGTACGGCTCAACGCGCCGGGCGTCAGCTCGGTGGGCACGACCGACGCGCCCGGATAGGCCCGGCTCGTCCCCGGGTCCCCCGCGGCGACGGCGTACGCCAGCGGGCCGAGCTCGACCAACCCCTCGCGCCGCAGCAGGTAGCGACGCTCCGACGCACCCGGCGTACGCAGCAGGAAGAGTTGCCCCACCCGGGTCGGACGACCGTCGATCAGCGGACCGCGGTCGTAGCCGAGCACCCGCGCCAACCACTCGGCGCCCCGCCGGAACCGGTGCCCCTGCCAGACCCGCCAGATCATCTCCGGCTGCCTGAGCTCGTCGGCGTGGGGACGGAGGTGGACCGTCTCCCCCTCGCGGAGCGCGGGAGCAGCTCACCGATCAGCACCTCGGCCGGAATGGTGACCTCGATCCGCCCGGTCTGGGCAACAACGACCAGGCGGAACATCTCTGCGACAGTGGCGGGGGTCACCCTTCCTCGACGGCGCCGGACAGCGCCCGGTTCAATTCCGTTACAAGAAGTTTCCCGCAGGCTAAGACGGTGAGCTGTTGTCACCTGACTGGTGAGGCGGGTGCCCGCCCAGGCGGTGATCGTCGGAAGTGAACGAAGCTCCTGGTAGATGGCCTGGTCCTGCACCGCCTGGCCGAACCGCTGCACGCCTACCACAAAACCACTGGGGCCCCACCCCTGCCCGGCTCGACGCACGGCCTGACCGCCGGGGCGCGCGGCTCAGTCGTCGTCCCGTACGACGGGCGACGCCCGCCCAAACCGATGCGCGTGATCAAGCCATCCCACGCCAAGATCTGCGCCATCGCCACGCTCAAGACCTCGAACTCCTGGCCAAGCTGCACTGCGGCACCACCACGCGCCACAGCATTGCTCGCCGCGAACTTCAGAAAGGGTCACCGCAGCGAGGCGCCCCGGGGCGCCTCGGGGCAGGTCGGGATGCGGAGCCTTGGGCAGGTCGGGATGCGGAAGGCGCAGACTGACAAGCTGGCCGAGGCCCACGGTCTTGAACCAGGTCGGGGGCCGAACCGTCATGAGAAGGACCGCTCCGGACGGCCGGAGGGATCCAGGCACAGGCAGAGAAGGGCGCAGCCATGACCCAGGCGGTAGGAGCCTCAGGCCACCAGCGCACCGCCTTCCACCATCTGCTGCTGCGGATGTCCGGTCGGCTACCAGACGAGCTGATCTTCGCGTGCCGTCGCTAACGGGCCGAGGGGCGAGTTCGTGGAGATCGCCCAAGCGGTGGCCATCGCCGCCCTGGCCGGTCGGGTGGCGATGACCGACACTGATGCCCTCCTACTGTCGGACACTGTTCGGACCGGGTCGGCGCATGACCGCCTCGGCCCCGGGGGTACCGGTTCAGCGCGGACCGCCTGATACGCGAATGAACGCCCGTCTATAAGCTGCGGATTCGCCCGTAGTGTAGGGAGTCACGATGAACAACAACGATCGTCCTTTCTGGACTACTGTCGAACCCGGCTGGCCCACCCGGTCTGAGCGCATCGGGGGCGCCACCCTGGGCGTACCGGTCGCCTGGCAGACGGCTGCGCCGCTGCCGCCCGCTGGCGGTGTCACCGAAACGGCGTTCACCGGACCGCTGCCCGGCGACCTGCTGGCGGTCGGGGTGATGCCCGAAGCCGACCCAGCCCACAATCTCCAGCTGTGGGTCGATGGTGTGCTCGCGTTCGTCGGGGTGCCGCACCCCGCGCTGGCTGACTGGCGATTGATCCAGTGGGCCGCCGAGGGTGAACAGAGCGGCTGGGCAGCCGACCTCGGGATCGACACGTGCGCGACCTACCAGGGCTTCCTGGTGAACGGCCGCGACCTATGCCGCTGCTACGTGATGCTGGCGCGCAGGGGCACCATGGCTTGGCGGATAATCTTGTCGTTCTCGTCCGCGCTCCCCCCCGGCGCCGACAACGACGCCATCGAGGCCGGTGACCATGTCCGCGCGGCAGCCGTCTTCGCCGGACTGACCTTGAACTGACGGTAAGAATGGCGGGGTCGGCTGTGGGCTTACCCCTGAGATGTGGACACCTTGAGACTGGACCGTTCATCCGGAGGAAGGGCTGTCGCAGTCGGGGCATCCATCGACTCACACGGAAGAGATCGTCCCCCACCGCGCCGTCTTCGGCGTCAAGAGGTTGTGCCCGGTATTGACGGTGTCCCGCGCTCCGGGGGTTCACCGCTGAATCGTCCGCGAGCCGGCCCGGCAGACTCGCCGCCTGCCGACGAGGACGCCCTCGCCGAGCAGATCAGGCTCGTCCATTACAACTCCGGAGGAACCTACAGGTCGCCGCCGGCGAGCGTCGAGCTGGGTGCCCTGGGAGGCGGGCCAACCGCAAGCGGGTGGATCGGGCCATGCGGCAGCGGAGGTGGTGGGTCGGCATCTGCGTTGACGCCCTGGGCGCCGCGGTAGCCTCCCGTGGCGGCCGTGTCGACTCCGGGCATTGCCGTGCCTGCTCATCCGCGATGATCACGTCCACCACCGGACCGTCCGGCCCGTCGACGACTCCGACGACCGCCAGACCGGCAGGGCCTAACAGCCGGGTCGTATCCTCAACCATGCCCGTGGCTCGTCTGTTGTGAGCAGCTTGCCTCGGCAACAGGATGATTACCTAGAGCCACGGGCACCTTCCCACCAGGTCCACTCCGGATGGACCTACGGCAGCAGCCGACCCCCCTCAACTTCGTTGAGCCGGAATAACCTTGTCCACATCCCGGGGTGGTCTGAGCTGAGTAGTGGTGAGCTGGCGGCGGTGGGCGCGACTCTTACGGTCCTTCCGGCTCCAATTTCACCTTCGGTTCCGGTTTCGGCTTGAAGAGTTCCAGGTATGCCTCCTCGTAGTCCGCCCAAATGATCCGGTACGGATTCTGCGTCGGATCGAAGGCGTTGTCCAGGGCCACGAGTGCCACGATGGGCTCGGATCGGAGTTCGTTGTTCTTGTCCGGCATGGAGACTATGAACTTCACGAAGATCGAGTTGATGAGTTTTTGGTCGAGCCTCGGGGCTTGACCACTTAGGTCTAGGGCGGTATTGGCGAAGGCGACGGAATTGGCGGCCCCTTCCGCATTCATTTCGTGATTTGCACCGACGGTCATCGAGTACGTCGGGTAGAGCTTGTAGGTTTTTTCCCAGGCTTCCATGCCTTGGTTCTTCTTGATCACGGCGCCGAGATAGAGGCCGAGTATCTTTCCGTTGGCGAGGGAGGGTTGCTCGGCCTTCGGGTCGGTGGTCAGGAACAGCCCCCACTGACCCTCCAGCTGACGATTGTCCTTGTTGAGGTGTTTCGCCAGCATGATGCCGGGCTGCACTATCGCGGCGGGCGCCGGCCGGCCTGCGACCAGTCGGCGGACCTCGGCTTCCACCGCCCGTTCCAGCAGGGGCCACAGCCGCCGGTGCATGTCGTCAATTCCCCCTTCGGGCACTTGAAGCCGGCTATCTTCCGACCTGGCCAGGTCCTTCAGGTAATTCCTGCCCCCGGCCATTCGAGCGGTGATGCGTTCGGCGTTCGCGCGAACGGTGGGATGCACCGCGCCATTGTCGTCGGCGTACGGTTCGTACACCCGCCCGACCGGGTCGTTCGGGTCACGCCACGGGAATGCATTGTCCATCTCGGGGTCCGGCCGTACCCGGTGTTCCACTCGCCGGACGCGAACCACCCGCACATCGTCTGATGTCTCGTCGTAGGGGTAATACCAGTTCCATTCTGTTCGCCCCTGGTCCAGGCGGTGCTTCATGGGCGCCGGCGTCACCTGCCGTCGCGGCTCGATAATGGCAGGGGAGTCGTCACTGATGGCGGTTTCGGCTGTGGCCCGAGGCTGCTGTGCCGGCACCGGCGGCACGTCAGACGACCATGACGGCCCGGGCTGCCGCATGAGCGCGCCAGAGACGTCGTCCTCGACGTCGGACCGCGCCCCCGACTCGCCCGGCTCGGACATCGTCACACCAGGATCAGCGGGATCGCCGGTGTCTGCATGGCGGGCACCTGAGTCGTTCACATCGCCGAGGGCGTCGTCCGCCAAGGCCGCCGACGTCGCCGGCCCGCCCACGCTGGGCTGCCCTGACCCCTGCGCCGGCGACTCCTCCGACAGCCCGAGGGCAGCTTCACGCCACCAGTCGGTCACGCCGCGCCTACCACACATGCCGCCGGACAATTCAGCCACCCGCTGGACGGTGTAGGGGCTATTGGTCTGCGGGTCGGTCTCCCCCCGCAACCCGAGGACCCACGACCGGACCCATCCCAACACCGCGCGATCCAGCCCAGTCCTCGCGTTGCCGTTCAACTGGTACCCGTGCAGCTGCTGCGCAAGCTCCCCCTGCTGCAGCTGCTGCAGGTACTCCCGTAACGTCGACACCCCACCAACGCCCGGCCGCCACTCCAACACATGCCTCGGAGGCTCCCGCAGTTGCTTGCCATGCCAGTCCCACCACACGGACACCGTCCCTTTTGCGACCATGCCGCCGGACAGCCCGGCCACCTGCACGGCGTTGTAGGGAACATTCGTCTGCGGTTGAGGCTCTCCCTTCAACCCGAGAACCCACGACCGGACCCAACCCATCACGTCGCGATCCAGACCCGTCTTTGCATCGCCGTTCAGTAGGCGTCCCCGCAGCAGCTGTGACAGCTCCCCCTGCCCCTGTTGCTCCTGCTGCAGGTACTCCCGCAACGTCGCCGGCCCGCCCGGGCTGGGCCGCCACTTCAACACCTGCGCCGGCTGCTCCGGTCGCTTCCTGTGCCACCATCTGGACACCATGGTTGGGCTGATCATGCCGCCGGACAGGGTGGACACCTTCCTGTGCGTGTAGGGCTGGCCGGTGTCGGGGTCCATTTCTTCCGCCATTGCGAGGATCCACGACCTGAACCATTCCACCATCCCGTAACCCAGGTTCTGGGCGTTGCCGTCCAGCGAGTGCCCGCGAAGCAGTGCTGACAGCTCCCCCTGCCCCTGTTGCTCCTGCTGCAGGTACTCCCGCAACGTCGACACCCCACCGACGCCCGGCCGCCACTTCAACACCTGCGCCGGCGGCTCCGGCGGCAGACTCCGGGTATCAGCATCCCACCATTTGGTCACCCCGGCTTGGCTGACCATGCCGCCAGACAGGTCGGCCACCATCTTGGCCGTGTAGAGCCTGCGTGTGGTGACGGGGTCGGCCTTCCCCAACTCGCGAGCCCACAACCTGACCCACTCCACCACGCCGCGGTCCAGCCCGTTCTTGGCGTCGCCATCCAGCGAGTGCCCCTGCAGCAGCTTCGAAAGCTCCCCTCGCTGCAGCTGCTTCAGGTACTCCCGCAGCGTCGACACCCCACCGACGCCCGGCCGCCACTCCAACACCTGCGCCGGCGGCGCCGACCGCAGACGCGGGACTTCATTACCCCACCAGTTGGACACTGCTCTTCGGGTCACCATGCCGCCGGACACGGCGGCCACCTTCTGGGCGGTGTAGCGGTGAGCTGTGCCGGGAATGGTCTCCTTCTTCAACTCGAGGGTCCACAACCTGACCCAGTTGACCATTGCGGGATCCAAAGCCTTAGCGCGGGCGGTCAGCGGGTGGCCGTGCAGTAGCTGCGACAGCTCCCCTTGCTGCAGCTGCTGCAGGTACTCCCGCAACGTCGACGCCCCACCGACGCCCGGCCGCCACTCCAACACCTGCACCGGTGGAGTCGACGGCAGTGGAGAAGAGCCCGGCCCCGCGTAAGTCACCATGATCACATCAGATGGCCCGTTCTCCATACCGGACCGCGCCTCCGACCCGCCCGGCCCGGACATCGTCACATCATGATTAACAGAATCGCCCGGGTCTGCACTCCTGCCCTGGTCCTGCAGCCAGATGCTCCCCAGCAACTGCGGCAGATCGCCGTGACCCGCATCTGCCTCTGGCGAAGCCGGTACCGCAGCGTTGTAGTGGTTGTAGTTGTCCGGGTTCGCCGGGTCGGCTGCGGTGTGGTACAAGATGACCGGCCGACCCGTGGGCGGGCCGTACACGTCCGTTGGATTAACCCCGCTCCGGGTAGCTCGCAGGATGGTGACCCGGCTACCGGTCGCGTGGGCCAGCAGCGGGGCCAGGAACTCTCCGGCCGGGCTCGTCCACAAGCTGCGCCAGTTGCGGATCGCTGAGCGCACCTGGCGCTGTTCCCAAGCGTCGAGCGGGCGGTCCGAACTAGTCAGCACATGCGCCAGGTAGTCGCGGACGCGCTGCTCATCCAGCGAGCGCACCGGGAAACCCTGGCCCTGCTGGTTGATGAAGTCCAGCTGTCGCTGTGGTACGTCGGTCAGCCTGCCGGGGTTTGCCATCCCGGCACGCACCGTGCGATAACGCTGCTGGATCGCATCGGCACTCAGGTAGGCGGCATCGATGACGAGGCCGCCGGCAAGCCCCTCAATCGTCTCGTACAGCTGCTCGAGGCCCGTGTTTTCCGCCTCTTCACTGCGATCGGCCAAGAAGTTAATTCGCTGAGCGGTCACATCCGCAGGCAGCTGCCCGACATTGGTATCCAGGTACCGCTCGACATGATCGCGCAGCAACGCCGCCGTCCGCGCGAGCTCGGAGGTGACCGGCACCTGTTGGCCGACCAGCCGGGCGATGCTGCCACGCACCGACTCGGAATTGGACAGGAACGCGTGTAGGTCAGCCGGCAGATACGTATCCAGCACCTGGCGGACCAGGAACGGATCAGTGGCGATGAACGCGTACAACAGACAATGACCGTCGCCGGGTACGACGAACATCGGGTCCGATCCGATCCGCGCCGCGGCCCCCGGCTGCGGCGCGGACCCCGAAGCCCCGGTCGCCTGACTACTCACGAGCGCCGCCGCCTCGGCCAGCACGGCCAGGCCAGAGATGTCGACTCCGGTGCGGGACCGTGCCCCCGACCCGCCCGGCTCGGACATCGTCACGTCAGAATGAACGAATTCGCCCGTGTCTACCTGGCCGGCACCCGTCACGCCCGCATCGCCAAGAGCCGCGTCTGCCACCGGCGGAGGCTGCAGGACGGGCCTACTCCACACGCCGTCGACTCTGGAAGACACGTGAGCCTCGAAGACCCCGTACCGGCCCGCCCGCGCATCTTCCGCGGCGGCCGGTGGATTAGCACCACGGCGACGCTTACCACCCGACCCTGCCGTCTGTGGACCATCAGGCTGGTCTGCAGCGAGGCGTTTACGGGTGGAATGTCTGTCCACCACCGTGCCCGGGGTCTCGTCGCCGAGGCGGAGGTGATCCGGCTCGGCGAGCACAGTCGGCGCGGGCACCTCCGGATCGACCACCGCATCCCGGGCAGAATCCCGCTCTCCGAACGGCACCGCCGCCACGCCGTCGAAGGGCCGGACCTCCCCCTCGACCTCATCGTTGACGACGTCCCACGCAGAGCCCTCCGCGGTGAACAGCTGCCAACTCTCACCGCCGGCCGTGAACAGGTCCGCCCGAGAGCCCGCCAAACTCACGAACAGGTCCGTCGCCGGAGCCACCACATCTCGTCCCAACGCCAAAGCGAGACGGTGAGCGAATCCCTCCGGCAGCGCCCCGCTCGCGCAGGACAGCAGGGCCACCGTGGCGTCCACGGCCAACTCACCCTCGACCAACCTCGCCAACTGCTCAGGCGACAGCCAAACCTCCCCCGCCGTCCCGCCCCGGAGCACCGGCACCCGCACCAACCCACCAACCGGATGAACCAGCACCGGCACACTCCTGGAATCCGGCACCAACTGACGGCCCACCAGCCGAGCCGCCTGATCCTCCGGGAGCAACACCCACGCGCTACGCGCCTCCGGCAACCGCCGCACCAGCACCTCGGCGCCGTCAGCAAACCACCTGCCGTCCTCCGCCCGAACCAACTGAGCGACCAGCGGAGCCGAACTACCCCCACCATCCGACTCCCCCGAACCCAACGGGAACCCGACAACCCCGTCCGGCTCACGCGAAACCGGCACCGCCTCGCCCCGAGAGGGTTCGTGGGCCTGGTTGGTCTGGTTATGTGTTTCGGCGGACACGACACGTTGCGAAGCGGCGGGCTGCCTGCCCGCGGCGGCGGGCGGCCGTTCCGGGAGTGCGGCCGCGGGCTGGTGCGGCGGTTGCGGGCGCGGGCGGATGTGCACGGGCAGCTCGCCGAACAGGCGGGACAGACGCCTGCTCCAGCCGGTAAGCACATTCGATGTCCCATGCCGCCCGCGCCGGACAGCGGGGTCGCGATCCTGCCGCGAGGATTCGGACTCACTCTGGCTGGGCTCATCACGGGGCGTTGGGGGCACCATGGTGGTCGCGTCCGGGTCCGAGGCCACCGGAACAGCGTCGACATCGGCCGGCGACTGCCCAACCAGGCTCCCCCACGCCTCGGACGCCAATCCGACGGCGAGGTTGGCAGAATGGGCCGCTGGCTCCTGATCACCCTTCGGCGGCACTCGAAGGCCCACCACGCTGGCCGTGATCTGCCCGTGGCGCGGCGCGGACGGCGGCAGGGGAGAGGCGTCCCCCGAGCCGAGCGCCGTGATCAGGATATCGTCGTCACGCGCGGCCACGTCCGACCGCCCGGCACCGGCAGCAGGTGCTTTCGCTCTCGGCGCCGGCCCACCGTGCGGGAGCACCCGACCATCCGGCGCGAGAATGATGGTGCGGGACACAAGATTCGATCTCGTGGGCGGACCAGCTGGCGAGAGCCGATGCCTGCCCGCAAGCTGCGGCCGGATCAGGAGTAGCTGGCCAGCCTCGTTCAGCAGCACGGCGGTGTCCGTGGCGCCGCCGCGGAGGTCGGTCCGGACCAGCGCCATACTGCCGCTGCCCGATTGCTTGAGGATGTCGGCGAGTTGCGTCCAGGAGCTCACCGGGCTCCAGCCGGCAAGGAGGTGTTCCGCCAGCGCGGCTTCCGCGTGCCGCCCCTGGAAGGTCCTTCTCCCGGTCGCCAGCCGGCTGTGGGTCGTGGGGTGCACGGCGGCGACGAACTCGGCCAGGCACCGGATCGCGTGGTCCGGTTGGGCCAACTCCGAACCGAAGACCTCGTTCAACTGGCGATGCACCCGGGCCGGGCCACTCGGCGGCGCCACCGGTCTGGTCCGCTCGTCCCACCGCCAGACCTCACCGTGGTCGGCCGGACCGAGCATCGCCCACACGTCCGGCGGGAGATCGACCGTCGCGCGCTTGAGCTCCAGGTTCGTCCCGACCGCCTCCCAGACGTCGGTGACCGTGTTTACCCGCGGTGCGAGGTACGGGTCCTGGAGAATGAACGTGATGATCGCCCGCCACGCCGCCGCGGGGTGCGGCAGGCCGTTCACCACCGACGCCACCGAAGTCAGGTGGAGGTCACCACGACGGTTGAACAGGCCGCGGATCAGCGTGGCCGCGACCCGGCGGACCACCTCGGGTTCCTCCCGCTGGCTGTACCGGCGTCGCGACGCGAACGTCACATCGGGTACCCAACTGTTGCCGTGCATGTCCTCCAAGGTGACGAGTCCGGGCACCTCCTGCACCTGCACGCCGAACCGCAACAGGCCGTCCCGCACCGCGTTCGGACCCGTCCGGCTCATCACCGAGCGGGCGCGCACGGAACGGACGAACCTTTCGTACGGGTCCGTGCTCGGTGGCGCGTCGTCCTCGCCGAGCAGGCTCATCTGGTCGACCTCGTACCTGCCTCTGATCTCGGTCAGCGCCAGCATCGTGAGGGGATGCCGCCGGGTGGCCAGGATGAGGTTCTGGTTGATGCCGAGCCCGTCGGCCAGTCTCGTTCGATACAACCCCGCACCACCCGTCGTGGCGATGCCCGCGAGTTCCCTCATCAGCCGAGGCTCGGCCCCAGGGCTTGCCGGCAGTCGGTTGTCGCCGTCGCTGTACACGCCACCGAACCGGAACAGGATCTCGTGTCGCAGGATGTCGGACGCCGCCGCGTACCCGGAGCCGGTCTGTTTCGCCAGCTCCGTGCGGAATTGACGGTTCAGCTCCATCGGGGCGTCCGCGTGGAACACATCCCCGAAGAAAACGGGTGTGATAAGGAGATCACGGGCCCAGGTGAGCATGCTCTGCACCGCCGGCGTCGGGTTGGCGGTCGCCGAGCGAGGCACGTCGGTCCACAGCACGAACGAGATCCCGTAAGCCCTCATGCGCTGCGCGAGGTCGCCGAAGTAATGCCGGAATTCGGCCGTCGTCTCGCGCTCGTCGGTCAGCGGGCTACCCAGCCAGATGCCGTGGATCACCTTCGGCACCGCCGGCGGGTTTGGCCCGTACCGCAGTTCGGGCAGGATCTTCTGGCTCGTCGTCCAGGGCAGCGGCTCTGCCCGCAGTGGACCCTGCCAGACCGCGTCCGGATCGTGCCGCAGCCGACCGATGACGGGTGACTGCGCCCGGCCGGAGACGAGGCTCAGCTTCCGCAGGAAACCAGCAACCTGGTCTGCCTCGAGCGCCTGCTGGTCAAAGCCTTTGAGGAACGATGGTGGCGGCGGCGCCCACCGGACGCCCATGACGTCGGGGCCCATCGAATACGGATCCATCGGCGGCGCGACGCGCGTCACCGACTGGTACAGATGATGCAGCAGGGCCGTGGAACGTCTGTCCACCACCGTGCCCGGGGTCTCGTCGCCGAGGCGGAGGTGATCCGGCTCGGCGAGCACAGTCGGCGCGGGCACCTCCGGATCGACCACCGCATCCCGGGCAGAATCCCGCTCTCCGAACGGCACCGCCGCCACGCCGTCGAAGGGCCGGACCTCCCCCTCGACCTCATCGTTGACGACGTCCCACGCAGAGCCCTCCGCGGTGAACAGCTGCCAACTCTCACCGCCGGCCGTGAACAGGTCCGCCCGAGAGCCCGCCAAACTCACGAACAGGTCCGTCGCCGGAGCCACCACATCTCGTCCCAACGCCAAAGCGAGACGGTGAGCGAATCCCTCCGGCAGCGCCCCGCTCGCGCAGGACAGCAGGGCCACCGTGGCGTCCACGGCCAACTCACCCTCGACCAACCTCGCCAACTGCTCAGGCGACAGCCAAACCTCCCCCGCCGTCCCGCCCCGGAGCACCGGCACCCGCACCAACCCACCAACCGGATGAACCAGCACCGGCACACTCCTGGAATCCGGCACCAACTGACGGCCCACCAGCCGAGCCGCCTGATCCTCCGGGAGCAACACCCACGCGCTACGCGCCTCCGGCAACCGCCGCACCAGCACCTCGGCGCCGTCAGCAAACCACCTGCCGTCCTCCGCCCGAACCAACTGAGCGACCAGCGGAGCCGAACTACCCCCACCATCCGACTCCCCCGAACCCAACGGGAACCCGACAACCCCGTCCGGCTCACGCGAAACCGGCACCGCCTCGCCCCGAGAGGGTTCGTGGGCCTGGTTGGTCTGGTTATGTGTTTCGGCGGACACGACACGTTGCGAAGCGGCGGGCTGCCTGCCCGCGGCGGCGGGCGGCCGTTCCGGGAGTGCGGCCGCGGGCTGGTGCGGCGGTTGCGGGCGCGGGCGGATGTGCACGGGCAGCTCGCCGAACAGGCGGGACAGACGCCTGCTCCAGCCGGTAAGCACATTCGATGTCCCATGCCGCCCGCGCCGGACAGCGGGGTCGCGATCCTGCCGCGAGGATTCGGACTCACTCTGGCTGGGCTCATCACGGGGCGTTGGGGGCACCATGGTGGTCGCGTCCGGGTCCGAGGCCACCGGAACAGCGTCGACATCGGCCGGCGACTGCCCAACCCCAGAAGAAGAAAGCACTGACGTCTGCGCGGCGTCCGCGCGTGCGGACCCCTCGCGCCAAGGCTCCTCCTGCGGGAGCGGCGCTGCGTTGCTGGGCTCCTCGAAATATGCGGGTGGCTGTTCGTGCAACTCCCAACGGCCCTCAACAAGGATGACTTTTCCTCGAAGGTTCCGCAGGTCGACGATGGCCCAGCGCCGATTGCCCTCCGCGACATACCGGACGCGTCGCCTGGGTACCCGGATCTTGGTAGTGCTGCCCAGCCGCATGCCGCTCAGCCGGGCCACACCGACGTGACCCCCGAAGCGCCACGCATCCAGCGCCGCACTCTCCTTGGCGGGGTCAGGGTGGAGTAGGTCCAGCTTCAGCTCCACCCAATCCGCGCCAGGCGTGGCCGCCGTCGGATCGTCAACGGCACTCTCAAACGCCCGCCGGGCCAAGTCGTACACCCCTCGCGGATGCAACTTCAGGGGGGATGAGGCCAGGATGTCCAAAGCCTCCCTCAGCGTCCCGTTCCGTACACCCTCGTGTTTGACGTGCAACAACCCATCAAGGAAGGGCCCAAGCTCAACGGGAAGGGACCCGTCCACCGAAAACCCGCTGACGTGTGTGAAATTTTCATCGCTCGTTTCCGCACGCCAGCGCCCGTGAAAGGAGGTGACAACGACCACTCCGAGCCTTTTCAATCCGGAAACAAATGCGGACTCCCGGGGTACGTTGGGGAGGACGACGACGGGCATCCCTATATCCGCATGGTGCAGCGGCAACAACTCCCTGTACTCGTCTTCGTTTCTCCAGCCATCGACCCAAATGAGCGTTCCGGTCGGACCGACTCCGTCGGCTTCGTTGTTTGGCCGACCGAACTCAATGGTGAGCCGTTCGCTGTAGGGAATTGACAGCACAAGATGCGCGGGCGCTGGGGTGACTATCTGCAGGCCGTTCCGGTACTGGGTCACCCACTCCAGCGCGACGTGGCGAGCGTTGAAATCCTCGGTCACCACCATCGCCAACGACGCTGCCTCCGCATCGGTAGCCGGCAGCCATACCACCGCCACATTGGACGGTTGTTCCCGGACAACACCTGCTGCGTCAGGTTCCATCCGCCCATAAATCCGGTGAACCCTCGCTGGCCCACCCTCCCGTGGCACCCGCCACTGCGCCCCCGGAGTCAACAGTTGCGCCAATGTCCGCGGATCATCGAGCGGCACCCGCAGCTCGGAAGCCCACTGCAGCTCCTGGCCCGACATCGTCAGATAGTGGCGTAGCAGCTGCAGACTGAGCGGAGCAGGGTTGGCATCCGACCCAGGCCGCGTCTTACGGAACGCAGAAGACAAACTAGTTTTGGACCACCCATAGCCACGTGTGTGGTATTTCACTGAGGTTAGTTGTTCGCCCCACTCGCCAGTCGCAACAACCCATCCGGCGGTCGGCCGAAGGTGTGAGCCATGCACCTTCCGAAATTCAATTTCCTGTTGAACCTTGTCCCCGAAGGCCTTCGCCACACGCTCGGACACCCCGATCGGCACGAGCACCAGCGGCCAGGCATAGTTCACCGAACCCGCCAAACGATCCAGAAAATCTATCTCCGACCACAACTGCCCCATTGCCGAAACGTAATGTTTGCCGTCAACAGTTACGAGCTCAAATACTGCGGCATTCACCTTCCCGTCTAGTTTGGCGCTGTCGGCAACAACCGCGTCGACAGCCTTCGTCATCTCCGCGCCGTACGCGGCCACGTCAGTGGCTGGTGCTGGCGCCGGCTGCACCAGCCACACGCGGGGTCGCACTTGCCGTACTACTGTTGAACCCCATCCGAGCCCCGAAGCACCTGCCACCTCACCCCACGACGACGGGCCATTCACCACGGTCCGTCGCGCCGACGCTGCACCCGACGTACCCGCAGCAATCGTCCCCCCGTGACCCGGAACAGCCGCCGCCCCACCGGTCTCGGACTTTTTTGGCCGTTCGTCAACCGACGCCGAAGGAGCTACCTGCGACGGCCCATCCCCCAGCGTCGAATCCCCCACGCTCGAGGCCAGCCCGTCAACCGGTACGTCCCCGCGCGCACCGGCCAACGACACCAAACCGCCCGACAGGCCGGCAACCGAACCCGGTTCAGTCTCACCCGGGCCCGGCTCGAGGAGCGCACCGTCCCTTAGCCTGGAGGCCACCCGGGGCAGCGGAGTTTTCTCGTCTGCATGACGAGCAAGCTTTTCGTACCCGAGTGGCTGCTCGTGCAGTGGAACTTCCCCGCCTGCATGGCGGCCAGGCTCGTACGCCGTTGGCCACCCGCTCAACCGCCAACTACCCTCATCAAAGGTGGATTCCGCTCGGAGGCTGCGCAAATCGACGATCAACCAGTGCTGGCCGTCCTCGACATACCTGACGTACCGCTCGGGCAGCCTGACGCTGGTGGTGCGCCCAGGCCGCACATCGCCCAGCCGAACGACACCGACGTCACCTGTGTAGAACCACGCATTCAGCGCCTTATTCGGCTTTCCGAGGTCACGGTCCGGGAATGGCAACTCCAGCTCCACCCAATCCTCGCCCCGCCGGACGCTCTGATCGGGTTCAACGCCTTGCTCAAACGCCCGTCGGGCCGATTCGTACGCCCCTTCTGGATGCCGCTTAAGAGGAGCTGATACCAAGAGCTCCAATGCCTGCCGCGGCGTCCCGGTCCATACACCCTCGTGCGTGACTTGCAACAACTTAACAAGGTTGGGCAGAAGATCCGGGCCATTCGCCGGCGCGCTTACGCCACGCCCGTCCACGAACCAATACGGATTTCCATACCTTATTCGATCGGGGTGGCGTTTGGTCGGGCGAGCTTCGAAGGAGGTGACAACAACCACCTCAAGCTTGGCCAACTGGGCAGTAAACGGAGAATTGCGGGATACGTTCGGCAGGACGACGACGGGTTCGCCCGCACCCGCAGGACGCGACGGCAGCAACTCCTTATACTCGACTGCACTCTTCCAGCCATCGACCCAAATAAACGTTCCAGCCGAGCCAAATCCATCGGCGTCTGTGTTAAGCCGACCGGACTCAATAGTGAGCCGGTCGTTGTGGGGAAGCGACAACGCATGATACGCAGGCACTGGGGTAACCACCTGCAAGCCGTTCCGGTAGTGGGTCACCCAATCCAGCGCGACATGGTAGTCGTCAAAGTAACTGGTCACCACCATCACCGACAACGCCGGCTCCGTCTCGGTAGCCGGCAGCCGCACTACCGCCACACCGGACGGTTGTTCCCGGAGGACACCCGCTGCGTCAGGTTCCCTCCGGCCATAAATCCGGTGAACCCTCGCCGGCTCACCCTCCCGCGGCACCGGCCACACCGCACCCGGAACCAACAGCTGCGCCAATGACCGTGGATCATCGAACGGCACCCGCAGCTCGGAAGCCCACTCCACCTCCTGGCTCGACGCTGCCGCATAGTCGGGAGGTTTGATGTTTCCTCCCACACCGGTAGGGGAAACGGGCAATTTCACCCGACGACCCCTCTCCCATGCCCACCGCAGCTGCTCCACCTCCACCGGCACAGGCTTGGCATCGACCGGCACAGGGTCAGCCTTGGACACCGACCGGGTGCGACTGAGCGCGTCAGCCAAGCTGGTGAACAACCGGTGACTGGTAGGTTCGTAGTAGCGTACCGATTCCGGCTCTTCGTTCCACTTACCAGTCGCAACAGTCCACCCGGCGGTCGGCCGAACGCGAGCTTTCCGCGCATGCCGATGCTCGAGCTCCCATTTGATTCTGGACTCGAATGCCTCCGCGTGCTTGGAACCCTGAATCGGTACGAGAACCAGCGGCCAGGCGTAGTTCACCGAACTCGCTATACGATCCAAAAATTCCTTTGCCGACCACAAGTGATCCATGGCGGCGACCCGCGGTTTTCCATCGACCTCTCTGAGTTCGAACAGGACAACATTCGCCTTCGTGTCCAGCTTGGACACGTGATCAAGAACTACGCCGGCAGCCTTCACCACCTCCGCGTCATACGCGATCGCTTCATCGACTGGTTTTCGCGCCGGCTGCACCAGCCACACCCAGGGCCGTACTTGCCGTACCGCTGTTGGACCCCATCCGAACCCCGAAGGGCCCACCACCTCACCCCACGACGACGGACCATTCACCACGGTCCTTCGCGTCGACGCTTCCCCCGACTTACCCGCAGCAGTCGTCCCCTCATGATCCGAGGCAGCGGCCACCCCACGGATCGACTGCTGGTCAAAGCGTTTCTCGTCGCCGAGGCGGAGGTGATCCGGCTCGGCGAGCACAGTCGGCGCGGACACCTCCGGATCGACCACCGCATCCCGGGCAGAATCCCGCTCTCCGAACGGCACCGCCGCCACCTGCCTGCCTTCGGACGTGCCCTCCTGAACGAACGCGCGAGAACCAGCGGCCGGGGGCTGAACCGGACGCCACGCGGCCGATGGCGGATTCAGCGGTGATCGCGAAGCGCGGGCCTGCGCCACCTGGCCGGCCAACTCGGCGGCGTCGTGCACTGTGGCGTCCGAAGTCAGGGCACGCCGCACCACGCCATCGATCTCGGCCAGTACTTCCGGCGGGGCGCCGCCGGCGTACGGCCGCACAATCGCGGCCACTTCATGATCCACCCTTGGGGAACCAGTTCGCGGTTGGTCGGAACGGGCTCCACCCCGCAGCTGCCCGCGCATGCCGGGGTGTCGAATCTCGCCAGCTATCGCTTCAGCGAGCACCGGTAGCACGGTCCTGCCGATTTCGCCGTCGGGGTAGCGTGCCTGCCGCGCGGCGGCGACCTCGCTGGGGCTTACCGCGGGATGGCCGGCCTTGCGGAGCTCTGCGTTCACGAAGGCAGTGAGATCGGGATCAGCCACCGGCGTCGGCATCGGGCGCGGCCCGGACAGCACGGACGGCGGCATCGGACGCGGCCCAGACGGCACCACCCGCGGCACGGACGGCGGCACCGGACCCGGCCCGGACGGCGGCATCGGACGCGGCCCAGACGGCACCACCCGCGGCACGGACGGCGGCACCGGACCCGGCCCGGACGGCGGCATCGGACGCGGCCCAGACGGCACCACCCGCGGCACGGACGGCGGCACCGGACCCGGCCCGGACGGCGGCATCGGACGCGGCCCAGACGGCACCACCCGCGGCACGGACGGCGGCACCGGACCCGGCCCGGACGGCGGCATCGGACGCGGCCCAGACGGCACCACCCGCGGCACGGACGGCGGCACCGGACGCGGCCCAGACGGCACCACCCGCGGCACGGACGGCGGCACCGGACCCGGCCCAGACGGCAGTCCGGCCGCCCGCGAGTGATCCAGAACATACCCGTATGCCATCACGTCGCACAGATCAAGGTCGAACTCGGCGGCTCTTGTGGGGCCAGCCGCAAGCTTCAGGCCCCGTTTCTTGTAGACACGGCCGCGCTTTCCCCACGGGTTACGGAGCCTCAGGAACTTCCTGCCGGTAGCGGGGTCCGTTCGCACACCAAGAATCGTGTACACGTGCGTGGAAACCAGCCCCGGCACCAGCTTGGTGTTCTCGCTCCCGGTGTCCCCCCAATTCTGGAGGCCGAGAGCCGCGTGGCCGCCGCTCGCCAGCACGTCGCGGACCCCGTCGTACAGCTGTTGGGCGGTGTCGCTGTACCTTCCGGTGCCCAACGGCCCCTCCAGCATGCGCTCTGTATACCTCTCGAGGAGGAGACGAGCTTCACTCTCGCGCGCTTGGTTCACCACGAACTCCCGCTCGGCATGCACGCCGGGCAGAAGCTTGAGATCCAGAGTCTTGACCGTCTCGTGGTACTCCTGTGCGGCATGGCGACTCAGACCAACGCGTTCCTGCAGCTCCTCAGCGGACATAACAAACGGGTGCGGGTCTCGGCTAGCCAGAAGCCTCCCGGGGCCCACGCCTTGCCCCGGCGCCGTGATGAAATCCCGACTGCCAGGCTGGCCGGTCAGAGCCGTAAAAGCCTCGTAGGCCCTGCCGCCGTGAATTGCGTTGTATCCCCCGGCCCGGAGCGCGAAGCCCTTCTCGATCATCGCCACCGAGAGCGGGTTCGCATACAGCGGCTCGCCACTCGGCGTCGTGTGCAGCCTCTTGTCCATCCGCCGCCCGATGCGCCGCCAGCGGCCTAGCTCGTCGCGCTCGTACAAATACACCATCACGGTCCCGTCAGGCAGCTCCTGCACAATCTGCTCCAAAGGGTTCGAGTCCTGGCCCTGGTTGAGCAGCGAGGCCTGCTCCAAAGGGTTCGAGTCCTGGCCCTGGTTGAGCAGCGAGGCCTGCTCCAAAGGGTTCGAGTCCTGGCCCTGGTTGAGCAGCGAGCCGACAGTGGCGATCAGGTAGCAGTCACCGAGCCTTCCTTGATGCACCTCGGCGAGCTCGGTTCGGCCGGTGGGGCCGAACGTCGGGACCCCGGTGAAGTCAGTGACCGTAGGCGTTGCCTCAAGAATCTCGACCGCGTCCGCCGGCAGCCCCACGGCGGCAGCCCAAAGGTCCCGCCGTACCTGGACGTGCGCAGGAAACGCGGGGTGGGGTTCCGTCACGTATACGCGATCTCCCTTCTTGAACGGGTCGACGTCACGCGTGACCCGCCCCTCGCGGTCACGAGCCGGCGGCATCGGCAGAACGGATGTTGACGGGCGAGCGAGCTCGCTCTCGATGCCGGATGCGCCATAACGGGGATAGGCGGTGCGGTCCACCTGGGCGCGGGCGGCGGAGCCGGACTCGACCGCGGAGTGGATGGCGCGGTCATTGACGCGCCCGCCCGGGTCCACCAGCAGCGCGCGGATGGCGATGTCGGCTTCGAGATCGTCGATGCCGGTCCAGCCCGGCCGGGAATCGCGGTCCGGATCCACGATCGTGACCCGCGCACCGGCCGGTGCCTGCGGGTCGACCAGAGCGATCTGCCCGTCGTAAGTGTGGTGGTAGAAGAGCGCATGACCGCGCCGCAGACTGGGCCGCTCCACCAGAAGGAACGCGGCGCTGCCCGGGCCCGCGTCACGGACCGCCCGCTCCACCGC
The DNA here is from genome assembly GCF_059359015.1 of Micromonospora sp. LZ37. Taxonomy (NCBI): domain Bacteria; kingdom Bacillati; phylum Actinomycetota; class Actinomycetes; order Micromonosporales; family Micromonosporaceae; genus Micromonospora; species Micromonospora sp. LZ37. The sequence goes on along the minus strand of NZ_JCADBL010000023.1, from coordinate 1,293 downwards.
CAGCCGCGAGGAAGCCAGCGGCCAGCGAATCGGACTCGCGAAGTGCTCGGTACCAAGTCGGGTACCCACCGTCAGGTCATCGGTATAGGTGGCCGCCCGGACACCGGTCGGGAACACCCGCCAGCGCGCCTCGTCGAGCAGAACCAGGCAATTATCTGGCCTGTCCGGTACCCCGAGCCGGGTGACCAGGTCATCGGCCATCCTACGTAAACCCTGAACAGTCAACCGCGCGTTCTCGTGCGGGAACAGCCGCTCCCGGGCGTACCGCGCCCGGTCGGTGGGCTTCGCGGGCAGTCGCCGCACCGATGCCGGCTTCGGCTCGGCCAGCGGGTCGGCAAGCGCGCCCGCGGGTGCGTCGCTGAAGGCCCGCTCCTCCTCGGCGCGGACCGGACCCGGCTCGTCGGGCGGCGCCGGCGTGGTCGTGACGGCGGACCCCACCGCGGTGATCGGGCCGCGGAGGTCCTGCAGCTCGACAGGTGACTCGTCGGACCCGTCCACGGGCGACGCGGTGGCCTGTTCGCCGGCCTCATCCAACGCCAGCGCGGGCTCGGCGGGCGGGACCACGGCCGCCCCGGTGTGCCGCGACAACGGCACCGCCGGACTGCTGGCGGCCGATGCCAACTGCGGAGAAGGAGAGCCGGCCGGCGGGAGAGACGTCAAGAGCCCAGCGCCGGTCGGCGGGACGGGCGCCAACGGGGTGGGCCCGCCCGGCCCGCCCGCTGTCGCCCGGCCATGTCCGTGTCCCGACGTCGCGGGGGCGGCATGCGTCGTGGGCGTGGCGGCGATGCTGGTGGTCCCCGAGGTCACACCAGAAGTGACCCGGGTGACGTCCACAGCGCCATCGGCGCTCGTGCCGCTCCGCGCGGGACGGGATGCGGCGCTACTGCCATCGGAAACGGGCACGGGGCTGGGAGCGGGGATGGGCTTGGTGGGGCTACCGGGTGTGGCACCCGCCGCTGCCGGACCGGCGGACGTCGCGGACCCGGCGGACGCGGACCCGGCGGACGCGGACCCGGCGGACGCGGACCCGGCGGACGCGGACCCGGCGGACGCGGACCCGGCGGACGCGGACCCGGCGGACGCGGACCCGGCGGACGCGGACCCGGCGGACGCGGACCCGGCGGATGCGGACCCGGAGGGTGCGGGTGCTGCGGATGCAGGCGCGGTGGACCCGACCGGAGTGGGCGCGGGCGTCGTGGAACCGGTCGTCGCGGAGCCGGCGGTCGCCGGACCGGGCATGGTGGGTGTGCTGGCCGGCGTCGGTGTGGTGGTGGCCGCAGCAGCCGTCTGAAC
>NZ_JCADBL010000022.1:0-46682 GCF_059359015.1 Micromonospora sp. LZ37 | reverse complement strand
CGGCTGACCCGACGGGAACGGCTGGACCTGGCCCCGACCGAGGTCCTCGGGCTCTTCGTGGTGGGCCGGCTGGCCCGCCGCCACGGCTGGACGGTGCGCCTCACCCCGACCCTCGGCGGCGGAGTCACCGCCCACCTGCAGATCCCGGCCACCGCGCTGATGGACACTCCGGCCAATCCCCCCTTGGAGAGTCTTTTCCAGGTGGGCGGTCCGGGCCCGACGGCATCCCTCGGTGCCACCGCCGGGGCGGCCGTCGGCAGCCAACGCCCCATCGACCGAGCCATCCCGGCTCCAGCGGCCGGCGACCGGGTACCCGAACTCGACAGCACCCTGCTCCGACGAATCATCGACGTGCTGGGGGACGGCGAGTCGTGGAACGCCTTCGTGACCGACCGGAATGGCCGTCCCGCAGGAACCACGGGACGCGTCAACATCAACCCGCAGCTGCCCGACAGTGGTGCGCCTGCGACCTACCGGGCCACCGCCCCCGCGCCGGTGGGGACACTCGAACCCGGCGTACGCCGGGCGGAGCCAGGCCCTCCTGCCACCGATCCGGCCCGCTCGCAGCACGCCCCGGGGCAGGCTCCGCTGAGCCGGCGGGTGCCGGGGGCGACCCTCGCGGTTCCCCCGCCCCGCCCGACTGTCAGCCGCCAGCCCGATGATCCGGCCGAGGTCCGCAACCGCCTCAGCGAGTTCGAGGCGGGCATCGCCCGCGCCTTGCGAGAAGTCAGTCCCACCAGTCGCAACGAGGAGGAAACATCCCGGTGAGCAGCTCCTTTCTGCACGACAACCTCGAGAGCCAGCACGCCGGCCCGGGCGGTGACCTGAGCCCGGAGGCTCGCACCTTCAACTGGCTGCTGGACTCCTTCACCTCCAGCACCGCCGGGGTGCTGGAGGCGATCGCGGTCTCCTCCGACGGCCTGTTGATGGCGATGTCGGCGATCAAGGACCGATCCAACGCCGAGCGGCTCGCCGCGGTGGTCTCGGGCATGACGAGCCTGGCCGGCGGTGCCGCCAGTTGGTACGCCCTCGGCGGACTGAACCGGGTGATCGTGGACATGGCCGAGGGCTACCTGTTGATCAGTTCGATCAGCAGCGGCTCCGTGCTCGGAGTGGTCGCCGAACGGTCGGCCAACCTCGGCACCGTGGCGTACGAGATGACCCTCTTCACCGGGCGGGCCGGCGGTGCCCTCACCCCCCGGCTCATCGCCGAGCTCAAGAGCGCCGTCCAGCAGTGACCACCCGCCACACCGCGGACGCGGAGCCGGATCCGCAGGCACCACGGATCCGGCCCTTCCTGCGCTCACCGCCTCCCGGTGGTGAGTGGAGCCTGGCTTTCCTTCCCGCCACGCCTCAGGTGCCCGAGCCGCCGGCGCCGCGACCCTTCGTGCTCACCGCCGGACGGGTCGCTGGCGCCGATCCGGCAATCGGGCTGGAGACCCAGGTGACCGCCTTGCCAGAAGGCGACCGGTGGGCCCTCGCCGGCCTCGCCCCTGAGCTCCGGGCGATCGTCGCGCTCTGCGCCGAGCCCATCTCGGTGGCGGAGATCTCCGCACAGACGCGGATGCACTTCGGCGTGACCCGAGTGTTGGTCGGTGACCTGCGGGCCGCCGGCCACCTGGAGGTGCACGTCGACGACGCCGACGCCCACGACCCCGACCTCATCCTGCGAGTGATTGATGGACTCCGTGCGATCTGCTGAACGCCCGCCCGACCCGCCGAACGAGGCCGCCACCATTGCCGCCGACAGTGTTCCCACCAGCGCCCACCGGCCGAGCCGAGCACCCACCCCGGTACCGATTCCGGTCAAGATCGTGATCGCCGGCGGCTTCGGAGTCGGCAAGACCACCACGGTCAGCGCGATCTCCGAGATCACCCCCCTGACCACCGAGGCGGTCATGACCACCGCGGCGATGGGCGTGGACGACCCCGGCGCACACACCACGAAGACCACCACCACCGTCGCGATGGACTTCGGCTGCATCACCATCGACCAGGGCCTGAAGCTCTACCTGTTCGGCACCCCCGGGCAGTCCCGGTTCGGCTTCATGTGGGACGACCTCGCCCGCGGGGCGCTCGGCGCACTCGTCGTGGTCGACAGCACCCGCCTCGACGACTGCCACCCCGCCATCGACTACTTCGAACAGTCCGGGCTGCCCTTCGTCGTCGCGGTCAACGCCTTCAACGGGCAACTCGCACATGACCTCGGCGCGATCCGGTGGGCCCTGGCCATCGGCGAGGACGTACCCTTGCTGCGCTTCGACGCCCGCGACCGGCTCTCGGTACGCGACGCCCTGCTGGCTGTCCTGGACCGCGCACTGCGTTGCGCCTCCGAGCGGGCCACGACCTGAACCCTCATCCCGAGGTCGTCGCCGAACCGGTCTCTTTGCGGTCCCGCCTGAACCGGATGCCGCTCGGGACCGTCGAGTCGCGGGAGCCCGGCGGGGATCCCGCGACTCGGTCGACAGTCGCTCGTCGGGTCAGTTCAGCAGCATCCGAGCGCCGCACCGCGGAGGGACGAGCATCATGACCACCCAGCACGGCAACCGAACCAGCCCGGTCAACCAGGTTCGGGCTGCCGACCACCCGCACGCCGAGCCGGAGCCCGGCAGCGGCTCTCCTCGCGCCCAGGAGCCGGCCGCGGCCGGACGGCCCGGCGAACCGGGCGCGCCCGAGCGGCCCGAGGTCGTGGTGTCGGTTCCGGCGACCGCGGGGCGGCCCGGCTCCGGGCCGGCGGCGGCGCACTGGCAGGCTCCCCGTCAGCCATCGTGGGAGGCGGACCCGGCCGAGACGGCCCCGACTCAAGCATCGCCGGCAGCGAGCATTCCGCCGGCCGAGTGGGGCTGGCGCGGCCGGGCCAACCGGTTGACCGGTGGGGCGTTGACCTTCGTTCCCACCCAGGACGAGCTCATGCACCGGGCCGCCCGGCGACGGATGCTCCGACCGTTCAATCGGACCATGACGGTGCTCGTGGCCAACCCCAAGGGTGGCGCGGCGAAGACGCCGACCACGCTGCTCACCGCCGCGAGCTTCGGCCATCACCGGGGCGGTTACACCCTGGCCTGGGACAACAACGAAACCCGGGGCACCCTGGGTCTGCGCGGTGAGGCGGCCACGCATCAGCAGACCGTCGTCGATCTCCTGCACCGGATCGACGAGTTCCTCGCGAAGACGTCCAGCGTCGGAACGCTCGCGGGCTACCTGCGGCCGCAGAGCGCCCGCTTCGACATCCTCGCCTCCGACGAGACGCCCGGCCGGATGGAGATCATCGACGACCGCGCGTTCAGCAAGCTGTGGTCCGCACTCAGCCGGTTCTACCGGGTGATCCTGCTCGACTCCGGCAACAACGTCCGGGCGGCGAACTGGCAGGCGGCGGTGGACCGGGCGGACTGCCTGGTGGTGCCGACCACGGTGCAACGGGACGTCGCCGAGAGTGGCCTGTGGATGCTCGAGCACCTCATCCAGACCGGCCGGGCGGAACTGGCAGCCAACGCGGTCGCCATCATCTCGTGCGCGGATCCGAAGACGGACCCCACGCTCCTGGCCGAGATCACCGAGCGGTACCGGGCCGTCGTCCGGGACGTCGCGCTGATCCCGTATGACGATCTGATCCGCAGCGGCGGGCGGATCCAGTACGACATGCTGACGGTGGAGACCCGGCGGGCCTCGTTGCTGGCCTGCACGTCGATCATCGACTCACTCGCTCTGCGGGATCAGGGCTGAACCGGCGCGGGCGCGCGACGCACCGCGGCGACGAGCCGCCGCAACGACGTCCGCGCCCGCCGGTCGTGCACCGAACCGGCCGCCTCCGGTGCCCCCTGCCGGTGGTCGTAGAGCTCGGCGGGCAGCTCACGCAGCAGAGTGACGAGCGGGTGGTCGGCGTCGGCGGGTTCGGCGCCGAGCACCCGGAAGCGGGTGCCCGGTCGGAAGAGGACCGGCCCGTCGCCGCGTTGGGCTGGCCGCCGACCGTCGCTCACCCAGACCGCCAGCAGCGGCTCCCGAGGGTACGGCTCGACCAGCGGCCAGGCCGCGCCGACCACGTCCACGGTCATCACCTCCCGACCGGGCTCGGAGACGCCCGACGGCACCTGCCCGGCGACAAGCAACCCGCCACGGTGTTTGGGCAACCGCTGGAGACCGGCGACCAGACAGCCGAGCGCTGACGGCGGCACCGGATCGGCGGTGAAGACCGGGTCGGCGGCGAGGTACGCCTCGACCGCCACGAGTTCGAGGGCGGCGGCTTCCAACGCGTCGAGGCCGAGCCCGACGTCCGCCATCTGGCCGCCGTAGTGGGCGTACCGGTCGCCCAACAGCTCACGCAGTCTCCACCGATCATCGGCGGTGCTCACCGGCGGTACGGAGGTCAGCGGCGCGACGCCGTCCGCAGGTTCGAGCCGCAGCGGTCGCCGTGCTCCCGCCCGGGGCACGGTGCGACGAGGCGCCAGGTGTACGCGGGCGGGCGCCGCCGGCACATGCCCACGCGCGGCGACGGGGGCGCCGCCAGCAGCCGGTCCGGCCTGGGCCGCGACCATCGCTCTCGCCGACGACCCCGGCACGGCCACGGCTGCGAAGTCGGGCACCGGTTCGGGTGCGGCCTCATCCTCGCGCACCGCCGCGGGCACTGCCCCGACCTCAGGTACCGCCACGGCGGCGAACTCAGGCTGGGGTTCGGGATTTGGCGCGGGCTCCGGCGCGGGCTCGGGCGCCGGTCCGGATCGGTCAGTCGTCGTCGGGGGCGACAGCTCGACCAGGCTCGCCGGGTCGAGCGGGGTGAGCAGTGGGCCATACCGGGTGACGAGGGCGGCCCAGGCCGGGGCGCCCAGGTCGGCCGGCGGCCGGGTCACCGTCAACCGGAGCACCTCCCGGGCATCCGACGGCAGCTGACCCACCAGTCGATCGAGCAGCGTGGGTAGCATGGCGACGGCCTGGATCGCCGGTGCACCGAGCACCAGCAGCAGGTGCTCAGGCGGCGGCACCAGGCGGCGGACCAGATCCTGCTCGGCGTCGTCGTCACCGTGACGTAGCCACAGGCCGGCCCGCACCACCTCCACGGACCAGTCGTCGTCGAGGTACTGGCGGCCGTCGCGTACCGGGGCGTCTCCCAACGGCCGATACCAGGACAGCACCTGCGGCGCCATGCCCGCCTGAAACGTGAGTCGCCGCGCGAACGGCCGGACACTGCGGAAGCCGGGACCGCCGGGGGCGGCCCGCTCGGTGTGCACCGCCATCGCGTCCTCCAGCAGGGGGACCATTTCGATCACCCCGCCCGCCCGCGCGACCAGCTTCTCCACCGCAGCAGCGAGCACCTGGTCATCGATGCCGTAGGGCACCAGCGCCATCCGTCGACGCAGGGGGCGCGGCAGTGCCTCGAGGGCGGCACGAGCACGATCCGGGGAGAGCTTCCCACCCGGCCGACCGACCAGGACCATGGGCAGCCCGTCATTGACGGCGAGGTTCAGGGGAACACCGTCGACGGTCACGGAATCGGCATCGTGCAGCCAGAGTCCGGCGGGAATCGCCGTGCAGCGCACCCCGGCCGGCACCGGGCGCGCTGCTTGCGGCAACAGCCGCTGCCAGGCCGGCGCCGGATGCCGGGCGCCGTACCGCTCCGCCGGACCGCCGGGCCGGTAACCGCACCACTCGCCCTGGGTGACGAAGAGGTTGCCATCGGGCAGCAGGAGCACCGGGCCGGAGGGCGCGACCACCTCCAACCCGAGTCGGTCGGCCAGGGCTCGGGCGATCTCCGGTCGGCCCGCCTCGGAGAGCACCAGGCGGACCGACCGGCAACGCACCGGTACGTGTTCGGCCAGCAGCGCGGCCAGCTCCGGGAGGGTGAACGCCGGCTCGGCGGCCACGATCACGATGTGCCGGTCCGACTCGCGGGTGATCCCGGCAATCGCCTCGACGGGTGGGGGGACGCTGTTGCGGACGATGACCGTAGTCCGGTCGTAGCCGTACGCCCGCGGCTGGTCGTGTCGCTGGCTCATCCCGCTCCTACCCCCGATGGTCCGCTCATCCGGGCGAGCCGTCGGACGCCGCGGTCCGCACGGGTACGCGGGGACCGGCACGGCCCGCTGGCCCGCAGCCGACCGGTGCCACGGTCGATTCCGCGCCCGGTCATCGTCGCGCGGGCGTGGCCTCACCTCCGGCGAGCCGGGCCCGGACGACGGCCGTGCCATCATCCCTGGTTACCGAGAAAAAGGCCATTTCGTCGGGGGGTACCCGCACCTCGCCGGTCAGCTCCTGGACGCCCTCGGCACCCGACCACTCGGCCACCGGCAGACTGACGCCGGCGGTGGTCACCGCGTAGAGCCGGTAGCGGACGCCGACGTCGAGACCGACGATCGTGACGAGCACGCTGCTGTCCTCGCCGCGCCCGATGACCGTGACCGCCAGCCGGGTCGCGTCCTGCACACCCTCGGCGGTCGCGGCCACGCCCACCGTCGTGATCGGTTCACCCGGCACGGACCCACCCTGCCGCCACACCCCGATCGCCACTCCCACCGAGAGGGCCACCATGGCGCTCACGCCCAGCAGGGCCAGCCGAAGCGGGCGGCTACGCAGCACGTGGCGCCGCTGGGGCGGCCCGGCGTCAGGTCGACTCCGTGGTCCGCCGGGGCACACCGACCCGGTCCGGCGCCCGGCGCCCTGATGGGGCACACCGCCGGCGGCCTCCGCCTGCCGTTCGGCCAACAGCGGCAGGAGATCGTCGTCCGGGATCTGACTGAGTCCCACCACGACCGGTCCCAGGTCCGCGCAGTCCTGCTGACACCGTGCGCAGTGTGCCAGGTGCCGCTCGAAGGCCGTCTCCGCTTCTTCGTCCAAGGCGCCCAGCAGATAGAGCGCAGCGGAGGAGTGGATGCCATCCTCGCGGCCAGCGGTGCTCATGGGCGGTCAGCTCCGACTGAAACAGGAACACCGGTCGATGATGGCGACATGCCTGGGCCGGGATCGATGGACATGCCCCAGGACGGTACCCGGTCGCACCGCCGAGACGACCCTATAACACGGCTCTTCGAGGAAGGCGAGAGGCACGTCATCCGAACGTACCCACGGCGAATCGAAGCGCCCGGAGTGCGTAGTGCGCCCGGGACTTGACCGTGCCCTCCGGGATGCCCAGTCGCGCTGCGGCCTCCTCGGTGCTGCGGCCCAGCAGGTAGACCTCGATCAGCACCGCCCGGTGCGGGGCGGTGAGCTTGGGAAGTGCCCGGCGGATGACCTCCGCGGCGATCACTTGATCGACGCGGTCGCCCTCCTCCGGCAGCCGCGTCAGATCCAGCGCCGTCACTTCACTCGGGCGGGCCCGCCGGGCCCGTGCGGCGTCGATGGCGATGCGTCTCGCCACCGTGAACAACCACCGGCGCTGCGACTCCGGATCTGTCGGCAGGTCATCGAGGTGGCGCCAGGCCCGCAGCATCGTGTCCTGCAGCAGATCCTCGGCGAGATCCTGCTCGCCGAGGCTGAGCCGGTGCAGGAAGCGGTAGAGCGCCTCGGCGTGCTCAGCATGCAGGTGACGCATGCGCTCGTCCCGCCAGGACTCCGACCGCGCTGTCGTAGCCGCCATGGCCGACCGGTCCCGGTCCCCACTCCCGGACACCGTCACCACCGAGGAGCCTCCCGAGTCGTTCTGGTGTGTCGCTGTCACGTGGACAGCGATCGGTCCCACCATTCGCACACCAGGGTGGAGCATACGGCCACAGGAGAAACGCGCAATCGTTACCAGCGAGGAACTTGCGGAAGGCCGGGACGCTACGGCTCCGGACCGGACTGATCTGCGACGCCACGAGACGCGGTGAACACCCGAGGGGGATGCGTCCCCCGCGGTCGCCGCGACGGACGCCCAACGGCGGGTCACGCGGGCACCCGCGGGGCGACGACATCATGGACCAGCAACGCCCTGAGCTGCTCAACCGTGGGGTTGGCCAGTGAACGCAACCGTCCCGCCTGCCTGGTCACCGCCACGTCGAGCACCTGGCGCGCGTATCTGCCGTTGCCGAACGCCCGTCCCCTCGGCACCTGCTCGAAGTGCTCGCGCAGCGCGGTGAGGCTCTCCCCGGCGCACTCGTAGCCACTGGCCGAGGCCAACCCCTGGAAGATCGCGACCAGCTCGTCCGCGTTGTAGTTCTCGAACTGCACCCGCCGGGAGAAGCGCGAGGCGAGGCCGGCGTTGGCGGCTAGGAACGCCTCCATCTCATCCTCGTAACCGGCGGCGATCACCACCACCTCGTCCCGATGGTCCTCCATCAGCTTCACCAGAGTGTCGATAGCCTCCCGACCGAAGTCCTGCCGGGCGTCGGGCGGCGCCAACGTGTACGCCTCGTCGATGAACAGCACCCCTCCCCTGGCTCGCTCGAACGCCTCCCGGGTGCGTTGGGCGGTGTGTCCGATGTACTCGCCCACCAGGTCGGCGCGGGCGACCTCGACGAGTTGACCGCCGGCGAGGATGCCCAGCGCGGTCAGCAGTTGGCCGTACAGCCGCGCGACCGTGGTCTTGCCGGTGCCGGGCGGCCCTGAGAAGACGAGGTGCCGGGAGAGTGGCGGGGCCGGCAGCCCGGCCGCGGCCCGCGCCCTGATGCTGGCCAGCAGGTCGATCAGCTCGGCGACCTCGCGCTTGACCGCGGCTAGGCCGATCATCGCGTTGAGGCGGGCGAGTAGCTGGTCGACCTCGCCAGCGCGCTGGTCGCCCGCCCGGACGGCCCCACCCTGCGCCTCGCCGAGGTCCTGCGGCAACAACCGGGCCAGCTCCACGCCGGAGGACGAGTCGGCCTGGGCGAGCCGGAATGCCTGCCGTCCGATCATCTCCTCGAACACCTTCCGCGCGACCCGGGCGTTGCCGAAGTTCGCGTCGCGGGCCATGCCGTCGAAGAGGTCGGAGAGCGCTTGGCGGGTGTCGTACTCCAGCGCGTAGTGGTGCGTGCGGCACAGCCGCTCGACGATCAGGACAAGCTCGTCGGTCGAGTAGCTCTCGAACTCGACGGTCTTGGAGAACCGGGAGGCCAGCCCCGGGTTGGAGTCGAGGAAGGCGCGCATCTGCGCCGAGTATCCGGCCACGATCACCACGATCTCGTCGCGGTGGTCCTCCATCAACTTGACCAGCGTGTCGATGGCCTCCCGGCCGAAGTCCTGACCCGAGCTCCCCTCCGCCGAGAGGGCGTACGCCTCGTCGATGAACAACACGCCGCCGACGGCCTGCTGGAACTTCTCGGTGGTCTTCACCGCCGTGCCGCCGATGTGCTCGGCGACGAGGTCGGCGCGGGACACCTCGACGAGCTGACCGGTGTGGAGCACCCCGAGGGCGGCCAGGATGCTGCCGTAGAGCCGCGCCACGGTCGTCTTACCCGTACCGGGTGCGCCGGCGAAGACCATGTGCCGGGACATCGGGGGCACGGGAAGTCCGGCCGCGGCCCGACGCTGGCTGATGCGGTGCAGACCGACCAGCGTCGCCACCTCGCGTTTGACCCCGGCCAGGCCGACCAGGGCGTCCAGTTCGGCCAGGAGAGGCTGCACCGGATCCGTCGGCTGCTGGGACTGGTCGGCCGGCACGCCGCCCTGGACGGTCCCCACGGTCGGTGACGCCGCCACCGCAGCCGACGACTCGACCTGGCTGCCGTACGACGGCGCCGAATCGACCCGGTCGTCCTGCGGCACCCAGCCGGTCGCGCGACCGTTACGGATCATGGACGTGGCGACGACCTCGACCGGCTCGGCGGTCTCCGTCAGCACCCCGTCACCGGCGTTCTCGATCACCTCGCAGCCGCTCACCCGGCCCGACGAGCCCGGCGCGAACCGGATCCCCGGACCGCCGCAGCCCCGTACGCGGCTGTCCACGACCTCGAGCTCGCCGCGCTGCTCGGCCAGCAGCCCAGCCGCCCGGGCCGAGGTGATCTCGCAGGAGCTGACGGTGGCCCGGCCGCCCGAGCCCACCACGACCCCGGACCCGCCGCCGACGACGGCGACCTCCGTCGCGGTAAGCGCCGTGCCGGACTCGGCGAGCAGGCCACCGGAGGCGCACGAGGTGATCCGAGCTCGACGCACCACGCCCTCGGCAGCCTCGGTCAGACGCACCCCGTATCCGGTGCACTCCTCGATGGTCACGTCCTCCAGCAGCGGTCGCGCCTCGCCCCGGGCGAACACGCCGTGTTCTCCACCGTGCAGGACCAGACCGCTCACCACGCAGGCCGACCGGCCTTCCATGAGCAGGCCGGTGCCGCCCGTCGCGGTGATCCGGCCCGCCTTGATCAGAGGCCGGGCCGACCCACCGACGGCCACCGCGGCGACGGCGGTCTGTGCGATCTCTCCCGCCACAAACTCGCCAGCGGCCTCATCGAGGGCCAGCAGGCCGTGGCCGCCGACGGCGGTCACCCGGCATTCGGACACCGTCGGGGCGGCCTTACCGGCGAAGACGAAGCCGTGACCGCCGACGTCGCGCAGCTCACACGACTCGATGCGCGGTGCGCTGTCGAGGACGAGCACGCCAGCGCCAGGGGTGTCGTGCACTGTGGTGCCGACGATCCGGACGCCGCCGCCGTCCTCGATCACGATGGCCGAGCCGTCGACGGCACTGATGTCGCAGCCCTCGATGGTCCCCAGGCCGCCCCGGCTGACCAGCACGCCAGCGCCACGGACATCACTCACCGTGCAGTCGCGGAAGAGCGGGTCGGTGCCGCCGGTGATCACAATGGCGCTCGCGCCGACGTCACCGACCGTGGTGCCGGTGACCGTTCCGGATCCGCCCTTCTCCACCAGAAAACCCGCGCCGGCGCTGTTGCTCACCTGACAGTCGGTCATGGCGAGTTTCCCGCCCGGGGCGTGCACGGCGACCACACCGGTGCCCTCGATCCGGCAGCCGGACGCCACCAGGCACCCGCCGCTGACCTGTACCGCCGGCAGTTCCGGTCCGCCGCCGGTGAAGGTCAGTCCGGTGAGCTGCGCGGTGCCGGCGGCGAGGAAGAGCGCGACCCCTTCGCCGCCGTCCACGATGACCGAGCCAGCGCCCTCCTCCGCGATCACCGACACGTCACTGGTGATCCGCAACTGCTCCCGATAGGTGCCGGGCAACACCATGACGGTTGCGCCGGCCGGTACCGTGGCAAGCGCCGCCCCAATGGTCGACACACATCCGGGATCGGTCGGCGAGACCGACACCACGCTGATCGTCATACTCGTCCAATTCTGGCTGGCGGGAGGGACCCGATCTCCGCCGTTCGTAGCCGGTAACGTTGGCCGGCGCCGTCGAGCCCCAGGAAATGAGTGGGCGTTCCACCGTCGACCGGCGTGCGCGGCCCGGCCGCGGCGGCCCGGAGGCGACTGAGGATGCGCTCGTTGCCCGTCGGCCCGGCTGACGGACTGCGCACACTGACCGCGACGTCGTGCAGCAGCACCCGGACCGGAGCGTCACCGGACTCGGGTCGGTCGACGGCAAGGACGCGGAATCGGCTGGCCGGCGGAAACAGACCCGCGCCCGCGGTCGCGCCAAGGCCGTTCAGCCGCCGGCCGTTGACGGACCAGATCACGTACTCGAAGCCGGACTCCGGTAGCGGGCCGGGACGCAGGCGGACGTCGACGAAGCCGGGTTCGACCAGTTCGTCTCCCGGCCGGTACGCGAGCGCGGGGTCGACCCCAGCCGGTCCGGCCAGGAAGACCGGGCCGAGCACCGCCGGCAAGCGGCGCAGCCCGAGGGCGACGTGGCCGGCCAGCAGCGCGGTCCCGCCGACGTCGGCCGTCGCGCCACCGCGCAGGTACGCGTTGACGGCGTGCCGCTCCTGCAGGCAGTACGCCCGCACCGCGACGAGACCCGGGATGAGCTCGGCGGCGGCCTTGCCTCCAGCGCGAAGACCGGGCTCCTCGGACAGCGTCCGGGTCACCACCCGGGCGTGCGCGTCGTAGCTGCCGGAGAGCGCGGAACGCAACCCGGCCCGGTCGACATCCGCGACCGGTTCCAACTCGATCCAGTACGGCCCCGGGACGGGCCCCTCGGCGGGCTGCGCCGCGGCCACCGGCCCGCCCGGGTCGGCGGACGGAGGCTCCGCGCCGGACACCGGCGGCGCGGGCACGGCAACCGGGTCCTCGCGCCTGGTGCCCGCCACACCGACCACCCCGGCAGCACCGGACAGTCGGCTCTGCTCGTCGATTCGCGTCGGCTCGTCCGACAGTCCGTCGAGCGCGGTCAGCGTTGCCGCCGGCGCGGGCGCCGCCGGTGGTGGGGCCGGAACGTCGGCCAGCTGCCGGGCGGCGACAGCTCGCCACCGTTGCGGGTCCAACAGGGCAGCCACCTCAGGTGCCACCCGCCACCACTCGGCGGCGACGAGCGGCGAGGCGTCATCAGCAAGGCCGCGGTCCACGGTCGCACCCGGCTCGTGCCCGACGACGCCGACGTCCGCCGACGCGTCCAACGATCCGACTACCACCGACGAGTCCCCCGCGGGCACGATCGGTCGCGCTGCCGCAGTCAGTCTCGGACTGTCCGTGGAAACCTCCGCAAGCGGGGACGCCCCGGGAGCACCCGGCATCGCCGTCGCGGGCATGGCCACCAAGGAGCCGCCGGCGGCCGGTCGCGGGCCGCGCACCGGCGCCGTGGTCCGGCGGTACGGGCGGGCCGGCAGCAGCGGCCCGAGCAGCTCCACCCGACGAGGCCTGCCGGCCGGTCCGGTGGACCGGACCCGGGGATACCAGCGCCGGAAGGCACCCGCGGTCTGCAGCACGCCGGTGACGAGCCGCGCGACCGGGGCGTCGGCGGCGACGACCGGAGCGCCCAGGGCATCGGCGAGTCCACCGAGAAGGAGGCCGGCGGCGGGGCCGGTCAGGGGCGCGCCGATGACCGCCAGGATGATCGGCACGGGCGGCACGGGCGCGACAGCCGCGATGATCGGGGCGACGGTGCGCGGGGCAGCTGGCCTGCCTTCGATCAGGAAGCCCGCGCTGTGCAGCCGCACCTCCACCACGAAGCCGGCCAGCACGAGCCCGTCACCGATCATCGGTCCCTCGGTGAAGGACCAGCCGGCGCGGGTGGCCCGGCCGGGCCGGGCAACGGGGTCGGCGTCGGCAGGCGACCTCTTTGGCGGAGGCGGGGGGACGTGCGCCGGCACCCGGGGTCGCCAGATCAGCGGCGGCCGGGGCGGAGGAGCCGGTGCGTGACCGCCGGCCACCGGCCGAAGGCCGCCGGGGGCCACACCTGGCACCGCCGGGGGCTGCGGCGACGTCCGCTGCCGAGCCCTGTCCGGCGCGGTCGCCCTGGCTACCGGCTGCGAGCCCGCTTGGGCCGGCGCGGCCAGCTCCGGCCGCGCGGCCGACTGCACCACCACGTCCGGCACGGCCGGGTAGCCGGGAACGCTCGGCGCCGCTGGTACCGCCGGCAGTTCGGCCGGCACGGCAGCCGGTGCCGGCGAATGCGCCGGCGGCGGCTCGGCCAGCCGGACGTATACCTCCTGGCCGATCTCGCCACCGAGGAGGTGACCGGCGTCCCGGAGCCGGTCCGCCACCTCCTGATGGCCGAAGGTCACCAGATGCAGCGCTCCGGAACTGCCGCCGAGATGCTCGATCGCCGCCGCCGTCAGCAACTCGGCGAAGTCCGGTCGGGCGGCCACCGAGGGCGTCACCACCACGGTCGTCAGGTCCGCGTCGTCCGGCACGCTCGCGGCGAGGGTCGCCGAGGGCTCCCGTCCCTCGGCGTCGGTACGCAGCACCAACACGTCACCGACGAATTCCGCCCGCGCGTCCGGTGCGACGGTCGACACCGGCACCGGCCCGTTCACCCGTTCACCTCCCCGTCACCAACTCCGGCCCGATGCCTGGGATCCGCCCACCGCTCGCTCAGTCCCCCGTCACGGTCTGCCAGAGCAGCCGGTCCCGGATCGAGATCGTCACGTTGCCGTCCGCCTTCAGGGTCAGGATCGCCCCGTCGTTTCCGGCGCTGTTGGAGCTCCAGACCGTCGCCCAGGCCGAGGTGTAGACGACCAGGTTGCCGTCGTCCTGGAAGACCACCCGCTCCGCCCCCTTGCCGCCGGATCCGGCGCGCCACCGCTCCCGGCCCTGGTCGCTGAGGAGGAGTTCCCCGTCATTGGTGAACTTCAACGCGAGCCGGTTCGTCGTCCATGCCTGACCGCGCTGCAGCACCTGGGTGCCCTCGATGACGCGGGCCTGCCACGCTTGTTTCGGGCGGGGGCTGGCGCCGAGGGTCGGCCCGGGGCTGGCGCCGAGGGTGGGCCGCGAACTGGGCGACGGGCTGATCGTTGCGGGCTTCGTCGACGGAGGCTTCGACGCGCCGGGTCCGGTTGTGCCGCCGAGCCGCCCGTCCTCCGTGTAATAGGAGAGGTAGCTCTCGATCCGGCTCAGCCGTTCGGTCAGACCCGGCACGTCCGGCACCCCGCCAGCCTGCTTCACCCGCTCGGCGCCCACCGCGAACGCGGCCACCGCCATCCGATACGCATCGTCCCGCTTAGTCGGCATCTCCCTGACCAGGGTGCACATCACCCGTCCCAGCGCCGGGATGGCGGCGCGGGGATCCCAGGGAGAGGTGGTCGCCGCCGCGGGCACGTACCGGTTCCAAACGGCGGGCGTGAACTGGGCGATCCCCTGCTCCCCGCGCGGTCCGAGCAGCTGGGGGTTGAACGCGGAGGAAGCCATCAACTGGGCGGCGACCCGGGCCGGCGGTACCTGGGAACAGATCTCTCCCGCGGCGATCACCATCGGCACGTACTCGTCGGGCACCGGCTTCGGAGCGGCGAGCCGCTGGTGGTCCGGGGCACCCGCCGGCGTCGGGGCGGCGCTCACGCCGGTGGCCGCCGGCTCCTGCCGGGCATACCAGTCGGCGTAGGCGGCGACCGTGTCGACGTGCTCGCGGGCGGCGGCGGGCACGCCCCCTTCCGCACGTACCGCAGGGACGCCGGAGTGCAGCGCGCCCAGCCCCAGGCGCCAACGGTCGCCGGCGACTCCGGCCTGGCGGACCTGCCCGATCGCGTCGCAGGTCTGGTGGGCGAGGGCGGTCACGTTCGCTGCCGGATCACCGCGGCGGGCCTGCGGGGTGGGCTTCCACTGCTCCCAGGCCTCGTCGGTGAGACCGGCCAACCCGCTGCCGCCGTTCTCCGTGGACGCGGCAGCGTCGAATCCCGAGGCCGCCATGAGCTGACCCGAGAGCCTCGCCGCGCTCAACTCCGGGCAGGCAAGCGCCGCCGAGGCGATCACCGGTACGAGACTCGCCGGCACCGGACGACCGGCAAGCGGACGGTCCTCGGCCGTCGCGGTGCCGAGCACCGTTCCCGCCTGCACACCGACCAGCAGGAGCAGCCCCAGGAGCAGCGCGGTCGCCGCGCCCCGGCGTAGCGGGGTGTTCACCACACGCCGGACCGCGGACAACACGGTGCCGCCGCGGCCCGCATCTCCCCGCAGGTGCCGGGGTTTCATACGACCGCCGGGTGATCTGACCACCGACCAGCCTCCTTATGGATACGTCGGACACACGACGCGTGTCGGAGTGTCCGGGTTCAATTTCCAGCCACGACTGGTTCCGCGGCGTCGCGCAGATCGCGCCCTTCCTGCCCGGCGGCCAGTTGATCGGTCGGGCTGCCCGGCTCCGGTTCCCCGTCGTCGACCGGCGCGAACAGCGCGGCAAGTGCGCGGTGCACGGCGACCTCGTCGACGTCCGGCACGCGGTAGTCGGCGGCCCGGATGGCCGCGAGGAGCCCCGGGTCCGGAGCGAGGCCGTGCTCGCGCACGTAGTAGCAGGTGGCGCCCGTCCAGATCCAGGCTCCATCGGTGCGGAAGGCGGTGGGCACCACGGTCCCTCGGGTGCGGTCGACGACGTCCTCGGCGAGGTCGGCCGTGATCAGCAGCGGCACGCCGAGGTCCAGGTAGTCGGCCACCCGCTCCCGCTCGTCGTCGGCGAGCAGCGGGTGGAACGGGTCGAAGGCGGGCTGCCCTTGCTCGTCGACACGGTCGTATGCCGCGGCGACGTTCACCGGGATCGCCGGTGCCGCGGCCCACAGCAGGGCCGAGAAGCCGAGCGCCGTCCGCTGGTACGCCGGCAGGTCGGCGGGCTCGGTGAAGGCCTCCACCTGCGGATCCACCTCACCGGCCGCCTCCAGTGCCCCTTGCAGTGCGACACCCAGTGCGGGCAGCCGGGCGGGCTGCTCGGCCTGCATCAGGTAGACCCGACGCGGCTGCGGCCACCTGATGTCGGCCGGGGGGTAGCGCCACGCCCGCCACACCGCCGTCACGGCCTCGCCGTCGGCGAGCTCCCGCACCGCGGCGACGACCGCCTCATCGATGGGGTCCGCGCCGCCCGGCCCGTCGTACGCGACGGTCAGATCGATGCTGTACGGCACGTCCTCACCGTGCTCCGTCAGCACCTCGGGAGCGACCGGGGCGAAGCCGTGCATCGGGTACGGGTCGGTGGCGGACCGTTCGACGCTGGCCAGGACCTCGACGTCCTCGCCAGCTTCGGTGAGGACCGCGGCCAGCGTCGTGGCGTCCTGGTCAGTCATCGGAACACGGTGGGTGAGCGCGGCGAAGACCACCGCCTGCGCCAGGTCCACCAGTTCACCGGCGGCCAGCCAACTACGGGCCTGGCAGATCAATTCGTCGGAGAACCGACCGGCGAAGCGGAGCAGCATCTCGTGCAGCACGGCGAGCCGATCGACCGGAGCGACGACAGCATCAGTCATGCCCTCCCGACGTCCCGATCGCGTCATGGGTTCAATCGGACCCGCTGGCGGCCCACCGCAGGCCCGAGCGCGGCTGGCGTGCGGGCCGGACCCGGGCCCCCGACGGCAGCGGCCGGGTGGGCGAGCACCCGGGCCAGCCGTCGTCCGGCGCCCCTCAACTGGGCGAGTGACCCAAATTGACGAGCGCCGACAATTGGCCTGCT
The DNA here is from genome assembly GCF_059359015.1 of Micromonospora sp. LZ37. Classification (NCBI taxonomy): domain Bacteria; kingdom Bacillati; phylum Actinomycetota; class Actinomycetes; order Micromonosporales; family Micromonosporaceae; genus Micromonospora; species Micromonospora sp. LZ37. Next base: position 29,821 of record NZ_JCADBL010000022.1, on the reverse strand, counting down.
TGGATCTCGTCTTGCTGAAGCCGCATGGTGTTAAGTCGCCCAGGAGCCGAGAAATAGCAAGCGATCCAGCCGCCGACCGCGGGGGAACCATCCGCGGAGGTCCGCGGATGGTTTGCCGGCTGGCTCTTGCTCGGATATATCGCGCACGGTTCCGAGGTCAATTACATTGCTGAACTCATTCTCCGTGCCTGATCCCATGTAACGCCGGGTCGGCGAGTCGTCGATCAACGCATCTGCTGTTGTCGACCCGGTAGCCAACGGTTCACCAGCGTTGTCGACAAGCGGCACTACCTTACCGGCGGCGTTGACCACGATGACGCGCGCGCCAGCCCCTCGTAGCCACGGCGGCATGACCGGACGCCCGTCGGCGCCGACCGCGGCCCACACCCGCTGTCCAACGGGGTTCTGCGTCTCGACAAAGTAGACCTCGCCGCCGTCCTTGAGCAACACAACTCCGTGTCGGCCGTGGGGCGACGACAGCAGCGCAAACGCCGCGGCCCCGTCGTCCAGCTCGAGCAACCGCATCACCACCGGAGCCAGGGAATGCTCTACCGGCCGCCAGTCGCCACCGAGTTTCGCCGCCAGGTCATCCTGCAACCGCCCCGTGTGCAAACCGGCGTCATCACGCACGACGACGGGACCCGTTGGCGGTAACGCCAACGATGAACCAGCTCCAACCGAACGAGGCAGTCCTCAAGTCTTCCGCGGGCAGCGGGCGTATCACCACCGGCAGGAAGAACCGCCGCCAGTTGAGCCTCCAACGACTGCTGTCGCCCCGGCCCAGACGACCGACCCGAGCCACCCACGCCCACAAGCTCGCGTGCTGCCGCGACAGACGCTGCGGAGGGCGACGCCCAGGGCGCGGCGGCGCCCGGTTGGGGGGCAGGCGGGAGGGACGGCGCCGTTCCAGGCGTGACCATCCGGTAGCCCCCGGGCTGCATCCCGGCCCTGATGGTGGTGCCCGGGTCCAGCAGGACCCCGCCCGCCCCGGCGCCCGTGACGACAGCACCCACGGTGACTGCCCCCACGGGGGTCTCACCCGGGGCCGGTTCTGACCTGCAGCAGTCGCCCATGGGCGTCGACGGGCAGCAGGAGCGGGCCGCGCAGTACCGCCGGCACGTCGGGTAGGCCTCCGGGCCGGCGCGCGGGGTCGAACCTGGTGTACCGTCGCACGCCCTCACCGTCCGGGTACGCGCCCGGACCGGCCTGGGTTTCCACCACCACCAAAGCCCGCCCGCCCGAGCGCCGGTGCACCAACACCACATGTTGCGGGTCATTCGGGTGCTGCACCCACGCGACGGTCAACGTCCCGGCGCCCAGTCCGGCCAGGTCGCCGACCGCGGCGCGACGAAACTCGCCGCCGAGCCGCCCAGCAATCGACCCCGCCGTCGGCAACTCATGGGATCCCCGCCCGTCCCGCACCCTGAGCTTGGTCAACACGGTGTCCACCCGGAGGAGGCAGTCGGGGATGCCCGGCGCCCACACTGGCAACTGGCGCACCGCTTGGTCAACGAGCGGGTCCACTGGCGGCTCCCCAGGCACCGACCGGCCGGGCACCGACGAGGCGACCCGTGGCGGGCAGCGACGCCGGCACGTCGAGCTGGCGCGAAGCAATAGCCGCGAGTTCGCCAGCGGCCTGGGCGAGCCGTGTCCGCTCCGTCACCGACAGGTGGCGCGCCGCCGACCGCAGCTCCGAGGCGAATGTGGCCAGCGTCGTGGCCAGCGTCTCCCACAGGAGTGACCGCGTCTGCCCCCTACTTGCGGCGTAGGTTCCGACCTGCCGCATCAGCAGTTCGTAGGTCAAGTCGTGCGACGGCGGTCGCCGCACCCCGTCCAGCAGTCGCATCGCCGTGTCGACCAGCTGCCTGATCCGCCGGGCCTCTGTGTCGTTGAGAACCGCAGGGATGGCGACCTCACCGACGAGCGACGCTTGCAGCGGTCGCCGCTTCACCTCGTTGAACATCAGATGCGTGGCGTCGGCCACCTCCCTCGCCCGCCTGGACACCTCCACGGGTGAGGTGAGCTCCGAACGCAGGGCCCGAATCTCGAGCAGGGCCAGCGGCAATTGGATCTGGCCCCCATTATCGTCGAGGGCCGAATACATGCCAAAATCTGGGTTGACGCCAACTGCCTCCTTCGGGTCGAGGGGGATCGCTGGCCGCTCGAATAGAGCATTGTCAAGGTAGTCATTCAGGGTCCACGGCTTACCCTTTGACGGACCGAGAAACAACGCTAGAAGGCCCGCGCTCCGGTCCGGCATGTATTCGAGCTTCCTGTCGTCAAACGGCGGCATATCCCGTTGAGAGAAGGCGACGAAGAGATCCTTGAAAACGCTAGCGTGTGCAGCGAGAAAGTCCCTTACAGCAGCTGGCAGCGCGGCCCGCACAGCGGTGAACGGATTGCGCAGTGCCGCTGCCACCAGGTTCTTCGCACTCAAAGGACTCGGGTGCATATCCCACATCACCGCCGCAACCTGGGTGAAGACGACGGCCCCATAGCCCCGCAATGCCATGACGTCAGCGAAGGCCCCGAGCAGGGGCAGATCCTCCACCGTTACCCGCGCCTGATGCTGCGCCAGGTATCGGACGGCGAGCTCATCGCCGAATCGCAGACCGTTCTCGAGCAGTTGCAGGGAATCGGGCCGGTGCGTACGCTCCGCCCTGCCCAACCAGGTCAGAAACGAATGCAGTGCAACAATGGGCACCCCGACTGTGTACTGCGCATGAATGTTTTCGGCTACCGGAGCGTGCGGCGTCAGAACATGGACATGCTGGTACCCTCGCTTGACCTGGTAACCCGCCTCCTCGGGGAAGAGTTCAGCGAGAGTCAGCCCGAGCGCCGGTCGGCCCGGTGTCAGCATCGGCGCGCGGGAGAGCCGCTGGAAGACGTCGGCGAACCGGGCCATGCTGTCTCTCAATGCGGGTCGCCCTGCATCGCCGTCCACAATCGCGGACTCCTTGAGCACCAGCTCGATGATCGCCCACTCAGTTTCTTTCAGCTTCTTGTCGGGTAGCAGCTCACGGACTTGCGCCGGGTAGTACGGGCCCGGGTAGACCCGGCCCTGCTCGTCCTCGTAGTACGGCCGGTGGTCAATGGTCAGGCTGACCCCCGCCCCCCGTACGATCTCGGCGCTGTAATGAAGCTGGCGCCCTTCGGGTGGGCTGAGCACGAAGTCCAGCTCCAACTCGAGGCCGAGCGCCCCGTACTGCGTGGTGAGGGGTGGGTCGACCAGGGCCGCGGCCTGGGACGTCGACGCCGCAGCGGTCTGGAACTCACCCCGCACCTCCCGGCCCTGGGCATCCAACACCACCGCCCGCAGACCCACCCCGAAACGGGTCGACGGCACGTCGAGCAGCTCCCCCAACACCTCCGGACCCGCCGGCAACAACCCCGACCCCCGCGCCTGCAGATCCACCACCTGCACACCCAGGTCGCTGGTGTGATGCACCAACACCGCGTGACCCAGCCAACCAAGCCGGTCTACCAGCACCAGAGCGCTGGCACCCACCCCCAACCCGTCAACCGCCGCCACCAGATCCCGCCACCGCGGCACCCGCGCCCAGTCCCCACCCGGCAACAACCGATCAACCGCCCGAACAGACCCCACCACCGCGTCATCACGCACCACCCCCACCCGCACCCCGAACGGATAGAGCACCTGACGCATCCCCGCCACCAACGCCACACAATTGGCCGGACCAACCCCCACCATCTGCCGAACCCGGCCCACAACATCCGCCAACCCCGCCCCATCAAGGGACACCGGCGCAGGCAACCTCACCCCACCAAGCGGGAACCTCCCACCCACCAAACCATGCGCCAACGCGACGAAATCCCGCCGCACCCCCGCACCATCCACCACCACCGACGAAACCGACGGCGTATTCACACCCACGGCACCGGGCACCGCCCGACCATCACGGCCGATCACGACCGCCCGCACCTCCACCGTCCGGTGACCGGACAGCTCCGCCACCGACCAGTGATCATCCTGTCGGGACCGCTCACCCACCCCCAGCAGTCGCGGCCCCTCACCGCGCTCAAGCTCCACCCACCGCACCACACCATCGGCGGTGTGATAGGCGGCGGCCAACCCGATCAGCTGCGACATCGGCCGGCCGGACCCGACGTCCGGAGGACGCACGAACGAGATGAAAGCCGCGCCGCCCGGCCCAACCGCGCTCACCGCCGAGTGGACCACCGACCGGGATCCGGCACGCTCCCACGCCGTCGACGGAATCAGCCCGCCCAGCACGATCTGCCGCGGTCGCCCATCATCGACGGCGCTGTCAGGCACCCCATCGGCGAGCAACCCTCGATACAACTCGTCAAACAGCGCCAACCGACCCGCCGTCGTGCCGACATCTGTCGGCCCGTTGGCCAACCCGCCCACCAACGCCCGCAGCTCATCCTCGGTGAGCACGGGTGCTGGCGCCGAACCCTCCCCGTCGCCGTCGACCGAACCGACAGACACCGGGTCCAGCAGGTCAGCCGGGTCCAGCGTCGACTCCACATCGACGTCCACCGGATACATCGGAGGCGTCATGAAGGTATCCACGTAGTCCGGGGGAACACTTCGCAGCGGAACTCCGCTACCAACGGGACCCACGACGAGATCGTTGTCGTCAGCCTCCGACGACTGGCGCCCCGTCGTCTGACCGCTGCCAGGCAGGAGCCAACTCATCAGCAGGTTCAGATACCCGGTCACCTGGGAAATCCTGTCGGTTGGCTCCGGCGGGTCGTGATGGACCCTCCAAAATCCCGGGCGACCAGTCAGGAAGTCACCGTCATAGGTAATGACCGTGACGTGCTGAACCAACGCGTCGTAGAAGGCGGTGTCCTCGACGACGACCGTCCGGCGGAGGACCCCATCGGAGCGGTCAACGTCGCCCAGGAGAATAACGATCGCCGCCAGCGACTCGTCATCGAGGTTTTCGCCCCCCAAGCCCGGCAGATACGAGGCGACGTACTCCTCCGCGGTCAGCCACTGGTTGTCGTCCCGGGGTGAGCGGATCAGCGAGTTCGGCGGGTAGTCGTGCTCGCCCACGTGCATCGCTGTGGCATTGAACGGACTACCCTCGACCACCACCATGTCCGCCAAATCCCGTGGAATGGCATCCGTCAACACCGCCACCATGTCACTGTCAAACGTATAGGCGACGAAGCTGCCATCACCGTAACGAGTGACCCACAGTTGCTCCTCCACGCCCCACCGCGCAAGTGGAGCCAGAGCCAGGACCTCGACCGCCGCCCTGTCAGCGGTGGCCGGCCAGCGAAGAGCAGCAGCCTCCACCTGTTCCGGCAACCGCACCTGGACGGTCTGCTCCCCCGCCGGGGGAATACGACGCAGCGCACCCAGCCGCAGCCAACGACGCGCCGCGTTCAACTGCACGTCAAGCCAATCAGAATCGCCGACGGGCACCGCCACATCCCGCCCGACCCGGCCGTCCCGCAACGTGGTCGACCCGAACGGATCATAAGGCGGCACCTCTGGAATTTCCCGAAGAGCCCACGCGGCCAACTGCGCGTCGGTGAACCCGTAGCGATCGAACTCACCAGCGAGCCGAATACGGATCTGGTTTCTCAGATCCGGCGGAGGCAGTGCCAGCTCCCGCGCCTGCGCTATCGCGTCCTCCAACTCCCAATGCCACCTCTGCAGGCTGTCCGAATTGTCACTCACCTCATCGACCGAGAACCACCCCCCGTCAGCCGGACCCTCGGGAGCCCCCGCCGACACCACCACTCCCTGGGGCGCCCACACACCCTCCCGCAGCAGCTCCTGGACCGCCCTCTGAGCAGCGAGGGTGTAGCGCCAGCTCGGGCCGGTCTCCGCGCCGTAGAGGAGCAGCACCAGGACACTCGCCTGGTCACGGGCGGTTGCCGCGACACTCCTCACCACCTCGCGCAGCGAAACGAAGCCACTCGGATGCCCCGCCGAAACAAGCCGGAGACTCTCATTCTGCCGCTCCAACTCCGACGGCAAGGTGGCCGCCACGACCACCGCACCCGCCGGGACAACGAAGCTTGCAACATCTGACCGATAACGCTCCGCACGCGGATCAGCAGGCGGCAACGAAAGCAGCCACGCATTGTTGCCCAGCACCTCGATCGGCGGCAGCGCTTTCGAGGTGGACGCCGCAGCAGGCACCTCGACCTCAGCGACCGTCGCATCCCCCTGCTGCACCGCCATGCCACCGTCCGGCAGGCCAGGGAATTGATCGTCAGGCCTCCAGTCCAGCGACTCGTCAGAGGCGAGAGAACCCGAACCCGCCGGTTCATCAGTGCCTTCGAGCGGATCCGGGCCAACCGTGCTGTCCCAAGACGCAGGCCATTCCCAACGCCCCTCAAGAGGGGAGGCAGGATCCGACCCTTCCGAAAGCGAATCCGCATCAGCGGTGGAGTCCGTATCCGACGAGACCAGCCACGATTCCGCGTCGGAATCATCGGAATCATCCGTCGCGTCGGAATCCTCCTCATCCAGCATGCCGTACGCATTGGTGCGCGGTGGGTCGACCAGGGCCGCGGCCTGGGACGTCGACGCCGCAGCGGTCTGGAACTCTCCCCGCACCTCCCGGCCCTGCGCGTCCAACACCACCGCCCGCAGACCCACCCCGAAACGGGTCGACGGCACGTCGAGCAGCTCCCCCAACACCTCCGGACCCGCCGGCAACAACCCCGACCCCCGCGCCTGCAGATCCACCACCTGCACACCCAGGTCGCTGGTGTGATGCACCAACACCGCGTGACCCAGCCAACCAAGCCGGTCTACCAGCACCAGAGCGCTGGCACCCACCCCCAACCCGTCAACCGCCGCCACCAGATCCCGCCACCGCGGCACCCGCGCCCAGTCCCCACCCGGCAACAACCGATCAACCGCCCGAACAGACCCCACCACCGCGTCATCACGCACCACCCCCACCCGCACCCCGAACGGATAGAGCACCTGACGCATCCCCGCCACCAACGCCACACAATTGGCCGGACCAACCCCCACCATCTGCCGAACCCGGCCCACAACATCCGCCAACCCCGCCCCATCAAGGGACACCGGCGCAGGCAACCTCACCCCACCAAGCGGGAACCTCCCACCCACCAAACCATGCGCCAACGCGACGAAATCCCGCCGCACCCCCGCACCATCCACCACCACCGACGAAACCGACGACGCTGTTTGCGAAGGGTCGGGATGGGCGGTCCCGGGCACTCGTGGGCCGGGGTCTCGAATCTGATCAGCGACCGCCTGGGCGAGCGCCGGTAGTGGGTCGCTGACGGTCACCCCGTCGCGAGAGCGGGACTGTAGTGCCGTGGCGACCTCGCTGGCGCTCACCGCAGGATGGTTGGTCCGGCGAAGCTCCGCGTTCACGAAGGCGGTGAGGTAGACATCGACCAGTGGCTGGCTGCCCAACCGCCACAGTTCACGCCCAAACCGCTCAACCGCCTGCCGGTATCCAGACAGGATCGGCGACTCCGGGCCGAAATCCGTGACGGGTGCCGGCATCTCTCGCAACTGCGCGAGCAAGCTTCCCAGATCCGCGAGCTGCTCGCGCAGCGTCGGGTGCGCCTCAAGCAACGGATTGCCCTTGAGTTTCCCGATGTCCCGCAGAAGTGGCGATACCCGGAGTCTGAGCAGGACCTTCCACCTGGTGGGCAACCCATCCCGGCCAAGCGACAGCGCCAATCTTTCCAGCAGGAAGAGGACCGGCTCGAGGTGCTCCAGCAGGGCGTAGGTGTCCGCGGCGCGTGACACGTCGGGCTCGATGGTCGACCGCATCGAGCTGTTGTAGCGGGCCGCTTGCACGTATTCGGTGGAAATGGCGCGCACAAGTCGCCCGTTGGTGGGGATGTTGTCCTGGCGGAGCGGGTTGCCTCGGATCTCGAACAAGACACGCTTGTTCACCTCGTCCACCCCCATCGCGCCCATGCCGACGTCGGCACCCGCGATCCCTGTGTGCAGCGGGTAGCCCGGAGGTGGTGACAGGAGATCCTTCTTGACCCCGCCTTCGCCTCGCCCGTTGATGATCGAGGCCAGCCACTCCACCGTCCTCGGCACCTGTGCCACAAGCGTCTTCTTCGAAGGGTCAATGGTGTACGGCTTCGTGAAGATGGTGTGGGTGGCGTTCAACGACAACGCCTCCATGAGAGCGGGAACGTCCTGACCGGGGCCAGGCAACAGCAGCTGGGCGACCTGGCGACGGTCGAGATCGTTGAGCAGCTTCTCGTAGCTGGAGGCGAAATCACTCCGCGCCATCATCCGGAACATGGCCTTGACGTCGTGGTCCGTCGGAGGGTTCGTCCACCCGGCTCGCACCAGGTACATGTTGATCAGCTCGACGAATCCCTCCGCATCCTCGGACAAGGAGCTGGCATGTCTCTCGCGATAGAAGTCGACGACCTTGCGCGTGCGCTCATGGATCGCGGTCGCCTGGTCCGGGGGGAGCAACTCATCGATGACTCGCCGGATGTCCGTCAGGCCGACCCCCCAGGTCGACTGCACCGCGCCCCGGAAATGCGTGTCCCGCACGGTGAGGGTCGTGTCCTGCTGGAGGGTGAACCTTCCCGGGAAGTGAGCCACCAGATCCGACAACGGGACCTGCCGGGCCGGCTCGCGCAGCGCCAACTCCCGCATCTTCTGGGTCAACGCGACGATGTCCCAGGCGGCGGCAACGACGGCGGCCAGATCCAGTTCCGGAGAGATCTTGTACTCGATATTGCCCTGGCCGGTGGCAGCTACATGAGTGTCATCGACCGTCAACGTCCACCCGGCACCCGCCACCAGGACCCGACCCGCATCCTGAATGGGAGTGGTGACATTGTCAATTTCGTACTCCAAACCGAATTCTGCGATCAACGACGGCGACAGCACAGCCTCCGGATGAACGTTGTCACCCAGCCCGACCAGAGAGGGATCAACCGCTCCGGTCGGCGTCGCTTGCTCTTCGTACGGAGGGAGCGTGAGCTGGCTGTACGACGGCAGCGGGTCGGCCAGCACAGCCGAGCCGGCCTCCGGGTCGGGGACGGCGTTGACGTGGACCGTCCAGTTCCCCGCGGACTTCCGCACGGCGAAGCCGCCGCGAGCCATCGCCCCCGTGTCCACCATGTGATAGGTCATCCCACCGAACGTCACCCGGCGCACGTACCTGGCCGGAACGAGGAGGGGCGAGCCCGGGCGGGTCCGCTGCGACCACCTCACCACCCGCAGCTCGCTGCCGGTCAACCACGCCTCGACATTGGCTTGCGTGTCGGTGACGGTACGCGGCAGCGACACCGACACCGGCGCCGCAGAGGAGGGCCTCGGCGCATCCTCGAAGATCCGGCGGGCTGCGGTGCGCACCCGCGGCAGATGGTGGGGGTTGTCCGCCAGCAGCTCCGCGACAACGGGGCGGGCGAGAGGAACCTCTCCGGGTCGATCACCGCCGGTGAGCCGGTACAGCAACTCGGCGAGATCGGACCCGCGTTCGTTCAGCGGTGACGTCCCGTCGTTCTCACGGGGCGTGTAGTGGGCCACCCAGCCGGAGCTGCCTCCGTCCCTGGTCGGGCTGTCTTCCTGCCTGACGACCACGACGAGCTCAGCCAACTTCGTGACAAATGGAGCCGCCGCGAGATCCAGCGTGCCGGCTGGCACCAGGACCACGATGGGCACCTCGGCACCGGTGTCCGGTAGGAGCTCCTCGACGTACTGACTCGGGGTCACCCATTCGCCATCGTGCGGTGAACGCATCAGCGAGTGCTCTGGGTGCCCTCTGACGTCCGCGGTGTTGAGGGTGGGCTGTTCGACCTGCACCCGGTGCAGCGCGTCCAACGGGATGGCGTCCATCAGCAGGGCGTGCCGGTCGCTGCTCATCACGAAGCCCACCAGGGCGCCGACGCGATAGCGGGCGATCCACAACTGCTGAGCTGTGTCTGCCGTCCGAACATCTGGCACGGCGAGCACATCCACCGCCGGGGCATCGCCGGCCGCCGGCAGGCGCAGGATGCCGGCAAGCGCGGTTTCCGGCAGCCGCACCTGAACCGTCCGCTCGCCCGGGGCGGGCACGCGGCGCAGGGCGCCCAGGCGCAGCCAGCGTCGCACCGCGTACAGCTGTTCCTCGAGCGTGCCGGAGTCGCCGAGGGGCACGGCGACACTGGACTCGATGCGGACGGGTCCCACCTCGATCGAGCCCGCCTCCAACATGCGGGCGGCCAGGTTCGCATCGCTGATCGGGTGCCCACCGATTTCACCGGCGAGTCGGGCACGGACCTCCGGCACGAGGCCCTCGAGTGGCCGGACAGCCGTGCCGACCGCGTACGCCACCGCGTCGGTCACGTCATCCCACGGCCACAGCTTGCCGTCCGCCGCCCGGGCGGAGTACCACCTGGCGGGACGTGGGTCGGGACCGCTGAGGAGGTTCCACACCTGCGGCTCGGCCATAGCCGAGAAGACCACTCCCCTGAGCGCCGGCAAACCCCGCTGAGCCCGCTCGTCGATTATCCGCTGGACCTCGACCCCGTACGGGTTGGCCTGCTGATAGGTCGCGCCGTAGAAGTAGAAGAGCAAGGTCGGCGCAGGGTTCGGCGGTTCGGCGAAGTCGGCGATCAAATCGCTGAGCCAGACGCGCTTGCCCGGCTGGTCCGCCGAGAACAACGGCCACTGCTGCGTCGGACTCTGCGGAAGGGTCGCCGCGACCACGACGGTGCCCGCCGGAGGTCGGAAGTCCTGCGCGGCCTGCCTGAACCGCTCCGCCCGCGGATCCGATGCCTCCAGGGGCAGGAACCGCACCCCGTTGGGCAGGATCCGGTACGGCCGGTGCGACTTCTCCTGCAGGGCGGTGCTCTCGGAGTCTGCGTCGGTGCGCGGCGCGCCAGTCGGATCGGCGGCGGATGCGAGCGGCTGGCCGGAGCCGGCCGGCCAGAGCGACTCCACATACCGCCGTCCCCAGTCCGTCCAGGTCCTGACGATCGACGGCGTGCCGGCCGGCCCCTGGTCCGCCGGTGCCGCCGAGGAGGTGCCGCCCTCCGCCGAGGTTGACGCCGACGCGGATGCGGAGGACCCGCTGGCCGACGTGGCGGCAACGCCCTGACCGGTAACCACCGCATCGCTCTGCGAACCGTCCACACTCGGAGGCACCGCCGTCGAGGTGGTCGATGCACCCAGCGTCCCGTACCTCGGATTGGCCGACGGGTCGACCACGGCTGCGGCCAGGGACGCGGACTCGGGGGTGAGATCCGCACGACTCTCCATACCCCGGGCGTCCAACACGACCGCCCGCAGGTTCACGCCTCGGCGCAGTGACGGGGAATCGAGCAGCTCTCGCAGCGCCTGCGGGTCAGCCGACCTCAGCTCCGATCCCGCGGCCTGCAGCTCGACGAGCTGCACACCGCGGTCGCGGGTGTGGTGCAGGAGCACCGCATGACCCATCGAGCCACCGGGCCGGCCCACCAGGACCAGGGCGGTAGCGCCGATGCCCAGCTTCTGAACCGTCTCGATGAGAGAGCGTGGATCCACCCGCGTCCAGGTCGCACCGGGCAGCAGCCGATCGGCGGCCCGAGAAGAACCCACCACCGAGTCGTCCCGCGTGACCCCGCCCCAGTGCCAACCGGGGTAGAGCACCTGACGCATCTGCGCCACCAACGCCACACAGTTGTCGAGACCGCCCCCCACCGAGGCACGGACCTCAGCCACGACGCCCTGGAGCTCCCGCACGTCGAGCTGTCTGGGCGACTCGAGGCGTACGGGCATGGGGCCAAACTGCCGAGCGGCCGAAGCATGGGCCCTCCGAGCCCGGGCAGCATCGATGGTGGCGGCTTCCAGCCCGACCGGGCTGATCAGGTGCTCGGTCCGGGGACCGTCCACCGGGTGCACCTCGACCTGGACGAACCTCTTGATCCCGGCGGCGACGGCCCGGGCGACGGCGATCGGGTCCGTCGCGAGCAGCGCGACGGTGTCCGGCAGCGGACGGGGACCACCCGTGGTGCCGTCCTTGGCCGGCAGCTCGTTGACCGTGGCGATCAGCCCTGCGATGCGGGCCTGGTACGTCTGGTGCAGAGCCCGGCGGTCAGCGGGCAGCCCCGCGGACGTCTCCAGCTCCGAGCGCCAACGCCGCACCGTCGCCAGGTCCCTGCCGTCCGGATCGTGCTCACCAAGGTGTTCCTCGGCCCAGTCCAGGATCGCCCGGTAGCTCCTCAGCACGCGGCGCATCTCGTCGGTCTGCAGCACGATCAGCTGGCCGACCTCGCGGCCGGCGCGGATCCGCCCGGCGATGGCGTCACCGACGGAGAACGCGTCCGCGCCCGACCTGGGCGCTTCTGCCAACAGCCGGTCCAGGTTGAACCGGATGGTGTCCTGCGTCGGGCGCGGCCAGGCCGCGGGGTCCTCGGCGGCATCCCGCCGATTCATCCCGTCCAGCAACTGCCGCAACTCCGCGGTGTAGATGGCGGCCCAGACCTCGCCGGTGAAATCGGCGCTGCGGTAGTACCCCACCACCCGGCGTCCGAGCTGGCCGTCGCTGTGCCGCTCGGCCTGGAACGCGCCACGGAACCGCATTCGGACGAGGTGGACCGCGCCCTGTTGCTGGACGTGGTCCTCCCGTCGGTAGTTGTCCGTGTCGCCGCTGCCCTGCTTGTGGGGCGCCTCGCGCAGGGAGCTCAGGGCCCCCGTCAGAAGGAGATCCGGCTGACTCGTTGGGTCGTGGACCGCGCCCCCCTCGCTGATCCCGGGCGTCAGGGTCAGGTAACGTTCCGTGGTGGCACTGGTGCTCGTGGTGCCGCTCTGGTCCTTGGCATACCGGCCCGTGCCGGTCGAGTCGAGGATCGTCGCAGCGATCCGGACGTCGAACAGCTCTCCCCGCAGCCACAGATCCGCCCGGTCGCCGGAGTGTCCCGGCACGAAGAGGTTCTGGGCCAGCTGGTACCCCTGATCAGTCAGCATGTCCGGGACGTGGTTGTCCAGCTGGGTCCGAGTCAGCAGGGCGTCCAACGAGATGCTGGACCGGAACTCGGGGTCGTCCGCATGCGGACCGAACATGTGGCCGAGGAGCCGACGAGCGACCGGCAACGCGTCGTCCAGCATCGCCGCGATGACGTACGCGTCGCCCGGCAGGTGCGGCACCGGCGCGTAAGACGGCCTGGTCGCGGGGTTGTCCCCGCGATCGCCGGCTTCGGCCAGCCCACGGGGCAGCCGCAGGGTCAGTTGACCGTCGCGTACCTCAGCGACCGATCTCTCGCGTCCCGTCAGCCAGTGCGTCAGCCGGACGAACAGGTTGTTCAGCGGCCGGTTGACCATGTCCTCGCGCTCGACGGTCACCACCACCCTGGCGTGGACCAGGGCCTCGAACAGCTCCTTCCAGTCGTAGATGGTCTGCTCGCGAACGCTGACGTCGCCCCGCCGCGTCGACCGGTGGTTGCCCTCCGACAACTGGGCCCTCGCCCCGGCCCCGGTGCCGGCGGTGCCGGTGCTCAGGCCGAGGCTGGGCAGCGGCAGACCGAAGCTCCGGCTTCCCCACGCCGACCTGGTCACGCTCTTCAAGCTGTACGCATGGCCGTAGTTCTCCACGCCACTGTTGCGCACCACGCCGGTGATTTCCGGCTGGCCGTGGAGGTCCAACCGCACCGTGACCCGCACACCGTGGGCGAGCAGCCAGTACTCAGGGTTGACGAGGTGGATGGTGAGGCCGTCCGTGTGCAGCATGTCCACCAGCGCGGCATGGATCCGGTTGTGGTCGAAGATCCCCGCGAGGCCATCCAGGCCACCCGGCAGCCTGCCGACCTTCGAACCGCTGAGCAGGCCGGACACCGCACGCTCCACCGCCGTGCGGATCATCGACAGCACCGTCGTGTCGTCGTCGAGCACCAGGTTCCGGACCGCGGCGTGACCGAGGGCGCGGGGACCGGGACCGCTGAGGTATCCCGGCAGGCGCAGATCGGCGTACGGGTTGATCTTCTCTTCGATCAGTGCGCGGCGCTCGGCCGGGTGCAGGTGCTCGAACGCGTTGGCGAAGGTGGTTCGGACGTCCGCATCGCTGACGGGAAGCTCGGCGTCCACATGCCGCCGGGCGAGGTACCGTGCCAGGTCGCGCCGCCAGGCATCCCAGGCGCCGTGGGTCCCGGGGGAACCCGGCAGAGCGGGTGCGGCGACGGCGTCACCCTCCCAGCGGGTGAGGACCCGGGCCGCCACCGAGCCGGGCAGCGTCAGCTCGCCACGGCGCCAGCGGCGCAGTGCCTCGAACAACTGCTCGTCGCTCAGCGACACCAGGCCCTCGCCGTACGCGGCGAGGGCGTCCGGCTCGGCGAGCAGGAACAGCATTTCCCGGCCGCGCACGTGGCGTGTCTGGACCGTCCGTGTGGTCGGCCACATCTTGGAGTGCCGCTCCCGCGCTGCGGTGATCTCGAAGTCGACTTCGGTGGCGAACGCGTACGCGCGGTCGAAGCTGAGGTCGAGATGTTCGATGCCGCCTACCAGGTTCCGGCTGTGCTGGAGGCTGTTTCCCCACCCCCGGGAGGCGTTGGCCTCGAGACCGACGTTGTTCACGGTGGCACCGTCGGGGTCAGCGCCGAACCCGAAGCCGAGCTTCTCCCAGGCCCAGCTACTGCCTCTGATCGTTGCGGTTCCGGCCTCGGTGAGCATGAGCGAGATCAGACCCAGGACGTACGGGTCGTCCGTGGTGCCGACGTGCCGGGACTCGCGCAGCGTGCTCCTGATCGAGACATCAGCGCGGTCGTCACTTAGAAGTTGCGCACCGGAGAGCTCCATGACGTAAGTGCCGGCCGCGAGCTCCTTGGCATGCGAGGAGAGGGCGATGGTGCTGGCGAAGTTCGCGACCTCCTCGTCGCCGCGGCCTCCGGGTCCAACGAAGTTGGGCAGCACCGCCTTGGTCGCGGCCGACACCCCGGTGGTGTCCAGGTAGCCGATGACCGCGCGGTTCAGTGCCGCCGGCACCGTCGGCTGCGCGGGGCCGGGGGCGCTCGCGGGCGAGTTGAACATCGTCGCCAGCCGGACGGTCGCCCAAGATTCGCCGGTCCAGTGCTCGACGACCCTCCCGTCGGGAAACTCGATGGCGAGGCGGTACCGACTGGGTAACCGGAATTCGTCGAGGTCGCCGGCGTACTCCAGAAGCTCCGGACGGTTGGTGAGACGGCCGACATTCTCGGTCACGCCCACGCTCCGCTTGAACTCCACACCTGAGCGGACCCAGAAGCGGAGGCTCGGGATGACCGAGGCGAACTTGAGCCGGCCGGCAAGGGGTACGAATTCAGAACCTCCACCAGCGCTCTGGCCGCTGGTGTCCATGCCCATCAGCAGGTACGTCTGCGTCCAGTCACCGACCCGACGGACGTAGTCCAGGGAGTTGCCGTCGGCGTCGACGCGGTCGGCGAGGTTCTGCACGGCGGCGATGCTGATCCGGACGCTACCGACTTCGCCCCGCCGGTCCCGCAGCCGCAGCGTGCGGCTGTACTCGGCCCGGTGGATATCGTCGTAGTTCGCGTCGAAGGCGTACTGCGATATCGCCTCTCGCAGCTGATCGTAGTTCTCGATCCGGCTGTCGCGTCCCTGTTTCCTCCCCCACCGCACCCTCTCCTGCTGCCCCGGAAGGAACGGCCGCTTCGGGTCGACCGGCACGTAGCCTTCCTCAGCCAGCACCTCATTGGCGACCTCGAACAACTCCTCGACCACGGCCTCCTCGACATCCACCAGCCCCTGGCCGATGCCCCGACCTTCGAGCACGTGACGAGGCAGTGGTAGGGCGGTCGGGTCCGTCTTGCCGTCGGGCATCGGAGAATCCGGATGACGGCCGCGACGCCCGGTGTGGCGCAACCCGTCGGCGACGTAGGGCACGACCCGCTCGGTGCCGTTGAGCTGGATCTGCGCGACGAGATCGGGGTTGAGCGCGTCGAGATCGACCGGAAAACCGTGCCCGAACGCTTCCTGCTCGGTCAGACTCAGCAACGCCTGACCGTGAACCGGCTTGATCTCGACGGCCAGGGCGGCCGGCCGGGTCACCATGCTGACTCGCGCACGGAATGTCAGGTCGACCTCATATCGCGAGGTTGGCCCGGTGTAGCGGGAAACCATCACTCGCAGGCTCGCGCGGCCAGCGCGGTGGCCGTCGTTGTTCAGCCACGTCCATCCCAGGGAAGCACCGGGTCCGAGATGCAAACCGGGGACGGGGAGCAGGTTGAGATCAACGTTGGCGCGTACCGTGGTGGCGTTGCCGAGGCCCTGGCCCCCACTGTTTCCGACGATCGCGGTCCGCACCCGCTCGATAGGGGCGTGGGTGCTGGTAGTGCCGACCCGGCTCGCGTCGCCGCGCTCCGAGTAGATCACCACCTCGGCGACGGCCCGGCCCTCGTCGTGCAGCACGATCCGGTAACCCTTGGCGCTCGTCGACCGACGCAGGTGGACTTCGAGATTTTCCACCTTCTGCCGCAGCTCATCGCGGGTAGGGTGGCCGATCTTGTAGTCGAGGCCGCCGCCGCGCAGCGTCGCCAGGATCTCGTCGACAAGCTCGGAGCGCCCGGTGAGGCCGGAGACGAAGTTGGTCGGCGGAACAAGCCGCCGGCTGAGCGCGAAGTCCTTGGCGGCGTCACCGTCGGCAGGCTCGACCGCGCGCACCTGCTCACCGGCCGGACCGAGGTAGTGGTCCTCCACCCAGAGCAGCAGATCCCTCCGCTCGGCGGCGTCGTCCGGCTCCTCCAGGTGCTTCCGCTCCGTCCACTGAGGCTGAGAGTTGCTGCGCAGCGAGAAGGACCAGTTCGGGCGGTATGCGAACAGGGTCGCCTTCTCACCGAGTTGGACGCGCCCCTCCTCGGTGTCATTGATGTGACCGTGCGTGCGGCTCGTCACGTTCGCAGCGCCGCTCACGGTAAGGCTCACCGACGCGGCGCTGACGAAGTCGGTCGGGTCGAGGTTGGCCCCGAACGCCAGGCTGGCGGCGATTCGGAACGCGCTGGCCTGATCGCTCCGGGTCTGACCGTGAACTCCGGTCTGGAAAGCCCCGCGGATCGTCTTGTTGCTGCGGAACCGGCCTTCGGCGACGGCCGCCCCACCCTCCTGCTCATCCACCGGCGAGCGGGGAGCGGCCCGATCGTAGGACCCGGCCGGGTTCCGCACCACCTGCGGGTCGGTGGGATCGAGCCGGATCGACACCTCGACCTCGCCCAGCGGCCGCACCAGCTCATCGCCCATCACGTACCTGGCGTTGGCGGTCACCACCTGCGGCAGGTCGGTCAGCATCTCCTCAGGGAGGGAAACGCCGAGCTCCTCGGCCTCCTTCCGGATCGCCGCCAGCAGCTCAGGCAGGTACGGCAACTCCGCCTTGGGGATGGCGGTGCTGAGCGCTACCCGAGGTGGCATCTGCTTGACGGTGCCGCCCGCCGGCGTCGTGTTCCGCGGTGTCGGCTCCCCCGGCTCGACGCGGTCGTCCGACACCGGCTCACGTACCTGCACCACGTGCCCGCCCCGGTCACCGGTCGCGGGCACCGCCGCCATGACCCGGCCGTCCCCGGTGAACGTCAGGTACAGCTCCGGCAGTCCGGACGCGTCGGTGCCCTCGGGTGTCACCCGGGTCGTCGAATCCGGTCCGACGAGCACCACCCCAACGCCGAAGACCTCCGCCACCGCGGGCGCCAGCCGCTGCGGGACTCCGTCCGGAGCCGGCAGACCGTTGGCGGCCAGCTGCGCCAGCCAGCGGGCGAGTTCCGGACCGCGCGCGGCGAGGGCGTCGGTGTCGATGCCGAGCATCGGCCAGGCGGTGACCGCCTGGGCCCGGTCGGCCAGCAGCAGCGTGGCGAAGATGGTTCGCAGCTCACTGGTCCGCCACCCGGCTACCGGGCGGAGACGGGCGTGATGGTCGCCGGCGATCCGCAATGCGGTGAAGAAGGTGTCGGACGCGCCAGGCACGTGTACCGCGTCGAGCCCCGCCGCCTCCAGCGCCTGCCGCTGATGGTCGGTCAACAGCTCGGCGTCGCCGGGCACGAGCGTCTCGATGGGCCGATCGACGCTCGTCGCGACCGGGTCCCGGACGACCCCGCCCGCCCGTGCGCTCCGCAACAGAGCAGCCACACCCGGGGCGGGCGGCGTGCTGGTCGTCCGGGCGGCGGACGGCGGCGGCTCGTGCGGTGCCCGGCCTGCCGAGGTGGGTGTCGTCAGCTCCTCGGCGGTGGGCAGACCCACGACCGGGACGCCGACCACCTCGGTCAGGAAGGTGTTCAGGTCGGCGAGGGCGATCGCGTCCGGCGGCACGCCATCGGACTCGTCCGGGGTGCGGATGCTGACCCTGAGCAGGGTGTCCGCGTCGAGCGGGCGGAGCGCGGCCGGGACCGCGGTACGGGGCACCGTCGCGAGCAGAAGGCCCCCGCCGTGGTCGACGACGGTCACCGTCGGCCCGTCGGCCTGCGGACCGACGACCAGCTCGGAGCCGTCCGGCCCGATCAGCCGTACCGGACGGCCGAGGAGGACCGCGACCAGCCGCACCAGCTCCGCCGTGACGCTGCGCCCGTCACCGAGCACCTCGGCCGGCATCTGCTCGGGCGCCAGGCCCGTGTCGAGCCATCGCATCACCCGACGCACCGTCTCCGGTGTCGGTCGCTCCAGCCCGAGCAGGGGCCAGTCGGTGCGGCTCTGCGCCCGGTCAGCCAAGATCATGCCGGCGACCGCCGCGACCCAGTCGCGACCTGACATCAGCGCCGGGCGGATCAGACCGGTCATCCCGTGGTGGATCCCGGCGCCGACGATGGCCATGATCGGACCTAGCGGATCGGCGACGGCGTAGAGCCCGTGCCGGCGCAGCGCGTCCTGCACTGCCCCGGACAGTGGCTCCCCGTCCTGCTCGGGGCGCCAGACGAACTGGGGCGGCACAGCCCGCAGTTGCGGCGGCACCGTCGAACCGGCAGGCACCGCGCCGGCCGGGATCGACGACGTCCCGGCGGGGCGGAGCGACGCGGCCGCCGAGCGCCGGGCGCCGGTCAGATCGCCCCGAAGTCGGTCGAGGACGCCGCTGACCTGCAGCAGTGCGTCCACCGGCACCCCACGCTCGGCCAGCAGGAAGCCGTGGAACGTGTTCACGGCGTCGCGGACCTGTTGCAGTACGGATTCGGGTGGCAGCGCGTCGGTGTCGGGCTCGGACAGGTCGGTGATTTCCCGGGACAGTTCGCCGAGCAGGTCGTCCCGGGCGGCAACCTCCGCCGCCGCCGCCTCGGCGTGCTGCTCGTCGGTCAGGACGAGCTGTCGGGGCAGCGCGAGATTCCGCCAGCTCGCCGCTACCGCCTGCTGCTCCGCGGCGTCGAGCGGGTGATCGCGGCCCGTGGCCAGCTCCTCGGCCAGCGACACCAATCGGGCCAGCTCGGCGCGAATCTCGTCGTCGGCCGCCCAGTGCTGCTCATCGGTCAACCGGACCCGGGCCAGTCCGCGTCCCTCGAGCAGCACGTTGACGGACTCCTGCCGCTGACCCCAGGCCGACGGCTGGCGCAGGGCCGTCCGCAGGCGGCGCACCGCAACATCCAGCCGCTGCCACTCGTCCACGCCGGGCCAGGTGGTCACCACGGCGTCGGGCGGCGACTGGGCGAGCGCCTCGTTGACCCTGTCCTGGCGCTGCGCGGGCGTCATCCGGGCGCCCGGACTGACCTGTGCCTCCTCCGCGAGCTGGCGTCGCCGCACGTCGGCCGGCCACCGACCGGCGTCGATCTCCACGACGTCGGTCCCCTCGTCGCGCACCGGCAGCGCGACCAGTTGCTGGTCCGGGCCCAACCGGAAGTACGAGTGGCCGCTGCGGGGCGCCGACACGCGGGCCACGAGGCCGGACCCGTCCCCGGACGGGGCGTGCCGGATCGACGACGGCTCGTTGGGCTCCGGCGGCTCCGCGAGAAGGTTCCACCGGCCGGTGGCCGGGTCCCGGGCCAACCGGATCGTCGCGCCCTCGCCACCGTCCACGTCCACACCGGCGGGGACGGTGGCGAGCCGGCGTACCTCGGGCTCCCCGGGCAGCTCACCGGGCTCCCACCGGCCGCCCTGGTCGTCGAGCCGATAGAGCATGGTCCCGTCCTGCGGCGGCCGGGCGGGGCCGACCGGCGGCGCCGGATAGGTCAGCAGGTCCAGGTTCCCGTCCTGGTCGCGGCGCACCACCTGGTACGGCCGGTCGACGGGCGGGTCCGCTGCCTCCTGCCGCGGCACCTCAACGACGCTCCAACGCCGGCTGGTCCAGTCGTAGTCGAGCACGCGCTCCCAGTCCGACGCGGCGTCTGCCACGGAGACGGCAGGCTGGAGGTCGAGCACCACCTCGTCGGGTTCCACGGTGGCGGGCACCATGGAGTTGCTCTGCGGATCGATGGTGAAGAAGGCCGCCGGCACCGCGGTCCGGACTGCCGGCCCCTGGGGCTCGGCGTTCGCTGGCGGGTTGTACCGCTCGGCAAGCGTGACGAGGGAGACGGCGCCGGTGGCGGGGTCGAGCCGGAGCACCTGCCGGATGGGACGGATTCGCTGGGAACCCGGCATCGGACGGGACCCCGCAGGCACCCGCTCGGGCCCGAGCCGAAGCACCTGCCGGTTGGGACGGATTCGCTGGGAACCCGGCATCGGACGGGACCCCGCAGGCACCCGCTCGGGCCCGAGCCGCCGCGCGACCACGAGCTCGCCGTCGCTGGTGGGCGTCGACGTCGTCAGGATGGTCGCGATCGGCTCCGACGGCCGGCCCGGGTCGAGTGTCTCCACCGTGAGCTGTGCCTGAAGCTCCCCCGGCAGGCTGTCGGCAAGAACGTCCGGGAGCGCGGCGAGGACAGCCGGCGGCACGGCCACCCCGGGCACTCCGACGAACAGTCGCGGTTCGTTCGTCGTTGGCGACCGGCCGAGCATCTCTCTGACGAGCGAATCGGACACGTCCGCCGGGCGGGCCCACAGGCCGGCCGGGAGGATCTGCAGCTGCCACCCGTCGGGCAGCGGGACCGTGTCCACGCCGTCGGAGGCGGGCAGGTCGGCGGGGATGAACGGCATCTGCCCCGGGTCGGGCTGCGGCAGCAGGTGGAGCGCCTCGGCAGACTCCGCACGGGTCAGCCGGCCGTCCGCATCCACCGGCGACACCAGGACACCGTCGGCTCCGGTGCCGAGTTGCGTTGTCGCGGGCAGCCGGACCGCCACCTGGAGGCCGCGGG
Source organism: Micromonospora sp. LZ37 (assembly GCF_059359015.1). Lineage (NCBI taxonomy): Bacteria > Bacillati > Actinomycetota > Actinomycetes > Micromonosporales > Micromonosporaceae > Micromonospora > Micromonospora sp. LZ37. Next base: position 8,707 of record NZ_JCADBL010000022.1, on the reverse strand, counting down.
CGAGTTCGGTGGCCTCCGACAGGGACAGCCTGGGACGAGCCAGTCCGAGATCGAGTACCAGCCGGTCGCGCAGCTGCGGGGAGAGCGCGTCGAGAACCGTGGCAAGCTGCTGTGGATCGGCGAAACCAACGTCGGGCATCAGCCGCAGCGTCCGCTGTGCGGCCGGCGCCGCAGCGGCGGCTGCCGGAAGATTCTGGGGCAGGTGCCCGTCCGCGGTCAGGATGAGACCCGCCGGAATGCTCACCAGCCGGCCGCCGGCGACCGGCTGCGGCAACGGATCCGTGAGCCACAGCCGCCACTCCGGTACGCCCTGCGCCACAAGGTGGGGCCGACGCCCCTCGGGCAGCGTCGCCAGGATGTCGGCGATGCGATTGACCACCACGGGCGGTGGCTCCGCACCTCGTACCCCCACGGTGATGCGGGGTCGGTCATCCGGCCGGGCGCGGCCGGCACCGGCAGCGGAGGTGCGGGTCGGCAGCGACTCCGGGCGGAACCAGAGGCCGTCGGGGTTCTGCTCGGCCAACCAGCCGTCCGGCAAGCGGTACGCACCGGGCCGAGGGCCCTCCGCCAGCCCGTACGGTATCCGGGCCGCCGCGGTGTCCCGGCCGGGCGGGTGCACCTCGTAGTCCTCGGCGAGCTCGGGGAAGGTGACCTCACCTTCGGCGTCGATCGGCACCAACCCGGGCGGCGGCTCGGTGGGCATCGACGCCAGCGACCCTGCCGCCACGACGAGGGGACGGGCGGGCCTACCGTCGCGTTGGATCTGCGCGGCCAGCTCACCCAGTTCATCGACGGTGAGCGGTGTCTCGGTGGTGACCCGGACGACGAGTCGCTCGGCACCATCGAGGGGCATCGCATCCAGAACCTGCCGGATGACGTCCGGCCCGACGGTACGCGGGTCGACCGCGAGCACAGGCCGTCCGCCGGACCGCGCCAGGGACGCGTTCGGGTCCTCCCCGAACGGCCGGTCCGTGCGGTGCAGACGGTAGCCGGCCGGGCTCGGCCGGAGGACAACTCCCTCCGGTACGGCCACGGAGGCGACAACCTCGACTGCCGCGGCCGTCCTCGGATCCAACGACGACGGCCTGGGGACCCGCACGATGGGTTCGTCGTCGAGCTGGAAGTACCAGTTGAACAGGTCCTCCCGGACCAGCAACACCTCCGGTCCATCCTCCGGCCGCGGCATGTCCGGAAGCAGCTCGACGAGTTCGTTGTCGCGGGTCAGCAACACGCCGTCACGGTCGTGCCAGACACCCTCCAGGCTGATCCGCCAGCCATGCTCGGGCATCTCGCTGGGCCAGCGGGCGGCATCGCCGGGGACGACGGTTGCCCGCGGCACCTCGGTGCCGGCCCGCTCGGCGTCCGGCCGCTGCTGGGCCAGGGCTCGGGCCGCGTCCCACCCCTGCCGGTGCAACGCCACCGCCACCCGCTCGACCAGCGTACGGACCTGGTGGAGCTGCTCGACGGTGCGCGGGGCCTCATGGCCCGCGGCATCCACGAGCCCCTCGGCGGTGCGAACCAGCTCGGCGGCCCGGTCCTCGGGAAGCTTGCCCAGCACCCGGGCGGCGTCGGGGCCAGCCTCGACGGCCTCCGTGGCGGACTCAACGAGCTCGGGGCCCGCCTCGACGGCCTCCGCGGAGGCGACAACCTCGACTGCCGCGGCCGTCCTCGGATCCAACGACGACGGCCTGGGGACCCGCACGATGGGTTCGTCGTCGAGCTGGAAGTACCAGTTGAACAGGTCCTCCCGGACCAGCAACACCTCCGGTCCATCCTCCGGCCGCGGCATGTCCGGAAGCAGCTCGACGAGTTCGTTGTCGCGGGTCAGCAACACGCCGTCACGGTCGTGCCAGACACCCTCCAGGCTGATCCGCCAGCCATGCTCGGGCATCTCGCTGGGCCAGCGGGCGGCATCGCCGGGGACGACGGTTGCCCGCGGCACCTCGGTGCCGGCCCGCTCGGCGTCCGGCCGCTGCTGGGCCAGGGCTCGGGCCGCGTCCCACCCCTGCCGGTGCAACGCCACCGCCACCCGCTCGACCAGCGTACGGACCTGGTGGAGCTGCTCGACGGTGCGCGGGGCCTCATGGCCCGCGGCATCCACGAGCCCCTCGGCGGTGCGAACCAGCTCGGCGGCCCGGTCCTCGGGAAGCTTGCCCAGCACCCGGGCGGCGTCGGGGCCAGCCTCGACGGCCTCCGTGGCGGACTCAACGAGCTCGGGGCCCGCCTCGACGGCCTCCGCGGCGGACTCAACGAGCTCGGGGCCCGCCTCAGCCGCGTCGGGATCCGGCTGGGGCCATGCCTGCTCATCGGCACGGTCCACCTCTGCCACCGGGCTGACCGGGGCGGGTTCTGCCTGCGAGGCCGGCCCGGGGTCCGGGTCGGCTGGCTGGTCGATCGGCGCTGCCGCACCGCTGTCCACCCTGGCGGACACGTCACCGACCGAGGTAACGGGGCCGAGCCCCAGGTCCGCCGTGCTGTCCACGACGCCCCAGATCAGGGCCCGTCGTCGCGTTGCGTCGTCTGGCGCTCCCAGCACTCCCAACGGCGCCGAGGAGGGGCCGCGCCCGCGTGAGGACGGTGGCGCCAAGATGCCGCTGACGTCCAGCGTCGGCTGGCCACCGACCAGCTCGTGCAGGTGTCTGCCGAGCGACTTCACCAGCTCGGCCCGGACCGCCTCGGCGCGGCGCATGCCGGCCTGGTGGCCAAGCGTGCTCCCGCCCAGGAGCCGGCTGACGCGATTGCCGTTGCCGCCGCCCTCGAGGTGGTACCGCACCTGCGGCATACCAGCCCGCCAACGGCGCACCGCGTCAGCCGCGATCTTCTTCGCCAGCGCGTCGAGGTCGTTGCGCTGCGCGGCCCAGAGCGTGGAGCTGGCCTCGTCGAAGTCGACCGTGTGCAGGACGAGCCCCGTCGCCGCCAGGTCCTTGAACGGGGGTGGCTGGGAGACGCGACGTTCGGGGGCGGATGTCCCACCGGAGGTCGTCGCGTCGGGCACGGCCCAACCATCGGGTCCCACCACGATCGCCCGAGCATCGACCACCGGGCGGCCGGACGGGTTCCGCACCGCCCAGTGATCATCCAGGCGGGACCACTCGCCCACCGCCCGCAGCCGCAACCCACCACCCGGCTCCAGCTCGATCCACCGCACCACACCCTCGGCCGTGTGGTAGGCGACTCCCAACCCGATCAGTTGCGACGCCCGACCGAACCGAACGAGGGCAGCACTACCCGGCTCCGCCGCGAGCACCGCCGACTCGACCGCCGACCGCGACGCGGCATGCTCCCACGTCGCCAGCAGCATCAACAGGTTGAACGCGCCGCCGGTCGGGCGGACAGCGTCGACATCGCCGCTGCCCGCCTCGCCCGTCAGCAGCCCTCGATACAACTCCCCGAACAGGGACAACCTGCCTGCCGAGCTGTCGGCATCGTGGCGCCGGCCGGCCAACCCATCGAGCCTCACCCGCAACTGGTCCTCGCTCAGAGCGGGCGACCGTCGGGCCCTGCCGTGGGTCACCTCACCAGAGCCGGGCTCCCCATCCGACCGAATTCCGCCGCCGGGGCGTTCTCCGGTGAGGTCGGACAACAACGTGGCCAGCGGCCCGGTCACCGCCGGACGGCCAGGATCGGTCTGCGGCCGATGGGCCGCCTGCCACGGGACGCGAACCGGATCGACGGCGCCGTTCGCGCTCTCGACGGTCGCCGGAGTGACGACCACGACGCGCCGAGCCAGCCGCTGATAGAGCACCGTCTCGGTGATTGGTGTCGTGCCGCTCGGTAGCAGGACCACGATCGGCAGCTGTGCTCCGGGGCTCGGCAGGAACTCGTCGACGTACTCATCCGAGGTCATCCACCGGTTGCGAAGCCGCGTACGGAACAGCGAGTACGGCGGATGGCCTTCGCGCTCCCCCGGGTAGACGTCGACCTGTTCGACCTGCACCCGTTCGAGCGCGTCCTGCGGGATGGCGTCGGTCAGCTGGGCATGCAGAGCGCCGTCGATGCCGAAGGCGGAGAGGGTGCCGTCGCCGTAGCGGTTGACCCACAGCTGCTGCCGCCTGCCATTCTCATTCACCTCGGGCAGAGCGAGCACGTCCACCGCTGGAGCTTCCTCGGTGGCTGGCAGGCGCAGGACACCCGGAACCGGGCGGTTCGCCGTATTCTCCACGTCGGTCAGCCAGTACGGCAGCCCCACCCGGACCGTCGGCTCACCGGCCGCGGGCATCCGGCGCAGGGCGCCCAGACGCAGCCAGCTTCGCGCCTGGCGGAGCGTCTCGGCGGCCGAGTTGGCTTCCCCGACGGGGACGTCGAGCCACCTACCGACGCGGCCGGCAGCCAACTCCGCCGATCGCGACGGATCGTAGAGCTGCACCTCCGGAACTTCCGCCAGCACCCGAGCGGCCAACCTGGGGTCGGTGACCCCACCAACGTCGTCGGCCAGCCGGATCCGGACCTCCTGGGCGAGGTCAGCGACAGACGCCCCGCCGATGTCACCCGCATCGAGTCGGGGAAGCGCCAGCACGCGCGCCGTGGCCACGGCCGCACCCAGGTCATCATGCGCCGTCAATCCGGCCTGGTTCGGGCGTGCCGAGAACCATCTGGTCGGGCGCGGCGCGGAGCCCGGCCCGCGCGGCTGGGCCGTTGTCGAGACGACGACTCCCAGGGGCGGTGTGCCCCCCCGCCGCCACAGGTCGTCGATGAACCGCTGGGCATCGCGTCCATGCCGGAGGACCTGCTCGTCGGTCGCGTCGTTGAGCAGCAGCACGAGCGTCGGCGCCGACCTGGGTACGTCGACGAATTGCTCGACCACGTCGCGGAGCAGCACAGCGCCACGGTCCGGATCGTCCGCCGAGATTAACCAGAGGTCGTCGTTCCCAACCGTCGAACTCGACGCAACGGGGGTGGCCGCAACCACGACGGTGTTCGCCGGAGGCCGAAGTTCCTGCGCGACCTGGGCAAACCGCGCCGCGCGCGGATCGGACGCGGGCAGCGGAAGCATCCGCACACCGTTGGGCAGGGACCGCAGTGGCGGCCCGCTCCTCGGCACATACCTCCAGCCACCAGGGCGTCGGCCGGGGGGCTCACCGCCGGTGAGCCGGTACAACAACGCGCCGAGGTTCGAGTCCTCCGCGTACATCTCCGGCGGGCCGTCGGCACGGACCTTGTGGATCGCACGCCAGTACCGCCTCCACCGCAGACTGTCGCCACGCCTGGTCTCCGCCATGACCTGGGTCACGACCACCACACGGTCAGCCAGCCCCCGGTAGAAGCCGGACTCGCCGAGGTCCCGCCCGCCGGACAGGAGGAGCACGATCGGCACCCCGACGTCGGAGCTCGACAGGAACTGGTCGACGTATTCCTCGGGAGTCAACCACGTGCCGCCGATCGGCGAGCGGAGCAGCGCGGACGCCGGGTAGCCGGCGATGCTGGTCGGGTTGAGGTCGCCCCCTTCGACCTGCACCCAGTCGAGCGCGTCCTGCGGAATGGCGCCCATCAGCTGGGAATGCAGAGGGCTCTCCATCCACACGGCGGCGAGACCGTCGCGGTAGCGGTTGACCCACAGCTGCACCTCGACGCCCTTCGGTGCCGCCCTGGGCAGGGCGAGGACGTCCACCGACGGGGCGTCGTCGCTGGCGGGAAGACGGAGAACTCCACCGGTCACTCCAGCCGGCAGCAACACCTCAACGGTCGGCTCGCCGGCGTTGGGGACGCGACGAACGGTACCCGTCCGCAGCCAGGTCCGCACCGAGGACAGCTGGCCGGCCGGCGTGCTGGACCCGCCGACGGGCACGGTGACAACGTCGCCGAGTGGCCCTTCGGGGTACGGTACGGCCTCCTGCTCCTGGTATGGCGGCGGTGCCGCGATATCCAGCTCGCGGTTCCCAATCGCGGCCACGTTCTGGTGAAAGATGTCCTGGACAATGCGAGCAGCCAGGTCCGATTCGGCGTAACGCCCGGTCCCGCCCTCGAGTCGAGTCCGGACCTCCCGCGCCAGGTCGAGCGGGGGAAGCGCCGCAGCCTGCGACTGCATCACCGCGTCGCGAAGGTCGGCATGCTGCGTCATTTCCCGATCGCCCGGCCGGACGGAGAACCAGTCGACCGACTGGCGGTGCAGGAGACCGTGCCACACCCGCCGCCTGGACGACGCCGAGACGACGACTCCGCGCGGCGCCGCCGCACCCCGCGACTGCAGGTGGTCGATGATCTCCTGAGCGCGGTAGCCGAACAGGCGGGTCAGCTCGCGGGGCGCGTCGTGGAGATACAGCACCAGGGTCGGCGCCGGGTCCGACACCCCGGCGAACTGCTCGACCAGGTCGACGAGCGGCACACGTCCCTCATCCGCCGAGACCAGCCACAGCTCGTTCCGCCACGTCGGTCGCGACAGCAGTTGCCGCCACCCCGGATCGCGCGACAGGGTGGCCGCAAACACGACGGTGTCCCTCGGAGGCCGTAGTTCCCCAGCGGCCCGGGCGAACCGCGCCGCCCGTCGGTCGGCTGCCGGCAGCGGGAGCAGCCGCACGCCGTTGGGCAGACTCCGAAGGTCGGGTTGCCACATTCCCGCCTGGGCCGTGCTTCCGGTGGCAGCGACCCCCACCGTCGACGACGAGGCCGCTTCGGCCTGGGTCAGCTGTTCGCCGGAGGACGGAACAGGATCGGCCGGGTTGGGCACGCTGGCGGGGTTGGGGACGGGCGTGGTGGACCCGCCGGGCGTGGAGGCGGCGTACGCGACCATCGCGGCCCCGCCCGACCCCAACGCGGCCGCCGCCTCGGCGACCGCACCCAGCTCGGGGTTCGCCCGACCGCCGTGCAGGTGATTCCGGAGCAGGGCCTGGGCCGTACGGCGGAGCACACCCGCCAGTCGCGCGCTCTGCCCCTCCCCGGGGGCCGAGGACTGGCCAGCGCCACCACGCAGCCGCAGTACCGGGGCGTCGCTGACGTCCCCGATGTTCCCGGCCTGCCGGTCCGGTGCCGTAAAGGCGGGTGTCCCGTCCCCGCTCAACGCCGAGGGCACCGCCCGACCGTGAGCATCGACCAGAACTCCCGCGACCTCGACCACCGATGGACCGCCAGGCCGCTGCCCCACCGGCCATCGATCGTCCAGCGGGGACCGCTCGCCCGACTCCCGCAGCCGCGGCCCTCCGTCCGAATCGAATTCGATCCACCGCAGCACCCCGTCCGAACCGTGGTACGCGACAGCCAGCGCGCCGACATCCGACACCGCCCCGAATCGCACGAAGGCGGCGCTGCCGGGCCCGGCCAGGCGGACAGCGGACTCCACCGCCAGCCGGGACGCGGCGTGCTCCCATGCCACCAGCGGCACGGGTCGGCCCGACCCGACGCCGCGCGAGCGCCGGCCGACGCCGACGCCGACGCCGAAACCCAACACGCGATACAACTCGCCGGTCAGCTCGGCCCACGCTGGCGGACCACCCGGACCGAGCGACCCACCGGCCCGCAGCACCTGGACGCTGTCTGCGAGTTCAGCCTCGGTGAGCGCGGACGGAGACTCCACCGCCACCTCGGTCTCCTGCTGGTGCGCCGACCGAGCCGGCCCCGCCTCAGGAAGACCGATCCGCCCCTCGGACTCGACGCCTCTCGACTGCAAGCTGCCCGCCGAATCAGGGCCCGGCAGGGGCGGGAAGCTCCGGGCTTGCGCCTGCGCCCCGCTGAGGGTTTCCCGCGATGGTGCGGCATCGTGCGCCGCCTCCGGCCCGGCGGTCGCCCCCTCCGTACGTCCATCGCCCGCCTGGCCCTCGGAGTCGACGACGGCACGGCGGTTGCGGGGTGCTCTGGCGGCCCCTACCCCCGCAACGACCCCGTCCAGGTTCATCGCGGCCCGAACCGGACCGTCCGCGACCACGACCGGGTTCTCGACGACCGGCACCGATGCCCCTGGAACGACGTCCACAGTGGCAGGCTCGGGAGCCGTTGACGCCGTGTCGCCACTCACCGGATCCGACGGCCCCGCGGTCGCGGTCCCCGTCACGGCCGTGCCGGTAGGCACGGCCCGGTCAGCCGACGCCCTCGTACCGGTGGCCGGCGCGCCTTCGACGTCGGCACGGACACCAGTCGCCTGCACCACCGACGGCGACATCGGCGGGACAGTCGACAAAGTGGCGGCGGGAGAACCGGCAGTGACCCCCGTAACGTTCGCAGCGTCCGCCGTACTCGGGCCGCGCGACCCGGGAACGGATGGAGCGCCGCTGCCATCGACCGCGCTGACAGGGGCGGGGGTGGGTCTGGTGGGCCCACCGGGTGTGGCGCCTGCCGCTGTCGAAGCTGCGGAGGCCGACCCTGAGGTGACGGCGCCGGTTGCCGTGGATCCAGGTGTGGTGGACGCGGAGGTCGTGGTGCCGACCGGCGCGGGACCGGAAGCCGCGGACGCGGGCGCCACAGGACCCGGCGCCGCCGAACCGGGCACCGCGGACGCGGACGCCAAAGCACCCGCAGCCGAACCAGGCACCACGGACGCGGACGCGGCGGGAACCGGCACGCTCGACGCGGACCCCCCGGACACCGGCACGGTCGACCCCGACCCACCGGGAACCGACACCGTCGACCCCGACCCACCGGAAACCGACACCGTCGACCCCGACCCACCGGAAACCGGCACGGTCGACGCGGGCGCCGTGAGACCGGCGGTCGCCGGACCGGGCATGGTGGGTGTGCTGGCCGGCGTCGGTGTGGTGGTGGCCGCAGCAGCCGTCTGAAC
>NZ_JCADBL010000021.1:0-48058 GCF_059359015.1 Micromonospora sp. LZ37 | reverse complement strand
CGGCTGACCCGACGGGAACGGCTGGACCTGGCCCCGACCGAGGTCCTCGGGCTCTTCGTGGTGGGCCGGCTGGCCCGGCGGCACGGCTGGACGGTGGACCTGGTCCCCACCGCCGGCGGCGGGGTGACCGCCCGGCTGGAGGTGCCGCACGCGCTGCTGGTCGCCCAGCGCGCCGATCCGGCCGGGGTGACCGTGGCCCGGACCGCCGTACCGGCACGGGACCAGCGCTCGGCCGGCGCGTTCGACGCGGGCCGGCCGGGCCGGACACCGACCGCGATGCCCGGACACCGGGTCGGCGCCCAACTGGCCGACGCCGGCTTCGACCCGGCGCTGCTGACCCGGGCCACCCGCACGATGGCCGCCGGGCAGTCCTGGGACGCCTTCGGTTCGGGCACCGGACAGCCGACCGTGCCCGCCGGGAGCACCGACCCGCAGGTCACGGCCCCGGCCGTTGCGGACGGGCCGGTCACCGGCGCGGGGCTGCCCCGGCGTCGCCGGCCCGACGACGCCCCGGACGCGGCGGCAGCGGCCGGACTCCAGCCGCCGGTGGCCGGCTGGGCACCCACCGCCCCGCCGACGCCACCGGCCTCGGTCGCCCCGCCGTCGTTCCCGCCGACCGGCCCGGCCCCGGCCACGCCGACCGGCCCGGCGCCGACCCCGGCCCCGCCGGCCGCCGGGTCGGCTCCGCCGGCCGGGTACCCGTCGCTGGTCGGACCGGCCGCCCCGCCGGACTGGCCGCCGGTCGCCGCACCCCCGCCGACCATCCGGCAGCGGGTGCCCGGCGCGAGCCTGCCGGCGACCGCGCCGCCGACCGGCCCGGTCGACGCCTCCGGCGCCGACCCGGAGGCCGCGCGCGCCCTGGTCGAGCAGTTCCAGTCCGGGGTACGCCGCGCCGAGCAGGACCAGCCCTCGGGACGACCGGTCGACCTCGCCGCGACCTCGGACCGGCCCCGGTTGAGCCGGCGCGTGCCGGGTGCGAACCTGAGCGTGAGCCCGGCCCGTCCGGTGACGCCCAGTTCGCATCCCGGCGACCCGGCCGAGGTGCGCGACCGCATCACCGCATTCGAGGCGGGCGTCGCGCGTGCCCTGCGCGAAGTCCGTCCAGACCACCGCCACGACGAAGAGGGATCATCACGGTGACCAGCCCCTTCCTGCACGACAACGTCGACCACCCGACCCACGCCGGTCACGAGCTCAGCCCGGAGGCACGGACCTTCAACTGGCTGCTGGACTCGTTCACCTCCAGCACGGCCGGGGTCATGGAGGCGATCGCCGTCTCGTCGGACGGGTTGCTGATGGCCATGTCGGCGATCAAGGACCGCTCAAACGCCGAACGGCTCGCCGCCGTGGTCTCCGGCATGACCAGCCTGGCCGGCGGCGCGGCCAGCTGGTACGCCCTCGGCGGGCTCAACCGGGTGATCGTCGACATGGCCGACGGGTACCTGCTGATCAGCGCGATCAGCAGCGGCTCGGTGCTCGGCGTGGTCGCCGACCGGTCGGCCAACCTGGGCACGGTCGCGTACGAGATGACCCTCTTCGCCGGCCGGGCCGGTGGCGCGCTCAGCCCGAGACTGATCGCCGAGCTGAAGAACGCCGTTCAGCAGTGACTCCCGAGGCCGCCGGCGAGGAACCGGGACCGGACCCGCTGGTCCGGATCCGGCCCTACCTGCGGACGCCACCACCGCCCGGCGAGGACCCGTCGACGGCGCCCCCGGCGCCGGCGGTCGGGGCCGAACCGGAGGCCGCCCACCCGGCGGGGCCGCGCCCCTTCGTGCTCACCGCCGGACGGGTCTCCGGCGCGGACCCGGCGATCGGCCTGGAGACCCAGGTGACCGCCCGGCCCACGACCGCCCCGTGGACCGCCACGCCGGCCCTGCTCGCCCCGGAGCTGCAGGCCATCATCGCGCTCTGCGGTGAGCCGATCTCGGTCGCGGAGATCTCCGCCCGGATGCGGATGCACTTCGGCGTGACCCGCGTCCTGGTCGGCGACCTGCGGGCCGCCGGCCACCTCGACGTGCACGTCGGGGACATCGAGGACGCGCTCGACCCCGACCTCATCCTTCGAGTGATTGAGGGACTCCGTGCGATCTCCTGAATGGCCGGTCACCCCGTCGGGCGGGCTCTCCTCGAACAGCGCATCCGCCCGCTACGGCAGCCCGGCGGCGGGTGGCCCCACGCTGCCCCCGCCCGGCCCGCCGCCCTACTCGCCGCTGCCCGGCCCGCCGCCGTACCGGCCGCCGGGGGCGCCGCAGGCCGTGCCGGCACCTGGCGCCCGGCCCGCGCCGCCGATCCCGGTGAAGATCCTCGTCGCGGGCGGCTTCGGGGTCGGCAAGACCACCACGGTCGGTGCGATCTCCGAGATCGCCCCGCTGACCACCGAGGCGGAGATGACCAGCGCCGGCATCGGCGTCGACGACCCGGGCGCCCGGAGCACGAAGACCACCACCACGGTGGCGATGGACTTCGGCTGCGTCACCATCGACCGCAGCCTGAAGCTCTACCTGTTCGGCACGCCCGGGCAGTCCCGGTTCGGGTTCATGTGGGACGACCTCGCCCGGGGCGCGCTCGGCGCGCTGGTGGTGGTGGACAGCTCCCGGCTCGACGACTGCTACCCGGCCATCGACTTCTTCGAACGGGCCGGGCTGCCGTTCGTCGTCGGGGTGAACGCCTTCGACGGCCGGCTGGCGCACGACCTCGCCGCGATCCGGTGGGCGCTGGCCATCGGCGAGCAGGTGCCGCTGGTGCAGTTCGACGCCCGGGACCGGCTCTCGGTGCGGGACGCCCTGCTGGTCGTCCTGGACCGGGCGCTGGACCGGGCCACCCGGGAGAGACGAACCTGAACCGATCGACGGTTCGACCCGTATCACGGGAAGGGGTGGACGTGATGAGAGGTGGTCTGGACGAGACACTGGCCCGGATGGCCCGTCGCGAGGAGGCGATGCGACGACGGGCCGCGGATCCGGGCGACGAGGCCGGCCAGGACCCGATGGCCGGGCCCGGGTACCCGGCCGGCCCGGGCGCCCTCCAGCCGGACCAGCCGCCGGAGGGCGGGACGGACCCGGTCGAGGAGGTCATCGAGGCGGTCCGCCGGGTGGTCGCGGACCATCCCGGGCTGGCGGTCGTGCTGCGGGTGGAGCACCAGGGGCGGACGTACCCGGTGCGGATCGACTGGGCGGACACCGAGGTGGCGGCCGGCCCGGAGCACCCGGCCACACCGCCGCCGACGTGGCCGCTGTCCAGCCATACCGTGCCGTCGTGGACGACCGGGCCGGACGCGTCGACCACCACGGACCCGGCGGCCCGGCTGGCCGAGATGATCCGCCGCGACCCGTCCCTGCTCACCGGCGAGCGGTGAGCCGTACGCCGCACCGGGCCCGCGCGCCGGGCCGCTACTGTCGGGCGATGGCCGAACCGGAGCTGACCCTCGTCGCGAGCCTGCGGCCGGCCGCGCTGGACGCCCGACGGGGCGTCGTCCGACTGCACCCGGAGGTGCTGACCGCGCTCGGGCTGCGCCCCGGCGACCCGGTCCGGCTGGCCGGGCGGCGGGTGACCGCCGGGATCGTCGCGCCCGCCGCGCCGGGCGCGAGCGCCGCCCTGCTCTACGCCGACGACCTGGTGCTGGGCAACCTCGGCCTGCGCGACGGCGGTGAGGTGACCGTCTGCCCCGCGCCGGTGACCCCCGCCCACCGGGTCACCCTGGCCGGGCCGGTGCAGGTCGTCGCCGCGGTCTCCCCGGAGATGCTCCGGCTCGCCCTGCTGGGCAAGGTCGTCACCACCGGCGACGACGTCTCCCTGCTCCCGCAGGACGTGCTGCCGGACGCCTCGGTACGCGCCCTGGTCGAGGCCGCCCGGCGCAGCCTGGCCAACACCGTCGGGTACGCCTGGACGAGCACCCTGCTCACCGTGGTGCACGCCGAGCCGGAGACCGGCGCGTTGGTCACCATGGACACCGTGGTCGGCTGGGAGCACGGGCCGCTGACCCACGGCTCCTCCGGGCCGGTGCGCGGCCGGTTGGCCGGCCCGCCCGCCGACCCGGTGCGCGGGGTCCGGCCGGACGGTGTCGACGCCCGGTCCGCCAGCGCCGCCCCGGCCGGCACCGCGACCGCCGGCCGGGCCGACCCGCCGCCCGGGGACACCCCGCGCGTCGACGAACTGCCCGGGCTGCGGGCCCAGGCCGAGGAGCTGACCGAGCTGCTCGACCTCGGATTCCACCACCGGGAGGTGCTCGGCCGGCTCGGCACGACGGTCTCGCTCGGCGTGCTGCTCAGCGGCCCGGCCGGCTCCGGCAAGTCGGCGCTGGTCCGGGCGGTCGCCGCCGCCGTCGGGGCCCGGCTACGCCCGCTCTGGGCACCGGAGCTGGCCGCGCTGGACAACGACGCGGCGGCCCGCCGGCTGCGGGAGGCCGCCGCCGACGTCACCGCCGACGGGCCGGCGGTGCTGCTGGTCACCGACGTGGAGGCGCTCGCCCCGGTCGAGGGCCCCGGACCGTTGGCCACCGTGTTCCGCCAGGTGCTCGCCGAGACGGTCCGCTCCGGCGAGGCGGCCGTCGTCTGCACCACCTCCCGCCCCGAGGCGGTCGACCCGGCGCTGCGCGCCCCGGACCTGCTCTCCCTGCGGATCACCGTCCCGCTGCCGGACCCGGCGCTGCGCCGGGAGCAGTTGACGGTGCTCACCCGGCAGGTGCCGTTGGCCGAGGACGTCCGGCTGGACGAGGTGGCCGGGCGTACCCCCGGTTTCGTCGCCGCCGACCTGGCCGCGCTGGTCCGCGAGGCCGGGGTGCGGGCGGCGCTGCGGCAGAAGTCGGCGCCGGCGCCGACGGTGGCGATGGCCGACTTCGCCGCCGCGCTGGAGGTGGTCCGGCCGACCACCATGGCGGCGTCCACCCTGGAGCTGGCGTCGGTGACCCTGGACGACGTCGGCGACCTGGTCGAGGTGAAGCAGACCCTCACCGAGTCGGTGCTCTGGCCGCTGACCTACCCGGACACCTTCGCCCGGCTGGGTGTGCAGCCACCCCGGGGCGTGCTGCTGTACGGGCCGCCCGGCTGCGGCAAGACGTACCTGGTGACCGCGCTGGCCGGGTCGGGCCGGGCCAACGTGCTCTCGGTCAAGGGCGCGGAGCTGCTCTCCAAGTGGGTCGGCGAGAGCGAACGCGGGGTCCGGGAACTGTTCCGCCGGGCCCGTGAGGCGGCGCCCACCCTGGTCTTCCTGGACGAGGTGGACGCGCTGGCGCCGATCCGCGGCCAGGCCACCGACGGGGGGACGACCGACCGGGTGGTCGCCGCGCTGCTGACCGAGCTGGACGGGGTGGAGGCGCTGCGCAACGTGGTGGTGGTCGCCGCGACGAACCGGCCCGACCTGGTCGATCCGGCGCTGCTGCGCCCCGGCCGGCTGGAGCGGCTGGTCTACGTGCCGCCGCCGGACGGCCCGGCCCGGGCGGAGATCCTGCGCGCCGCGTCGCGGACCGTACCGCTCGCGCCGGACGTGGACCTCGGCGCGCTCGGCGCGGAGCTGGACGGCTTCTCGGCGGCGGACTGCGCGGCGCTGGTCCGGGAGGCGGCGCTGGCCGCGATGCGGGAATCGCTGACCGCCGCCACGGTCGGCGCCGGGCACGTGGCGACCGCGCGACGCCGGGTCCGTCCGTCCCTGGACCCCGCGCAGGTGGCCTGGCTGGCCGCGTACGCGGAGCAGCATTCCCGCCGCTGACAACCTTCCGTCCCGGCCAGCACGTCTCGTCTCACGTCGGATCCCGAGTGGAGTGATCCGCGACGACGTCAGGTGGTGACTCCTTGCGAAGGGTACTTTCCTCGATCCTCGTCTCACTCGTCATGACGGCCACGGCCGTTCTCACCCCGGTCGGGTCGGCGGCGGCCGCACCGGCCGCACCGTTTCCCACCCGGATCCCGTTACCGGACGGCTTCGCCCCCGAGGGCCTCACCATCGGCCGGGGCGGCACCGTCTACGTCAGCTCCATCCTCGACGGCGCGGTGTGGCGCGGCGACCTGCGCACCGGGCGGGGGTCGGTGCTGATCCCCGGCACGCCCGGCACGGACCGGGCCGGCCTGAAGGTCGACGCGCGCAACCGGCTCTGGACGGCCGACTTCTCCGGCGGCGGGGCCAGCGTCCACGACGCGCGCACCGGCGCCCGCCTCGCCCACTACCAGTTCACCGACGAGCCGGGCAGCCTGGTCAACGATCTGGTGATCACCCCCCGGGCGGTGTGGTTCACCGACTCCACCCGCCCGGTCCTGTACGTCGTACCCCTGGGGCCGGGCGGTCGGCTCCCGGCGGCGACGGACTTCCGGGTGCTGCCGCTGTCGGGACCGGCGGCCGACCCGGGCGCGTTCTCCAACGGCATCGTCGCGCTGCCCGACGGCGACCTGCTGGTCGCGCAGATGCTCGCCGGCCGGCTGGTGCGGGTGGACCCCGACACCGGCGCCAGCCAGGTCGTCGGCCTGGGCGGCTACTCGGTGCGGCGGGCCGACGGGCTGGTGCTGCGCGGTCGCACCCTGTACGTCATCCGCAACCTGACCAACCTCGTCGCGGTGGTGCGTCTCGACCCCTCCTTCACCAGCGGGGTCGTCCAGCGTGAGAGCACCGACCCCCGGCTGCGGGTGCCCGCCACCGGCGACCTCTTCGGCTCCGGGCTGTACGTGGTCAACGCCCGGTTCGACACCGAACCCACCCCGGACACCGACTACGACATCGTCCGGCTCCCCGCCTGACCGACCGGCCGGCGGCGTCCGGGTGGGCGCCACCGGCCGGGTCAGTCGGTGGGCAGGAGCGGGCCGAGCGGGCCGAGGTCGAGGTTGAGGTCCTCCGGGGCCAGGCCGAAGTACTCGCGGAGCTCGGTCATCTGCTCCTCCAGCGCCATCAGGGTGGCGCCCATCCGCTCGATCTGCTCCTCGCTGAGGTCACCGACGTCGACCCGGCGCAGCGCCTGCCGCTCCATCAGCTGACGCAGCAGCTCGATGACGGTGAGCACGAGACTGGCCAGCCCCCGCTCGACGGAGTCCCGGTCGACGGCGAGGCGGCGGTCCAGCGGCGTCACCCGGGGGGCCGGCCGGAGCGGCTCGCCGAGCGCCGCGGCCAGCTCCGCCGCCTCGTCCCGTCGGGCGGTCACACCGGCTCCCCGGGCAGCTCGCCCAGCTCGGGTGGGCCGAGCGCGCCGACGGAGGCGACCAGCGCGCGCAACGAGATGCGGACCAGGTCGATGTCGGCGATGGCCAGCGTGATGTCGCCGGTGATCACCACGCCGGTGCCGAGCACCCGGTCGAGCAGGTCGACCAGGGCCACCGGACGGTAGGCCAGCGGACCGTCGGCGCTGCTCGGGGCGAGTGAGGTGGTCACCGTTCCGGCTCCTGCCGGCCGTCCACGAAGGAGTACGGCGGCCACGGCCCGGTCAGCTCCAGCCGCAGCTCCGGGTGCCGGTCGGTCAGCTTCGCCACCAACGCGGCGAAGCCCTCGACGGCGGCGCCGGCCACCAGGTACGCGCCGTTGAGCACCATGGCGGTCGGCGCTCCGGAGAGCCGGCGGTCCTGCGGAGCGTGCCGCCGGGCGGCCACCGCGTACCCGGCGAGGGCCTCGTGCACGGCCGCCGCCGCCTCGGCGGCGATCCGCTGCCCCTCGTCGCGGGCGGTGAGCTGGGCCCGGCGCCGTCGCAGGTACGCCGCGCCCGCCCCGCCCGACGCGGCGGGCGCCTCGGCCCGGGGCGGGACGCCCGGTCGCACGTACCCCTTGACCCCCCACTCGCCGCGGCCGGTGAGCCGGTCCAGCGTGCCGGTCAGGTCGGCCCGCCGCTCGGCGAGCATGGCGGCGACCCGGGTGTCGTCGTGGTGGACGGTGGCCAGCCGGGCCGGGACCACCGGCCCGCTCCGGGCGAGCAGGTCCACCACCGCGTGGTGGGCCCGGGCGGCCCGCTCCAGCCAGGCCAGGTCCTCCAGGTTGCGGCGCAGCGGTTCCTCGCCGTACTCAACCAGCGGGGCGGCGCTGACCACCGCGGCGAGGCCGGCCGCCCGGACCGCGCGGACCGGCCCGCCGTCCATGCCGGCGACCCCGGCCAGGGCCGCCGGGTCGGCGTCCCGGACCACCCCGTGCAGCCAGCTGCCCACCGCGACGGTCGTCGGGTCAGCTGTCGTACTCATTCCACTCCTCCCGTGCGGCGGCCCGGCGGGCGATCCGGGGCCGGCGTTCGGCCTCGACCTGCTCCGGATCGCGCGGCCCCGGCTCCAGCGGTGGGGTGGCCTTCGAGCTGAGCCACGGGTCGTGCTCCCACCAGTCGATGCCGATCTGCCGGGCGGTGTCCACCGAGGCGATCACCAGCCGCAGCTTCAACGTCAACAGTTCGATGTCGAGGAGGCTGACCCGGATGTCACCGGCGATCACGATGCCCCGGTCGAGGACCCGTTCGAGGATGTCGCCGAGGTTCGCCGGCTCGTTCCCGGCCGGCAGCACCTGACCGGAGTTCTGCACCACCGAGGGTGCGCGGGCGGTCGTCATCTCAGGTCGCCTCCCCCTTGCCACGCTGGTACCGCCGGGTCCGGCGGTAGCCGAGCAGTCCACCGTCGAGGTCGAGCTCCACCTCGTAGAGGCCGAGCAGGTCGGTCGAGGCGGGAATCCGGTGGTCCTCGACCACCTCGACGCCGATCAGCCACCCCTCGTCGGTGGCCTGGATCGAGGTGATGCCGAGCGGCTCCTTGCCGGTCAGCCCGACGACCTGACGCAGCCCCTCGCGGCCGGCCTCGGCGGCGGAGACGCCCTCGGCGTACTCCTCGGCGTAGCGGGCCTCCGGCTCGGGGTCCCGCAGCCGGTCACCGTCGGCCCGGGTCCGTCCTGGCGCCATCTCCTCACCTCTCCCGCCGCCGGCGGGGGTCAGCCCGCCGGCCGGCCTGTCGTCTCCGGGGCGCGGACCGGGCGGCCCCGGAACGCCGGGCCGTACGCGCCCGGCCGGGCTGGTCCGTCTCGTCCGGCCGGCCCGGCGCCCCGGCGGGGCGGGCCGAGCCGGCCACCGTGCCGGTCAACCGGTCCAGCACCTGCTGCTGGGCCCGGTCCCGCTCGGCGTCGGTGATGTCGCCGGCCGCCGCGGCCCGGTCCAGCTCGTCCAGCTCGCGTCGGATGTTGGCCGGGTCGTACTGCCGCGACTCCGCCTCCCGGGCGATCACCTTGATCACCGAGGTCAGCCCGCGCACCGGCGCGTACGGCAGGGTCAGCAACGACCAGAGGATGTCCACGGTCAGTCCACCAACTGGTGCGCGCTGACGAAGTCGTACGGGGCCAGCGGGCCGAGCAGCCGCATCCGGACCAGCCCGCGGCGCTGCTCGGCGAACTCCTCCACCGCGCCCACGAACTCGTCCTCGTCGTCGACCGCCACGAGGAAGGCCACGTTCACCGCGTCCAGCTCGTGGCTCGGCGGGCGAGCCGCGTCGCGCACCGCGAACCGGCCGGCCGCCTCGACGAGCTGCTGGTTCTCCGCCTCCCGGCTCAGCTCCACCGCCTGGCTGATCATCTCGCCGAGGCGGATCCGCTGCTCCCGGCTCTCCGCCTCCGGCCGGCCCCGCACCTGCTCGGCGAGGTCGGCCGCGGCCGGGTTCTCGGCCAGCAGCCGGCTGATCAGCTCCTGCTCGTCGAAGCGGCCGTGGACGGTGTACTGGATCCGGTCCTCAAACTCGTCGAGGGCGGCGGCGAACCGGTCGTGGTGCGCGTCCAGCAGGTCGGCCACCGCGTCCTCCCCGGTGACCACCGTGCCGAACCGCACCGGCAGCACCGGCGCCACCTCCGCCGTCCCGTCCAGCAACGTCTGGTACGCGGTCAGGTCGGCCGGCCGGCCGATCGGCTCCTCCAGCCCCACCTCGCTGGCCAGCACCGCCAGCTCGCCGTGCTGCACGGCGATCACCTCTCCCGGCGGGTCGCCGACGCCGACGGCGTCCGGGGTCGGCTCCACGTCGGAGGGCACGATGCCGTACAGGAAGAGTCCTCGCTGGTCGGTCATCTCAGCGCTCCTCGTCCCGACGGCGGCGACGTTCCCGCGCCGGTTCGCGGTCGGCGAGCGAGTCGGCGACCGCGCCACTGATCTCCCGGGCGGCCTTGCCCAGACCGGCGACGGCCCGACCCTTGGCAGCTCCGCCGGCGGCATCCCCGATCAGGTCGGGTAGCCCCTTCTGGCCCTTCGGCACGATGCTGAGCCGGTCCACCGCCTCCGCGAACCGCAGGTAGGTCTCCACGCTCGAGATCACCACCCGGGCGTTGATCTCCAGCAACTGGATGCCGACCACGGCGACGGAGACCTGAGCGTCGATCACCACGCCCTTGTCCAGCACGGTCTCCACCACGTCGGCCAGGGTGCCGGCGGTGCCGCCGCCACCGCCCCGTTCCAGGGCGCTGCCGCCCGGGCTCCCGCTC
This sequence comes from Micromonospora sp. LZ37, assembly GCF_059359015.1. Classification (NCBI taxonomy): domain Bacteria; kingdom Bacillati; phylum Actinomycetota; class Actinomycetes; order Micromonosporales; family Micromonosporaceae; genus Micromonospora; species Micromonospora sp. LZ37. The sequence goes on along the minus strand of NZ_JCADBL010000021.1, from coordinate 37,663 downwards.
GTCGTCGCGATGCTCACTGGTCCCGCTCCTCACGCCGACGACGGACCACCGGCCGACGGGGCGGCTCCGGGGCACGCCGGGAGGCCGGGCGACGCGGAGGCTCCTCTCGCGGCTCGCGCTCCGGACGGGGCTCCCGATCGGGGCGCGGCTGGGGACGACGGGCCCGCTCCGGCTCACGCCGCCGGGGAGGAGGCGCCTCCTCCTCGAGCTCCTCCTCGTCGTACCCCTCGTCGTAGTCCTCGCCCGCGTGGTAGTCGTCGTACTCCTGCTCCGGGGGACGGCGGCGCTCCGGCGGGCGACGGCGGCCACGCTCGGCGGGCCGGCGCTCCTCCCCCAGCTCCTCCTCGGGCTCCTCGACCCGCCCCTGCTGCTCGCGCTCCTCCTGCTCCTCGCGGAGCGCGGTCTCGTGGTCCCGGACCACCCGGGAGTCCTCGATCTCGCCCCGCCACCCCTCGACGGCGTCCGGGTCGAGCACCGTCCGGGTCATCACGTGTCGGACGAAGTGCTTCAGCTCCAGCCGCGCCCGGCGGCCCTGGGCCCGCCAGAGGTTGCCGGTGTGCTCGAAGAGCCCCTGCGGGTGGTACTCCAGGACGACCAGGATGCGGGTCAGGTCCGGCGTGAGCTCGTGGAAGCTGACCGTGCCGTCCACCGAGCCCTTCTCGCCCTTGGACCGCCAGTGGATCAACCTGTCCGGGATCTGCCGGACGATGGTCGACTCCCAGGTCCGGTGGGACCAGAAGACCTTCGCCTTCCAGGTCATCTTCTCGTCCGACTCGCAGTCGGCCTGCTCGACCTTCTTCATGAAGCTGGGGAAGTCGCCGAACTGGGTCCACTGGTTGTAGGCGACCCGGACCGGCACGCCGACCTCGACCGTCTCGACGATGTTGGTGACCTTGAGCTTCCTGCCGCCGCCCCGGCCACCCTTGCCACCGCCGAACGCCGCCATCAGCTTCTCCTTACCGCCGGCCAGGCCGGCCTGGAACATGGCCTTCATCGGGGAGTGGCCCTCGGCGAGCCGCTGCGCGCCGGTGGCGGCGGCGATCAGGCCGGGACCGCCGCCGGACTTCGCGTACTCGCTCAGCCGCCCGGTCGCGCCGGTGAGCCGCTCGGTGACCACCGAGACGGCCCGCTCGCCGATCGCGGAGGCGAGATCCTTCAGGTCGGCGCCGAGCTGCTCCTTCGCCCGGTCGGCCAGACCGCCGGTGGGGTTCGGGGTCATGGTCACCGCTCCCGTCGGGTCGAGTCCGACCGCTCGTCGCGGTCCCGGTCGTCCGCGGTCGGCTGGTCGTCCGGCTCCCGCTCCTCGTCGGGGCCGGAGCGGGAGCTCCCCTCGCCGCCGCCGGACCTGCGGCGGAGCGCGTCGGCGCCGTCGCGCAACCGGCCGCTGACCGCGTCGATGCCGCTGCCGGCGGCCGCGCTCGCCGCGGCCCGGCCGGCCGTGGCGAGCGGGCCGCCGAGCTTGGCCAGGTTGCTCAACTGGGGGGACGAGCTGAGCAGCTGGCCACCGTGCTTGAGCAGGTGGCCCGGTTCGCGGGTGGCCCGGCCGGCCGCGACCGCGGCGGCCAGGGTGAGGGCGGTACGGAGCTTCCTGCGCCGCCCGAGGATGTACCCGGCACCGACCGCCAGGCCGATCCGCATTGCGCTCTTCATCGGTTCTCCTTCACTCCCCGTGAACGGGTCGAACCCGATCCAGGGAGGGCCGGAAAACGCTACCGGAAAACGGCGCATGTCGGGCCTGCGATCGGGTGTCCCGTATTGGCGGACCCCGCCGGAGGTACCCCGCACCTCATCCACAAAACCTGCACCGGCAATTACGCGCCGGCTCGCGACGGCGAATGAGAACGGCGTAATTCAGCGCGCAGGAAGCGGGCTATTCGGGCAGACGGGCAGCTCTGAGCAGGACCGCTTCGAGACGGGTACAGATCACCCAAGGAATGGAGAACGCCGTTTCACAACACCGGAGGCGTCGCGTCCAGACAGATTTCCGCACGCACCACGTCGCCATCTTCGAGCAATTTCGCGCCGCACTTCCGCAATACCTGGACGGCACCGGCGTTGTCCCGCGTGGTCTCGGCCAGCACGGCGTGCATGCCGGCCGCCGCCGCCTCGTTCAGCAACTCCCGCAGCGCCGCCACGCCGAGGCCCTGGCCCCGGGCGGACCGCCCGAGCCACATCCCGGTCTCCACCACCCCGGGCTCGTCGCACCGGCTCATCCGGACCATGCCGACCACCTCGCCACCGGCGAGGATCGCGTACATGCGGGTGCGGGTGGGGCCGTCCAGGCCGGCGAAGCTGGCCCGGTGGTAGTCCCGGAACGCCTCGCGGCGGGCGTGCGACCAGCCGGCCGGCGCCTCGACCGGCGGCATGACGTCACCCGGCTCGGCCTCGGCCGCCGCTACCGAGAGCAACGCCTCCAGGTTCCGTTCGTCCACCGGCTCCAGCCGCACCGCACCTGCCACGTGCCGCAGTCTGCCGGCCTCACCGGCCCTCGTCCAGCCCTTCGGGCGGCGACTGGCGATCCGGCCGAAGGGACCAACCGGTCGTGCCATGAGGGTGTTCCACGTCACGCTCCGCTGTCAGCCGCGCCCCTGCCGCCGCCGTCCCGGCGGGCCCTGGTTCCGACCTGCCGCGCCGGTGCGCCTCAGTCGCGCGACAGGAACTCGCAGAGCACCACGGAGGCGTCGTCGGCCCTCTTGTGCCGGCGCAACCGGTCGGGCAGCTCCCGCTCCGCGGTGCGCACCCGGTCGATCAGCGCACCCGGGCCCTCCGTGGTGACCAGGTCGAGCAGGCCGGCCCAGTCGAGGAGCCCGAACTGCTCGACGGCGCAGGAGGCGCCGTCGGAGAGCAAAGCCGCCCGGCGGAGCGCGTCCGGCCCGCGCAGCGGCAGCGTGCCGGTCAGCGCGTGGTACGCGGCGTCCGGGTCGGCCGCGGCCACCCAGTACCCGTGGGTCCGGTTCATCCGCTCCCGCTGCACCCCCACCGCCTGCCGGAACCGAGTGGCCCGGTCGACCTCCCCGGCCGGCAGCGTCGCCATGATCTGGCGCAGGTCGGCCAGCGCCGTGTCCAGCCGGTCGTCCGAGACCACCTGGATCTGCCCGCCCCTGTCCAGCACCAACGGACTGTCGCAGAGCACCAGGTAGTCGACCTCGTCCTCGCCCTCCCGGAGTAGGCAGACCGTCGAGGAGGGGGTGCCGGGATGGTCCAGGTCGCACGCGTCCCCGTGGTCCGCGCGTACCGCCAGCAGCGCCGCCGCGAGGCTGCCGACCAGGGTGGACGTCGGCCGGGCGGCGACCGCCAGGCCGATCCGGGCGGCCAGGTGCCGGACGAACCAGGCCGGCCCGTGCACGCACCCGGTGTCGAACCCGTCGGGCACCGTCGCCCCGTCGAGCACCCCGACCAGCGGGCCGAACCGGAAGACCAGATCCTCGTTCTCCCGGCCGGGCGCCGGGGACGACGCGGAGCGGACCCGCATCGTCCACGCCGCGCCGACGGTCCGCACGGTGTGCCCCGCCGGGTGTCGCGCCTCCGGTCCCGCCATGCCCGCCCCCCTCGCCTCGCCCGTCGGTCGGCTACCCGGCCCGACCGGGGCCATGCCCGCCACCCGCGATCGGATCAGCCGGTCAGCGGCGGCGGTTGCGTGCCCGGGAGGAACGCAGCCGGCGGAGCCGGCCGATCAGCAACGGCTCCGCGGCCAGCGCGGCGGGACGGTCCAGCAGCGCGTTGAGCAGCTGGTAGTAGCGGGTGGCGGAGACCCCGAAGGTGTCCCGGATGGCCTGCTCCTTCGCCCCGGCGTGCTTCCACCACTGCTGCTCGAAGGCGAGAATCGAACGCTCCCGCTCGGTCAACTCGTCCGCCCCGGCCACCAGCGACGGAGCGTCCGGCGAGGTGGCGGCGGCCTCCGCGGGGTCGGCGGCGACCTCCTCCGGCGAGGTGGCGGGCCCCGGCACACCGGGTGCCGAGGCCGGCAGCGCACCGACCCGCGGGGGCGACGCGGGGACCGGCCCCGCCTCCGGTGCGACGCGGGGCGGCGGGACGGTGCGCCCCGCGCTCGCCGACCCGTCGGTGTCGACCCGGCCCGGCGACGGCTCGGACCGGTCGGCGGCGGCCGGGGCGGCGTCGGCGGGCGGCATGGCGCTCCTCAGCAGGGCGGACGGCCGGCGCAGCGGAGCCGACCGGGGGACTCCCAGCCTAACCAGAGCCGACGACACCCGCAGCGGACGACGAACGGGCCCGGGGGTGCCCGGGCCCGCTCATCCGTCAGGCCGCCCGAACCGGGCGGCCCCGGCTCAGGTGATGTCCCGTCGCCGCATCATCCAGAAGGCGGCGGCCAGCACCACGGCGGTGCCGACACCGAAGACCACCGCGGAGTCCTGCCAGGTCACCAGCATCTCCTTCGGGTTGCACTGCCCCTGCACGAAGTCGCAGGACCGGTAGTCGACCAGCTTCTTCTGCTTCTCGAACCAGGCCATCGCGTAGGTGGAGAGGACGTAGCGTTCCCCGAACCGGACCCCGGCGATCTCGATCGCGATCCGCAGGCCGATCTCGCTGACCACGCCGAGCCCGACCGCGACACCGAGCGCCATGGCGGTGTGCCGGCCGAGGGAGGCCAGCGCGAAGGCGACCGCGCCGAACGCCAGGATCAGCCCCACGGCCCGCAGGCCGCTCAGCCCGGCGGACTGCCAGACGCCGGCGGTGACCTTCGCGGTGGTGCCGCGGTAGGTGCCGATCAGCCAGAAGGCCAGGGTCCAGAGCGCCCCGAGCACCACGCTCACCCCGAGCAGCGTGGTGAGCACGGCGGCCAGCTTCGTGCCGAGCACGGTCAACCGTTTCGGCCGCCACAGCAGCAGGTTCATCATGCCGCCGCTGCTCCACTCCGCCCCGACGGACGAGGCGCCCACCAGGAAGGCGAAGAGGGCCACCGCCCCGGCGAAGACCGCGACGAAGATGCCGAACTCGGCGCGGAAGTCGAACTGGTACGGCATGTGCCACTTCGGGTCGAACATCTCCGGCTGCGGCTGCCACTCCCGACCGCACTCCGGGCCGTACTTCTCGTCGGTCTGCTCACCGCGGGCCTTGGCCGCGTCGCAGTCGGCGACCGACTTCTCCCAGTCGCGGACGGCCTGCTGGTAGTTGGCGTCGGACTGGGCCTGCGCCTCCGCCACCACGCTCGGGGAGAGCTTCTGGCTGGAGAAGGCGAAGGCGGTGGCGATGCCGGCCAGCCCGAGGACGAGCAGCACCAGCATGACCCGGGTCAACCGGCGCTTGAACAGCCGCCGCAGCTCGGTCACGTACAGGCTCATGCGCCCCAACCTCCTCCGGCGCCGCCGGTCGGACCCGGCTCACCGACCTTCGTGGACTGGTCGACCTGGCGGTGCTGGCCGGGCACCGGCGCGGTGGCGGTCAACTCCAGGAAGACGCTCTCCAGGTCCACCGCGACCGGGGCGAGCTCGCTGACGTAGAGGTGCTGCTCGGCGAGGAGCCGGCTGACGGAGGCCGGCTTGTCGATGCCGGCGAGCATCAGGTGGTCCGGGTGCCGGGTCACCGCCACGCCGGCCCGCCCGAGCAGCTCGGCGGCGGCCGCCAGGTCCTCGGCGGCCTCCAGGCGGACGCGTACACCGCCGTGCGAGTGCTCGGCGAGCACCTGGTCGACCGGGCCGGAGGCGACCCGGCGGCCCAGCGAGATGATGGTGACCTCGTCGCAGATGAGCTGGATCTCGCCGAGGATGTGGCTGGAGAGCACCACGGTCATCCCGGACTCCGCGAGGTTGCGCATCAGCGTGCGCATCTCCCGGATGCCGCCCGGGTCGAGGCCGTTGGCCGGCTCGTCCAGGATCAGCAGCCGCGGGTTCTTGAGCAGCGCCGAGGCGACGGCGAGCCGTTGCTTCATGCCGAGCGAGTAGGTCTTGACCCGCTCGTTGGCGCGGTCCCGCAGGCCGACCAGCTCCAGCACCTCGTCGACCCGGACGGCGGGCACCTCACCGGCGCCGGCCAGCAGCGACAGGGTGTCACGGGCGGTGAAGTGCGGGAAGAACTGGGGGCTCTCCACGATCGCCCCGACGGAACCGGCCACCACGGACAGCGCGGCCGGCACCTCGTGGCCGAGGATCGCCATCCGGCCGCCGTCGGGCCGGATCAGCCCGAGCAGGGTACGCAGCGTGGTGGTCTTGCCCGACCCGTTGGGGCCGAGGAAGCCGTGCACCTGTCCGGCCTCGACCCGCATGTCGAAGCCGTCGAGGGCGTTGCGGACACCCCGGCGACGACTCTTGTACGTCTTACGTAGACCTTCGATCTCCAGGACAGCCGACAAGCTGCGCCTCCCCCGATGGGACTCCATGACAGCGGTCACCATACTCGGTATACAGAGCAGAGCAATACCGGGTATGCATCGGCTCGGAAATCGTCACCGACCGTATAGCAACGACATACTCAGGCGCAGATGACGGTGACCCCGGCGGCGCGGAACGCCTCGACGACCGCGGGATCGGCCCCGGAGTCCGTCACCAGGGTCTCCACCCGGTCCACCGGGCAGATCCGGGCGAAGGCGTGACCACCCAGCTTGGACGAGTCGGCGATGATCACCACTCGCTTGGCTCGGGCCACCATCAGGTTGTTCATCGCGGCCTCGCCCTCGTGGTGGGCGGCGGCGCCGAGCTGCGGGTCGACCGCGTCCACGCCGAGCAGGGCGACGTCCAGGGTGACCTCGCGCAGCAGGGCCCCGCCCAGCGGGCCGACCAGCTCGAACGACTTGGGGCGGACCACCCCGCCGGCGACCACGACCTTCATCCGGGACCGCACCAGCAGCTCGTTGGCGATGTTCAGGGCGTTGGTCACCACGGTGAGCTGGGCACCCTCGGCGCTGGTGTTCAGATCTGGGCGGACGGCCAGCGCCCGGGCCACCTCGGTGCTGGTGGTGCCGCCGTTGAGGCCCACGACCGTGCCCGGGGAGACCAGCGACGCGGCGGCCGCCCCGATCCGCTGCTTCTCGGCGGAGTGCTTGGCGGTCTTGTAGCGCAGCGGGAGGTCGTACGAGACGCCGTTGGCGACCGCGCCGCCCCGGGTCCGCGTGATCATCTGCTGCTGGGCGAGCTGGTCGAAGTCACGCCGGATGGTGGCCTGGGAGACGTCCAGCCGCTCGGCCGCCTCCTCGACGCTGACCCGGCCGCTGTCGGTCAGCATCTCGAGCAGAGCGTTCCATCTGGCGTACCGGTCCACCGCGGGGGCCTCCGTTGACTCTGCACGATCGGTGATTGATTGCGTGCACAGTAGTGCGCGAAACTACGAGGGCGCAAAACCCTGACCTGCGCGATCTGGGGGCTGGTTGCCAGAGCCCCCCGGGTTCGCGCAGAATAACGCGCGAAAGACGGCTTTAACGAGCCGTAATGCGCATCGCCAGCCAGTGCGAGGAGTCCTCATGGCGTACGTCGACGCGGAGATCGCGAGCCAACCCGACTGCTGGCGGGAGGCGGCGCGGCTCGCCGGTGGCGTCGCCGCCGACCTTCCCCGCCCCGGCGAGCGGGTCGCCGTCGTCGGTTGCGGCACGTCGTGGTTCATGGCGATGGCGTACGCGGGGCTGCGTGAACGCGCCGGCCAGGGCGAGACCGACGCCTTTCAGGCCAGCGAGTTCCCCACCGGCCGCCGCTACGACCGGCTGATCGCGATCACCCGCTCCGGAACCACCACCGAGGTGCTCGACCTGCTCGCCGCGCTGCGCGGGCAGTTGCCCACCACGGTCCTGGTCGGCGATCCCGGATCCCCGGCGGTCGGCCTGGCCGACGCGGCGGTGACCCTGCCGTTCGCCGACGAACGATCGGTGGTGCAGACCCGGTTCGCCACCACGTCGCTGGCGCTGCTCCGCGCCCACCTGGGCGACAACGTCGAGGCGCTCGCCGCCGACGCCGAGGTGGCCGTCCGGGCCCCGCTGCCGATCGACCCGGCCACGATCGGGCAGGCCACCTTCCTCGGGCGGGGCTGGACCGTCGGGCTGGCCCAGGAGGCGGCGCTGAAGTGCCGCGAGGCGGCCACCTTCTGGGCCGAGGCGTACCCCGCCATGGACTACCGACACGGTCCCATCTCGATCGCCGCTCCGGGCCGGCTGGTCTGGGCGTTCGGCGCGCTGCCCGACGGCCTGGCCGAGGACGTGGCGGCCACCGGCGCGGCCTTCGTGCACAGCCGCCACCACGGCTGCCACACCGTGCTGGGCAGTTGGGCGGCCGGACGTACCCCGGTGGACCCGATGGCCGACCTGATCCTGGCCCAGCGCTTCGCGGTGGCGCTGGCCACCAGCCGGGGCCTCGACCCGGACGCGCCCCGGCACCTGACCCGCTCCGTGGTGCTGGCGTGACCGACGGCCCCACCGGCGCCGGTGACGCCGTCGTCGTCGCCCTCGACGTGGGCGGCACCGGGATGAAGTGCGCCCTGGTCCGGCCGAGCGGCGAGGTCGTGCACACCGAACGCCACCCCACCGGCGCCGCCCGCGGGCCGGCGGCCGTGGTCGACACCGTCCTCGACATCGCCGAGGGGCTGGCCGACAAGGCCCGCGCCGACGGGCTCACCCCGGTGGCCTGCGGCATCGCCGTACCGGGCGTGGTCGACGAGGCCACCGGCACGGCGGTCTGGTCGGCGAACGTGGGCTTCCGGGACGTACCCCTGCGGGACCTGGCGGCCGCGCGGCTCGGGCTGCCGGCGGCGCTCGGCCACGACGTGCGCGTGGGCGGTCTCGCCGAGGCCCGGCTCGGTGCCGGACGCGGCACCGCGCACGTCCTCTTCGTCGCGATCGGCACCGGCATCGCCGCCGCGCACGTCGTCGCGGGGTCGGCCGCCGCCGGCGCGCACGGCGCCGCCGGGGAGATCGGCCACATCCTGGTACGCCCCGGCGGACCGCGCTGCGGCTGCGGCCGTCCCGGCTGCCTGGAGGCCGTCTCGTCGGCCTCCGCCATCGCCCGCCGCTACGCGGAACTGGCCGAGGCGTCCCCGGCCGCTGCCGAGGGCGACGGCGCCAGGCCGGCGGTCGGGCTGGCGGTCGGGCTGGTGACCGCGGCGGACGTGGCCGCACGGGCCGCGGCCGGTGAGGAGCTGGCCGGCCGGGTGTGGCGGGAGGCCGTCGAGGCGCTCGCCGACGGGCTCGCCACCGGCCAGGCGCTCTTCGACGTCCAGACGATCGTGATCGGCGGTGGCCTGGCTCGGGCCGGCGGGCAGCTGCTCGATCCCCTGCGCGCGGCACTGCGCGAGCGGATGACTTTCCACCGGGAGCCGCGGCTGGTCGCGGCGGCCCTGGGCGACGAGGCAGGTAGCCTCGGCGCCGCCCTGCTCGCCCTCGACAGTCTGGAGTAGTGATGGCCCTTCGGGTGACCGGCAAGGTGGTGACCCCGACCGGCGTGATCCGGCAGGGGTGCGTGGAGCTGGACGGCGAGCGGATCAACGCGGTCGCCGAGTACCCGGCGAAGCGGGACGGCCACTGGATCGTGCCCGGCTTCGTGGACATGCACACCCACGGCGGCGGTGGGCACACCTTCACCACCGGCGACGCCGGCCAGGCTCGCGAGGCCGCCGCGTTCCACCTGCGGCACGGCACCACCACCCTGCTGGCCAGTCTGGTCAGCTCGCCGTTCGAGCTGATGCGGGCGGCCACCTCCGCGTACGCGCCGCTGCGGCGCGAGGGGGTGCTGGCCGGCATCCACTTCGAGGGGCCGTACCTGTCGGCGGCCCGCTGCGGCGCGCAGAACCCGGAGTTCCTCCGCGACCCGTCCAGCGACGAGCTGGCCGAGCTGATCGAGCTGGGTGGGGGCGCGGTGCGGATGGTGACGCTGGCCCCGGAGCGGGACGGCGCGCTGGACGCGATCAAGCTGCTCACCTCGCACGGGGTGGTCGCCGCGGTCGGGCACACCGACGCCACGTACGACCAGACCCGCGCCGCCGTGGCGGCGGGCGCGAGCGTCGGCACCCACCTGTTCAACGGGATGCGCCCGGTGCACCACCGTGAGCCCGGCCCGGTGGTGGCCCTGCTGGGTGCCCCGAACGTGGTCTGCGAGCTCGTCGCCGACGGCGTGCACCTGCACGACGGGATGCTCAACTTCGCGACCTCGGTCGCCGGCCCGGAGCGGGCCGCGCTGATCACCGACGCGATGGCCGCCGCCGGCATGCCCGACGGCGAGTACGAGCTGGGCGGTCAGGCCGTCACCGTGACCGACGGGGTGGCCCGGCTGGCCTCCGACGGCGCGATCGCCGGCAGCACCCTCACCATGGACGCCGCGCTGCGCCACGCGGTGGACGCCGGCATCCCGATCGCCGACGCGGTCCGCATGGTGGCGACCACCCCGGCCCGGGCCATCGGCCTGGGCGACCGGGTGGGGGCGCTCCAGGTCGGCCTCCGGGCGGACCTGGTCGTGCTCGACGACGAGCTGAACGTGGTCCGGGTGATGCGCGGCGGCACCTGGCTGGACTGATCGGGTCCGGAACCCCGCTGTCGGCCCCCGCGACGCCGACTCGCGGACCCAGGGCTCCCGGAGCTACCAGGGCTTCCGACCTCCCGTGGCTTTCGGCTCCCATGGCTTCCGACCTCCCGTGGCTTTCGGCTCCCATGGCCTTCGGGCTCCCGTGGCCTTCGGGCTCCCGTGGCTCTCGGGGCTCCCGGGGCTCCCCGGGCTCCCCGGGCTCCCGGGGTCGCCCTTTGCACCTGGCTCGCTGACTCGCTGGCTCGTTCAGCACCCCCGGGGCTTGGCGCTCTCGGCCCACGTTCCCCGCGCGCTCTGGCGCTCCCAGCCTCCCGGTTCTCGCGCTCTCCGCTCTCGCCGCTCTGGCTCTGGGGGGTCGCACCACTCCTTCGCGTCCTTTAGAGCTGATGACGCAAACGACTCAAGGTTGATCAGCTGCGCTCCGGCAGCTTTGCTCCGCGCTCCGCGCAGCTTCGGGCAGCTGACACGACGATCTTGGCCCGTTGAGCTAATCAGGGCGCGGACGCCCTCGGCGTTCGCCTGCCCGGCTCGGCATTCGACCTGATGCCGACAGGAAACGCGGGCCGGCGGACCGCCAACTCCGGCTCCTGCATCTCGGCCTTGACGTGATTCGTTTGCGTCATCAGCTCTAAAGGACGCACATCACTGCCCAGGTCGGGTCGCAGGCGCAAGCCGGGAAGGCACGCCGGGAAGCCGGGGCGCCGGGAAGCCGGGGCGCCGGGAAGCCGGGGCGCCGGGAAGCCGGGGCGCCGGGGCAAGTGACGAAGACGTACCCGAAGGCGTCCCGGCCCCGGAAAGCCGGAGGCGCCGGGGGGCGGAGCAGTCGGGAAACGCGAAGCCCTCAGCCACCGGAGAAAGGCGGGAAGGCAGAGCCGGCGGGGCGGCCGGGAAGGGCGGTTGAGCTGGGTGTCAGCCGGCGTTGGGGACCTCGACGCCGAGGACGGCCTGCTCGTCGGGGCGGTGCACCAGCACGTCGGCCAGGAACGACTGCACCGCCGGTCCCATGCCGACGTCCCGGCCGGCCTGCTCGGAGAGCAGCCACTTGTGCTCGATTATCTGGGCGAACAGCTCCTGCGGCTCCAGCTTGCGCCGCAGGTGGGCCGGCACCGCCCGGACCACCGGCTCGAAGACCTCGGTCAGCCAGCGGTGGGCGGCCTGCTGCTCGTCGGTCAGGTCGCTCTCCACCCGGTACGCGTCCAGGTCGTTGAGGAGCCGGCGGGCCTGGTTCTCCTCGGCGTCGAGGCCGGTCAGCCGGAGCAGCCGGCGGGTGTGGTAGCCGGCGTCGACGACCTTCGGCCGGACCAGGTAGCGCCCGTTGTCGACCGTGGAGAGGGCCACCTCGGCGACGTCGAAGCCCAGCTCGTTGAGGCGGCGGATCCGCCCCTCGATGTCGTGCCGGGCCTCCCGCTCGACCTGCTGCTCGTAGGTGATCTCGTGCCAGAGCCGCTCGTAGCGCTGCACGACCTCCTCGCAGACCACCTCGGGGTCGATCGACTCGTGCAGCAGCCCGGCCGCCTGGAGGTCCAGCGCCTCACCGAAGATGTTCACCCGGGCGATCTCCAGGTCCTCGCCGCGCTGGCCGTTGGAGAGGGAGCTGTGCAGGGCACCGGTCTCGGCGTCGACCAGGTAGGCGGCGAACGCCCCGGCGTCCCGGCGGAACAACGTGTTCGACAGCGAGCAGTCGCCCCAGAAGAAGCCGGTCAGGTGCATCCGGACGATCAGAGCGGCGAGCGCGTCGAGCAGCCGGCTCATCGTCTCCGGGCGCAGGGTGTGCGAGAAGAGCGCCCGGTAGGGCAGCGAGAACTGGAGGTGCCGGGTGATCAGCACCGATTCGAGGGGTTCCCCGCCCTCGGTCTGCCGGTCGGCGACCACCGCCACCGCCTCGACCGACGGGAAGTCGATCCGTTCCAGGGCCCGGAGCAGGTCGTACTCCCGCTCGGCGATCCGCTCGCGGGTCTCCTTGAACGCGTACACGTAGTCACCGAGCCGGACGAACCGGACGATGTGCCGGGAGATGCCCTGCGGCAGCGCCACCAGGTGCTCGGCAGGCCACTGCTCCAGCGGGGTCGACCAGGGAAGGTCTAGCAGCGCCGGGTCGACGAGGGCCGAGGTGATCCGCACGGGGACAAGTGTGACCGCTCCCCCGGCGCAGCGCCGCTCTACGTGGTTGGGCCCACAGGCACCCCGGCCCGTCCCGGTCCGCCATCGACCGTGGCCGGTAGCGTGGTCGGGTGCGGGAAACCACGACGATACGGCGCAGAGCGCGGCTCCGACCGGTCCGCCCGGCCGGCTGGTGGTTCGATCTGCTGCTGCTGGCGGCCCTGGTCGGGCTGACCGTCGCGTTGACCGCCGACCAGCTCTTCGACATCGACCGCGCGGTGGCCGACTGGGCCGACGCGCACCGGCCCAGCGCCGCCCGGTGGACGGCGGTGATCCTCAACTACCTGGGGCAGGGCACACCGCTGACGCTGATCGCCGCGGGGCTCGGCGTCCTGCTGGCCGTCCGGCTCCGGTCGGTCCGCCCGGTGCTGCCCCCCGTGGTCGCGTTCGCGCTCACCTATCTGACCATCGGCCCGCTCAAGGTGTGGACGGCCCGGCCGGCGCCCAGCGCCAGCACCAAGGAGCCCTTCCTGCCGCCCGCACAGACCCTGCCGCTGTTTCAGGACGAGCTGCCGGTGCGGTTCGCGCAGTCGTACCCGTCGGGGCACGTAGCCAACGCGATCGTCTGGTACGGCGTCATCGCCCTGCTGCTCGCGCCGCTGCTGCGCAGCTTCGGCCGGCAGATGCCGCGCCGGGTGGTCACCGTGGTCCGGGTGGTACCGCCGGTGGTGGTGCTCTGCACCACCACCTACCTGGGCTGGCACTGGCTGACCGACTCGGTCGCCGGGCTGCTGCTCGGGCTGCTGCTGGACCGGGTGCTGCACCGGGTGCCGTGGGACGACGTGCCGTTGCCGGGCAGGTTGCGGGAGTTCGACCGGCCGTTCATCTCGTACCCCTAGGGTCTGCGCGCGTGGAGCGGCTGGCGCGGCGGTTGGGCGTACCCGATGCGGTGGTCATCGGGCTGGGATCGATGCTCGGTGCGGGCGTCTTCGTGGTCTTCGCCCCGGCCGCGGCGGCGGCCGGGGGTGCCGGGCTGCTGGTGGCGCTGGCCCTGGCCGGCTTCGTCGCCTTATGCAACGCGACCAGCTCGGCGCGGCTCGCCGCCCGCCACCCCGAGTCCGGCGGGACGTACGTCTACGGGCGGGAGCGGCTCGGCCCGTTCGCCGGCTTCCTGGCCGGTTGGGGATTCGTGGTCGGCAAGACGGCGAGCTGCGCGGCGATGGCCCTGACCATCGGGGCGTACCTGTGGCCGGGTCAGGCCCGGCCGGTCGCGGTCGGCGCGGTGCTCGCGGTGACCGCGGTGAACCTGCGCGGCATCGCCCGGACCGCCACCGCGACGAGGGTGCTGGTCGTGGTGGTGCTGGCCGTGCTCGCCCTGGTGGCGGTGACCGGGATCGCCGCCGGCGAGGTCTCCCTCGACCGGCTGGGCAGCGGCGACGGGACCGTCCGCGGGGTGCTCACCGCCGCCGGGCTGCTCTTCTTCGCCTTCGCCGGGTATGCCCGGATCGCCACCCTCGGTGAGGAGGTACGCGACCCGGAGCGGACCATCCCCCGCGCGGTGCCGCTCGCCCTGGGCGTGGTGCTCGCCGTCTACCTGGTGCTCGGTGTGGTCACCGTCGGCGTGCTCGGGGCCGACCGGCTGGCCGCCTCCGCCGCGCCCCTGGCCGACGTGGTGACCGCCGCCGGGCTGCCCGGCCTGGCCTGGGTGGTCCGGGCCGGCGCGACCGTGGCGGTGACCGGTGTGCTGCTCTCCCTGCTCGCCGGGATCGGCCGGACCCTGCTGGCGATGGCGCGCCAGCGGGACGTGCCGGGGGCGTTGGACGCCGTGCACCCCGCGCACCGGGTGCCGCACCGCGCCGAGCTGGCGGTGGCCGCCGTGGTGATCGTGGTGGTCGCGCTCGGGGACGTGCGCGGGGCGATCGGCTTCTCCAGCTGCACGGTGCTGGTCTACTACGCCATCACCAACGCGGCGGCGCTGACGCTGGGCCGTGACCCGGCGCGCAAGCTGCCCGTCCGGCTCCTCGCCGGGCTGGGGCTGGCCGGCTGCCTGCTGCTCGCGGTGAACCTGCCGCCGGCCAGCGTGCTCACCGGTCTCGCCGTGCTCGCCCTCGGCGCCGCCTGGTACGCCCTGCGCCACGCCCGCCCCGCCCGGTGACCTCCGGCGGAACCGGTCGCGTGGGCAGCGCCCGGGACGTCACTCCTCGTCGGCGGTCCGCTGCGCCGGAGGGCCACCGGGCGCTGCCGCCGGAGGGCCACCGGGCGCTGCCGGCGAGGGGCCGCCGGGCGCTGCCGGCGAGGGGCCGCCGGGCGCTGCCGCCGGGGACGGGGGCGCCGGTGGGGCGGTCTCCCGCAGCAGGGCGCTCAACCCGGCCCGCCGGGCCACCACGGTCAGCCGGTCCCCCGCGGTGATCACCATGCGGGGGTCGGCCGACCAGTCGACCTTCTGCCCGGCCCGGGCGTGCCCGAGCAGCCGGACCTCGCCGGGGCGGGCCACCGCGGCGAGCGGGCGGCCGTCCAGCGGGGCTCCGGCCACCACCGGCACCTCCACCACCAGCAGGGCGTGCCGGTCGACCGGGATGGTGGCGATCACCGCCCGGTCCAGCAGCGCGGCGGCGAACGCCGGTGCGGCCAGGTACGACACGCTGCGCGAGATGCCGATGCCGAACGCCTTCTGGATCCGCTCGGCGAAGTCCCCGTCGAAGAGCCGCAGCACCACCCGCACCTCCTCGTTGAGCGCCCGGGCGTTCAACGCGGCCCGCAGGTTGACCCCGTCGTCGGTGGAGACCACCACCAGCGCCTGGCAGCTCTCCACCGAGGCGGAACGCAGCGTCTCCTCCCGGGCGGCGTCCCCGACGATCAGCGGCACCCCGAGCCGCCGGGCCAGCGCCGCGCCGCGCGCCTCCCCGGTGCGGTCGATCGCCACCACCTCGACGCCGAAGTCCCGCAGCTGCGCCATCACCCGGGTGCCGATGTTGCCCAGCCCCACCACCACGACGTGCCCGGTCCGGTCGGGCTGGATCCGGCCGGTGTGCAGGGCCAGCCGGGCGTTGACGATCCCGTCGACCACCACGGCGGTGATCAGCGGGATCAGCGCCAGCCCGGCCAGGTTGAGCACCACCTGCATGACCTGCGCGGCGGCCGGCTTGGTGACGTCGGGATCCTGGCCGCTGAGCGTGGTGACCAGGGTCAGGTAGAGCGCCTCGGCCCAGCTGACCTCGGCCGCGCGGCCGTTCAGCCAGCCGAGCACGGCGATCACCGCCAACAGCGCGAGCACCGCGATGCCGATCTTGCGGGTGGCGAAGCTGCGGACCGCCCGCAGCAGCACCGCGACCGGCTGCCGGCGGCGCCGCGCCCGGACCAGGCGGCGGGCCGCCAGCTCCGTCCCGGGCGGCTGCCCGGTCGCCTCGGCGAGCACCACGTCGGCCGCCGCCTCGTCGGCCGGCAGCACCCGGACCAGCTCCGGGTCCGTGGTGACGGCCAGGCCGCTGACGACGTCACCGGGGCGTACGTCCTCCCGCCGGGCCACGTACAGGGTGCGGCCGCCGTGCCGGAAGTGGGTCGGGGCGACCTCGCCGAGCGCGGCGGCGACGAACGCCGGGGCGGCCATCGAGGCGTCCGAGAGCACCGCCGAGTCCGGGAAGAGCTGCCGCAGGCCGTTGGCGAGGCTGGTGTTGAACATCCGTACCACCAGCCGCAGCCGGGGCTCGACCTCCTGCGCGCAGAGCGCCGCGTGCATGTTGCCGACGTCGTCCTGGTGCAGCAGCGCGAGGCCGTCCGCGCCGGCCAACCCGGCCCGGCGGAACGTCGCCTCGTCCAGCCGGTCGGCCCGGACCACCTGGACACCGTCGAGGTCGCGCCCGTCCGGCCCGTCGGAGCGGCGGCGTTCCGGCACGACCAGGGTGATCCGGACCCGCCCCTGCGGCAGCTCGGTGGCGAGCAGCGCCCGCACCACCCAGTAGGCGAGCGGGTCGTTGCCGCAGATCACGTAGTGCGCACGAGGGTCGCCGTTCATCCGCAGCCGCCAGCCGGTCGCGCGCCGGGCACGATCGCGCAGGGGTTCGGCCATGACCGGATGGTAGTCAGCCGGTCGCGCCGCGCGCAGCCCGGCGATCATGGGAGGCATGGCGGGGCCGACGACGGGTAGAGCACCGGCATGCAGACGTTCCTCCCGTACCCGGACTTTCTGGCCAGCGCCCGCGCGCTCGACCAGCGACGGCTGGGCAAGCAGCGGGTGGAGACGATCCAGGTGCTGCGCGGCCTGACCCGGCCGAACTACGGCTGGCGCAACCATCCGGCGGTCAAGATGTGGGCCGGCTACGAGGAGGCGCTCACCCGGTACGGGCTGGACATGTGCGCGGTCTGGTCCGAGCCGGGCCGGGCGGACACCTGCGCGGCGACCATGAGCACCGACCTCGCCGCGGCCTGCGGGATCGAGCGGATCCGGACGCAGCGGGAGCTGGCGGAGGCCGGCGAGCTGCCGCCCTGGCTGGGCCGGGAGGACCTGCACCTGAGCCACCGCTCCTCGCTGCTGCGCAAGGATCCCGACCACTACGGCCCCCGGTTCGGCGACGTCCCACCCGACCTCGAGTACGTCTGGCCCCCCTCCGACCGTCCCCGCCGCTGCCTGCCCTGAGGGAGGGCTGCCGCCCTCGGCGTCGACGCCTTCCGGTCACATCTCAGGCAGACTGGGACTCCCTCGGGCGGGAAGGTGCACATGGCGCTGTCGCAACTGCTGGGTCGGCTCATCGGCGTACGCGAGCACGTGGTGGACCCGGGCGGTGGCGGCGCCCCCCGCGTGCCGCGCCCGGTCACGGCGGTGGTGGTGGGTGGCGGGATCGCCGGCATGTCGGCGGCGGTGGTGCTGGCCGAGCGCGGGGTCGACGTGACCGTGCTGGAGGCCGCCCCGACGTTGGGTGGCCGGCTGGGCGCCTGGCCGGAGGCGCTCGCCGACGGCCCGCAGTTCAACGAGCACGGCTTCCACGCGTTCTTCCGGCAGTACTACAACTGGCGGTCGATCCTGCGCCGGGTCGACCCGGGGCTGGGCTTCCTCAAGCCGATCCCCGGCTACCCGATCCTGAGCGGGCGGTGGCCGACGGAGGAGTTCGGCAAGCTGCCGCCGGCCCCGCCGCTGAACCTGCTCGCCCTGCTGCTGCGCAGCCCCAGCCTGCGCCTGGCCGACCTGCGCGGGATGGACCGGGACGCCGCGCTGCCGCTGCTCACCTACGACCCGGAGCGCACGTACGCCGAGTTCGACAGCGCCACCGCCGACGAGCTGCTCACCTCGCTGCGGCTGCCGGACCGGGCCCGGGCGATGCTCTTCGAGGTCTTCTCCCACTCGTTCTTCAACCACGAGGCGGAGATGTCCGCCGCCGAGATGATCGCCCAGTTCCACTTCTACCTGCTGGGCAACCCGGAGGGGCTGGCCTTCGACTGCCCGGACGAGGACTACGCCACGGCGATCTGGCAGCCGCTGACCCGGCACGTGGAGAAGCACGGCGGCCGCGTGCTCACCGGCGCCGCCGCGACCCGGCTGGACCGAGGCCCGGACGGTTGGCGGGTGACCACCGCCGACGGCACCGGGTACGCCGCCGGCCACGTCGTGCTGGCGGTCGACCCACCGGCGCTCGCCGCGCTGGTCGCGGCCTCCCCCGGCCTGCGCGGGGCGGCGCCCCGGCTGGTGGCGCGGATGCCCGCGTTCGGCCAGGCCGGTCCGCCGTACGCGGTGGCGCGGTACTGGATGGACGGGGACGTGCGCGCCGACCGGGCGGTGTTCAGCGGGGTGTCCCGGCAACCCACCCTGGACTCGGTGACCCTCTACCACCGGCTGGAGAACTCCTCCCGCCGGTGGGCCGAGCGGACCGGCGGCTCGGTGGTGGAGCTGCACGCGTACGCCTGTGACGAGGGCGTGCCCGCCGAGGAACTGGCCGAGCGGATGCGGGTCGAGCTGACCACGCTCTGGCCGGAGGCGGCCGGGCTGCGGGTCCGCGAGCTGCGCGCCCGGGTGGAGGCGCAGGCCCCGGCGTTCACCCCGGGCAGCCACGCCGGCCGGCCGGGGGTACGCACCGACGCCGACGGGCTCTACCTGGCCGGGGACGGGATCCGGACGGAGTTCCCGAGCGCGTTGATGGAGCGGTCGGCGGCGACCGGCATCCTGGCCGCCAACCACATCCTGCGCGCCGCGGGGGCGGCTGCCGAGCCGGTCCGGTCCATCCGCCCGCGCGGCCTGCTCGCCCGCCGCTGAGGGATCCCTCCAGGGCGCGGTCTTTGGCGAATCGCCCCTTTTGTCCGCCTGACCGCTCTACGCTCGACTGACGTCGATCGACGCCGGCGAGCAGCCGGCACGGGAGGTCAGGAGGGTGTCGCCACTGCACCGGTCCGGTGTGGACGCCGCACCGGACCGCGCCGAGGACGGGCGCGACGACGCGTACGGGCTGCTCCGCGACGAGCGGGCGTGCATCGTCATCGCCCTGCGGCTGGGCTGGTGGATGGCGGACGCGTACCACCGGGCGCGGACCGTCGACCTGACCGTTCGGGACGACCGCCCGGTCACCCCTCCCGCGAAGCTGTCCAACCTGACGGAGATGCCGGGCCGGCAGCGGATGCGGATGTACCTCGACGCGGTGGAGGTGGCCCTCGATCAGATCGCCCAGCTGACCAGCACCGACCGACCCGGTCCCGCCACCGCGACCGCCCGCGCCCGCCTCGGCGAGGGTGACCGTCCCGTCGAGGTGACCGGGCTGCTGCTCGCCCTGGACGAGTTGAACGTCGACGTGCTGGGCTGGGCGACGGCCACCAACCATCGGGTGGGGTTGGCGTACCGGCTGGGCCGATCGCTGGCCGACACCGTACGGGAGGCCGACGCCGACGAGCTGACCCGGCGCTTCGGCGGTCGGCACGTGCAGATCAGCCGCTGGCTGGACGAGCTGGCCAGCGTGCTGCCCCCGTACTCGGCGGCGGTGGTGCGGCGCTCCCTGGCGGCGTGGGCGACGGCGGTCAACCGGGCCGGGGGCGCCGACCCGGCCGAGCTGTCCCGCCAGTTGCGCAACCAGGGAGAGCTGTGGCGCGGGGTGCTCACCGGCGGGCTGCACCCGCGGGACCTGCTCGACGAGGAGAACTGGGCGATCGTCGCCCGAAACCTGATCATCCGGGACCGGCGACTGGTGGTCCAGGCCGCCCGGGGAATCTTCTGGCCGGTGCTCGTACCCCTGCTGGTGGTGCTCGGCGCGGTCGTCGGGCTCAGCGCCGCCGCGGCGGCCGGCTCACCCACCACCCGGGCGGCCGTCGCCCTGCTCGGCCTGGGCGCCGGGCTGACCGCCATCTGGCGCTCGGTCTCCGGACCGACCCTCTCCGTCGCCGCCGAGATCAACCGGCCGCTGCTGGACAGCGAGCTGACCACGCAGATGGCGGTACGGATCAACAGGCCGCTGGCCGCCGCGCAGGCGGCCGGCCCCGCCGGGCGGCAGCGGCGCCCGGACCGGGCCGAGGGCGAATCGAAATACGTTGCCCCTCTCTCCGGGGTGGACCTACCGTGATCGCGCAAGGTCAACCAGCCCGCC
Organism: Micromonospora sp. LZ37; assembly: GCF_059359015.1. Taxonomy (NCBI): domain Bacteria; kingdom Bacillati; phylum Actinomycetota; class Actinomycetes; order Micromonosporales; family Micromonosporaceae; genus Micromonospora; species Micromonospora sp. LZ37. Next base: position 17,556 of record NZ_JCADBL010000021.1, on the reverse strand, counting down.
GGGAGTCAGTCATGCCGTTGTCGCACGTCACGTGCGCGTGGTCGACGCTGCCGTCGGACGGTCGCCGAGCCGAAGGTCCCCGGGACGGGGTGCCCGACTGACGCGTGTCCGCACGCGTTCCAGCCGCCCGTCCCGCACCGGACCGGGCGGCTTCTCGCTGTCCGGGCCGGTCCACCGCCGATCGTGAAGGGAGAGCCCGGTGGACGCCGTCCTCGTCATCAACGCCGACCTCGGCCCGCTGCACCGGGTCACCGTCCAGCACGCGATCCGGATGCTGTGCCGCCGGGTCGCCGAGATCCACGAGGCCGAGCCGGACCAGGTGATCGGCGTCTTCCCGATGCCGAGGGTCGTCCGGCTCGTCCGGTACGTGGTCACCCGCTGGCGGTTCAGCGCCGGACCGGCCTGGTCCCGGGCCGGCGTGCTGCGCCGCGACGGGCACCGCTGCGCCTACTGCGGCGGCCCGGGCAGCACCATCGACCACATCCTGCCCCGCTCGCGCGGCGGCCGGAACACCTGGAGGAACACGACCGCCGCCTGCTACGCCTGCAACCAGCGCAAGGGCGACCGGACGCCGGCAGAGGCGGGCATGCCGCTGCGCCGCGAGCCGGTCACGCCGAGCTGGGCCGCGTTCGCCGGGCGGTGATCGGGCCGGCCGGCGGGCACAGGGGGCCGCGTCGGAGGTGTACGCCTCCGGCGCGGCGCCCGCCGGCCCCGGTCCCGATGCCGCCTCGGCGCCCGCCTCGGTGCCGATCCAGCTCAGCACGGGTTGGTGCCGGCGCCGGTGCCGGTGCAGCACGGCCGGTGACCGGTGTCGGTGCGCCGCGCACGCGGCGGGGTGCCGGCCGCGTTGGCGCGCCTTGGACTCCGCCGGCTCTGCGGGCCGCGGCTGAGCCTTCGCATGCAGGACGCCGGGTGCCGGTGCCGCCCATGACGGCGCCGGCCGGAGGAAGAGGGGGTCGACGACGCTTTAGAGCTGATGTCGTAAACGACTCAAGCGCGCGAAGCCGCATGCCCGCCCACGAGTCGGCAGTCACCGGACTCCAGCGCCGACCGGTGACGGCACCGCGCCGGGCCGGCCCGAACCGACAAGCCGATTCGTCCACGTCATCAGCTCGAAAGCGCGCAGGATCAGCGCAGGCGAGTGACGTCAGCCGAGCCGGGCCGGCCCGAACCGACAGGCCGATTCGTCTACGTCATCAGCTCGAAAGCGCCCGCGAGGGACGTCCCACGGCACCGAGGGCCTGCCCCTGCGACGGACGGGATCACGATCGGGAGCGGATGAAGCAGCGCGGCGGGCGATGGTCGTACCTGTGGATCAGGGGGGTGGTCAGGGCCGGTCGGACGGCGTCCAGCCGAAGTTGGGCGCGCGGCGCTCGCGGTGGGCCGCGATGCCCTCGCGGGCCTCGCCGCTGTCCCGCACCTTCCGGTGCCACCAGGCGATCCGGGCCGGCCCGGCCCGGTCGTCCACGATCTCCTTGGCGGCGGCGACGCTGAGCTGCGAGCGCTGCGCGATGGCACCGGTGATCGCGTCCACCCGGGCGGTGAGATCGTCGACCACCTCGTCCACCAGGCCGACCCGCAACGCCCGCTCGGCGTCGATCAGCTCGGCGGTGAAGAGCAGGAACTTCGCGGTGGCGGGGCCGACCAGCCGGGTCAGCCGGCGGGTGGTCGGGGCCGGGTAGACCAGCCCGAGCCGCGCCGGCGGCACGCCGAACCGGGCGTCCGGGGTGGCGATGCGCAGGTCGCAGGCGACCGCGAGCTGGCAGCCGCCGCCCACGCAGGACCCGGCGATCGCGGCGACGGTCGGCTTGGCGAAGGCGGCCAGCCGCTCCTCGGCGACCACCGCGATGCTGCCGTCGCCGGCTTCCAGCAGCTCGTCCAGGTCGCCCAGGTCCGCCCCGGCGCAGAAGGTGCCCTCCGCGCCGGTCAGCACCAGGGCGCGCACGGCCGGGTCGGCCTCCAGGCCGTCCAGCAGCACCGGCAGTTGCCGCCACATCGCCGGGGTCATCGCGTTGCGCCGCGCCGGGTTGCGGATCGTCACCGTCGCCACCGCGCCGGTCACCTCGACGGTCAACTCCGCGTCGGACACGCCACCACCCCTTCCGTGCCGGTCGGCGCGCGCCGACGCCGGTCCGGCGACCATAACGGCGCGGGCCCGGCGACCACCCGCGAGGGGTGGCGCCGGGCTCGCCGACGGCGAGGTCAGGTCAGGAGACGTCGACCGCGGTGTCGTCGATCACGAAGGACGTCTGCAGCGTGGCGTCCTCGGTGCCGGTGAACCTCAGGGTGACGGTCTGGCCGGCGTACGAGGCCAGCGAGAACGACTTCTGCGCGTACCCGGTGGCCTTGTTCAGGTTCGAGTAGGTCGCCAGGGTCGCCAGCACCGTCCCGGAGGAGTTGAGCACCTGCACCCGGAGGGTGTCGTACACGGTGCCGGTGGTGGTCTCCGCCGAGTCGACGTGCAGCCAGAAGGTGAAGTTGTACGTCGTGCAGCCGGCCGGCAGGCTCACCGCCTGGGAGAGCGTGTCGGTGTGGCTGCTGCCGTACCCGTCCAGCCAGGCGTTGCGGGTGCCGGTGCGGGCCGGCTGGCCGGTGAACGAGCCGATGACGCCCGAGGTCGACGTCCACGGGTTGGTGCCGGACTCGAAGCCGGGGTTGCCGAGCTTCTGGCCCGCGCCGGTGCAGCCGCCGCCGGTGCCGTTGACGGTCAGCGTGTAGCTGGCCGTCCTGTTCACCGAGCCGGCGCCGGTGACGGTCACCGGGTACGTGCCGGCCGGGGTGCTCGCCGTGGTGGCGATGGTGAGGGTGGACGAGCCGCCCGAGGTCACCGAGGTCGGGTTGAAGGTGGCGGTGGCGCCGGTCGGCAGGCCGGACGCGGAGAACGTCACCGTCTGCGCGTTGCCGCTCGTGGTGGCGGTGGCGACGGTGGTGGAGACCGAGCCGCCGGCGGTCACCGAGCCGGAGGTCGGCGAGAGCGTGACGGAGAAGTCGTTGCCGGTGGACGAGCAGGGCGCGTCGTTGCCTGCGACGGCCACCGCGGTCCACGCCGCCTGGACGGCCTTGTACTCGGTGGAGCAGTTGCCGTACAGGTCGGTCGCCGCGCGCAGGGTGTACGCCCGGGCGGTGTTCGACGGGGTGGTGTTGTTGACGTACGAGGTGTTCGACGTGAAGTAGACGTCGAGCGCCCGGAACCAGATCTTCTCCGCCTTGGTCCGGCCGATGCCGGTCACCGCGGGAGCGGAGCCGCAGATCGGCGAGGTGCCGTACGGGGTGGCGCCGGTGCCCTCGGCCAGGTTGAAGAAGAAGTGGTTGGCCGGGCCGGACGAGTAGTGCACGTCCTTGTTCCTGGTGGCGGTCGTCCAGCAGGTGTCGGACGAGCCGTCCAGCTTCGGGTCGTACATGTAGCGCAGCGGGGTGCCGTTGCCGTTGATGTTGATCTTCTCGCCGACCTGGTAGTCGCCCGGGTCGCTGGGGACGTTCGCGTAGAACTCGACCATGTTGCCGAAGATGTCGCTGGTGGCCTCGTTGAGGCCGCCGGACTCACCGGAGTAGGTCAGGCCGCCGGGTACCACGTTCTCGGTGACGCCGTGGCTCATCTCGTGGCCGGCCACGTCGAGCGAGACCAGCGGCCGGGAGTTGCCGGAGCCGTCGCCGTAGGTCATCCGGGAGCCGTCCCAGAAGGCGTTGACGTAGTTGTTGCCGTAGTGCACCCGGCTCGGCACGCCGGTGCCGTTGCCGAAGATGCCGTTGCGGCCGTGCACGTTCTTGAAGTAGTCGAAGGTCGTGGCGGCGCCGAAGTGGGCGTCCACGCCCGCACGCTGGCGGGTGTTGGTGTCACCCCAGGTGTTGTCGGAGTTCGTGAACGTGGTGCAGGTCGACGTGCCGTTGTTCATGTCGCAGGTGGAGCCGTTGCCGTGTGAGGGGTCGATCATCTGGTACGTGCTGCCGGAGAGCGTGGTGTCGATGGCGACCGTGCCGGAGTAGACGCTCTGGCCGCTGCCGACCACCATCTCGACCTCGTCGTACGAGCCGATCACCTTGCCGCTGACCGCGTCGGTGATGACGTGGAACGTCGACGGCGTCTGGCCGTCGGTGTGCCAACCGGTGAGCACCGTCTCGTAGGCGAGGCGACCCCGGCCGGAGCTGGCGTCGACGAAGAGCTCCGGGGCGCCGACCGTCTCCAACTTGCCCTCGAACTGCTTGCGGGCGGTCGCCCTGGCGGCGGCCGGGGAGACCTTCGCGCTGGTGGCGAGGGTCAGCGGGGCGGCGAGGCCGACGGAGGAGCCGGCGTAGCTGCCGTTGGGCGCCGTGTGGATGACGAAGTCACCGCCGTAGACGCGGAGGCCCTGGTAGGTGCGGGTGTAGCGGGTGTGCGCGGCACCATTGGCGTCCACCTTCGTGCGGACGGCCTGGTAGGACTCTCCGCTGACGCCCTGGACGGCGCCGGGGTTGCTGCGGAGCACGCTCTCGGCGCGAGCCGCAGGGGAGGTGTCCGGGGCGGGGGCGGTGGGGGCCGCGTGCGCCGCGGTGGCGACGCAGGTCCAGCAGGCCGCTGGTGAGCAGCGCTGCGCTGACGGCGGCGAGGGGTCGTTTCACGTGCCCTCCTGACAGGGGAGTTGTGACGGGGGTAGTCACGCATGTAGATATAACGATGTATTCGAGAAAGGGGAAGGGCGGAAGCGCTTCCAGCCCTCGACACTGCCCGAACGGAGGATGAGCAGCACTGATGGAACCCGGCGGCGGTGGCGCGCGTCCGAACGGCATGAGGTCGACCGCCCACGCCGCCGCCACGATCGCGGTCGTCGCCGCCCTCCTGACCGGCTGCTCAGCGACCGGCCCCGGCCCGCCCGCGCCGACGCGCTCCGCGACCGCCACGACTACCCCGGCAACCGGCACCGCCGCACCGGACGTCACCGCCACCCCGGTCGCGACCCCCGGGCCGGTGACGCTGACCCGCACCGGCGGCATCGCCGGCGGGAACGACACCGTGGCCGTCGAGTCGGACGGCCGCTGGACGGCGACCGACCGGGCCGGGGCGAGCCGGAGCGGCCAGCTGGCCCCCGCGGACCTCGGGCGGCTCCGCGGGCTGGTCGGGGCCGCCACCCGGGGCGGCGGCACCGATCCGAGCCCCGGCCGCTGCGCGGACGCCTACACCTACCGGCTGACCGCCGACACCCGCACCGTCAGCTGGACCGACTGTCCGACCGGCGCCCAGCCCGCCCCGGCCGCCACCGCCCTGGCCCAACTGCTCTTCCAGGCCACCTCCGGTTGACCCGTCGACACCCCCGCGCCCGCCCAGACCGGCGCAGCGGCGGGGCGGCCTACCAGCCGGACGCCGCCGTCAGCAGGGCCCGCCGCACGGCGGTCACCTCGCGCCGCCCGGCCACCCCGGGCCGGGCGGCGAGGAAGAGCGTGTTCAGCGGCGGCACGGCCGGGGTGAGCAGCGGCCGCAGCGCGCCGGCGGCCAGGTGGGCCCGGCACAGGTACGTCGGCAGCACGCTCGCCCCGGCCCCGGCGAGCACCGCCGCCAGGACCGCGCGCAGGTCGGCCACCACCAGGCTGGGTGTACGGGTCAGTCGGGTGTCGAAGACCGTCCGCCACCAGCGGCGCAGGATCGGCGCCTCCTCCGCGTACGCCACCAGGGGCACGTCCCGCAGCGACTGCGGGGTCACCGGGTCGGGCAGCCGCCGCGCCCAGACCGGCGCGGCGACCAGGGCGAACTCCTCGTCGTAGAGCGGCTCGGCGGTCAGCCCCCGTCGCCGGGGGCGCACGCTGCTCACCGCGAGGTCGAGCCGGCCGGCGGCCACGTCGTCGAGGAGCCGGTCGGGCAGGCCGGCCGAGACCCGCAGCTCCAGGCCCTCGGCGACCAGCCCGGCCACCGCCGGCAGGGCCAGTTCGGCGAGGAACTCCGCCGGGCCGCCCAGGAAGACCGTCCGGGGGTACGGCGTGGCCGCGTCGTCGGCGAGCACGGCGTCCAGCCGGTCCAGCGGCTCGGCCACCCGGCGGGCCAGTTCGTCACCGGCCGGGGTGGGCAGCACGCCCCGGGGCACCCGGTCGAAGAGCGGCCGGCCGACCGCCTCCTCCAGCGTCCGCAGCTGCGCGGTGACCGTGGGCTGGGCCAGGCCGAGCAGCTCGGCGGCGGCCGTGATCGACCCGGACCGGTGTACGGCGAGGAAGCTGCGGAGCAGGTCGAGCGACACCTTCACATCAGCAAACCTATCGCCGCTGTGTGGTTCGCCTATTGGTCGGCTATGGATTCGCGAGCCAGCATGGCGGCATGACTCGTGCACTGATCGCTCTGACCAGCCACCGCCATCTCGGCGACACCGGCCGGGAGACCGGCTTCTACGTCGGCGAGGCCGCCGAGCCGTGGGAGGTCTTCCGGGCCGCCGGGTGGGACGTCGACCTGGTGTCGGTGGCCGGCGGCCAGCCGCCGCTGGACGGCCGGGACGAGAACGACAAGACCCAGAACGACTTCCTCGCCACCGCCGGCGTGGAGAGCACCGCCAAGGCGGCGGAGGTCGACCCCTCCGGGTACGACGTGGTGGTCTTCGCCGGCGGCCACGGCACCATGTGGGACTTCCCGGACAACCCGGACCTGGCCCGGATCGCCGCCTCGATCTACGAGCGCGGCGGTGTGGTCGCCGCCGTCTGCCACGGCCCGTCCGCCCTGGTGAACCTGAAGCTCTCCGACGGCTCGCACCTGGTGGCGGGCAAGCGGGTGGCCGGCTTCACCAACGACGAGGAGGACGCCGTCGGCCTCTCGGCCGAGGTGCCGTTCCTGCTCGCCGACAAGCTCGCCGAGGCCGGCGCCACGCACGTCCCGGCACCGAACTTCACCGAGCAGGTCGTCGTCGACGGCCGCCTGGTCACCGGCCAGAACCCCCAGTCCGCCCGCGCCATGGCCGAGGCCGTCGTCCGGGCCGTCCAGGCCGGCTGAACCCGCCCGCCCAGCCGTCGCGGAAGCGTGGCCGCTCCCCAGCGGGGTGGCCACGCTTCCTTCCGTCCGGCACCGCTGCTCCAGCCCGAAACTTTGCAACGCGACGTTGCGTTGCAGTACGGTGGCCGCATGACCGCTGCCGCGTTGACCCCACAGACCGCCCCGCCCGGCAACCCGGCCGTCGGCGGCACCCCGCCGACGCTGCCCGCCGGGGTGGACGCGCTGGTCGACCAGGTACGCGGCACCGGTCCCACCTTCACCGCCACCTCGCCGCTGACCGGCGCGGCGACGGTGGTCGTACCGTCGAGCGGCCCGGCCGACGTGGACGCCGCGTTCGCCGACGCGGCCGGCGCACAGCGGACCTGGGCGGCGCTGCCGGTGGCCCGCCGGGCCGCCGTCCTGCTCCGGCTGCACGACCTCGTGCTCGACCGGCAGGCCGACGGGCTGGACCTGGTCCAACTGGAGGCCGGCAAGGCCCGGCGGCACGCCGTCGAGGAGGTCCTCGACGTGGCGATCACCGCCCGCTACTACGCCCGCGCCACGGCGCGGCTGCTGCGCCCACGCCGCCGTGGGGGCGCCCTGCCGCTGCTCACCCGCACCCGCGAGCTGCGCTTCCCGGTCGGCGTGGTGGGCGTCGTCTCGCCCTGGAACTACCCGCTCTCGCTCGCCACCGCCGAAGTGCTGCCGGCCCTGATGGCGGGCAACGCGGTGGTGCACCGACCCGACCCGGCGACCATGCTCACCGCCCTCTGGGTCCGCGCCCTGGCCGTCGAGGCGGGGTTGCCCGCCGCGCTCTGGCAGGTCGTGGCCGGCGAGGGCGCCGACGTCGGTCCGCTGGTCACCGAGCGGGCCGACCTGGTCTGCTTCACCGGCTCCACCCGGGTCGGCCGGGAGGTCGCCGCCCAGGCCGCGCGCCGGCTGGTCCCGGCGTCGCTGGAGCTGGGCGGCAAGAACCCGCTGCTGGTGCTCGACGACGCCGACCTGGACCGGGCGGTCGAGGGGACGATCCGGGCCTGCTTCGCCAGCGCCGGGCAGCTCTGCGTCTCGATCGAGCGGGTGTACGTCGCCGACCGGCTGCACGACGAGTTCCTGCGCCGCTTCGTGGCGCGTACCGCGACGCTGCGGCTGGGGATCGGCGGCGACTTCGACGCCGATCTCGGCTCGCTGGCCTCCGCACGCCAGCTCGACACGGTCACCGCGCACGTCGCGGACGCCGTCGAGCACGGCGCCACCGTGCACACCGGTGGCCGGCACCGGCCCGACATCGGCGCGTACGTCTTCGAGCCGACCGTGCTCACCGGCGTCACCCCCGGCATGCGGATGTACGCCGAGGAGACCTTCGGGCCGGTGGTCGCCGTCCACCGGTTCCACACCGACGACGAGGCCGTCGCCCTGGCCAACGACACCGCGTACGGCCTGAACGCCAGCGTGTTCAGCGGCTCCGGCGCGCGCGGCGAGGCGGTCGCCGCCCGGATCGAGGCGGGCAGCGTCAACGTCGACGACGGCTACTCCGCGGTCTGGGGCAGCATCGACGCGCCGATGAGCGGGTGGAAGGACTCCGGGCTCGGCGGCCGGCACGGCGCCGACGGGCTGCTCCGCTTCACCCGGGTCAAGACCGTCGCCCGGCAGCGCGGGCTGGACCTCGCCCCGGCGTACCACCGGCCGGGCGCGGAGACCGCGGCCTGGACCCGCCGGATGACCGCGGCGCTGCGCCTGCTGCGCCGCGTCGGCCGGTGACCGGCGTGGCGACGGCCGGTCGCGGGCCGCGCGGCGCAGCCGCCATCCACGCCGCCGTGCTCGACCTGCTCGACACCGACGGGTACGCCGGGCTGACCATCGAGGGAGTGGCCCGCCGCTCCGGGGTCAACAAGACCACCCTCTACCGCTGGTGGCCCTCGAAGCCAGCGCTGGTGGCCGCCACCTTCCGGCACGCCATCGCCCGGGACCTGCCGGTGCCGGACACCGGCACCCTGCGCGGGGACCTGGTCACGCTGGTCCGCGCCAAGGCGGCCTTCCTCGGTGCGGGGCCGGGCCGGCTCGCCGCCGACGTGCTCGCGCACACCGGCGCCGACCCGGAGCTGGCCCGGCTCGCCGACGAACTGCTCGGCCAGCACTGCGCCCACGTCGCCGAGATCACCGCCCGGGCCCGCGACCGGGGCGAGCTGAGCGGGCCGGTGGACGACCTGCTCCTGGCCGACCTGCTGCTCGGACCGGTCTGGCTGCGGGCCGTGGTGACCCACCGTCCGTTCTCGGCGGCGGACGCGGACGCGCTGGTCGACACGTTGCTCGCCGGCCTGCCCACGACGCCGGCGCCCTGACCCTCGCGCTCCGGCGCGCAACGGCAATGTTCCGCCGCCCCGCCGTCACCCATGGAGCAGCCGGAACCGCTCGGCCACCGCGAGGGTGTCGTCGTCCACGGTGAAGTCCGGGTCGCCGAGCCAGCCCCGGTAGTCCGGCCCGTGCCAGTACGCTTCGTGCCCGGCGCGCCAGGCGGCGACGGACCCGTACCCCTCGCCCTCGTCCCGGGCGTGGTCGAGGTCGACGTCGCCGAGCCGGACGACGCGTACCTCGGTCACCTCGATGACCGCGATCGGGCGGTCGGCGGAGTCGACCACGACCGACCGTGCGCCGACCAGCGGCAGCGGCTCGCCGTCACGCTCGTAGTCCTGAAGCAGGCCGGTGGTGGAGGTCTTCGCGCCGGAGCGGACGGCGGCGACGAGCTGGTCGCGAAGCGGCCCCGGAAAGGCGAATTCGGTCTTCGGCAGGTCGGGTGGGGGCGTCGTCATCCGGCGACCGTAGTCGGCGCGGGGCGCCGGTCACACCCGATAGTCGCTGGGCAGCCCGGTGCCGCGCAGCTCGGGCGGCAGGTGCGCCACGTCGTTGAAGGCGACCAGGTTGGGCGGCCCGGACGAGCTGTAGCGGATCACGGTCAGCCCGGCGTTGTGGTGGTTCACTCCCAGCCAGCGCCGTTCCGGGGCGTCGAGGGCGTGCCGGACCAGCCAGGCGATCAGGAAGTTGTGGGTGATCACCAACTCGCGGACGTCACCCTCCGCCGGGGCGGTGGCGAAGCGGGCGACGGCCTCCGCCGCCAGTCGCGGCCCGTCGACCCGCTCGCGCGGCGAGAAGCGGGCCAGGAAGCTCGCGTACGCCACGGGCAGGCCGGCCGGGTCGGTGTCGTGCGGGAGATGGTCGCCGGCCAGCTCGGTCTCGTACACCGGGACCTTCGGCAGCGACGCGGCGACCAGCTCGGCGGTCTCGGCGGCCCGGCGCAGCGGGCCGTGGTGGACGGCGCGCAACGGTACGGCCCGCAGCCGCTGGCCGAGCAGCGTGGCCTGACGGCGACCCCGCTCCGAGAGACCCACCTCGGGCGACTCGACCTCCGGGCGGTCCTGCTCGCCGTGCCGAGCCAGATAGAGCAGTCGCGTGGCCATCGTCGTCTCCTCGTGCGGCCGGGAGGCGCGATGCTAACCCGCGCCTCCCGGCCGTCGCCGTCCCGCTCACGCTCAGCGAGGCGACCGTCGCAGCGCTCCCGCGAACGTCGCGGTGACCCAGGCCCAGCCGGCGGCCACCGCGAGGCCGAAGGCGATCATGGTCGCCGGGCCGGGCCGGACGATCAGCGCGCCCCAGGCGAGCGCGAAGCCGGCGCCGGTCGCGATGCTGGCGACGGCCCACGCCCGCGCGCCCCGGCGGGCGGCCCGGCGAACGGCGATGACGGTCGCCAGGATCAGCGCGCCGAAGGCGACCGCCGCCGCGAGGAAGTGCAGCCCGCCGTGCCAGCTGATCTGCCCGGGGCCGCGCGGCGTGCCGGCCGGGAAGCCGTCGGCCGGGTCGGCGCTGAAGACGCCGGCCGCCATCAGGCCGAGCCCCCAGAGGCCGAGCAGCCGAGGCAGCCAGGTCGAGCCGGTCGTGGGGGTGCGGCGCAGCGCGCCGGCCGCTGCGACGCAGAGCGCCCCGGTGACCAGGAAGGTGGCGATCTGGATCCAGCCCAGGTCGCCGGTGCTCAGCATGCTGACCGGGTGCCGCCGGAAGTCGAAGCCGTCGCGGCTGGCGCCCTGGACCAGCGCGGAGACGGCGAAGATCGGGCCGGCGAGGGTACCGCCGGCCAGCAGGACCCGGTCCCGCCCGCTCGCGACCGGTCGGACCTCGGGAAGGGTGATCGCGTCGGTCACGGCTCGCCTCCGCTCAGGGCCGGGGGAACATCTGGCCGATGCGGATCCGGTTGCCGAACGGATCGCGGATGCCGAAGTCGATCCCGTACGGGCGCTCCATCGGCTCGTCGGTGATCTCCACACCCTTGGCGACCAGGTCCTCGTACGTCTTGTGGGCGTCGTCGGTGGTCATGAAGAGGGAGCCGGGCAGCGCGCCCTTGGTGAGCAGCTCGCGGACCTGCTCGGCGGTGGCCGGGTCGAGCGCCGGCGGGCCGGGCTTCTCCAGCAGGACCTCGCGCTCCGGGTCGCCGGGCAGGTTGACCGTGAGCCAGCGCATGAAGCCGAGGTCCTGGTCGGTGTTGACCTCCATGCCGAGCTTGCCCACGTAGAAGTCGAGGGCCTCGTCCTGGTCGAGGACGTAGATCTAGGAGCGGCTGATCGCGTTCATCGTCATGCCCATGACGCTAGAGGTCGGGCGTGACCTGCCGCTTATCCGAAACTGCTCGGTCTGGTCCAGGCCTTGGTGAAGCAGCTCGGCACGTGCGCGGCGGCGGCCGACCGGCGCCGGCGGAAGTCGCTCGGCGACTCGCCGACGATCTGCCGGAACGTCCGGCTGAACGTGCCGAGGCTGCCGAAGCCGACCGCGAAGCAGATGTCGGTGACGTCCCGGTCGCTCTCCACCAACAGGGACATCGCCCGCTCCACCCGACGGCGTTGCAGGTAGCGGTGCGGCGTCTCACCGAAGGTGGCCCGGAAGGTACGGATGAAGTGGGCCTGGGAGACGTGCGCGATCCGGGCCAGCGCCGCGATGTCCAACGGCTGGGCGTACGCCCGGTCCATGGCGTCCCGGGCGCGCAGCAGGGCCCGGTTCGACTGCTCCACCGCGCGACTCATCGACCTCGCCTCCCCGCGTCCGCCCAGGCTATCGGGCGGAGGCGGGCCACTTCGGTGAGGACACGCGATGCATCGGGCGCCCCGGCCGAGGTAGCCGCGGGTCCACGCCTGCATGAACCGAGCCCAGGTGATCGGCCCGGCCAGCCACAGGTCGCCACCGCCCGCTTCTGGCAGCTCTTCGGGCTCAGTGGTCTCGTCGCGACAGTCCCCCTGTGTTGGGTCACCGGCGGACTCACCGCCCGGCCGCCATCGTCGAGACAACGGCGCGGGCGTCACAGCTTGTAACAATCCTGATCAACGTTGCCCGCGGCCATCCAGCGCGTCCGTATTTCCTGTTGATGGAGCTGGGCGGCCCACCTCACTTCGTCCGGACGCGCTCCCGGCGGCTGTCGTGGCCCCGGTTGCTGTCGGCGTTGCCGTCAACCGGGCGGCGCACGGCAGCGCCCCGGTGGAAGCTGCCTGGTGGAGTTGGAGCCCCCGGCCGGGATCGAACCGGCGACATCTCGCTTACAAGGCGAGTGCTCTGGCCAGCTGAGCTACAGGGGCGCGTGTGTCGACGTCAGCATAGCGATCCGACGTGCGGAATTCCCGCTCGGCAGGCCGCCGAGCACGGAAAACGTCGATCGCTGACGCTCTTCGCCGACGGATCGGCGCCGAAGGGCCGCATCCGCCGAGGGGATTCCTGCCCGCCCGTGCCCGACTGACCGGAATGCGTATGCGGTCCGTCCCTTCCGGCGTCCCCCGTCTTGGCAGGCCCGGAAAAGGCGTTTACCGTGCAGTCACACGGGCGACACCCCCGTCCGGCTCCGGCCGAACGGTTGCGCCGTCCGCGGACCGGCACCGACGCGGTGCCGGTGGCTCCTTCACTCGGATCGTCCGGCACGTTCCTGCCGGTGAAAGGAAGCGCACCACCATGGCTACGGTCACGTACGCGAAGGCCTCCCGGATCTACCCGGGCACCGAACGCCCCGCGGTGAACCAGCTCGACCTCCAGATCGGCGACGGGGAGTTCCTCGTCCTGGTCGGCCCGTCGGGTTGCGGCAAGTCCACCAGCCTGCGGATGCTCGCCGGCCTGGAGGACGTCGACGACGGCGCGATCTACATCGACGACCGGGACGTCACCCACCTTCCCCCGAAGGCCCGCGACATCGCGATGGTCTTCCAGAACTACGCCCTCTACCCGCACATGTCGGTGTACGAGAACATGGCGTTCGCGCTGAAGCTGCGCAAGACCTCCAAGGACGAGATCGACCGTCGGGTCAAGGAGGCGGCCGGGCTGCTCCAGCTGGAGGAGTTCCTCAACCGCAAGCCGAAGGCGCTCTCCGGTGGTCAGCGCCAGCGGGTCGCGATGGGCCGGGCGATCGTCCGCGAGCCGCAGGTCTTCCTCATGGACGAGCCGCTGTCGAACCTCGACGCCAAGCTCCGCGTGCAGACCCGTACCCAGATCGCCTCGCTCCAGGCCAAGCTCGGCATCACCACGGTCTACGTCACGCACGACCAGGTCGAGGCGATGACCATGGGCCACCGGGTGGCGGTCATGCTCGACGGCATCCTCCAGCAGGTGGACACCCCGCGGGCGCTCTACGACACCCCGGCCAACGTCTTCGTCGCCGGCTTCATGGGCTCCCCCGCCATGAACATCAAGACCGTGCCGCTGAACGACCAGGGCGCGGCCTTCGCCGAGATGCACATCCCGCTGACCCGCGAGCAGGTCGAGGCCGCCCGCGCCGAGGGCGGCGACGGCAAGGTGACCGTGGGCTTCCGTCCGGAGGACTGCGACCTGGTCAGCCCGACCGAGGGCGGCATGCCGGTCGTCGTCGAGCTGGTCGAGGACCTCGGCTCGGACGCCAACGTCTACGGCCACGCCGCGCTGGAGGGTCACGACGAGCGCTTCGTCGTCCGCACCGACCGGCGCACCATGCCGAACATGGGTGACACCGTGTTCGTCAAGCCGCGCGCCGGCCGCAGCCACGTCTTCCACGCCGCCACCGGCATCCGGATCTGACGTACGTACAGCGAAAGGGGCGGTCCGCCACGGCGGACCGCCCCTTCTCGTCTGCGTGAACCGGTCGGTCAGCCCTCGGCGGCGCGGCGGCGGGACACCTCGGCGAGGGTGACGGCGGCGGCGACGCTGGCGTTGAGCGACTCCACGTCGGAGATCATCGGGATGCTGACGGTCAGGTCGCAGGTCTCCCCGACCAGCCGGGACAGCCCGCGCCCCTCCGAGCCGACGACCACGACCAGCGGGCCGACCGCGGCCTCCAGGTCGTACAGGTCGGTCTCGCCGTCGGCGTCCAGGCCGACCACCATGAAGCCGGCGTCCCGGCAGGCCTTCAACGCCCTGGTCAGGTTGGTGACCTGGGCGACGGGCACCCGCGCGGCCGCGCCGGCGGAGGTCCGCCAGGCGGTCGCGGTGATCCCGGCGGCCCGCCGCTCGGGTACGAAGACACCCTGCGCGCCGAACGCGGCGGCGGAGCGGATCACCGCGCCCAGGTTGCGCGGGTCGGTGACCCCGTCCAGCGCCACCAGCAGCGGGGCGGTGTGCTCCACCGACGCGGCCAGCATGTCCTCGAAGGGCTCGTACGCGAACGGCGGCACCTGGAGACCGACGCCCTGGTGCAGCACCCCGCCGGTCATCCGGTCCAGCTCGGCCCGGCTGACCTCCAGGATGGCGATGCCCCGGTCGGCGGCCGTACGGATGATCTCGTTGACCCGGTCGTCGGCGTCCATGCCCTGCGCGGTGTAGAGCGCGGTCGCCGGCACCTGCGTGCGCAGCGACTCCAGCACCGGGTTGCGGCCGACCAGCAGCTCCGGGCTGTCCTTGGCCGGGTTGGACTTGCGTCCCGGCGCGACCCGCGGACCGGTCCGGCCGGTGGGCTTGCCGCCCCGACCGCCGGTGCCGCCCCGGCCGACCGGAACGCCCCGGCCACCGCCCCTGCCCCAGGTGGTGTCCTTCGAGCCCGGCTGGCCGATCTTGGGGGCACGCCCCTCCTCGGCCGCCGCGCGGCGCTCCTTGTCCTGCTTCCAGGCGGTGCGCTGGGGCAGCTTCTCGGTGCCCGAGTACGCCTTGTGCCACGGCCGCTCATCGGCGGGCAGGGTCCTGCCCCGTCCCGCCAGGGCGTCCTTGTTCTTGCCGCCGGAGCCCTTCGGGGCGCCCGCCTTCGGGGTCAGACGCCGGCCACGGCGCTGCGAGTTGCCGGCCATCAGTCCTGCTCTCCAATAGTCCATCGGGGGCCCTGGGGGGTGTCCTCCACCACCACGCCGGCCTGCTTCAACTGGTCGCGTACGGCGTCCGCGGCAGCCCAGTCCTTGCGGCTGCGCGCCTGCGCGCGCTGCTCCAGGGCCAGCGCGATCAGGGAGTCCACCACGCCGCGCAGGTCGTCCGCGCGGCCACCGCCGTTCCAGGCCGGGTCCAGGGGGTCGACGCCGAGGATATCCAGCATCGCCCGTACGGCCCCCAGGGTCGTGCGCACGGTCACATCGTCGCCGTCGGTCAGGGCGGTGTTGCCGTCCCTGAGCACCCCCTGGAGCACGGCGAGGGCGGCCGAGGTGTTCAGGTCGTCGTCCATCGCGGCGACGAAGCCGGCGGGCAGCTCACCGAGCTGACCGGCGCCGACCCGCTCGGCGGCCCGCAGCACGAAGCCCTCGATCCGCCGGTACGCCACCGCGGCGTCGCGCAGCGCGTCCTCGGAGTAGTCGATCAGCGAGCGGTAGTGCGCGGCGGCGTAGTAGTAGCGCAGCTCGACCGGGCGCACCCCGAGCGACTCCACGTACGCCAGGTCGAGGGCGTTCCCCAGCGACTTGCCCATCTTGGTGCCGCCGATGCCGAGCAGCCCGTGGTGCACCCAGTAGCGGGCGAAGGGCAGCCCGGCGGCCTGCGACTGGGCGACCTCGTTCTCGTGGTGCGGGAAGGTCAGGTCCAGCCCGCCGCCGTGGATGTCGAACTCGGCGCCCAGGTAGCGCCAGCACATCGCCGAGCACTCGATGTGCCAGCCGGGCCGGCCCCGCCCCCACGGCGACGGCCAGTACGCGTCGGCCGGCTCGTCGGACTTGACGCCCTTCCAGAGGGCGAAGTCGCGCGGGTCCCGCTTGCCCCGGTCCGGCGCGTCGCCGGCCGACTGCATCGCGTCCGGCGACGCGCCCGACAGCGACCCGTACGCCGGCCAGGAGGTCACGTCGAAGTAGACGTCGCCGGAGCCGTCGGTGGCCGGGTAGGCGTACCCGTCGGCGATCAGCTTCGCGATCAGCTCGTGCATCTCCGGGATGTGCCCGGTGGCGCGCGGCTCGTACGTCGGCGGCAGCACGTTCAACGCCCGGTACGAGTCGGCGAGCAGCTGCTCGTTGGCGTACGCGATCGACCAGAACGGCCGGCCCTGCTCCTGCGCCTTGACCAGGATCTTGTCGTCGATGTCGGTCAGGTTGCGGACGAAGGTGACCTCGTAGCCCGCGGCGAGCAGCCAGCGGCGCAGCACGTCGTAGTTGACGCCGGAGCGAAGGTGGCCGATGTGCGGTGGAGACTGGAGGGTGAGACCACACAGGTAAACCCCCACCTTGCCGGCTTCCCGCGGGACGAAGTCCCGCACCGATCGGGTGGCGGTGTCATACAGGCGTAGCGTCACCGTACAAGGGTAGCCGTCCACGCATTCCCAGGTCGCCCGGAGCCGGGTCGTACGCTGCGTGCTGTGGAGACGACGGCGAGGCCCGGCGAGTCCGGCGACGCGGCGGCCCGGGTCGGCGTCGGCGCGACGGGACGGGACAGGCCGGCGCTCGGCGACGCGGCGGTCCGGGTTGGCGAGACGGTCCGGGCCGGCGAGACGGCGCAGACCCTGGACCGGGGCCTGCGCCTGCTGCATCTGGTGGCCGACGCGCCCGCCGGGCTGACCGTGACCGAGGCGGCGAACCGGCTGGGTATCGGTCGGGCGGCCGTCTACCGGCTGGTCGGGGCGCTGACCGGGCACGGGATGCTGCGCCGGGACGGTGGCGGCCGGCTGCGCCTCGGCGCCGGCGTGCTGCACCTGGCCCGGCGGGCGCAGCCGTTGCTGGCCGAGGGGGCGCTGCCCGCGCTGCGCCGGCTGGCCGAGCAGGCCGGCGCGACCGCGCACCTCACCGTGGTGGAGGGCGGCGAGGGGGTGGCGCTGGCGGTGGTCGAGCCGAGCTGGACGTCGTTCCACGTGGCGTACCGGACGGGCGCGCGGCACCCGCTGGAGCGTGGGGCGGCCGGTCGGGCGATCCTGGCCGGCCGGGCGGGCGTGGCCGACCCGGTGAGCACCGTCGGGGAGCTCCAACCCGGGGCGTACGGGGTGGCCGCGCCGGTGTTGGGGGTGCCGGGCCTGGAGGCGAGCGTCGGGGTGGTGGCCTTGGCCCCGCTGGACGGGGACACCGTCGGCGCGCAGGTCCTCGCCGCCGCCGAGTCGATCGCCGCCGCGCTCTCCTGACCTTCCGGCCTCGCACCTTGGCAAGATCGGCTTCGTTTGCGGCGAGTCGCGGTGTCCAGGCGGGGCGGTTTCAGGTGGCTGTTGCAACGAGGTACTTGTGGAGTGCTTGGGCGGGATTCTGCCAGTTGAGGGTTTGGCG
>NZ_JCADBL010000020.1:0-49151 GCF_059359015.1 Micromonospora sp. LZ37 | reverse complement strand
GGGTGATGTCGAACTCCACCTTCTGATTCTCGTCGAGGCTGCGGAAGCCGCTCGCCGAGATCGCGGAGAAGTGGGCGCGCGATCGCCTGACATCGGAGGGGCGCCGTGAAGCAAGGTCAGGTGCGCGCTCATCGGCTGGACCGGACGGCGCCTGGCTCAAGCGATCGTGACGCTCCGCAGCGCACGGTCCGCGGCAGAACAGTGAACTCAGGAAGGCCGCGCCAATCGTCATGACGTGAATCTGGCCGTCCGCGAGGAGGCTCGCCCGTGAGCCTGATCCGTGACCGCGCGCACCGCTCGGGCCGTACCGCGTCGCTGCTCGTAGCGACGCCGTACCCGGTCGGTACGGTTACCGCGTGGAGAACGCCCGGCCATCGCGGTTGCCCAGCGCACTCTTGATCTCGGCCATGTGCCTGATCGGCATCTGCGGGCTGCCGGCCGCTGGGTTCTTCGTGCTGGTGGGCATCACGGATGACGCGGGCTTCAGCCCACCCCTCGTGATCGGGGTACCGGCACTCATCGCGTATCCCGTGGCGGTGTGGCTATGGCTGCGGGCTCGACGGCCGAAAAGTGCCGGGCGGGCTTGGCTGCTCGCCACGCTCGGCCTGCTGCTCGTCGTGGGCACCTCATTCGTTCCGGTGGTGATTGTCGGGTCGGCACTGGTCGAAGAATGGCAGGAGACCCAGCCCGGTGGGCGTGGCTACCAGCCTCCCGCCGCCCCCCGGTGAGCAGACGCTCCGCCCCTGGTCTTGTTTCGAATGCGCTCCCTGCCCTCCTGCCCAACCTGTCCGCCCGTAGCCTGCTCTCGTGGTGAAGCTGATGACCTACGCCGGTCCGGCAACGGACGACGCCTCCGGGACTCGCACGGGCGGATTCCCGCACGTACCGTCCGAATTCGAGTGGCCGCGGTGCCGGGAATGCGCGGGAGCTATGCAATTCCTGGCGCAGGTCAACCTGGCGGACGTGGAGCCAGGCAGGGTCGGCCTGCTCTCGGTCTTCATGTGCCAGAACGATCCCGGCATGTGCGACGAGTGGGATCCCAGCGCCGGCGGCAACCGAGCATTCATTTTTCTTGCCGACGCCGCACATACCCGAACCCCACCCGGAGATGGCATCACGCTGCTCGACGAAAGCTGCGCGGTCGAGTTCGAGGAGATCGACGCCGAGGAGTACCTGGACGCTCCCGAGCGCTGGCACCGGCGAAGCGGCCGGCCTGTGCGGGAGGTCCTGGGCCAACTTGGTGGCCAGCCCGCCTGGCTGCAGAACGACGAGACGCCCAGGTGTAGCAACTGTGCGGAATCGATGGCTCTCGTCGTGCAGCTTGAGGAAGGCCACGATCACCGCACCTCGATCAACTTCGGCGGCGGCGGTTGCGGCTACGCCTTCTACTGCCGAGCATGCGCGACGGCCGCATTCCTGTGGCAACGCTGAGCGGTCCACATCGTAGGCGGCGCCAAGGTTGGGCACCGCCGGCCGCCCCCGCCCTGCGGAGTACACATGATCATGAGGATGTCGATTACGGCAAGTTCGGAGGCTTGGCCTTCTGCGGGTAGATCGTCTCGTGCCGGGCCAGCATGGCAACGAACTCGCCGATCTTCCGCTCGCGGGTCTGCGCCCGTTTGACGGCATTGACGCGGTGGATGAGAGCGAACCGGTTGGTTTTGGTGAGTACGTCGAACATGGCCTGGGCGGCGGGGTCGGCAGCGATGGCGGCGAGGAGGTCGGCCGGCACCTCGGCTTCCGACGGCGGGGCGTAGGCGGCCGCCCAACGCCCGTCCGCCTTCGCGGCTTCTACCGCGACGCGGCCTGGGGGCAGCATTCGCCCCTGCGCCTCCAGCCGGGCCACGTGGGCGACATTGCGTTGTGACCAGGAACTGCGGGGCCGGCGAGGAGTGAACCGGATCCAGGAGGTTTCCTGATCCCGTTTACGGGCCTGCCCGTCGATCCAGCCGAAACACAGGGCCTCGTCGACCGCCTGCTGCCAGGTCAGCGTCGTGACTGTGCCGCCCTTCCTGGTCAGGGCCAGCCAGACACCGGGCGACGTGGAGTGGTTGGCCGACAACCACGCGCGCAGCGCGTCGGCGTCCGCGACGATCAGCTCATCCAGTTCGGCGCTCGTCATGACGGCAGGCTATCGCCGCGCCGGTGCCGCAGCCTCTGCCTGTGGGCCAGCCCGACTCGCCGGCGGGACGCTCAACCGCTTGCCGTCGACCCATACGATGCGGCCCATGCCGACTGGGATCGGGTTTACCACAGCGACCGGATGATCTCTATACCCTGCGCTACGTCGTCGCCAGCGGCATGTCCGTGGTTGGCCTCCTCCCGCTCTGCAGCAAGCACCACCTGATGACCTGCGGGAGATCGTCAACGCGATTCTGTACGTGGCCCGCACGGGTATCGCCTGGGGATACCTGCCGCACGACTTCCCGCCGGCGAAGACGGTGTACGACTACTACGCCAAGTGGGAGACCGACGGGACCACGCAGCGGATCCACGACGTGCTGGGAGCGGGTTCGGGTTGCTCGGGGTCGTCGTGGGAGCCCGTCGGCGGTGGTCCTGGACTCGCAGAGCGTGAAGACCTCCAGCAACGTCGGCGAGTCCAGCCAGGGAATCGACGCGGCGAAGAAGATCAAGGGCCGCAAGCGACACATCGCCACCGACACCCTCGGCCTGCTCCTGGCAGTGATCGTCACCGCCGCGTCGGTGCAGGACTCCACCGCCGGCCGGCACCTGCTCGACACCGTCTCCGCGGACCATCCACCAGTGGTCAAGGCGTGGGGCGACGGCGGCTACAACACCGCCGTACGGGCACACGGCGCCCGGCTCGGCATCGACGCCGAGCGCGTACCCCGCCACGCCGGGAAAGGCTTCCACGTCCAGCCCCGCCGGTGGGTCGTGGAACGGACCTTCGGCTGGCTGATGCAGCACCGCCGACTCGTGCGTGACTACGAAACCCTCCCTCAACGCACCCGGGCGATGATCCATTGGGCCATGGCTAACACAATGAGCCGCTACCTCACCGGAGAATCCACCACAACCTGGCGAAACGAAACCACCTAATCGGACCAACCTCACCAAGCGAGATCAGACGCCCTCTTAAGAGGTCCTAACTCTTTGAGTGTTGGAGTCGGCGCCAGCAGATGATGGCGCAGGCGAGGGTGAGGAATGCTTCGTGGATGTCGTCGCGGATTTCCCAGCGGGTGCGTAGGCGGCGGAACCAGTGCAGTAGGGCGATGGTTTGTTCGACGACCCAGCGTCGGGTGCCGAGTCCGGAGCCGTGGCCGGTGCCGCGTCGGGCGATGACCGGGGTGATGCCTTTGGCGCGTAGCTCGCGGCGGTAGCAGTCGTAGTCGTAGCCGCGGTCGGCGTAGATCCGCTCGGGTCGCTGTCGTGGTCTGCCTCGGATGCCCTGATTCGGGGGATCTTGTCGACCAGGGGCAGTAGTTGGGTGACGTCGTGGCGGTTGCCGCCGGTCAGGCTGACGGCGAGGGGAATGCCGCCCGCGTCGGTGATGACGTGGTGTTTCGAGCCTGGCTTGCGGCGGTCGACCGGGCTCGGACCTGTTTTGGGCCGCCCTTGAGCGCCCGGATGTGGGAGCCGTCGATCACCGCCCGCGACATGTCGAGCTGCCCGGCGGCCCGCAGCTTGCCCAGCAGCACCTCGTGCAGCCGTTGCCAGACGCCGGCGTCGTTCCAGTCCCGCAGCCGGCGCCAGCAGGTAATGCCCGATCCGAACCCGAGTTCCTGGGGTAGATACTCCCACGGGATCGCGGTGTAGAGCACGAACAGGATCCCGCACAACACCTTGCGGTCATCCAGCGGCTTGCGGCCAGGGAACCGGTGTCGCCGTGGTGGGCGGGGTGGCAGCAGCGGTTCGATTTCGGCCCACAGGTCGTCCGAGACGATCCACGGCGGCTGCTCACTCCTCCTCACGTTCAGACAGAACAATCCTCACGTCCCGAGGAAACGCCCAACATCATTTCGTTAGGAGCTCTTAGTGGCATTGCATCACCTCTCAGCGTGGCGTGCATCTTGCCCTGTGCCGCCCTGCTTGGCTGAGTCTGGCGCACTCCTAACTCTCGCGACATTGGGGCTTGGCACGGTCGTCGCGAGCTCAGGTTCCGGTTGCCACGGCGACGGTGCGGGGTGCTGCGCCTCGAGATCTTTACTGGGCAGTCTATTCAGCAGGTGCTGCGCTTGGTGGTCCGCCATACGTGTGATGACCTGCTGGCCATAACCGAACAGTAGCGCGTATGCCAGGATCTGGCGTTGACTGTCTAGATTGGAAAGTCCCGGCACGAAGCCGCCGGCCAGCAGCAGGATTCCGATTACACTTGTGAGTGCACCCGCCGGCGCCTTCAGCACGGCAAGGGCGGTTGGGACGCCGAAGGGTGTAGACGTACCTCGCAAGCTGCAAATGGCCATTAACGCGCCGAGACCTCCGCCGACTGCACCGAGGGCCGCGACGATCAGCACGTCCCCGCCCTTCGGTACGCTATGGTACCCGCTCGGGCAGACATTCTTTCCCTGTGGCGTCTGCCCGGTGGTCGCTTCGAAGCATAGGGGTATCGCCTTCGGCGACAGGCTCACCGCCGCGACCAGGATGCCGGTGAACAGCGTAAGGGCGATGGCGGTCAGCACGATGACATTCCGGAAGTCGCGCACTCGCACATATTCATCGTCGGAGGCTTCATACGCGTTCTCCATAGCCTGTTTAAGCGCGGCTCGCCGCACTGCGGCGTCGGGGCTACGGAGGGTTTGATGGGTCTCGGTCCGCCGTGGGTCGTCGCGGTCAAGAACGAGCGCGATGCGGGCCGACACGTCGGGGATGAGTGCATCCACCTCGGCCTGCGGCAGCAAATCGACGAGGAAGATCTTCGCCGAATGCAGGTTGCGGTAGGCACGCTCCACCGAAGCGCCCCGCCAGCGGTCGAGGATGCTGCGCCGACGATGCCACCGGCCGCTGCTTCGGTGGCAGGCGGCGCGAGCGGCTGCCAGGTGGTAGGCGACCGCCTCCGCGCTCGGGCTCCTCGGATTGCCCGCTGTTGCTGTCGCATCTGCCGTACGTACCCGGTGTTCGACATAGTCTGCCTCAGTGGCGGCGAAGATGGCCCAATGCTCTGGCCAGAGGGACGCTCCTGCCGAGCTTTCCTCTGTCATTGGCCGATCCCCCATCCCTACCGGTTTGCCGCTTGCCCCTGGGCCGATCTTCGGCCCAACCTGACGTTTGGTGTGTTGCTGGTGGCACCATGATTATGTCGCGCCGGCGTCGGTGCAGGCATCGAATTCCCGACTCGGACGGCAGGATCCGAACCGATGCCGCCTGGACCCAGGGCGTTGCGCTGGATCGCTGTACGCTATGCCGGCCCGTTCGCCGCCCCAAGCGTCCGAACCGCAGCCGCAAATCCGCGGTCTCCTTTGAAGATCGGCGCAGATCGAGTGTCGTGGTAAACCCCGATGGCAGACCGAATGGGGAAACCATCGCGGACGCATGGTGCCGTAATCAGGGTTCGGGTCATCGATGCGCAAACCCGCATCACGACCCTCGCCGGAGCGGCGGCCGCAACGCCGGCGAAGGCCGACCGGGGGTGCTCGTGGTTGAGTACTGAGCGGCCGCGGGCAAGGCCGGCTATGCCGACGACCTGAGCGTGACGAACCTGCGGACCGCCGGGCTAAGAGATCGTTTTAGTTTGAGTTCGGTGTTCGCTTGTGGTTGGTGGCGTTGGTCTGTAGATCGGTGGGCTGTGCGTGAGAAGGAGATCGTTGACGGGTTGTGGGAGCGGCTGGCGCCGCTGATCCCGGCTCGTACCCGCCGGTTCCGCTACCCCGGGCGGTTGGCTCGTGACGACCGGGCTGCCTTGGCGGGGATCTTGTTCGTGTTGCGGACCGGGATCCCGTGGCAGCAACTGCCAACCTCGGCGTTCGGGGTGTCCGGATCGACGTGCTGGCGGCGGCTTGCCCGCTGGCAGGAGCAGGGCGTGTGGCAGCGGCTGCACGAGGTGCTCCTGGCCGAACTGCGTGCCGCCGGGGCCCTGGACCTGGCCTACGCGGTGGTCGACGCCTCCCACGTGCGCGCGCTCAAAGGGGGGACCATGTCGGGCCGAGCCCGGTCGATCGCGGCCGGCCCGGCAGCAGCACCACCTGATCACCGACACCGCCGGCACACCTTTGGCGGTGACTCTGACCGGCGGGAACCGCAACGACGTCACCCAACTCATCCCCCTGATCGACGCGATCCCACCCATCCCCGGCCGCCGTGGCCGACCGCTGCAAACTCCACAACTCAAAATGAAACGACCTCTATGAGCAGCTGGGCTTCACCGAGACCGGCCGCAACATGCGGAGGCATATGGTTGCGCAGGCCAGGGTGAGTAGGGCTTGGTGGATGTCGGGGCGGTGTTCGTAGCGGGTGCGCAGCCGTTTGAAGGCGTGCAGCCAGGCGAAGCTGCGTTCGACGACCCAGCGTCGTTGGCCGAGGCCGGAGCCGTGGGCTGTGCCGCGGCGGGCGATGACGGGGGTGATCCCGCGGGCGCGGACGAGGTGGCGGTACTTGTCGTGGTCGTAGCCGCGGTCGGCGTAGATCTTGCGGGGTCGCCGTGGCCAAAGACCTGTGACCGATCCGCCCGACCGCCCGGCTTCTCGACCTCCTGCGACCCGTCGGAGGTGCCGGTAGTGGACTCGTGCAGCTCCGAGGTCGTCTCCGTGTACAGCGACCAGGCTCGGGGAGTCGGCACGCTACAAACTCTGACCGACCCAGAAACCAACCACTGGGGTGGTGGGAAGAACCCGGAGTAAGAGCTCTGGGCCGGCGTCCTTAATCACGCGGCCCTGGACGCGCTGCTCTCCCAGATTCGGGCGGTGCCAGGGCGCTACCGCCAGCGGGTACAGGTGTTCCTGATGGACCAGGAAGAGTCCTACTTCCGGCTGTACATGTTCCGCGATGGCACCTGGAATCAGTACGCCCCGCTGCCGCCCCCGACGCCGATGATCAGCAGGCCTGGTGAGCCTCACCGAGTACGGCGGTGCACTCGACACGAAGGTAGCCCTCGGTCGGCGGCAGATGTGCGCGCCACAGGGAACTGGGCACGGCCATGGCGACATTGCACCCGCGCCGCCGTGCGGACAGGGACCGGTTTCAGCGTTCGACGCGCCGGAAGTCGCTTCGGAAGACGCCATACTGGGCGGGCGTCACCCAGGGTTGGGTGCCGGTCGAGGTTCTTACGGGCCCGATCGTAGGGCATGGTGGTTCACGGCTCGGCGTGGCGGGCGGCGATCTGTACGACCCGCGCGGCTGACGCCGACGTCGAGCATCGCCGTCACGATCGTGTGGCGCAGCATGTGAGGGTGCATCCTCGGCATCCGGAGTCCTGGGACCTGGGCCAGGTGCTTGAGTCGGCGGGTGGCCTTTCGCATGCGCAATCTCGCTCGCTCGGGCATTGGCAGGCACGAAAGGGCTGGCGCGCATATGTCGGCCCGACACGGCGACCTTCGCGAGACCAGGACGGGACAGGACATGGACCAAGGCATCCGCGACGAGATGCTCGGCCGCCTGGCCGAGGCGGTCGGGTCCGTCACAGTCGCACACCCGAAGCGGGTTGCCATCGACGGACCGCCCGCCGCCGGCAAGACCACCCTCGCCGACGAGCTGGCCGTCGTCTTGCGCGAACATGGCCGCGACGTCATCCGCGCGACGATCGACGATTTCCTCTTCCCCCGGGCACAGCGCTATCCGCGCGGCGAGTACTCGGCCGAAGGGTGCTACCACGACACCCACGACTACGACGCGCTGAACCGGGTTCTGCTCGATCCGCTCGGCCCGGGCGGAGATCGACGCTTCCAACACGCGGTCTACGACCGCACCGCGGATACTGCACTGTCCCCGCCGGTCACGACTGCCTCAGCCGACGCCGTGCTGGTCTTCGACGGCGTCTTTCTCATGCGCCCGGAACTGATTGATCGGTGGGACCTGCGCATCTTCGTGTCGACGGCACTCGACAAGACCGTGGATCGTGCCGTGCTCCGAGAGCGCCGGGTGTCATCTCGGGCCGAAGTCGAACGGCGCTGGCGCGAGCGTTACATCCCCTCCCAACAGTTCTACTTCGCTACGGTCCGCCCGACCCATCACGCCAACATCATCGTGCACAACGACGAGCCCCACCTGCCGGTCTGGGAGACTCGAACACACTGACCGCACCCAATTCGGCGCGACCGCGTTCGACCTCACCTGCATCGTCCGGTCGACGGCAGAAGGTAAGCCGATCTCGGTTCTCGCCCGGCCGGGGGGCCGCTGTGGCGATGCGTATGCCCGGTGGCTTGGGTCAGCGGATGACCATCCGTGATCATGGCGACATGAGTCAGTACTTTCAGGTGGGCGACCTGGTCCTGTGGAACCCTTCCAACTGCGTGGCCGCGTTGTTCGTCCGTACCAGCGAGGCGGTCACTGCGCTGGTAGGCGTGCCGACCGGCATCAGGCCCACGCGCGCCGACGAGTACGACATCGAGCTGGACGCGTTCGTCGGGTTCGTGGATGCACTGGTCGTGCAGTACAAGTCCTCAAGCCATGCGATCCTCAGGTCCTTGCTGGAAGGCTTCATCGCCACCGCGCTCGTACTGGTTGACCGTGCCGGCCGCGACGTGCCCTCACTCCGAGACACTGCCACGCTGGACCCGAGGGACGTCTCAGTAGGCTCCGAGGGAATCCGCCCGCTGGGCGACCCCCAGCGCCTGTACGAGCTCGCTGACGCGCACGCCGCGGCCATGCCACGTTGACCAGAGCCCATGGTCATGCCGTGCCACCGGCCGTCTCCTGACGCGATCGAGCGGACGAGGACAGGCAGTCGAGCAGGCGGATCGGTCCTGGCCTCGTCGCGAGGCGCCGCAAATCCCATCTTCGCTCAGCTGAGCCGAGCGTCGGCGGTGGCGCGTACCTCCGGGGTCTCCATCGGGTCGTCGCGCAGGTAGCTCAGCTGGTTGCGGGTCATGTCGTCCAGTGGCGTGTGCTCGGCGGCGAACTGCCGTACGTCGCTCTCGCAGTCCCACAAGCCCTCAATGAGCAGCGAGTCCGTGTTACCTGGGTCGAGTGCTGTGACGGCGCGCAAGTGCGCAGCCCGCTCGAAGGTGTGCGGGCTGAACCAGGCGTGGCGGAGTCGGGGTACTGCGGCTTGAGCAGCTGGTCCGCCGATCCGAGCGATACCGGCGGCAAGGGCATCGTATCCACAGCGGTCTTCGGTTCTGCCGTCCAGCCAGTCCCAGGCGGCGAGCAGTGCCGGAAGGTCCGAGTCGTCACCGTGCTCGGCCAGCACCAAGCTGGCGGTCCAGATCATCGGGTGGACCGGGGGCGTGGCCCAGGCGCGGGCCAGTGGGAGGGCCTGGGGGCCGAGCATCCGGATGGCGCGGCCAAGCGGGCCGTGGAGTTCTGTCGCGGGCAGCTCATCCACGAGCGGCAGCAGGCCGGGCTGCGGCCCTTGGAGGTTCAGCTCGCGCAGAGCAACCTTCTGCTGTTCGGCGCTGCTGGTGCGAAGCGCCGTCAGGAGGTCTTCGGTCGACTGCTGCTCCAGTGGCCGTCTCGGCGTCGATCGCGGCGGGAACTCCGCGACTCCGGCGGCGAGCTGATCGTCCACGGCGGCCCAGTCTCGCCATGGCCGGCTGCGCCAGAGCACCCCGTCCGCGTGGTTACGTTGCCCGAGCCGCGTCCGTGCTACCGGCAGCAGGTCGTCCCACAACTCGCGGGGCCAGTCTCCGGCGATCGCGTGCAGCACGTCGACCCAGCGAGGGCCGTCATGGACGTACCGCCGCAGTCCGTCGATCGCGGGCCCGTCGCCTGCGCGGCCCAGTGCCTCAAGTACCTCCAGGGTGTTGTCGAACGTGTTGTCATCATCGTCGACGGCGTTCTCATGGAGCAGGTTGAGCAGTGGAGGTACCGGCAGCGCAAGATCGCGGACCAGGCGGGCCAGGTAGACGGCGCGCTCGTCGACCAGCCAGTCCCAGCGGTAGTCCCGCTTCACGCACGCCAATACGGCCTGTGGCGCTGCCGGATCCTGCAGCGCGCGGTAGGCGCCGCGGCCGAGTCCGCGCTGAAGCGAGCCGGTGAGGGTTGTTGGGCTGTCGTAGTACCAGACCGGCTCTGTCGCTTTGGTCATCGTGGCCGGGACGCCCCTCCTGACGGGAACGCGAATCGTCGGCCACCGTACCCACGACACCGCACATCCGCGACAGACTTCCGGACGCTCGTCGTGCAACGTCAGAAACGCCTGAGCCGGAGACCGCTGCGCCGCCGGCACCGCTGGTAACGAACCTGGCGTTCGGGGCCCTGAGCGACGCCTGTTCTTCACCACCGCCCGTTCGACGGCGCCGAGTTATCCGGGGGGTTCACGGCGGAGATCGGAGTGTGCGGTCTGCCGCCAGCCCGGATCGCCGCCGGACCGTCGTAGAAGGGGACTCCCCCGGTTCCCCTCATAGTTCTGCTGCCGAGGGCCTGGTGCCCACCGTCTGGGTGAGTAGCTCTCATTGCTGCTCTGGCGGGTAGGCCGCGTAGACCCTCTCGCGCTCCCGGCGAGCAGCCCTCTTCGGGTCGGATTGATCGTCTTCTGGGCGGTAGGTTGTTAACGACTCGTAGAAGCCGGAGCTGGGGAGCCGATTGGGGCCCGCTTTTACGACCAGGACCGGCAGGAGCACATGCTTCTCCGCCCACGAGCGCTCACCGACTGCGATCAGCGTCGCGACCATCGAGTGGCCCCGACGCGAGAGCCCAGGGACCTCGTCGCTCAAGGCGGAGTACGACAACGTGCGGCGTTCCTCGGCGACGCGCTTGAGGACCGAATACGCGGCCGCAACGACGGTGGGGTTCGGTTTCACTGGCTCTCCCTCTCGCAAAACAGGTGCAGTGACAGATCGTTGCGCCAGGCGGGCACGCGGGTGCCGTTGGCTGTGGTCCGGTGCCGTTGGGCGCGGTTGACTGCCGTGAGCGGGCCCGATTGCCTCCCTCCCGCTCCCCCGATCCTGGGCCGGTGGGCAGGCGAGCCGACTCAGCCGCACCAGGGGTTCCGGCAGTTTGTGCGGCCGCTCCGATCATGGGTGGGGCCATAGTTCCGGCCTTGCCTGCTACACAATTCTCGACCGTCTGTGGCCTACAGCTGCGGGCGTGACCTGTCACAGCTGTTCGACGACCTGCCGCAGTTCCGGGTTGAGTGTCCAGCCGTGCGTGTCGAGCAGCCCGCGCAGCTCGGCCAGCGCGGAGCGCGCCGGTATGCCGGTGGTCAGTGTTGTGTAGCGGGCGGCGACCGCCGGCGTGCGGCTCTGACCGGCGGCGCAGTGCAGCAGCACCACATGGCCCTCCTTGCGCAACTCGAGCACCATCCGGGCGGCCTGATCGACCACGAAGTGCGGCTGCGCATTGGCGCCGGGCTGGTCGACCAGCCACACAGACACCCTGTTGGCGACAGCCACGTCGTCGAAGTCGTCGCAGCCGACGCGGCACAGGGAGACCACCGCGCCGGCGCCCGCCGCGGCCGCGTCGGTGTGGAGGTTGCCGAGGATCACCCCGGGGTCGTGCGGATGCGCCAGCATCAACGGCGCGACCGGTTGCCGTGGCGCGCGGGCGCCGCCCGGCCATCCGCCCTGGCGGGCCTGGCCGCCTTGGGCCGTCAGCACGGCCAGGCGGATCAGGTCCGCCGCGCGTTGGTTCGGCCAGCCGTGCACGATGCGCTGCCACCGCAGGGGCACCGCGGAGGAGCCCCACCGGGCGCCCAGCAGTGCCCCGGCGATCGCCGCGACAGTGTCGGTGTCGTCGCCGACGCGCACCGCCGCCGTCAAGGCGCGTTCGAGGTGCTGGCAGGGGAAGCTGCCGTGGGCCGGATTGTGGTTTGGGACGTCGGTGTGGGTGATCGCCGACCAGGCGGCCTGCAACGCGGCGACGACGAATCCGTTGGGACGGAACTGCTCCGGCGGCTCGGACTCCGCCTCGGCCAACCAACTCGCCCACTGGTCGCGGCGTTGCGCGGGTAGCAGGTCCAGACCCTCGCGTACCCCGTCGAAGGTCCCGTCGAGAACCGCCCGGCGGATCCCCGCGCACCACAGCACACACGCATCACCGGCCAGGAGGTCGTGATGGGTCAGCTCACTGACCGCGCGGGCGGCCTCGGCGAGCGCCTCCGGCTGGCCGAGATAGGCCAGCGCCACCGGCGCCGTGCGCATCAGAGACCCGTTACCGGCGCTGCGGCCGGTACGCCGGTGCAAATCCACGGCTGCGTCCCGCATCGCCGCGGCGATGCCCGCTCCGCTCAGGTGGGAGACCGCGGCGAGGACCTGCCGGGTCTGTGCACCGATATCGCTGGCGCCCTCCCGTCTCCACCGAAGGAAGTTCCCGGCGATGCGGTCCAGGGCGTCGCTGCTGCGCAGATCCGCCCCGGTGGCGGAGACCTCCGCGATGCACACCGCCATCTGGGTGTCGTCGCTGTACTCACCGGGCGCGTACGGGCCGAGCCCACCGCCGCGCATCTCGGGCTGTTCGCCGGCCGCAAGCGGCGGTTGAAACTCGTACGGCACGCCCAACGCGTCACCGCCTGCCGCCGCGAGCAGAACACCCGCAGCCCGGTCGCTCTGGATCGCGTCCAGCGGCACAGTCCCTGCCATCAACTCCCCCACTCTCGCAACCCCACGTCCTCTTGGCGGTCGCCACCGTCATAGAGCCGCCGGCCACTATGTCCGCCGGGTACGACGTTTTGTACGCCGCTCAGGCGTACCAACTCGGCTGACCTACGGGCGCTTGTCCGCCTTCGGGTCCAAGAAGGGAGGCGGGCGCGAACGTCTCGGCAGGACGGTGCTCGCGCAGCTCGATCCACAGCATCGCCTCGGGCCGCTCCGGCGTCGGGCCGATGAAGGTGCCCACGCCCGCAGCGGCCACTTGGTCGCAGCCGGTCGGATGTCCGGCGTGCTGCAGGGAATCACTACCTCCACGGGGGTACCTCACGCCCACAGTGCCGCCCATCTGCTTGAAGTAGTACGCGGCGTCGCAGGTGTCCGGGTCAGACGTCTTTGTCCTAGCCGCCGGCGTAGCTATCCAAGGAGGTGTCGCACGGTGCCGCCCAAGCCGGTACGGGCTTGGGCGGCACGGTCCTCAACTGCAGCCCTCAAAGTTGCTCGGCAACGCCCGGTACTCGGGTCGCCCACGGCTCTGGCTATCTGGGACAGCCCCGGAGGACTCGGGGGCTCACTTTCTTCGTCAGGTCGCGCTTGCCAGCCGGTCGGTCAGAGGGTGACGACGGCGTCCTTGGCGAGGGTGAACAGGCCGGCGTCGAACGTGATGGTCTTCAGCTTCGTGCCCTTCGGCACGTCGAAGTAGACGTTCGCCTTCACCGAGTTGCCCGGGTTGATCTCGTCGAGGAAGCCCTTGGCGTCGTTGTTGTCGTAGATGGCGGCTTCCCCGTCGACGTCGAACTCCCGGCCGGCGGCGTCCTGGGCGGTGATGGTGCCGTCGGCGTGGAACAGGTGCGAGCTCTTGGTGACGTTCCTGGCGGTCACGCTGACCCGGCAGAAGGTGCCCTGCGCCTTGTGGTTGAAGTAGCTGCTGCCGACCCGGGAGATCCCGCACTTCACGCTGTTGACGGTGAACTCGAAGTCGCCGCCGCGCACCGTGTCGCCGATGCCGAAGGTCTTCGGCTTGGCCGGAGCCGGGGCCGGGGCCGGGGCCGCGGTCGTCTTCGCCGGCGCGGGCGCCGGGGCCGACGTGGCCGGCGCCGCCGCGGCCGGGGCGGAGGTGCTGGTGGTGACGGCCGGGATGTCGCTGCTGGCGGACACGCCGGTCTTCTTGCCGCTGTCGCTGGCCAGGCCGATCACCATCGACCCGCCGCAGCACAGCACGACGGACGCACCGACGCCGATGAGGGTCGGGATCAGCCAGGGCCGCTTGCGGGCAGCAGGCGCCACCGGCGTGCCGGGCTGCTGCCATCCGCCGGGCGGCGGCGGGTACTGGCCGGGCTGCTGCGCGAACTGGCCGGGCTGCGCCGGGTACTGCCCGGCGGGCACCGGCGGGAACTGGGCGGTCGGCGGCGTCGGCTGCTGACCCGGAGCCGGCGGCTGGTGCTGGCCAGGGTCGTTGGGGGTCGTCATTGAGTGGTGGTCTCCCAGGTTCTGAATTCGCGCCGCCCCGTACTGAGCGCAATGTTTCCAACGTTGTCATGGTGATTTCACCGGCACAGTCCTCCGGCCGTACCGTCGTATACGCCGGTCAGCTGGGAAAACACCCGATTCGATGACCGAAGCTGGACGTTGCGCCGCAGGCTGTTCACGCACCGGCGGCGTCCCAAAGGGTCGGACATCGCCGAGCGGCAGCGGCAGCGGCGGCGGCACGTCGCGCACCGATAGGTCCAGCCACGGGCGCACGTACCACACCCCGGTGGCGCCAGCGCCAATCTCGAAAGCAGTGTCCACTTCGTCGCGACAGGTAGGGCAACCGAGCCCACCCGCGCCGACCGCGTCCAATCCCCCGGTCTGGCCGACCGGCCTGGCCAGGGCAGCTGCACGGCCGGTGACGACCGCCGAACGGATCTTTGGACTGTTCGCGAATAGGGGATACGTTCGAGTTTCTGTGAGCCCGGTCACCCACCGGTCGACCAGGCTTCGCAACGGATCAGGAGGAGCCATGACCAACGGCGGCTATCCCGCTACACCCTCGACCGACTCCGTTCCGTCCAGCGTGAACCGACGACGGATGCTGACGATCGCCCTCGGTGGCGCTGCCACCGTAGCTCTTCCCGCACCGGCCTGGGCGGCCACCGACCAGCGCCCCGGCGCCTACCGTCCGCCGGCGCTCACCCCGGACGACCGAAAGATCATCGCCCAGGTGTCGGCCGAGCGGGCGCTGTCTCACCTGCGTGTCCTCAGCGAGGACATCGGACCGCGCATCGGCGGCACAGCGTCCGAACGCCGCGCCGCCGACTACATCGCCAAGGAACTGGACCACCTGGGGTACGACGTCCGGCTGGAACCGTTCGCCGTGGCGGACAAGTTCCTCGCCCAGATCGCCTCGCCGGCCGGACTGCCCACCGACCTGAACTGGCAGGCCGGCGCCTCTCCGCACGCCGCGCTGGACACCACGGTCAGCGGCGACGTGGTGGACGTGGGCGCGGGCGCACCGGAGAACTACCCCGCGGACGTTACCGGCCGCATCGTGCTGGTGGACTACGTGGCGGCGCGGCGCGAGCAGCTGGTCGCCACCGCTCTGACCCGCGGGGCCGCCGCCGTCGTGTTCCTCGCGGCCGACGGCGTGCCGCCCCGGCGGACCGCGGCGTTCTCACCCACCCTGCCGGGCTCGGCCAGCTCGCCAGTGCCGATCCCCGTGGTCGGGGTGGCCCAGGCGCAGAAGGAGCGGCTGCGTGGCCTGCTCGCCGCCGGCCGGCTCACCCTCACCGTCGCCACCTCCGCGCACCGCGGCCTGACCTCGAACAACGTCATCGCCGAGCGCGCGGGGCGGTCAGGCGCCGGTGGGCCGGTGGTCATGGTCAGCGCCCACTACGACACGGTCATCGGCGCTCCCGGCGCCAACGACGACGGTTCCGGCACGGTGCTCTGCCTCGAGCTGGCCCGTGTGCTGCGCGCGATCCCGGTCGAGGCCACTCTCCGGTTTGCCCTCTGGGGCTCCGAGGAGCAGGGGTTGCTCGGTGCCCGCCACCACGTCCGCCAACTCGCGCAGGCCGAGCGGGACCGGTTCCTCGCGGTGTACCAGAACGACATGGTCGCCACGAGCTGGGACCCGGCGACCCGTTACTGGCTGCTCTCCTTCACCGGCCAGTCCAACCGGGCCACCGACGAGGTGGCGGCAGCGGCCGTGCGCCTCGGCTACGACCCGCGGATCTCGCCGGTGACGCAGCGCGGCTCCAGTGACCACCAGGCCTTCCAGGAAGTCGGCATCGCCAGTGCCAACTTCTCCTGGCGTGGGGAGGAGAGTCCGGCGCTGCTGGAGCCGCCGTACCACACTCCAGAGGACACCATCGCCAGGAACATCAGCCTCGAGCGGCTCCAGGTGTCGCTCGAACTGATCGGTTGCGCCACGTACGCCACCGCCCGCTGAACAACCCTGCGGTGGCGACGGAGCTGGCGCCACGGCCGAGGGCACGACGCTGACGGGCGCCGCACCAGGGAGGTCCCTGGTGCGGCGCCCGTCGCACGTGCGGCGGGCGACCCGCTCGTCGTGCGCTACCAAGGGCACCGTCCACGTCGCGGCCATCGCCGAGTGGCTCTGAAGGTGCCAGCCGCCGAACTACACGACTTACCTACCCTGAGGACTGTGAACAACCGACAGCGCAAGAAGCTCGCCAAGCGCCTGATGGAGGCGGTGCTACGCGAAGACGCAGCGGTCGCCAGCGCCCTCCTGCGCGTCGGAGCGGACCCCAACGTGGCCGACCGCGAGGGCACGACCCCGCTCTACCTGGCATCCGTGCAAGGCACGGTTGATCTCGTGCGGCTTCTTCTAGCCGCCGGCGCTGCGCCGGACACCGAAAGCGGGCACGGCCAGGAGGGAACGCCCCTCTGCGCTGCGGCGGCCTGGGGATACACCGACGTCGTGCAAGAACTTCTCGCCCACAACGCAGACCCGAACCTTCGCGAAGACCGCGGGACCGGCTACTCGCCGCTGGACTGGGCGCTACGAGGCGACCACTCGCAGACAGCCGATCTGCTCTTGACCGCTGGCGCCCATTCCACCGCCGCTAAAACCCGGCCACACACCATGTAGCCGGCCGCTGAGCCCTGCTCGCCGACAACGCCAACCTGCACGAACGCGCCCGCGCACTGCAGCGGCGCAACAACGACCTCGAAGCTCGCCTGTCCGAACTGCTCGGCGTCAAGCGGCCAAGTGCAGCGCCTTCGGCCTCCCTCGATCTCACGGACACCCAGGCCGAACTCGAAGAACAGCGTCAGCAGGAGCTCGACCTGCAACGCGCCCTTGAGCATCGCGACGAGGTCCTCGTCGCGGCCCGGGATGAGACCCCGTCGCCACGTCACCTGCTCCGACGGCTCGACCGGCCGCCTACGACCTCGTCCTCGGCACCGATGGCATCGGCTCCACCATCCGCAACCACACGTTCGGCGAGGGTCACCGCCGCCCGCTGGGCTACGGACTGATGACCTTCATCCTCGACAACGCCGGCGCCCTGTGCGAGCACGCCGGACTCACCCCGCACGCCGTGCACGAATGGTTCCTGCCCGGCCGCTCCATCGAGCTGACCAGCCTCGATACGGACACCATCGCGGCGATCTTCGTCTACCCGTCGCTACCCGACCACCCTGTTCCCGCCCCCGCGGGCCGGCCGGCGGTGCTGGCCCCAACGTTTCGCCGCCGCGCCACCAGCCGTCGCCGCCGTGATCGGCGCCGCTACCGACCCTGACTTGATCGACTGCGACGACCTCGCCCAGATCGTGCTGCCCGCCTGGCACACCGGCCGGGTCGCACTGCTTGGCGATGCCGCCCACGCCTTGGGCCCCATGCTCGGCGCTGCCGGCAGCAAGGCCATGCGCGGCGCCCACACCCTCGCCCATTACCTCGCCGCCACCCCCGCCGGTCCACCTCCTACGAGACCGACCTGCGCCCTGGCGTCGATCACCTCCAGAAAGCCATCCGGCACATGGCCTCACTCGCCCTGACCGACAAGAAGGCCATCGCCGCGCTGCGCACCGCCCTGTTCCGCTACCTACCCGCCAACCTCGTCGTCAAGATGCGCTCCGCCCCACCACCCGCACCACCGCCACAACTGCAGACAACGCCCGCTAATCCGAACCCGAGGTGCTCGCTCACCGGCCCGCTACAGCGTCGCGCGAGCCCCCACCCGGCAGCGGGCTGGACTCGGCCCGGAGAAGACGCAGGGAACTTTAAGAGTGCCGCCACGGTCCGCTCGGCTGCGACTGGCTGTCGAGGATGAGGTGATCCAGCCGGCGCGGCGTAGGCAGTAGCCCGCCAAGCCCGCCTGTCCATCGACAACCACCACGTCACATGAGCCGGGCATGCTCGGCGCCTGCCTGCTTCCCTCCCCCCTCCCTCAGATCATCGTGCCGAGTGGCCCAAGATCCCGACAACCTCGGCCCATGCAGACACTCGCCCGTCCGGCGACACGGCCGGGACGGGTTGCTCCCTACCCGCGAATTGACGGTGACCCGATCCTGGATCCGCCGGCCGATTGATGGTGTTGGTGGAACGATGGAATACGTGGGAACTGCGAAACCAGCTACGCCTGCCATCTCGCCGCTTGCTGGCGAGCCGATTAAGCGTGCCGATGCCGAGCGGCTCGCGAACGTGCTGAAGGCATTCGCCGACCCGGCCCGGCTGCGACTGCTCAGTCTGATCCAGAGCGCTCCGGAGGGCGAGGCGTCCGTGAGTGACCTCACCGCGCCGCTTGGTCTCTCCCAGCCGACCGTGAGTCATCACCTTCGGATCCTCACCGAGGCCGGCCTGCTCGAGCGCGAGAAGCGCGGCGTGTGGGCGTACTACCGCCTGGTGCCGTCCGCGATCACGGCGATCGCCGACCTGTTGACGCCGCCCCGTAAGCGGGCGACGAAGAAGGCACGCTAAGCGGCGCTGTCGAAGGCCGGCGCCGGTAGCCCCGCCGTAGGTCGGCAGATCCAGGACGCGCCTATCCACCGCACTCTGCGGCTGCTGAGCTGTCAGATGGGCAGATCGCGGAACGCGGGGATCAGCCGGGCGACGGCGTCGCAGCAGCTCACGTTGCTCGGCCGCGGCAGGGTGGCGACCCTCCGGCGTGCTGGAAAGATCATCTATAGCGGGCCGGCCGCGGCGCGTCCTCATCGTGCTGACCCAGCTGCCGGTGAGGCGGAAGGGATCGCCGTAGCCGGTGAAGGAGTACGTGCGGGGCCCCGCTTTCTGCGTTCACTCACTGCACCTCCCGGTGCCAGCCAGGGTGGGCAGGTGGGTGACGGTCGGGGACATGGGCAGGTCCACCGCCAGCAGCCGGACGCGTCGCGCGCGCGTGGACTGCCGGGGCACCATGGACGGGCTGGGCATGACCGTCGGCTCTAGGAAGCCCTCACCTTCGATGTGCTGCGCTTGGGGGTGATGGTCAGCCTCGGCGAGCACTCCGTCAGGCATTCCACGCCCGCGAGCCTCTCACCGCGGCTCATCCGGCCTGCCCCTTGGGGATAGGTGAGGCTCCCGTCTCCCTATCCGGCGGGCACGCCGACCGGCCATGAGAGCCCGTGGGTTGGCCGGAACTCACGCAGTGCTCCGGGCGGTGGAAGATCAGCACGTCCTCGTGGGTGATCAGGTGCAGGGGTGTGCCGGCGGCGCGGGCCTTGCGCACGGCCTGGAGTTGGAAGAACGACGGGCGGGCGACGAGGTGTCCGTCGCGGACTGCCGCGAGCAGCGCGACGCACCGCTCGGTCGGGATCAGGCCGGCGCGCGTGCCGGCGGCGATGACCGCGCTGGGCAGGTCGACCAGCTGTCCGTTCTTGCGCCATGGTCGGGCGGTGACCACCACGGTGCCACCGGGACGCAGCAGGGTCGCGCAGCCGGTGAGGATCTGCTCGAAGCCGTCGGTGAGGCCGGTGAGGTCGCGGTAGGCGAGGTTGCCGCGGTCGGTGCCGTCGTTGTAGGCGTTGTCGAACTTCGCCACCCCGTCGGCGCCGGGCCGGACGAGACCGTGCACGGTTGGCCCGTACGGCGGTGAGGTCACGACCAGGGTGACCTGCCCGGCGAGCGCGGCCGGCAGCAGGGACCGCAGGCGGGTGGCGT
The DNA here is from genome assembly GCF_059359015.1 of Micromonospora sp. LZ37. NCBI lineage: Bacteria > Bacillati > Actinomycetota > Actinomycetes > Micromonosporales > Micromonosporaceae > Micromonospora > Micromonospora sp. LZ37. The sequence goes on along the minus strand of NZ_JCADBL010000020.1, from coordinate 29,417 downwards.
CGCCGCGGACCACGGAGGCCCGCCCGGTGGCGCCGTGGTGCTGGGCGTGGGTGATGTTGGCGTCGGCGATGTTCGACCAGCGGGGCTCGTACTCCACGCCGATGGCGTCGCGGCCGGCGTGGATGGCCTCGACGAGGGTGGTGCCGATTCCGCACATCGGGTCGAGCACGAGGTCGCCGGGTTGGGTGTAGGCGTGCACGGCGTGCGCCGCGATCGCGGGGAGCATGCGGGCGGGGTGTTTGACCGACTCGGGCACGTAGCGGCCGCGGCGTTGCACCGGCCCGGTCTGCTGGGCGGTTGCCCACACCGACAGGCCGTCGGGCCCGTCCGGTGCCCGGTGGCGGCCAGGGTGGTCGCGGTGCTGGCCGTGGTGGGTGTCGTCTGCCGCGCTGGTCGGCTGGTTCGGGTCGGTGGGGTGGGGGGTGTCAGCCACGGCGATCACCGCCCTCGCGGCGGCGCTGCCTCGGCGGTGGCCAGGACGTGGCGGGGCTGAACACGAGCAGGTCGGCGTGCACGCGCAGGTGCGCCACCGTCCACGGGTGGTGGGCCTGCTGGGCGAGGGTGAGCAGTTCCTCGTCGGTGACGTGGTAGACGAACGCCTCGCTGTCGGTGTCGGCGGCGACGGCGACGATGTGCTGCAGGTAGCCGAGGCCGACTGCTGCGGCGGCGGTGGCCACCGGGGTGAAGTCCTCCGGGCCGATGCTCGCGGCGGGGGCGGTGACGACGAGGACGAGGCAGCCGCCGGGGCGCAGCAGCCGCGCGCACGCGGTCAGCAGCCACGCCAGTCGGATCCTGTTGGTGGTGTCGGCGGGGTCGAGGGGCCAGCAGGCCACGACCAGGCTGGTCGCCTCGGCGAGGGATGCGCGCCCGGGCGAGGTGGTGGCCTCGTCGGTGGGCAGGTCGGGGTCGGTGAGGTCGTCGCCGAACCAGGTGCGCATGTCCGGCAGGTCGCCGCTGTCGTCCTCGGGCAGGGCGGCCGGGTCGGGGCGGGTCGGCGGGGTGGCCGCTCCGATGATGAGGCTGGAGGCGTCGGTGAACCAGCCCGGGTGGTGCCGGCGGGCGCCGGTAGCGCAGACGCCGGTCAGGGCGTGGTCGCCGGTGAGGTCGACGACGGCCTCGCCGGGGCGGCTGTAGGCGGCGACGAGCCGGTAGGCCAGTCGAGCGCCGATGGTGCGGCCGGTGTCGGCCGGGCCGCGGGCGGTGCGCCACACGGTGATCGGTACCGGCGGGTCGCCGGTGACCAGGTCGATCAGGGTCGGGTCGACGTCGTGCGGGTCGACGCTGTGGGCGGGCTCGGGGTAGTGCTGCGGCGTGTGCTCGCTCATGTGGTGTCGGCTCCGCGCCGCGCCGTGATGCGCTGACATCCTCAAACCGGTGTTTGTCAGCTGTGGCGGACACCCCCCGGCACTGGCACAGCTCTGACAGCGCCAGCGCTGCGGCCGATGACGTTGATGCGTGGGTCGGCGCGGTGAGACCGGCGCCTCGTGTCAGGGCCTGCATGTCAGGTCTGCGGCGGTCATGCGGTGTGGTCGACGACAGTGCCGGACGTCGTGTCATCCGGCGATGTCGCTGTCAGTCGCGGCCGCCGTCGGTGGCCGCGGTGACAGAGACGGTGCCGCCGTGCAGCTGTCAGGTTGGCGGTGTCTGACAGCGATGGGCTGTCCGACACGGCCGTGGCGTCACGGCCGGGTTGTCAGATGGCTGTCAGACCCCTCGCGAGAGCGCGGCAAGGCTGTCAGATCCACGGGCACGGCCGGTGCCATGAGTGCGCTGGCGGTGTCCAGGTGCAGGCCAAGGCCAGTTTGTCAGACCGCTGTCAGAGTCGGCGCCGGTGGCCGCCGTTGTCTGTCAGGTCGGCGCGCCGGCGCGCGGACACGGTGTCATCCATGCTGCTGCCCTGGGCTGTCAGAGGTCTGCGAGGTCGCCGTGGCGCAATCGGTGTCTTCCGCGCCGGGTGGCACCGCTCCGGCGTGTCATCGACTTTGACATGGAGTGGACATGACCGTGTCTGACCCGGACTGGCCCGACTCGCCGCTGGACGCCGTCGACGCCGCCTTCACGGCGCTGACCACCGGCCCCGACCCGATGACACTCGACCTGGACACCCTCGGACCTGACACCGGCTTGCCGGCTGGTGTCATGACACTTCCGGCGCTGCGGGACTGGATGCTGCGCCATCCCCGCGACTACGCCGCCCGGGACGCGGTGTGGCGGGACCTGGTCCGCCGCGCCCGCCTGGACGGACCGTCCTGGGTCATCGCGGCGGTGGCGATGGCGATGCCCGCGCTGCGTCGGCACGCCGGGCAGCTGCACGCCGGGTGGTCCGGTGACGCCGCCGACCTCGACGCCGAGATCCTCACCGGTTTCCTCACCGCCTTGCGCGACCACGTCGACCTGGCCAAGCCCGCCCCGCACGCGGCGCTGTGTATGGCCGCGTGGCGGGCCGGACACGAACTGCTGCGACGCACCGGGGACGCGGTGCCGGTGGAGGACCTCGAGCGCGTCACCGGCCCCCGCACCCCGCACGTCCCTTACGGCCATCCCGACCTGCTGGTGCGCCGTGCCGCCCGTCTGGGCCTGCTCGAGCAGGTCGACCTCGAGCCTTACATCGATCTGCGGCTCGGGCGCCGGGCGATCGAACCCATCGCCGCGCGGTTGGGCATCACCGCTGATGCCCTGCGTAAGCGGATGAGCGGAATCGACGGACGCCTCGCCGACGCCTTGGCCAAGGGACTGCTCACCAGCGTCGTGTCCCCCACGGTCCGCGAGTACTTGCGGCACCAGTCAGTGCATCGCACGCGGACCCGCACCGGCCGCGCCGCCACCCAGCCCCCGCGGGCGGCGTCCCGGGCGGCCACTGCTGCCTGACCCGCACCACATCCCTGCGGCGGGGTCCGACCATGGCGGTCGGATCCCGCCGCTGGCGGGTTCGGCGCTGGCCTTGATGCGATCCGGCGTATATCAACGCGAACCGTCCGGCGCACGTTCCGACGCTGCGTCACATGGCTGCGGCGGAGACGCCCCGCACGTATTCGTGAGGCACTCTATTGGCCGATGAGCGGGTACCTCGGGGCTGGTACGGGGCCCGTGAGCAGCACCGTGGCCTTCGTCTGCGCGGCTTGATCAGCCGAGCTGAGTTGGTGTAGCCGTGGCCTCCCAGGTGGTCAGGCAGAACGGGTGGCCAGCCGGGTCGACGTAGACATAACACTGTTCGCTGTTGGGCTGGAAGTCGTACTTTGTTGCTCCGGCAGCAAGCACGCGGGCCTCGGCGGCGTCTCGGTCCACGACCATGAAGTCGAGATGCATCATGATCGACGAGGTGGGGTCGGGCCAGGCAGGTGGCGTATATCCGGGCACAGTCTGGAAGTTGATCCGCCCGGCCGGGCTCAGCACGCATGCCCAGCCGTCCCCGGCGTGCGTCAGGGTTCCGCCGGTGATGCTGGCGTAGAACTCCGCCAAGCCGACGGCGTCCGGGCAGTCCAGAGTGACCGCGCTGAGCCTGATCTCGTCGGACATGTCGCCTCCTGTGGTCCGGGCCGGCGCCCGCACCGATACGACGACCAGCACGAAGGCGCGCTCGACACTGAACGACGTAACCTAACGCACAACACGTTGGTCGAGCACGCTGATCTGCCGCGTGCCGCGCGGCCATCCGGTTCTGCCGCCGAGCGTGCGCGCCGGACTGAGTGGAGCGTCACGCGGCGTGACAACGATGCGAGCCGCTCTCGGTGCACGCTCGTGCAGATGAGGCGCGTGCTCAGTCATGGTCAGGCCCGGTGCTCGGCAAGAATCCTGCTGAACATCGGAAGGTAGCTGTCATGAGCCAGGGACAGTTCTCCGAGTGCGTCTTCCGTGAACCACGCGATGGCGTCGTGTTCGTCTGGCGCAACATTGACTGGAGACCCCGTCCACGCTTCGATCACCCAGATCTGCATGTCGAACGTGTCGGCACGAACCTCTTGCACGGGCGGACCCGACGGCGCCGCGATGTCGATGCCTAACTCCTCTCGAAGCTCTCGAGCAAGTGCCACACCAGGCAGTTCCCCGGGCTCCACGTGGCCACCGGGCAGATCCCAGACGTCGGGATACCAACGGCGCTGGGGAGATCGGTGACAAAGCAGTACCTGGTTGCCGTCTCGCAGCAACGCCGTGACGATGCGAGCCTTGGGAGAGTTTTCTGTGGAGATCGACACGGGCGGATTCTGCCACCCGTCGTGAGCCCGGCATTGTGCCGTGCCGAACGGCGGTCGGCATACTGATCTGCCGCAGTCCGCGCGCTACCAGGATGTTCTGTTTAGCCGGCCTACCGGCCGTGACCGTTTCAGTGTCCCACCGGAGGCTGCCCGATCGGTGCGGGTCACGGAACCGGATGAGGCTCAAGAACTGTTCCACTGCCTGTGCCCGAATCTGGGCACGTTGAGTCGTACGAGTTGGCAGGTTGATTCGTACGCCGACAGCATTCGTTCCTGCGGTCGGTACGGCTGAGCTGTCCGTCGCGTGGCTTCACTGCCAGATCCGCGTCAAGTCGAGGGGTGTCCGCCAGAGCTGACAAGCGCCGGTTTGAGGGTGCGGAACATTTCCCGCAGCGCCGCATGAGGCACTGCGGGGTTCCGCCCGCCGCCGGGCCTCGAGATGGGGACTGATGCGAGCCGGGCGCCTTGGGTGCCGCGTCGTCTTGGTGCGCTGACACCTCACCGATACCCGCCACACCCGACAGGGAGGACGTGCTCCTCCCGAGGATCTGTCGCGGCTCGCTGATGCCCCTGCCTCTCGCGCCCGGCGGCGGCCCCTGACCGTCGTTTCGATGCTCCACTCCCTGGGATGGGGTGGGGCCGGAGGTGAACCCGCTCATGTCCCGCATTCCGGCACGTCTTCGTGCTTCTACCTGCTCCCGCGCCGCTCGCCGCGTCGGGCGCCTTGCCACCGTGACAGCCGCTGTCGCCCTGTTGGTGTCCGTGCCCGCTGCCGCCCACGCTGGCGAACCGGTGGTGCTGGCGGCGAATTCCCTGCCGGTGGTCATCAACAACCTGCGGCTGTGGCTGATCGGTATCCTCGCCGCGCTCGCGACCTTGTTCCTCGTGCTGGCCGGCGTCTACTGGGCCACGGCCGGTGGTGACCCGGCCCAGGTCGAGCGGGCCAAGGGCGCGTTGAAGAACGCGCTGGTCGGCTACGGCCTGGCCATCCTCGCACCTGTGCTGTTGCAGGTCGTCCAGGGCATCGTCGGGGGCTGAGGATGGGGTGGCTGCTCGACCAGATTCTGGACTGGCTGGCGGCGGCGATCGTGGCGACCCTGGACGCGCTGTTCGGGGTGATCAGCAGCGCGCTGCTGATCACCCCGAACGTCACCGCCCTGCCGCAGGTGCAGGCGTTGACCGGTCGTTCCGTGCTCGTCGTGGACACCGTCTTCGTCCTGGCCTTCGTCGTCGCCGGCGTGCTCGCCATGACCGCCGGCGGCGACGAACGCTCCCGCTACACGGTCAAAGACCTTCTGCCCCGGCTGATCGTGGGGTTCGTCGCCGCGCACTTCTCCCAGCTGTGGTGTGACATGCTCATCGACCTCGCCAACGCGCTGACCGCCGCGCTGACCACGCCGGAGGGTGACAGCGACGGGGCGCTGCGGGCGATCAGGACCCACATCACCGCCGGGCGGGACATGACGGCGGTGCTGCTGTTCGTGGTCTGCGTCGCGATCATCGCCGTCCTGCTCGCGGCGACCGCGTTCAGCGTGATCGTCAGATTCGCCGTCCTGCTCGTCCTGACCGCCGTGGCGCCCAGGCCGTTGGCGTTCCACGCGTTGCCGCAGACCGATCCGGTCGCCCGCCTGTGGTGGCGCTCCTACACCGGGGTGTTGGCGGTACCGGTGGTGCAGGGCTTCACCCTGTATGCCGGGCAGTGGATGCTCACCGACCCCGACAGTCTGTTGCCCGTGCTCGGCCTGCCGGTCGACCCGGGCGGGGTGATCAACCTGTTCGTGGTGATGGTCATGCTGTGGACCACCCTGCGGGTGCCCGCCTTCTTGGCCCGCTTCGTCTCCGCTCCAGGCGGCGGCGGTGGCACGAGCGTGGTCGGCGCCGCGGTGCGGGTGATCCTGGTGCAGCAGGTCACCCGCGCGGTTCCCGGGCTCGGCCGGGGCCTTCGGGCGGTGGGCCGATGAACGACCACACCGATCGGGTGCGGATGCCCGCCGACGTCGACGCCCCCGACAAGGTCGCATACGGGCTGACGTTCCGGCAGCTGGCGATCCTCGCTGTCGCCGCTCTCGCCTTCTACGGCGCCTGGCGGGGCCTGCGCGCCGTCGTGCCGGTGCCGGTACTGCTCGGCGCGGCGGTTGTTGTCGGCGGGCTGGTCTTCGGTGTCGCGGTCGGCCGCCGGGACGGCCTGTCCCTGGATGTGTGGCTCCTTGCCGCCGTCGGTCACTGGCGGGCACCTCGGGCGCTGTCGACCACCGACACGACGTCGAAGACTCCCGACTGGGTCCAGGCACCGAAGACGCCGGTGGTGCTGCCGGCACCGCTGACGCTGCCCGCCGACGCGATCGACGACGGCGGGGAGATCCGCCTCGGCGGGTCCCGGGCGGCGATGGTCGCGTCGAGCGGCTGCCGGATCTGCGCCACCGGCGAGCCGGCGAGCGCGGCGGCGGCCGGGGCGCCGAGGTCCGGGCCGGGATGCAAGCCGAGCAGGCGGAACAGCCGGGCCGCCGAGGTGTTCAGGGCCCGGTAGGACCAGGCGAAGACGGAGCGTACGGCGTCGGCCTCCTCGCCGTCCTCTGCGGTGAGGGCGTCCCACAGGGCCGACTCGTCACGCAGGTCCTGGATCACCTCGGACAGCGGCATGAACGGCCGGCTCGCCGCCCGTTCCGCGGCGATGCGCAGCGCCAGCGGCAGCCTGGCACACAGCCGCGCCAGTTCGGCGAGCTCGACCGCGTCATCGCCGGTGCGATAGGCGGCGGTCACGTCGTGCAGCAGCGTCACCGCGTCCTCTTCGGCCAACATGCGCAGGGTCAGCCGCCGGCCGCCGTCGCGGCTGACAAGACCGGACAGCATGCTGCGGCTGGTGACAATCACCAGGCAGCTGCTGGTGCCCGGCAGCAGGGGACGCACCTGCCGGACCGTGGCGGCGTTGTCCAGGACCGCCAGGACCCGCCGGTCAGCCAGTCGGGAGCGGTACAGCGTCTCGCGGTCCTCGAGATCAGCGGGAATCGCGGATGCGGGAACGCCCAACGCCCGCAGGAAGCGGTCGAGCACCTGCTCCGGTTGACTGGGCTGGCCCGGGTCGTAGCCGCGGAGGTTGGCGTAGAGCTGGCCGTCCGGGAACCGGTGCCGCACGGCGTGCGCCCAACGCAGCGCGAGAGCGGTCTTGCCGACGCCGGCGGTGCCGGCGACGACGACGAGGGTGGCGTCGGCGGTCTCATCGCCGAGCAGCCGGTCCAGCGCTCGCAGCTCCTGGACCCGGTTGACGAAGCCGCGTACGTCACCGGGGAGTTGGCGGGGAGGCGGGTCGGCGGGGTGGGGGCTGCCGGGATGAAAGTGCACCCCGCCGTACACGTCGCGGGCCTGCACCAGGTCGGCGGGGCCGGACAGCTCCGACCGGTTGACGTGCTCCGGCCGTTGTTGCTCCGCCCCGCCGTCAGCCATCGGTCAGCCCGGGCGGGGAGGCTCCAGTAGCGCCACCGCTCGGGCGAAAAACTCGTCCAGCGGCTCGCCGCCGTCGTAGAGCGACTCGATGAATTCCTGGCACCGCGTCACCACGTCCGGGTTCCGCCAGCGCCGCGCCGCCTCGAGCACGCCGTCGGCGTCGTAGACCGCCTCGTACATGACGTCCGTGCCGAGGGTGTAGATCTCCGGCAGCGGACCACCCAGCTCGGAAGCGGCGACCTGGTCCGGGGTCACCACTCGCGTCAGCCCGCCGTACTCGTGGCGTAGCCGCAGCACGTGCAGCTCCCACTGCAGGTAGGGCGTCAGTGGCTCCTGCACCACCCGCACCCGACGGGTGGCGAACCCGCTGTCGGCGATGCGCCGGTAGTAGTCCGCGAACTCCGGACGCCGCGCGTCAAGAATCCGCAGCGAATCGTCCCACCGGCCGGCGGCGAAAGCCTGCCAGCCCTCATCGTGGGGCTCCTTGAACATCTGCTGCCGTTCCAGCTTCCAAAAGCCCGGCGAGCCGGTCTTCCAGAACCGCTGTTCGAAGTCGGCCCAGTAGTCGTCGAGGGCCAACAGCTCACCAGGGTCTCCACCTAGGAGTTCACGCATCAGGGATGTCCACCTTCGCCGCGATCATGGTCGATCGCGGAATGATGATAAGCCGCTCACCGGGGTCGACGGAGACACCTTCGGGCAGCCGGTCCTGGTAGGTCTCGGTGAGGTCCTGCCCGATCACCGCGACGTCGCCGTTGCTCAGCTCCCAGATGTCGGGACAGCTGCCGTCGCCAGAGGTATTGCCCAGTTCGTGCGACGACTTGCCCCAACGGCGGTCGAGCTCGGCGGACGGGTCCGCTTCCCACAGTTGTGCACTCATCCCGACCTCCCCTGGGCCCGCCACGTCCAGACACGGAGAGTAACATTGAGAGAGCTGGATTACGGTTGCCCATGCCGGCTCCAGTCCAGTGGTAATCCTGGGGGTGAAGGGTGTGGACGACCCGCTCATGCTCGCGGCGGCAACGACGCTGGTCGCCTGGGCGACCACAGAGCTCGCACAGGAGGCCCGGTCAGCCGTCGCCGGCCTGACCGAGTTCCTCCGGCACCGATTCCGCAACGAGCAGGCAGCCCAGCAGACCGTGGAGGTTGCGCTACGCCACCCGACTGCGGACATGGTGCAGCGCCTCGCCGCACTCCTCGAACAGGAGACGCTTCGTGATCCCGCGTTCGATGCCGAATTGCGCGAACGCTTCGCGAAGGTCGAGGCAATCATGGCAGCGAACCAGGGCAACCTGACCAACACCGTGTCCGGCGACGTCAGCGGGTCGATGGTGCAGGCGCGTGACGTCCACGGCGGCATCTCCTTCGGCGGCCGCAGCCATTTCTGAATCAGCCGCCGTCTCGCGGACTGGGGTGTTGGTGTTGGCCGCATCCGCCGGCCGGCGCGGGCAGGCGGTGCTGCTGTGCGTCGCGCCAGGTGACGGACAGGTAGTGCCCGGCAGCGGGTGAGCCGTCGTATGGCGAGCTTGCCTGTACGAGATCACGACTGAGTACGGCCATCAGGGCGGGCGTGACCTGCGGGTGTATCGGCACCGTCCCGGCTGCTGTGAGCCACACGGCCGAGCCGCCGAAGACCGCTGCGAGTGACACCACAGGACGGCACCGTCTTGGACCCGACAGCGTCGAAACCTCGCCCCAGCCGGGCGGCAATAGTAACGTCACCGCCACTTTCCGTGTTGACGCGTGAGGTGAACGGTGACGGATTCCGTTCGATCAAACGATCTTTCCGATCTCGCCCGGATCAACGGACGCGCGGAGTTCGCGGCGGCGCTCACGGCACAACGCGAGCTCGCCGGGCTGACCGTGCGGCAGGTGGCGGCGAAGGCGGGCGGCCACAGCGCGAGCAGCACGATCGGCGATTGGTTCGCCGGGCGGGGTCTGCCGTCGTTGGCGTCACAGGACTTGTTCCTGAAGGTTCTCACGGTGTGCCAGGTCCCTCCTACGGAGATCGACGGGTGGCTGGAGGCCTGGCGTCGCGTACGCCGCAGCCCCGGACCACGCCCGCAAGGCCTCGACCCGTACCGAGGACTGGCGCCGTTCCAGCCGGACGATGCCCGCTGGTTCTTCGGACGCGACGGGCTCACCGCCAGCCTCGTCGAGGCGGTCATCGGCCTGCAGGCGGCGGGCGGCGGCCTGCTTCTGGTCGTTGGCGCGTCGGGCTCCGGCAAGTCGTCCCTGCTCCGAGCCGGCCTGATCGCGGCGCTGCAGAGTACGGCGGACAACTCCGACGGGCACGCCGACCATGCGGCCGCCGACCCGGGCGGCTGGACGGTGGAGCTGATGACACCAGGCACCGACCCGCAGGCGGAGCTAGAAGTCCGAGCTACCCGCATCCGATCCGCCTGCGGGCCCGCCCTGCTCGTCGTCGATCAGGCGGAGGAGTTGTTCACGGCACTGCCCCACCAAGAGGCGGCTGACTTCATCGACGAGCTCGCGGCCCTCCCCGCGGTGCCGGTCGGTGCGGTGGTCGTGCTCGGCTTACGCGCCGATTTCTACGCGCACGCGTTGAGCTTTCCGCCCCTGCTGGATGCGGCCCAGCGTCGCCAGGTCACGGTCGGCCCGCTCACGCCTGCAGAGCTGCGGTCAGTCATCGTCGAGCCGGCCCGCAGCGCCGGAGTAGAGATCGAAGATGGCTTGATCGAGCTGTTGCTCGCCGATCTCGCGGTGGCGGCGGCAAGACCGGAACAGGTGGAGGCGGGCGTCCTCCCGCTGCTGTCGCACGCGCTGTTTGCGACGTGGCGGCACGACCAGGGCAGGCGGCTCACCTTCCTCGGGTACCGCAAGGTCGGGCGCGTGCAGGGGGCGGTCGCCGCGACCGCCGGAAGCGCATACGACTCGCTCACCCCGGCGCAACAGCGGATCGCGCGGCGTCTTCTCGTTCGACTTGTCCATGTCGGGGTCGACACGCCAGACACTCGGCGGGTGGTGCGCATCGCCGACCTGCTCGAAGCCTTCGGCGCGGAAGCCGCCGAGGCCCAACAGGTACTCGACCTCTTCATCACCCAGCGGCTCGTCACGGCCGAGACGGGCACTGTCCAGATAAGTCACGAGGCGCTGTTGACCGCCTGGCCGGCGCTGCGCGACTGGCTGGCCGGCGACCGGGCGGGGCTGGTGCTGCGACAACAGGTGGCGGCAGCCGCGACCGGGTGGCGGGCGGAGCAGCGCGACCCTGCGGGTCTGTACGCAGGCACCCGCCTCGCGGCCGCGCAGGAGTGGGCAGACGATCACCCCGAGGAGGTCTCGCCGCTGGAGCGGGAATTCCTCGAGCACAGCATCCGGCACGTCCGCCGCCGAACCCGCCGTCTCTACCAGACGGTTGCAGCACTCACCGCGCTCGTCCTGGTCTCGTGCGTCCTGGCCGGCTACGCCTTCCAGCAGCGCTCGGACGCGACTAGCCAGCGCCGAGCGGCGGTGGCGCAACGCAACGAGGCCTACTCGCGGCTGCTGGCCAGCCGCGCCGACTGGCTCCGTAACCGGGACACCGCCCTCGCCCGGCACCTGGCCTTGGCCGCGTACCGCGTCGCCCCGACCGTGGAGGCACGCTCCAGCCTGCTCGACGCGGCAGCGACCCCGACCGTCACCCGGCTGGCGGGAATCACGGGCGCCGCGCAGGCGGTGACATTCAGCTCCGACAGGCGTCTCTTCGCCGCTGCTGGTACGGACGGTCGCGTCCGACTGTGGGACGCCACCGCCACACCCACGCCCGCAGCGGTGGGCGAACCTCTCGCCGGCCCGAACGAATCCCTGTTCGCCGTCACGTTCAGCCCCGACGGCAGGCTGCTCGCCGCCGCTGGCACGGACAAGCAAATCCACCTATGGCGCCTCGACGACCAGGCCAGCCCACACCGACTTGCGGCGCTCACCGGTCCTACCTCGACCGTCTACTCCCTCGCATTCAGCCCGGACGGTCGCGTCCTCGCCGCCGGCAGCGCCGACCGGAACGTGTGGCTGTGGACGTCTGACGGGTCGCGTGTCCACACCCCCGCACCGTCGTTGGCCGGGCCGGGCGACGCGGTGCAGGCCGTTGCCTTCAGCCCTGACGGACGGCTGCTCGCCGCCGGCAGCGCCGACCGCACCGTGCACCTGTGGGCGCTTGCCGACCGACGGCGCCCCACCGCGGCGGGCACCCTCCGGGGACACGACGGCAAGGTGCTGGCCCTCGCCTTCAGCCCGAACGGGGCGCTGCTGGCCAGCGGTAGCGGCGACAACAGTGTGCGCCTGTGGGACTTGCGGGGTCCCCGACCGGTCCTGCATGGCGCCCCGATCACCGGGCCGTCGAGCTGGGTCAACGCGATCGCGTTCAGCCCGGACGGGAACAGCCTCGCCATCGGCTCGTCGGACAAGAACCTCACCGTCGTCAAACTCGCAACCCGACGGGTGATTCAGACGCTGCCGCACCCTGCCCCGATAACCGCGCTCGCCTTCGGCGCACGTGGCGAGACGCTCGTGAGCAGCAGCACCGACGGGTTCGTCCGACAGTGGGCACGACCCGGGCCGCTGCTGGCCGAAGCGACCGGATCCATCTTCGCCACCGCTTTCAGCCCTAACGGCGGCGTTATGGTGACGGCCAGCCGCGACGAGACGATCCAGCTCTGGCGCGTCGAGGACCCACGGCGACCGACACCCCTGACCGCCCCTATCCGCCGCCCAGGAAGCGCCGACGGGTACGCAGGCACGGCAGCCTTCCGCCCTGATGGCCGTCTCCTCGCCGTCGGCAGCCGGTCCGGAGACGTGGAACTCTGGGACGTCGCCCGGCCTGACCGCCCGATTCGTGTCGGGCCGCCGCTAGTCGGCGCCGCGGCGCTGATCGAGACCATTGCGTTCGCCCGCGACGGCTCTCTGCTCGCCGCCGCCGGCGATGACGGCAACACCTACCTGTGGGACGTCACCCGCCCCGACAACCCGCATCCGGCGGCCACGATCCGCGGCGACGGCGCCATGGTGCTGTCGGCGGCCTTCCATCCACGGCTTCCCGTGCTGGCCACCGCCGACACCGAGGGACGCGTCCGACTTTTCGACGTCACCACGCCCGCCGCGCCCCGCCAGCTCGGCGCACCCCTGCATGGCTCCACCGGATACGCGTACAGCGTCGCGTTCAGCCCGGACGGCCGGATCCTCGCCGTCGGCGGCGCCGACAAGACCGTCCGGCTCTGGGCACTCGACAACACCGGGCACCCGCGGCCGCTACCGCGGCCGCTGCTAGGACCCACCAGCTACGCGTACTGGGTGACCTTCAGCCCGGACGGCGCGACGATCGCCGCCGCGTCCACCGACGGCACCGTCTGGCTCTGGGACGTCCGCGACCCGCAACGGCCGGCCGTGGTGGCCAGCCTGGGCCACACCGACGAGGCATTCTACGTGGTCGCCTTCAGCCCGGACGGCCACACGATCGCCGCCGGCAGCGCCGACGCCACAGCCCGGATCTGGGAGACCGACCCAACGCGGCTCACCGCCGGTATGTGCGCCACACTCGGTGCCCCGGTGACCGTCGAGGAGTGGGCCCAGTACGTGCCGGGCGTGCCGTACAGCCCCGCCTGCTGAACCCCTCCGCCGGGCGGATCAACTTGCCAACTGTGCGAACGCGAGGGCTCCCGCAGCAGGGAGCCCTCGCCGATGGTTCGACGCCGTACAGGGTTACGGGCACGGCTTCCCAAAGCCATAGGCGTAGCCACTGCCTATACGACCGATAACGCCCCAGTAATCCACCCACGCCCCCGCCGGACGGTTGATGTAGCAGGCGTAGTTGCTGTTGCTGTAGGCCTCGAAGTGAACGTGCACGCCGTCATTATTCGAGACGTTGTAGCAAGAGCTGTACCGGAAACGGTCGGTATACCCGAGGACGGCACCGTGTGACACCCATTGACCGGCCCCAACCTGCACGTTGGCCAGGTGTGCGTACTTCGCCCAACCAACATTGTGGCCGCCGTAGTGGAACTCGACCGTGACCACGTAGCCGCCGTCGGCGTAGACGCCGCTTCTGCACGCCAGCCTGACGTCGGCGATGCGGTACGACACGGCGCCCTGCTGGGATACAGGCCATGCGCGGGTGTTCACCGTTTCGCCAGGTGCGCGGTACATGTCGACGGCCCAGTCGCCTCCGTACGGCCGGTGATGGTAGCTCGCCCCCGCGACCCCGTAGCGGTCCCACCAGCCCGAGAATGGAGGCTGAATGTTCACCCCAGGTAGCGTCGCGGCTTGGGCCGGCGTTGGCAGGAGGACCGATGCGGAGAAGACGACCGCCAGTGCGATGAGGGGATGGATGAGTAGCCGGGTCACTTTCCGTAGGGACGTCATGCCGACTCCTTGGTAGACGGGACGTGCAGCGGGTGTCGGTTGCCGGGGGTAACCCCGCCGGCAGGCCGGCATGGACAGGAGACCGGTTCGGCGATCGTTGAGGGAAGGCGATCTCGTTTATCCGTACAAGGCCGTACACCTTCTGTGCTGCTCATCGCCCGGCGACCCCTGGTTCGGAACGCGGTTGCGCCGACACGACGGATGACCTTGGCGAGGCCTTGCTTTCAGGTTTTCGGGCACCTGCTCCTCGGGGGCGCCTGGTCGCAAATGCGCCTGCTGCAGGCGGTCGGCGCTGGGCTTAGCTCGTCCCATTCGGCGACACTGCGCTTCTGCTCCGCTTCGGTGAGGGTGCGCAGGTGCTGTTTCCGAGGACGCGAAGTTACCCGCCCCCGCTCCCTGTCGACGTGGCAGGTTCAACTCCGCCCGCGCCTCGATCTTCGCCTGCCACTGGCCCTGGTTCTGGTTCTGGTTCTGGTTCTGCTACAGGATTCCAGCTCGGGTCGACGAAGCCTCGCACCGCTGCCTGCAGCGCATCGTCGAGGTGCAGGCCGACCTTGAGTGCTACCGGTGTGAATCGGAGGTTCACGGCGGCGTCGAGCAGATGGTCCCAGATCAGGCCGAGGGCGAAGGCGTGCCGGCCCAGCACCCCCTCGTGCCGCAGCGTGAAGCCGCCGGGGCCGGACGTCAGCCGTAGTACTCGGCTCGTCGTCCGGCAGCGTGGTCAGCGGATGAGGGAAGATCGGCTCGTCGGCGGTGGCCCACGACTACAGGGAAGTCTCGCTGTCGACTCTCTCCAGCCGGACCTCCAGGTCGCCGGCGGGCAGCACTCCCCCGGAACCTCGACCGGCGCGGGCCGGTAGTGGACCACCGCCACCCGGGACAGGCCGCATCATCCTCGTACGGGTCGGGGGCAGCGGCCCAAGGATGGCCGGACGGTTGGACGGACGCGGTACCAGTGACAGCATCGCCTCCTCGGCGGCCTTCGCCGGTTTCTGCTCCCAGTCGCGGCCCCCGGGTCGGCCAGCACGGTGCGCCATGGCGTCTCCTCGGACACCGCCCAGATGTGCAGCTCGTGCCGCTCGGGCGGGTCGTCGTCGGTGCGTACGGTCTCGTGCAGGCGGTCGCGCGCGTGCACCCGCACCCGGATCAACCCGCGCGGAACAGCGACGTCGGTGAGCGCCTCCGCAGTGCCGCCCATCAGCCCGACGACCGACAGCCGGCCGCTGGGACTGAAGAGGGTCACCTCACTGATCGCGTCCCAGCCGACGTCGACTCCCGTGGGAGGCCCGGGCAGGACACGGACGCGCGCCTCGATCCAGCCGGTGTGTATGCCGCAGAAGCCGGTGAACTGATTCGGCCCGCCGACGTGCAGCAAGCCGTCGCCGAGGGTGTAGATGTCCACGCGGGACGCGCCCGGCGCCGTTGACACCTCGTACTGGCAGTAGCTGACGAACAGTCGCGCCCACTCGGTCACGGATCCCGCAGTTTGATGATCTGCGCCATGCAAGCCGTTCACTCGCAGATCCTACGGCCGCGGTCCGACCCTGGGAGGAGATAGCGGACCCCGACGAGCCCGTGACGTACCGGGGAGGACCGGTAGTGCTTCGTGGTCAAAAATGTCGGCTCTTCACAGTTGAGGGTGTAGTCGCTGGTTGGATGGTGGCCGGCGCGTCGGTCCCGGGGTAGGTGTCGAGGTCTTCCGAGGGCTGGAGCAGCCAGAGTCGTGCCTGTGCGGACGAGAGCGAGGCGCGCCGGCGCGGCTGTGCGCCGGCCCGTCCGCTCCCGGCTGGCGAGTCTCTTCGTGCACCTCGGTCAGGTCTTCGCGACCTTCACTCCCTGGCTCAGCGACGCCGGTGGGTGCCGGCGAGGTGGTCTGCTGCGGGTGTGGTGATCGTAGGAGCGGCCGGTTCGTGACCGGATACGTCGCGTCGATCCCGGACGAACCGGCACGCGGCCAGCCGGCCCGCTCCCGGGCGGTACGCGCGGGCCGCCTCAGCGCGGCCCGCCCGCTCGCTCGCTCCTCTACGGCAGGCGCGACTCGATGGCGTCGATGATGCGCGGCCGCAGCTCGGCGGCGCGGACGACGGCGTCCACCGAGCCGACCTCGACCGCGCGCTGGATGCTGTGCACGCGGTCGAATTCCGCGGCGACCTCGCCGAGCTTCTCCGCGCGCACCGAGGCGCGCAGCTCGTCGAGTTCCGCGGTCAACGCAGCACGTGCGGTGCCGGTCGCGCCCGCGGCGCGGGCCTCCAGGTCCCGCACCCGGGGGTCGGCCGCCGTGCGGGCGTTGACGTCGGCGGAGAACACCACCGCGGCGGCGGGGGCGCCGCCGAGCACCGAGGCGTACGAGCCTTCCAACGCCAGGACGGTCATGTTCGGGTTCAACGCCTTGGAGAACACCACGAACGCGCCGCCGTGATACCGCGAGATCACGCAGAAGACGATGGGCCCGCGGAAGTTCACGATGGCCCGGCCGATCTCGGCGCCGTACTCCAACTGCAGCTTGCGCATCGACTCCGGTGAGCCGTCGAAGCCGGACAGGTTCGCCAGCACCACCAGCGGCCGGTTGCCGCTGGCCGCGTTGATCGCCCGCGCGGCCTTCTTCGACGAGCGGGGGAACAACGTGCCCGCCGTGTAGGTGTCCGGCCCGTCGGTGGGCGGGAAGCCGCGCCGCGGCACGGCTCGTGACTCGATGCCGAGCAGGCACACGGGGATGCCGCCGAGGTGTACGTCCTGGACCACCGCAGTCTCCGCGTCGACCATGCCCGCCCAGCGCTCCAGCACCGGGTGGTCCTGGTCGGACAGCGCCCACATCACGGTCCGGATGTCGAACGGTTTCTTGCGTTCCGGGTTGGCCTCGGCGGAGAAGATCTCGCCGACGGTGCGGAAGGGGCTGCCCGGCACGTCGTGCGGAAAGGTGGAGACGTCGCGGTCCACGGGGTCGATGGTGCTGGCCCGCCGCGGCGCCTGCTCGCCCGGCGCGACGTACGTGTGGTCGTAGTGCGCCATCAGCACGTCCCGCGCACCCGGCAGATTCGGCGCCCAGTACTGCGCCTGCCCGTTCGGTCCCATCACCCGGTCGTAGCCGCCGATGCCGAAGTTGTCCTCGGCGGACACCCCGCCGGAGAAGTCGAGCGACTGCTTGCCGGTAAGCACCATCGCCGAGTCCGGCGTCATCACCAGGACGCCCCGGGTGTGCATGAGCATCGTCGCTTCGGCGTTCCAGTAGGGCTGCGCGCCCACGTTGATGCCCGCGACGACGATGTTGATCTCACCACCGGCCTGGGTGAACTCGACGATCCGCTTGAGCGCCGCGGCCACCCAGTCCATGTTCTCGGTGCCCGAGGTCATGGAGATCCGGGCCCCGGCGGACAGCGCCCACCACTCCAGCGGCATCCGCGTCCGCTCCGCCAGGTCAAGCGCGGCGATGACGCGCCGGCACTCCGGCTCCGACAGGGCGCCCAACGACTTCGTCGGGTCGCCGAGCAGCACGACCCGGGTGACACCCTGCGGATGCCGGGTGGTCGGCGTGGTGAGCGTCCCGGCGACGATGGCGGCGCTGTTGCGCCCCTTCGGCCGGTCCACCGGCACCAGCGCGTGGTGCTCGTCGAGGTCGTGCTCGGCGAAGTCGCCGAGCAGGCCGGTCAGCTCGTACGGGTACACCGTGTTGCGGCTGCTCGCCCGCAGCACCTTCAGCCGGTAGTCGTCGAGCGGCTCGACCGGCTCGACCGGCGGTTCGCCCACGGTCAGGGCGGCGCCGCCCGCTGCGTCGAAGCAGATCCGTACCGCGATCTTGGTCAACTCGCCGGTTCGGCGGTCGCGCTGCCGCGCGATGAACAGGATCTCCTCCAGCCCGGCGCCGGCGGTCGTCGGGCGCACCCGCCCGGCGATCATCTCCATCTCCTCGCGGGTGAGCTCGCTGGGCGGCCAGACGTAGATCACGATGCGATTCGTGGTGAAGCGCGTCTTCGACGGTCGCCGCGACTGGGCGCGGCGGATCGAGTCTAGGCAGGCGGCGACGGCGTCCTCGGTGGTCGGCAGCGCGACCAGCCGGCCGTCCTGCTCGCGCAGCTCGGTCAGGTCCCGCACCTGGGCGAACGCGACGAGGCGCTGGTCGGACGGGTTCTCCCTCGCCACGCACTGGAAGAGGTAGACCTCCTCGTCGGACGACGACAGTCGGGTCAGGTCGAACTTGTGCAACCGCTCCAGTTGCATCCGCTGCGCGATGTACGGGTGCAGGCCGCGGATCAGCCGGTCCTCGGTCATTCCCGTGCCCGACGGGCGGAAGGTGAAATGGTGGTGCATCACCGCGCCGCCGCGACCCGCGACGGTGGCGGTGAGCCGGCGGACCCGCAGCAGGGGGTGCGCGGAGAGGACCTCGAGCAGCGCGGCGACCATCGCGTCGAAGTTCTCCGGCTGGTCCTCCCAGCCGAGGTAGATGTCGGCGTCGACGGCGTCGCCGTCGCCGGCCAGCTCGACGAGTCCGCGCAGCGCGCTGCCCAGCGCGCCGAAGCTTACCGCGGTGGAGACCACGCTGGAGTCCACGTGCTCGGCGACCACGAACCGGCAGCCGGCGACCTCGCGGGCACGCACGCCGGTGAGGGCCTTGTTGCCGTAGTACCGCCGGGTCAGCACCTCCAGCATGACCGTGTTGTCGAGGTGGTCGCGCACGAGCCGCTGACCGAGCAGCCGGACCAGCGGCTCGGTGCTGCGTACCATCTCCGCGATGCGCTCGGCGCGGTCCGGCGCGTCCGGGTGCGCGTCGAGGTGGCGAAGGTGGCTGCGGACCTGGGCGTAGACGCGGGCGCGGTTGCGGCGCAGCAGCGGCTGGGCGAACCAGGCGAACACCACGCCGCGGGCCAGGTCGGCGACCACCGGGAAGCGGACCTGCGTCGCGGCGACCAGCCGCTCCAGCGCGAGGCCGGCGGGCTCGCGCAGCGTCTCGTCCGGCGGCGACTCCCGCAGCCAGGCGCGCAACAGCGTCGCGACGACCGTGGCGTCGGCGGACGCCCGTTGCTGGGCGAGGAAGATCCGGAACACGGCGGCCTCGAGGGCGGGAGAGCGCTGCAGGTCGGTGACCCCGTAATGCCCGAGCGCCTTGGCGAGCCTGGCCTGGAACGGGGCGGGCAAGCCGGCCCGTTCGGTGTCGAGACTCTGCAGGTACGTGTGGAAGTACTCGCGGGCGCTGTAGACGTGGCCGTCGCCGTCCTCGCCGGTCGGCCGGTTGCGGCTCAGCTCGGTGAGGTCAGCGAACACGGTGACCAGGTCGAGCTCCTCGGCCAGGGGCCGGTGGCCGTCCTCGGTGGCCGCCCGCCGCGCGGTGAGGTAGTCGTCGAGCACCCGACGGTCGTCGTGCGGGTCGACGTCGAAGCCGAGCAGCAGGCCGCGCAGGTCCTCCTGGCCGCGCCGGCTGCGCCGGGTCGCCAGAACGTCCTCCGGCGCGGCGGGAAGGTCCAGCTCGACGGCGACGGCGCCCGGGCCGCTCACGGTCTCGGCAGCCCCGTCGGTGAGCGGCTCCAGCCGCAGCAGCGGCGCACCGGCCTCCACCTGGTTGCCCACCGAGACGGAGCACTCCTTGAGCCGCGCCCGGAACGGCGCCCGCAGCACCGTCTCCATCTTCATGGCTTCGAGCACCAGCACCGGCGCGTCCGCCTCAACCGCGTCGCCGACCTCCAGCGGCGTGGCGACGACCAGCGCGGGCATGGGGGAACGCAGAACGCCGCCCTCGTCGCGGCTGACCCGGTGCGTCACCCCGTCCACCTCGACCAGGTGGGTGGGCCCGTGGGTGCCGGTGAGCAGGCGGTACCGGGAGCCGTTGACGACGATGTGGCCGATATGCTGGTCGAAGCGGTCGAGTTCGACGTCGGCGGTGCGTACGGCCGAGCCCGCTTCGATGCCGACGCGGAACCGGTGCGCCCCCACCCGGGCCACGCGCATCCGGTAGGTGACGCCGCGCAGTTTGAGGTCGAGCGGCCGGCCGCTGCGGTGCTGTACCTGCGGACGCCCACCGGACGCCGTCGACAGCAGCCGCTGCCGCTCGACGCGCTCCTCCTCTTCGTACGCCTCGATGGCGGCGGCGACCAGAGCGACCGCGGAGTGCCGGTACGCGACGAGCCTGCCCTCGCCTCGCACGCGGTCGATCCAGCCGGTGTCCGCGCTGGCGTCGATCACCTCGGGCTGGTCGAGCAGGTCGAGCACGAAGCTCTTGTTCGTCGCCCCACCCTCGATGATCACCGTGGTGTTCGCCATCGCCCGGCGCAGCTTGCCGAGCGCCTCGTCGCGGTCACGGCCGTACGCGATGATCTTCGCGATCATCGAGTCGAAGTGGGCCGGGATGGTGTCACCCTCGCTGACGCCGGTGTCCACCCGGATCCCCGGGCCGCTGGGCAGGTCCAGCCGCGCGATCCGACCCGGCGACGGCGTGAAGTCGCGGTCGGGGTCCTCGGCGTTCAGTCGGGCCTCGATGGCGTGCCCGCGTTCCGCTGGCGGCTCGCCGTCAAGTCGCCCACCGGAGGCGACGTGCAGCTGCGCCTTGACAAGATCGAACCCGGTGGTCAGCTCGGTGATCGGGTGCTCGACCTGCAGGCGGGTGTTGACCTCGAGGAACGCGAACACCTGATCGCCGGGGTGATACAGGAACTCGACGGTGGCCGCGCCCCGGTAGCCGACCGCCAGGGCCAGCCGCTCGGCCGACGCCTTGAGCTCGGCCGCCTGCGCCGGGCTGAGCACCGGTGACGCCGACTCCTCGATGACCTTCTGGTTGCGGCGCTGCACCGAGCAGTCACGGACACCGAGCGCCCACGCGGTGCCCTGCCCGTCGGCGATCACCTGGACCTCGACGTGCCGGGCCCCGGTGACCAGGCGCTCCAGGAACACGATGCCGCTGCCGAATGCCCGCGCCGCCTCCTGACTGGTGCGCTCGTACGCGTCGACGAGCTCGTCGGCGTTCCTGATCACGCGGATACCGCGCCCGCCACCGCCGGCGGTCGCCTTCAGCATCAGCGGGTAGCCGATCTCGGCCGCCGCCGCCCGGGCGGCATCGACGGTCGCGACGGCGCCACGGCTCCACGGCGCGACCGGCACACCGACCTCCTCGGCGATCAGCTTCGCGCCGATCTTGTCGCCGAGCTGGCGCATGGCCTCCGGACTCGGCCCGACGAAGGCGACCCCGATCTTCTCGCACAGCTCGGCGAACGCCGGATCCTCAGCGACGAAACCCCAGCCGACCCACGCGGCGTCGGCCCCCGTCTCCGTCAGCGCACGCTCCAGCGCCACCAGGTCGAGGTACGGACGGGCGGACGCCGGACCGAGATCGTAGGCGATGTCGGCCGCACGCACGAAGGTCGCGGTGCGGTCGACGTCGGTGTACAGGGCGACAGTCTCGATCGGGACGCCGGTCTCCGCGGCCAACTCTCGGACTGCGTGGATGAGCCGCATGGCAGCCTCACCACGGTTGACGATGGCGACTCGGTTGAACACCCGATTGACCCCTTTTAGTAGATCTTTGGCGTGCGCGCAGGGAGACGAGACGCGTGCGGGTGGGGTGAGCAGCGGCCGGACATATCGACTGTGGCGACCCTGGTCACGGCAACGGCCTCGCTTTACCGGCCTCGCTCGCGCGCCCCGTCCGGTTCGCGGCCACGGCCTCGCGGGCCGGTCGGGCGAGCTGCGCGAGCGCACGTGTCCAATGAACGGCCACCCGGCGCAGACCGCGGCCTGGACCGAAGAGGACGTGGCGCATTCAAGGTCCACGCCATTCTTTCATCCCAAGCCAATTCGTGAAAGCCAATCAAACAGACCCCCGCACGGAGGCCTAAAGAATTGCCATCCATACATCCTGACCGCATCCGAGAACAGTCCATCCCTTGCGTGGTGCGACGTCCGAAGATCTTCGACCAACGTACGCAACGGCGGCAGATCTGTCTACTTCGAAGGTGCCTAGGTCGTCCGCTCCCCGCTGGGTGGCTGGCCAGCGGGGCCGGCGCCACTCGACACCCCCACCCGGAAGCGGAGATTGGACATTCGCACTATCTACATAAGATGGCGATGATTACCAATTAACCGACGTTACTTTGCGTGACGCAGCTATTTATGGTCGCCGTTTAGTGATGCCGGACCGGGTGTTGTCAGGCACAGATGCTTGACGTAGTCTCAGCGCCAGTCGATCACCGGCGAACCGGGGGGCCGGAACATCGCCGACATCGTAGTCGGGTCGACGAAAGCGCCCGAACAATGCAGTCCAAGAATCGTCGGAGGAAGCGGATTTCCCGAGTCGACGTACGCAACTTCGCCTTCATTGAGTTCGTTCAATCGTGTTCTTAGGTTCAGGGGGGCGTTATGGAACAATCGGTCGAAACTGCAGTGCGGCGGGCCATCGCCATGATGCATAGGAACCTCGGTGAGCGGCTGACCGTAGACGACCTGGCGAGGGCGGCCATGTTCAGCAAGTTCCACTTCACCCGGGTGTTCCAGCGGATCACCGGCATCTCGCCGGGGCGCTTCCTGTCCGTGCTACGGCTGCAGCAGGCCAAGCGTCTACTGGCGTCCACGTCGTTGAGCGTGGTCGACATCAGCGTCAAGGTCGGTTACAACAGCGTCGGCACGTTCAGCTCCCGGTTCAGCCGCAGTGTCGGCATGCCCCCGACGGCCTACCGCCGCCTGCGGGGCCACGCGCCGCAGATCGCGACACATCCGCAGCCGGCCATGCCGTCGCGGGCCCGCGTCTCCGGCTGGGCCGGCCTGCCCGGTACGCACCACAACGAAATGATCTTCCTCGGCCTGTTCCCCGACCGCGTACTGGAAGGCCGTCCGGTGCGCTGCACGGTCCTCACCCGGCCGGGTTCGTACCGCCTCGACGCCGTCCCTGAGGGCACCTGGTTTCTGCTGGCCCAGTCGATCGCGGACGACGACCTGCACGCCACGCTGGACCCGGACAACCCGCGGGTATGTGTGGCCGCCCAGGGCCCGCTCAAGATCTCGTCGGCCACCGTGATCCACACCAGCCTCCAGCTCAAGCCGGTCCGCTCCATCGACCCACCGTCCCTGCTGGCCTTGACCGACGCGCGAAAGCTGGCCATGGCCCGCCTCGCCGAGGAGACCCACGGAAACCCGGAGACGGCGTCGTCCGGCCGGCAACAGGCCGCCTGAAGCATCCGCGAGAAATTGACAGTCAGGAATTTAGACGAATCCGTCCAGGGCGTCGCCACTCGGGCGACATGGTGTCGGATAGTGGCGAGTAAGTGCCACAAGACAGAATGAGACAACCCTCGGAAGCCGCCACACACCGTTCTGAACCTGCTCGACCCGAACGGCAGGCACGGAAGCGAACGGGCGCAAATGCCGCCCAAGAGCCAGAGCCTGGACAATCAAACCGAACAACAAAGGGCTGATGACTTCATGCCACGACCTCGCCGATAATGTCGGCGTGAGCGAAGGGACCACGTGCAGACCGCGACGACGCGCCGCCGTGCCCACCGCCACGGTGCCCGACGTCGTATGCTTACAGCGGGGGTGTTTCATGCGCATTTCGGACATCAGCAGGCAGGCCGGCGTATCGATTGCAACCATCAAATTCTACCTGCGTGAGGGATTGCTGCCCCCGGGCACCCCGACAGGCCGCAACCAGGCCATCTACGGCGAGGTGCACCTGCGGCGCCTGGAACTTATTAGGGCGCTCACCCAGATCGGCCAGCTGGAACTGACCACGGTCCGGCAGTTGCTGACCGCCATCGAAGACAGCCAGCGACCGCTGTCCCAGCTCTACGAGCTGGTCGACCAGGCCTGCTCGACACCGGAAGCGGCTCGAGCCGCCGGCACCGAACACCTGCCCGGAGCCCAGTCCGACGTGGACGCGTTCCTCGACGACCTCGGCTGGCACATCGGGAGGCAGACTCCCGCGCGCGAACGACTCACCGCCGTCGTCGCCGCCTTGCGCAGACTGGGCTGCGAGTGCGGGGTGGAGTTCTTCGGCGACTACGCCGCCGCGGCCGAGACCCAGGCCGTCAAGGAGCTCGACCTGCTGCCGGCGAACGGCGTCGGGGCCGACCGCGCCGCCGCGGTCGTGCGCAGCATCCTGCTGGACGCAGCCATGGCCGCACTTCGTCGGCTGGCGCAGGAGCATCACGTAACGATCCGCTTCGGCGTGGCCGTGCAGGGCGCCTGACGCCGCTGCGCGTAGCCACCGCGCCATCTCCGCTCTGTGTGGCACGGCCACGGACCGCGACGCCCGCGACCAACACACGCTCGGCCCGACCAACTCGCCACCTCCGGTGACAGCAGCGCTACGCGCCCTGCACCGCGGCGGACCACAGCGTGTGAACTTGACGCTGCAATTACCCGCGAGTAATTCGCGCCCATCGGCAGGGAACGCGAACTGGACGTTCCCGCGGCCCGCCCACGACGACGTCCGCGGCGTACGGCGGCCTCCACAGTGCTCACGCGGCCGAACAGGAGCCGTTGGTCGGTGTCGCTCAGCGCCGTGCGGAGGCGGTGCCACCGTTCACGAGGCACGGCACCTGTCACCCATGCGGGCGCATCGTCGCCGCCCATTCTCATTATTCCAACGTGCTCACTTGCGTCGGCGTTCCGTCAGCAAGGCGAACACCGCCGCGCGGTCCGCACCACGCACCGTGGTGGCGAACGTCGCCACCCACCAGTCGCCGGAGGCGAAGAGCACCCAACCAGGGCGAGGGCGGGAGACCAACACCGGTCGGGGTGCCGCCGGACCGCCGCTGCCGCCCAGCAACGCGACCGCCGCGCGAACCCGGGCCGCCGCGATTTCGGCGTCCTCCGCGGCGTCCGACCGGATCTCGGCGAGCAGGCCGGCGTACCGAGGGTCCGGCGGCCGCCGCGTCACCGCCTCCACGGCACATCCGACTACGTCCGGCCCCGCCACGCAGAGGGTCAGCGCGGCACCCTGCGCCACCCGGACCGTCTGCTCACCGTCGGCAGCAAGGCCGCCGCTGCGGTGGCGGAGCGCAACCGCCTGGCTCAGCGCACGCGCCGCGGCGGTCATCGCACCCTCCCGGTCGCCGCCGGGCCCGTCCGGCTCGACCACGACCGCGAGCCGGGCACTGGTCAGCTCGTGCAACATCCGCTCCAGATACGGGCCGAGCAGCGGCGCCACCCACGGCCCACGCGCGTCGGTCTTGCGCACCGCGGCGAGCCGCAACCCTTCCCACCGCTCCACCACCTGCCCGTCGGCGGTGCGCACGGCGATGTCGTAGATGTACGAGTCCCCCGACCGGGCCCGCTCGGTCGCGCAGTAGCGGACCTCACCGGAGCCCGGTAGCCGGCGGCCCGCCGGGTACAGCCGGTCGATCGACGTCGGCAGCAGCGTGGCGTCCGGGACGCAGAGCTGGTTGCCGTGCATGAAGGCGTCGCGCATCCCCGGGTCACCCAGCAGCAGCGTCCCAGGTAGCGGGTCGGCGAACCACCGCCGGCGCACGAGCATGACCTCGGCGTCCACGTGCCGGGCGGTCACCCGGTGACACCGGCGCAACCGCTGGAACCGGTCTCCCTGGAACAGCACGCTGCCGTACAGCTCGGCGGCGGGGTCTAGCGGAACCGCCGGCAGCCGGTCAGGGATCCGCGGTGCGCCCGGCGCGACGACGTCGTCGCCGTAGCGAAGCCGAGCCCGGAAGTGTGACGCGGTGTAGCCGGTCTCTTCGCTGTGGATGACCACGTCGACGCTGTCGTCCTCGTTGGCGAGGGCGGCCACCCGGACCGTGGTCGCGCCGCCGGGCGGGACCACGATCGGCCGCACGAACCGCACCCGTTCCAGTACCGGCACCCGATCCTGCCCGGTCAGCGCGGCGGCCACCTGCGCCATCGCCTCCATCCCGAGGACCGCGGGCATGAGGATCCGGTCGCCGAGCCGGTGATCGGCCAGGTACAGGTCGGTCGCGGGATCGAGGCGAACCTCGGCGACCAGCTCCACACCCGGATACCACAGCAGCGGACGCGACACGAACCGCAGCGGCGGCGTCTCCGGCCGCTCGTACCGAACCGTGGAGACGCCCTCGGTGCGGCCACTGATGACCACCGTGTGCGGGCACCCGGGGTCCGACAGCAGCCGGTGCAGGATGTGCACGCCCGGCTGCTCCGACGCCTCGGCGGCCGGCCATTGCAGACACAGCGTGCGGCAGTGCGGGTACCAGCCCGCGTAGTCGGCGGCCAGCTCGGCCAGCCACTCGCCGGCGACCGCGTCGGCCAGCCCCGGTCGCGCCGCAACGCTGGCGACGGTGACCAGCAGTCGCAGCCGTCCGGGACCGACCGCGGCGAGGATCCCCCGCAGACCGTCGGTCCGGGCCGCGACGGCGTCACGCACGTCCGCCATGCGCAGCGCGGCCACTCCGGCGGGTTCGCTACGCCGGCCGCCGTACAGTACGGCGGTAACGGGGCCGAGGTCTCGCGCCAGTTCGGCGGCGGCGCGCCGCATCTGCGCGGTGTCGGTCACGTCGGCTCGCGCGTACCGGACCGTCAGACCGGTGCCGGCCAGGCGGGCCAGGTCGGCGGCCAGTCCGGCATCCTCGGCGGGGTCGCCGGGGCCGATCAGACCCAGCCGGCACTCGCTGCGTCCGGCGAGCGCCAGCGCGCACTCGGCGGTGACTCGCTCGCCGCCTCCGACGGCCAGCAGCACATCGCCGGGGCCGAGCGGATACACCGCCGGGTCGCCCGCGCGGGTGGGTAGCATCCGCCGGACCGGTATCCGCCGCACGCCGGACGCGTCGTAGTACACCTCGCTGTAGGTGGTGGTGGCGGCCACCTCGGCGGCGACCCGGTCCGCGATCTGCGGCTCACGGCCGCTGTGGACCACGGTGGTGCGCACGCGCGGCGCTTCCAGGTGCAGCGTCCTGGCCACCGCGGCCGCGCCCGGACCGCCTCCGACCAGGACGAAGCGCCGGTCGGCCGCGCCGGCCAGCACGGCCTGGGCGCCGGACAGGGCGAGCTCGACCTGGTCCTCCCGGTCACGGGGCAGGCAGACCAGGACGCCGGCGCCGACGCCGGCCCGTTCCAGGGCCCGCCGCAGCGATGCGGCCATCGGGTCGTCCGAGGCGGCGAACACCTGCCATGCGCCATCCGCCGCCGGCCGCGCCACTGACGGCCCGGGGGCATCGGCCAGGATCACCGACCAGGGCCGGACCCAGTGCCCCGCACCGAACGGCGCGCTTACTGGCTCCTCATGTTTGCTGATCATCGTTGCGACGACGGCCTTCCGTTCGAGGTCTGTGGCGATTCTGGGCAGGCCCCTGCGCGCCGGTCGTCCTCGCCCGTGCGGACCGGGAATCCACTGCGGGCGGTGCGGGAAGCGGCGTGTGCCACTGCCCGCCGCCGGCCGGTGCCAGCAACGGCAAAGGTGCAACGGGGCAAATCGGCCCGGCACGCTGGGCTCCAGTCGCCTGCCGTGGCGTCGCGACGCCGCCTGGCCAGCTTGATCGTGCCGAGAGAAGTGAGGTCGCCGTGACTAGTCCGCACAGTCTCGTCCGAGCCGAGCGTGGTGAGTGAGATGGAGCCGATGACCGCCGCGGAGCGGGACCTGGTCACGAACCGGTGGAACGACACGGCCCGCGCTGTCCCTGCGTCGACGTTGCCGGACCTGTTCGCCGCGCGGGTGGCCCGCACACCGGATGCGGTCGCCGTCACCTCCGGCACTGCGTCCTGGACCTATGCCGAGCTCGACGCCCGCTCCAACCGCCTCGCCCGGTACCTCATCGGCGCCGGCGCGGGCCCGGAACGGCTGGTGGCGGTGGCGCTGCCGCGCTCGCTGGAGATGGTCGCGGCCGTGCTGGCCGTGCTGAAGGCCGGCGCGGCGTACCTGCCGATCGATCCCGCGTACCCGGCGAACCGCATCGCGTTCATGCTGGCCGACGCCGAGCCTCAGCTGCTGATTGGTGACCGTGCCACCGGGGCGGCCCTGCCGCACGCGGCGGCCGTTGGCATGATCCAGGTAGACGATGCGTGGGTGAATGATCAGGTGGCTTCGCTGCCCGGCGGAGTCGTCACCGACAACGAGCGGATCGCGGCGCTACAGCCCGCCCATGCGGCGTATGTGATCTACACGTCCGGGTCCACGGGCCGGCCGAAAGGTGTGGTGGTCACGCATCAGGGTCTAGCGAGCTTCTCGGCGTTCCTGGCCGACACGTGCACGATTGGGCCGAGCTCGCGGGTCGGCCAGCTCGCGTCGCTGAGTTTCGACGCGGCGGTGATGGAGCTGCTGATGTCGCTGCCGGTGGGCGCGACGCTCGTGCTGCCCGCGGCGGGCCCGTTGGCCGGCGAGGTCCTCGCCGAGGCGCTGTCGGAGCTGCGGATCAGCCATGCCCTGGTGTCGCCGAGTGCGCTGTCCGGGGCGCGACCGGAGCAGCTGCCCGCGCTGGAGTGTCTCCTGGTCGGCGGCGAGGCGTGCCCGCCGGAGATCGCGGCGGCCTGGGCGGGAGACCGGCGCATGTTCAACGCCTACGGCCCGACCGAGGCGACGATCTGCGCCACGATGAGCGGACCGCTGTCCGGGCTGGACACGCCGTTGATCGGTGGGCCGATCTGGAATGTGCGGGCGTATGTGCTGGATGCGGGGTTGGGTGTGGTGCCGCCGGGGGTGGCGGGTGAGTTGTACCTGGCTGGCCCAGGCTTGGCGCGGGGCTATCTGGGCCGGGCCGGTCTGACCGCGCAGCGGTTCGTGGCGTGTCCGTTCGGGTCCGGTGAGCGGATGTACCGCACCGGTGACCTCGCCCGTTGGCGGCCGAACGGGGAGCTGGAGTACCTCGGTCGGGTCGACGACCAGGTGAAGATCCGTGGATTCCGGATCGAGCTCGGCGAGATTGAGGCCGTCCTGGCTGCGCAGCCGGGCGTGGCCAGGGCCGTGGTCGTGGTTCGCGAGGACCGCCCGGGCGACCGCCGCCTCGTCGGCTACATCATTCCGACCCCCGGCGACCCAGCCGAGCCGGCCCAGCTGCGGGCGGCTGCCGCGCAGGTACTCCCCGCCTACATGGTCCCCACCGCGATCGTCACCATCGATGCACTCCCGCTGTCGGTCAACGGCAAGCTCGACCGCCGTGCCCTTCCCGCACCGGAGTACGCGTCAGCACCCGCCCGGGAGCCTTCCACCCCCGCCGAAACAGCCCTGTGCGCGCTGTTCACCGACGTCCTCGGGGTCGACCGGGTCGGCGTCAACGACAACTTCTTCGACCTCGGCGGACACTCGTTGTTGGCGACGCGCCTGGTCAGCCGGGTCCGGTCGGTTCTCGGCGTGGACCTGGACATCCGCGCTGTGTTCGACAACCCCACCGTCGCAGACCTGGCCCGCCTCATGGACCGGGCCGGCCGCGCCCGTTCACCGCTGCACCGGGCAACCGAGCGACCCGACCGGCTGCCGCTGTCCTTCGCCCAGCAACGACTGTGGTTCCTCAACCAAATGGAAGGACCCAGCCCCAC